>JANWWK010000087.1 GCA_025056175.1 Anaerolineales bacterium
TCATGCTGGCAAACTACCAAAATAACCTTGTGTATGCCATTACCATGAAGAACGAATACCTGCGCTCCGGGCTGGAACGCCTGCAAATCGACCCTTTGCCATAGAGCGAAATTCATTTCGCTCCACAAAAAATGCTATGACTACCATCCGCGACATTGCCCAAAAAGCCGGTGTAAGCATCACCACCGCCTCGTATGTGCTGAACAATACGGGCAACATCAGCGAAGCCACACGTCAACGCGTTCTCCAGGTGGCAGAGGAACTCAACTACCATCCCAACGCTTTTGCCCGCCACCTTAAGAGGGTCAAAACACTTACCATTGGAGTATTCATTTCCCGTTTTGGCGGTGCGTTCTATGAAGAAATCCTTGAGGGAATTCACGATGTTATCCTGGCAACAGACTATGAACTCATCGTCAGCCCCGAAACCCGCTCTCCGCGCCGCCTGTTGCATTATCGCCAGGTGGACGGCGCGATTGTCTTCGACTCCAAAATTCCCGACACATCCATCATAAAACTGGCTTCGCGGCGCTTCCCCATCGTTGTGCTGGACCGCCTCCTGCAAAATGATTTTATCCTGCCGTTGCTGCTCGATAACGCCCAGGGCGTGCACGAAGCCTTCCATCATTTCTACACGCAAGGGTTGCGCCGCATGGCCTATGTAGCCGGTTCACCCGACTCATTCGACAATGCCGAGCGCGCCCGCACCTTTCTCCACGAAGCAGAACAGCACGGTTTGCATGTGCTGGTAGCGCAAGGACATTTTACAGAAATCTCTGGCTACGAGGCCGCCCAATCCATCCTGGACTCATCCCCCCCGCTCGAAGCCGTCTTCTGCGCCAACGACCAGATGGCACTCGGCTTCCTGCGCGCCATGAAGGAGCGTGGACTTCAAGCCCCCTCAGATATTGCCGTCGTCGGCTTCGACGACATCCCCATCGCCCGCTACATGCAGCCATCGCTTTCCACGGTGGGCGCATCCCGCCGCGAATGGGGCGCAACCGCCACCCGCCAACTGCTCGACTTTCTGGAAAACGATACTCCCTTCCAACCGCGCCGCATCCCCACGCATTTCATCCTCCGCGAGTCATCTATCATCCATTCCCAACCTTCGGTTCTTTGAATTCCAATCCATACGGAGACGTTGTATCATGATGTCTTCTCTCTCTCGCCTCTTTCACTCCCTCGCCTCCCCCCGCCGTGCGTTGACCTTTACCGCGCTGGCGGGAGTTCTCTTCTGGCTCCTGGCGCGTGGACTGGGCGACCTGCCCCCCGGCGCGCCGACCATCTTCGACCTGCAACTGGCATTCAGCACCGAAAAATTCCAGTCCGTCATCGCCGCCTGGGGCGACGGAAACGTCGCCGCCTACGTTAACGGCATGTGGCTGGATTACCTCTACCCCATCGCCTACGCCTTGGCGCTGAGCGCGTGGCTCGCCGTCCTCACCCGCCGCGCCGCTGCGCCGCCCTCGCCTTTCACCCTTGCCCTCTTCGCCGCGCCGCTTCTCGCCGCCCTGCTCGACTACCTCGAAAACTCCCTGCACCTGCTCATGCTGGTTGGGCTGAAAACGACGCCCGCTGCGCTGGTCTTCCTTGCCTCCCTCGCCGCCGCCCTCAAGTGGATGCTGGCAGGGCTGACGATTTTTGTCATCCTCCTTCTTGCCCTCACGCGTCCTTTTCACACAACATCGCCCAAAGAAGCTCCCATGCACACCTTCAAGAAAATCTTGCTCATCCTGCTCCTCGTTCTCCTCATCGCTGCGCCGACCTATGCCTACTTCGGCGTCATCCGCCCGGCCCTGCCGCAATTGGATGGTGAACTCGCCCTCGAAGGCCTGACCGCGCCCGTCACCATCTACCGCGATTCGAGCGGCATCCCACACATCTTTGCCGAAAACGCCCACGACCTGTTCTTTGCCCAGGGCTTCGTCCACGCGCAGGATAGGCTCTGGGCAATGGAATCCGCCCGCCGCGCCGCACATGGCACACTCAGTGAAGTCATCGGCGAGCGCGGGCTGAAGAACGACACAATGATGCGCATCCTTGGCATGACCGAATCCGCCGAAGCCGATTGGAAGACCCTCGACGCCGAAAACCAAGCCGCCCTCACCGCCTACACCGACGGTGTCAACGCCTTCCTCGCTCGCGCTGGCGAAAACCTCCCGCTCGAACTCAAAATCCTCGGCATCACACCTCAACCTTGGACACCCATTGACTCGCTCGTCTTCGGCAAACTCGTCGCCTGGGGCTTGAGCAACAACTACCAAGACGAACTCGTCATCAGCAAACTGACCCAAACCCTCTCCTGGGACGAAACCCTCTCCCTTCTGCCCGAATACCCCGGCCCCGATGTCATCCCCGATGCCAACGCCGCCCTCCTCCCCGAAACGATTGACTCCATGCTGGCATTTGCGCGCCAAGTCAACGCCGCCGCGCTGATGAGACCCGACCAGGGCAGCAATGCCTGGGTGGTGGGCGGAAGTCACACCGCCTCGGGCAAGCCCCTCCTGGCGGGCGACCCGCATCAGGCGCTCTCCATGCCCACCCTATGGTACGAAGTCGGCTTGCACACCACCGACAACCAATACAACGTCGTCGGCGCATCCCTGCCCGGCCTGCCCGGCGTGGAAATCGGCCACAACGCGCACATCGCCTGGGCAGTGACCAACGCCCGCCCCGACGTGCAGGACCTCTTCATCGAAACGCTCAACGAGGACGGCACGCAATACCTCTTCAAAGATGAGTGGAAACCGCTCACCATCCGCGAAGAAGTGATACAGGTCAAAGGCGGCGAAGCGGTCACGCTCAAAGTGCGTCTCACCCATCACGGACCGCTCGTCAGCGACGCCACGCCCGACAGTCATCAACACCTTGCCCTGCGCTGGACAGGCATTGACCAGGGACGCCCGCTCGCCCAAGCCATCCTGCAACTCAACCGCGCCCAAAACTGGGACGAGTTTCGCGCCGCGCTCTCGCTCTGGCAACTACCCGGCATGAACTTCGTCTATGCCGATGTGAACGGCAACATCGGCTACCAGATGAGCGGCGCGGTCCCCGTTCGGGCAAAGAACGACCTCTATGGTCTGGCGCCCGTTTCGGGGTCCGACGGCGAACACGAGTGGATGGGCTTCGTCCCCTTCCACGAACTACCCTCGGCGCAAAATCCCAAAGGCGACTTCTTCGCCTCCGCCAACAACCGCCCCGCAGGTCTCGATTATCCCCACTTCCTTTCGCACTACTACCAGCCGCCCTACCGCGTTGCTCTCATCAGCCAGACGATTCGCACTCTCAAGAACGCCACCACCGAAGACTTCGCCAAACTGCAAGCCAGCCAATACAGCGACATCAACCGCCAACTGGCGCAGGCCATCGCCGCCGAAGCCGCCCCACAAACCGATGCCGAAAAAGCCGCTCTGTCTCTTTTGAAGGATTGGGATGGGGTGATGTCGCCCGAAAGCCGCGCCGCCGCCCTGAGCGAACTTGCCCTGCGGAAACTCATCCGCCTCGCCCTCGAACCGAAACTAGATTCCGCCTCGATAGACTCTTACCTCACCCTGGCAGGATACCCCTACATGTTCCTGCAAAACCTGCTCGACGACCCCGCCAACCCCTGGTGGCATGGGCGCCGCGCCGAACTCCTCACTGCCGCCCTCGCCTCCGCCGTGACCGAACTCGGTGACCAGACTTGGGGCGATATTCACCAATACACCGCCTCGCACCCGCTGGGGAGCATCGGTCCCCTGCGCCCCATCTTCAACCGCGGACCGTTCCCCATCGGCGGAAACTGGAACACCGTCAACAGCGGCGGCTACTACCCTGACCAACCCTACGCCATGGCGCTCGGTCCCGCCTACCGCATCATCGCCAATCCAGCGGATTGGGACGCATCGCTTTCAATCGTCCCCACAGGGCAGTCGGGTCAGCCCTTCAGCCCGCACTACGCCGACCAGATTCAGCCCTGGCTGAAAGTGGAATATCACCCCCTGCCGTTCAGCCTGGAAGCGATTGAAGCGGCGGCGGTACATGTATTGCATATCGCAGTGCGACATTAGTGTCGCATTACATGCGCGCTTGAAGCATCTTTTCAGCAGCGCACCCATATCCCTCACAATCTCGTCAAGGCAGGGGCATCTTACCCATCTCAATCCTGAACCTGGAACCTGGTAGTTCGACATTAATGTCGAACTACAAACACCTACAAATACCGAATGAAAACGCTCCTCCTCGAACTCGAAGCCTCCATCCGCTTCTTCCTCGACCACACCAACCTCAACCCGCACAGCGCAGGGTATGGTCTCACTGTGGATTCCACCAAAAACCCCGCCCTCGCCTCCATTGCCGCCAGCGGATTTGCCCTCACCGCCTGGGTCATCGCCGCTGAGCGAGGCATCCTCCCACCACAACAGGCGCAGAACATCACAGGCGGCACACTCGAAACCCTGCTTCATCGCGCCAGCCATCATCGCGGCTTCTTCGCCCACTTCCTGCACATGGACTCTGCCCGGCGCTGGGGCAAATGCGAATACTCCACCATAGACACCGCCCTGTGCCTCAACGGCGTCATCACCGCCGCCGCCTATTTTCAGGATGCCGCCATCCGCGACCTGGCGGCGGAATTACTGGAGCGTGTGGACTGGCGCTTCATCGTCTTCGAGGAAGAGGGCAAGGCGCTCTTCCACATGGCATACAACCCCGATGCCGGCGGCGACTACGTCCATGGCGCGCCGGGCTTCATCAGCCGCTGGGATATGGCGGCAGAACAAAAGATGATGTACCTGCAAGCCGCCTCCCACCTCGACCCCGACCTTGCCCGCCGCCTGTATGCAGGCTTCCGCCGTGACATCGGTTACTTCAACGGGCTTCCCGTCATCGTTAACCCTGGCGGCAACCTGTTCGCCTATCACTTCAGCGAAGCCTGGCTCGACACCGCCCGCTACCTCGACCCCGACGGCGTGGATTGGTTCGAGAACACCCGCCGCGCCTGCCTTGCCAACCGTCAGTTTTGCATCGAACACGCCAGCCAATACAAAACCTACCACGCCCGCAGTTGGGGCTTGAGCGCAGGCGACAGCCCCTTTGGCTACGAAGTAGCAGGCAGTGAGCCGTGCCTCGTCCCGCCGCATCACAGCGGCACGGTCTCCATCTACAGCGCCCTCTCCTGCCTGCCCTTCATTCCCGAAGAGACTCTGGAAATGATGGACTATCTCCTCCGCGAACAACCGCAAACCTGGGGCAAATACGGCTTCTTCGATTCATACAACCTCGCCGTCAACCCGCCCTGGACCAGCCGCGACCTCTACGGCATAGACAAAGGCTGTTCGCTGCTCATGCTCGAAAACCACCTCACCCGCCTCATCTGGGACGTGTACACCCACAGCGTCCCCATCCAAACTGCACTTGATGTTTTAGGTTTCAAGCCCAAACAGGATGGACAGGAACAACAGGATGAAAATCCAAAATAAAAAAATCCTCCCCATCCTGTACATCCTGTTTACAAAGGACTCCCATGCCCACCTTCACCTTCCACCACCAGCAATTCTGGCTCGATGACCAGCCCCTGCTCCTGCAAGCGGGCGAATTCCACTACTTCCGCACCCCCGCCGACCAGTGGGAACACCGCCTCAGCCTGCTCAAAAACGCAGGCTTCAACGCCGTAGCCTGCTACCTCCCCTGGCTGTGGCACCAGCCCCAGCCCTCCCTCACCGACCTCGACGGTCACACCCACCCGATGCGCAATCTGGCAGGCTTCCTCGACCTCGCCGCCCGCATGGGGTTATACGTCATCGCCCGCCCCGGTCCCTACATCATGGCAGAGACTATCAACGAAGGCATCCCGCCCTGGGTCTTCGAACAAAACCCGCAGGCGGCATTCATCAGCCAGGATGGCAAGCCGCAAAACATCGCCTCATACCTGCATCCCGATTTTCTGAAATGCGTCGAGGGATGGTATCAGGCAGTCTTCGCCGTGCTGTCTCCCCGTCAAATCACACGCGGCGGCAACATCCTGCTCATCCAGCTCGACAACGAAATGGGCATGCCCCACTGGGTGCGGAACATCGTGGACATCAACCCCGACACGCTGGAACGCTTCGCCGCCTACCTGCGGGGACATCACCCCAACCGCTTCGCTTCTGGACCTTCGGCAGGCTTCCTGCAAACCGAACTTTCCCACCCTCAGGCAGAACACGCCGCCTTTCTGCTCGAAGCCTACCGCCGCTTCTACCGCACCTACCTGCGCGACTACATGACCTGGCTGTGGGATACCGCCAGCCGGCATGGCATGGAAGTCCCGCCCGTCGTCAACATTCACGGCTTCGCCAACGGCGGCAAGACCTTCCCCATCGGGCTTTCGCAACTGATAGAAGTGATGGAACTGCCCGGCATGGTCAGCGCCACCGATGTCTATCCCATCTTTATTGGCGAGGGCAACTTCCATCAATTGCTGCTGGTCAACGAAATGACCAAAGCCCTGCAAAACCCTGCCCAGCCGCTCTTCTCCATCGAATTTCAGGCAGGCGGCAATCAGGATTTCAGCGGCGCGCAAACATCGTTCTACGATTTGCACACCCGCCTGTGCATCTCCTGTGGAATGCGTGCCATCAACCACTATCTGTTCTTCGATGGCGAAAATGACCCCGTCCTCAGCCCCGTCAAACGCCACGATTGGGGACACCCCGTCCGCAAGGATGGCACCCTGCGCCGCCATTACGCCCGCTACGCGCGCCTTTCGCAAACCCTCGCTGCCTATGGGCGCGACCTGACCCTTGCCCGTCCTAAAACGGTCACCACCATCGGCTTTCTGCTCGACCAGTTCATGACCGAAGTCAACAACCCCTTCACGCAGGAAGCCGCGAACCTGCTCACCCATCAGCGCGAGGTCATCCTGTTCGATTTCCTGGCGCGCGGGCTGGCGCTTACCCATCGTCCCTTCGATGCGCTGGAACTTTCCCGCGCCGCGCTCGACCCCGCCCGCACACCGACTCTGTGGATAATGATGGAGCGTCAGTGCGACGCGGATGTTCAGCAAAAATTGGTGGATTACGCCCGCGCGGGCGGCAGGCTGATTCTGGCGGGGCGCATGTGCCTGGAAGACTTCCAACATCAGCCCTGCACCCGGCTGAAAGACGCGCTCGGCATCACGGGCATTTCAGGCGGCGAACCGTTCAAGAGCGAACTCATCCGCGCCTTCGACTATCAGGATGTGCCTGCTTCGTTCGTCGAGCGGTATGAAGGACAGTTCGATGAGGTCTTTGCTTATGCACAGGATGGCGGTGTGACGGGCTTTGTCAAGACGCCAGGCAAAGGACTGGTGATGGTCTTTGGTGCGGCGCTGGCGGCAAATACGCTCGACGACCTCGACATCCTCCATCGGATGGCAAACCGCATGAGCATTCCGCCGCTCTTCGAGACCAGCGACTGGGTGGACGTGCGTCTTTCAGAAGGCGAGAACGGCAGTTTCCTGTTCGTCAACAGTTATCAGGATGACCCGGTCGAGACGACGCTGGCAGTGGCCGGGAAAAGGCTTTTTGGCGGCACCCCGCTCCAGGTCCCGGCGCGACGCGGACTCATCCTTCCGCTGGAATGGAAGGTCAAGCCGGGCATTGTCATCCATCACCTTACCGCCGAAGTTGTGGATATTCGTGAGCAGGAGGGTCAGGTTATCTTGAAGACCGGCCTGGGTGAATTCAATGCAGAGAGTGGAGCGCTCTCGTGAAGCCTTTGCGCCAGAAAAAAACATCGCCTGGTAATGCGCCAGGATGGGGGGCATACACATTAAAAATCAATAAAATCTGACCTTAATAGGTGACATTTTTCATTACATTTGTCACTCATCGTTTTTTGAAATTTTGGCTAGGATTATGCTTGCATCCTTTGCCGCAAGCACCTTCCTGGTTTGCTTCTCCATTTTTCTATGCACGAACTCGCCGTTACCGAATCTATTCTCGAAATTGCTCTACGCCATGCTCACGCCCAAAAGGCGAGTCGCATTCTGGAAATGCACCTGGTGATTGGTGAGTGGTCTTCGATTGTTGATGATTCTGTGCAATTTTATTGGGACATCATCAGTGAAAATACCATCGCTCACGGTGCGAAACTTTGCTTCCGACGGTTGCCAGCCGTGTTACAGTGCCGTCAGTGCGGACATACCTATCATCCTGATTCGCGCACTCTGCTGTGCCCCCAATGCCACAGCAAGCACATTACTGTTTTGCAGGGAGAAGAGTTTTACCTGGAAGCCATTGAAGTCGAAAACGAACCGGAATTCACCAGCCCGGCATGACCCATCCCTGGCTGCACCACAGTCTCCGCCTCCTCACATCAACGAACCTCCAATCCCTAAATCTTCAATCCTGAAATCCTATGTCCTCCAAAATCCCTGTTGTTGAAAAAATCCTTTCGGCCAACGACCGCCTGGCGCTCGAAAACCGCGCCCGTTTTGATGCTGCTGGTGTTTTTGCCATCAACGTCATGGCTTCGCCTGGAGCCGGCAAAACCTCGCTCATTGAACAAACCATCCGTGCGTTGCAAGGCAAACTCCGCATCGGGATGATAAATGGCGATATTGCCACCAGTTTTGATGCCGACCGCGCCGCTGCCGCAGGTGCTGCTGCCGTCCAAATCAACACCGGCGGTGATTGTCATCTGGATGCCGTCATGCTTCAATCAGCGCTCGGTCAACTCGACCTGTCTTCGCTCGACCTGGTTATCATTGAAAATGTCGGCAATCTCATTTGTCCGGCGGAATTCAAACTGGGCGCGCACAAGAACGTTTTGGTTGCTTCTATTCCTGAAGGCGATGACAAGCCGTACAAGTATCCGGGCATGTATCGCGGTGTTCATGCGGTGGTCATCAACAAAATTGACCTGCTTCCTTACGTTCCCTTCCGTATGGATTTCTTCAAGGAAGGCATCGAAGCACTTAACCCTGGTGTTGTGCAATTCGAGCTTTCCTGCCGCACCGGCGAGGGATTGCAGGCCTGGTTCAACTGGCTTGTTTCCGAAGCCCGCAAGGCTGCTCTCCGTTGAGCCTGGTGCTTTATCCTCGCCGCCTTCCGCCTGAATTTGCATGACACCTCAAGGTCTTTCCATTCACATTACCGGCATCGTACAAGGGGTTGGGTTTCGCCCCTTTGTGTACAATCTCGCCCGCCGTCATCAACTGACTGGTTGGGTGCGAAACACGTCTGCCGGCGTAGATATCGAAGTGGATGGAGAAACAACGCGTTTACAGGCGTTTCTGGCCCATCTTCGGACGGAACTGCCGCCGCTGGCGCGCATTGACTCGTTTCATGTGGCCGAACGTCCTGCCGCCGGGTTTGAGCAATTCGAGATTCTTCATTCGGAATCGCAGGTCGGCGCGTTTCAGCCGATTTCTCCTGATGTGGCCGTTTGCCCCGACTGTTTGCGTGAGATGAACGACCCTGCAGACCGTCGTTACCGCTACCCCTTCATCAACTGCACCAATTGCGGGCCGCGCTTCACCATCATTCAGGATATTCCCTACGACCGACCCAAGACCACGATGGCGGCCTTCGAAATGTGTGCCGAATGCCGCGCCGAATATGAAGACCCAGCCAACCGGCGCTTTCATGCGCAGCCGGTGGCCTGTCCCCGCTGCGGCCCCAAAATCTGGCTGGAAGAATTTCCCCTGCGGGCGAATGGAAAGCGCACCGTTCTCATCAACGTTGGCGAAGATGGCCTCCAACGCGCCCGCCGTTTACTGGCAGAGGGAAAAATCCTGGCCATTAAGGGACTGGGTGGGTTTCACCTGGCCTGCGATGCCACCAACCCTGCCGCCGTGGCCGAACTACGCCGCCGTAAACTGCGCGTGGACAAACCCTTTGCCGTGATGATGGCCGATTTGCCCACCGTGCGGCGGCATTGTCGAGTGAGTGAAGCCGAGCGCGCTCTCCTCCAATCGCCTGAACGCCCCATCGTCTTGCTTGAACGTCATGCTGCCTCCAAAATCGTTCGCGAAGTGGCTCCCGGTCAGCGCACACTGGGTGTCATGCTTCCTTACACCCCTTTGCACCATCTGTTGCTCGAACGTGCCAAAGACTTTCCTGAAGTGCTGGTGATGACCAGTGGCAATCTCTCCGAAGAGCCGATTTGCATCGAGAACATCGAAGCACGTACCCGCCTGGCTGGTCTGGCCGATGCTTTTCTCATGCACGACCGGGAGATTCATATCCGGGCGGACGATTCGGTTGTGAGAGTCATCGGTCATCAGTCTCCTCTTGCCACAGGCTCATCTGCATCAGACAGGAACAGAACACCGATTCCTGATTACTTATCCCTCAACACGTATCCTCTTCGTCGTTCGCGCGGTTATGCTCCCTCACCCTTGCATTTGCCCTGGAACATGCCGTCGGTGCTGGCAACCGGCGCGGAACTCAAGAATACCTTCTGTATTACCAACGAGCGTTATGCCTTTTTGAGCCATCACATTGGCGACCTGGAGAATTACGAAACGCTTCAGTCGTTTGAACAGGGCATTCAACATTTTGAGCGCCTTTTCCGCGTTTCTCCGCAAGCCATTGCGTATGATTTACACCCCGATTACCTCGCGACTCGCTACGCGCTGGAACGCCTCGAACGCGAGAATTTGCATGGCGTGGGTGTGCAACATCACCATGCTCATATCGCCGCACTGATGGCCGAGCGCGGGCTGGATGGCTCTCACCCGGTCATTGGTGTCTCTTTTGATGGCACTGGCTATGGCCCGGACGGCACAATTTGGGGTGGAGAATTTCTGATTGCCGATTATGCCCGCTTCGAGCGTGCCGCACATTTGCACACTTTCCCTTTACCCGGTGGTGATGCAGCCGTTCGCCGGCCTTCACGCACTGCGCTGGGTTTGCTGTATGCGCTTGGGCTGGAGTGGGATGACGCGCTGCCGACACATCGAGATTTGTGTTACGAAGACCGCACGGCCATCCGCATTCAACTAGAGCGCCGCCTGAACGTGCCGCTGACTTCCAGTATGGGCAGGCTGTTCGATGCGGCTGCTGCACTGGCGGGAGTGCGTCAGCAGGTGAATTACGAAGCTCAGGCTGCCATCGAGTTCGAGGCCCTGGCCGACCCCGATGAAACGGGCTGCTATGAATTTGCCTATCAGGAGGCGCTCATCAACCCTCGCCCGGCCCTCGAACAATTGATAGCGGATGTCCTGGCGGGTGTTCCCGTGCCGGTCATTTCGGCGCGTTTCCACAATGGCGTGGCCGAAATGGTTAAAACCGTCTGCCTGCGCTTGAGCGACCGCTATGACCTTTCGGAAGTGGCGCTTTCTGGTGGCGTGTGGCAGAATATGTGCTTACTGCGAAAAACCCTGGCTTTGCTCGAAAAACAAGGCTTTACCGTGTATGTGCATTCGCGCGTGCCAACCAATGACGGTGGTCTGGCGCTTGGACAGGCAGCAATTGCCGGATATCAATTGAAAGAGTCGTAGAGATTTGCCCCACCTTTGGAGGTTCCCATGTGTTTAGGTGTTCCTGGAAAAATCACCGAAGTCTATGAAAAAGATGGCCTGCCAATGGCAAAAGTGGATTTTGGTGCCGGCGTCATCCGCGAAACGTGTCTGGCCTACGTTCCCGAAGCCCAGCCAGGCGATTGGACAGTTATTCACGTTGGTTTTGCGCTCAACCTGCTCAGCGAACAAGAAGCGCAGGAAACCCTGGCCTTGCTCAAAGAAATTGTGGATTTGGGCGAAGAACTCGGTCCGGATATGGATGTTAAGCAATGAACACCTTCGACTTTACCCAATCCTTTCGTGACGCCGACCTGGTGCGCGGAGTCATGGAAGAAATCCGCCGCACCGTCACCCGACCATGGGTGCTGATGGAAATATGCGGCGGACAAACGCATTCGATTGTGCGGCATGGCCTGGACCAGCTTTTGCCGCCCGAAATCGAACTGGTTCACGGCCCTGGATGCCCCGTGTGCGTCACCCCGCTGGAGCAGATTGACCGCGCGCTGGCGATTGCCTCCCGCCCAGATGTGATTTTTACCTCCTACGGCGATATGCTGCGCGTCCCCGGCTCGAACCGCGATTTGTTTTCCATTCGCGCGCAGGGAGGCGATGTGCGCGTGGTGTATTCGCCCCTCGATGCCGTCAAAATTGCCCGTGAGAACCCGCACAAACAGGTGGTGTTCTTTGCCATTGGCTTCGAGACCACCGCTCCGCCGAACGTGATGGCCGTCCGCCAGGCCAAAGCGCTGGGACTGAAGAACTTTTCGGTGCTGGTCTCACATGTGCGCGTGCCGCCGGCCATCCGCGCTATTTTGGGTTCGCCTTCCAACCGGGTGCAGGGCTTTTTGTTGGCCGGGCATGTCTGCTCGATTATGGGCTATTGGGAGTATCCTCCCCTGGCCGAACAGTATCGCGTGCCGATGGTGGTCACCGGTTTCGAGCCGCTCGACCTTGCGAATGGGATTCTCAAGGTCATCCAGTTACTTGAAGCCGGACAGGTGGAAGTCGCAAACGCTTATTCGCGCCTGGTTACGTTCGAGGGCAACCGTCCGGCCCAGCAAATGATTTCCGAAGTCTTCATGGATTGCGACCGCGCATGGCGTGGAATCGGCGTCATTCCGCAAAGTGGGTGGCGTCTGCGCCCGGAGTATGCCAAATTCGACGCTGAAGAACGTTTCGACGTGGCCGAAATTGCTCCCAAAGAATCGCCGTTGTGCATTGCGGGACAAATCATGCAGGGTATGAAAAAACCGCACGATTGCCCTGCCTTTGGGACGCTATGTACGCCCGAACATCCGCTTGGTGCCACGATGGTCTCTTCTGAAGGCGCCTGCGCGGCATATTACAAATACGGTCGTTGACTGTTACCCCATCCTGAATTCTCCCTATGACTGACTCCCTCGACCTGACCGGGGCCGTTTGCCCCATCCCTCTGCCGCACAACGAACAAATCGTGCTGGGACATGGTTCCGGCGGCAAAATGGCCGCAGATTTAATTGCAAAAACCTTCCTGCCGGCTTTCGATAACCCTGCCTTGCGCGCAGGCGATGATGGGGCTGTCGTTGAAGTTCCACCTGGCAAACTGGTTCTCAGCACCGATTCGCATGTTGTTTCTCCGCTCTTCTTTCCTGGCGGCGATATTGGTCATCTGGCCGTGTGCGGCACGGTCAACGACCTGGCGGTGATGGGCGCCACACCGCTCTACCTGACGGCAGGGTTCATCCTCGAAGAAGGTCTGCCGCTCGATACGCTTCAACGTATCGTCCATTCCATGCGCGCAGCAGCGGAAGAGGCGGGTGTGCAAATTGTCAGCGGT
Source organism: Anaerolineales bacterium (assembly GCA_025056175.1). Lineage (GTDB taxonomy): Bacteria > Chloroflexota > Anaerolineae > Anaerolineales > Villigracilaceae > UBA5195. The sequence goes on from JANWWK010000087.1 coordinate 13,287, forward strand.
GATACCAAAGTGGTGCAGCGCGGTAAAGCCGATGGTGTTTACATCGCTACCGCAGGGGTGGGTGTTTTGCCGCCGGGCCGGCAACTGGGCGGAGCGCAGGCCCAACCCGGTGATGTGGTTCTCTTGAGCGGCCCGATGGGTGACCATGGCATCGCCGTCCTGGCTGCACGCGGCGAACTCGGCTTCGAGACCGACATCCACAGCGATTGCGCCCCACTCAACGGCCTGATTGCCCGTTTGCTGGCGGCCTGTCCTGATGTCCACGTCTTGCGTGACCCCACACGCGGCGGGGTAGCAACCACCTTGAACGAAATTGCGCGACAATCGGGCGTGGGAATTACCCTGTTTGAGAAGAACCTCCCCGTGCGCCCGGCGGTGGCAGCCGTGTGCGAAATGCTCGGCTTCGACCCGCTCTACGTTGCCAACGAGGGCAAGGTGCTGGTCATTCTGCCGCGCCAGAGCGCCGACCGCGCTCTGGAAGCCCTGCGCGCCTCGAAAGAGGGCCGCGAAGCCGTTCTGATTGGCGAGGTCACCGCAACGCCGCCAGGCCGCGTGTTGATGAAAACTGCCATCGGCTCGACGCGGGTAGTAGATATGCTGGCCGGTGAACTCCTGCCGCGCATTTGCTGAAGCCGCTCATTCCACAATCACCCAATCGCTCGCGCTGCGTCCAAACACTTCGGGGCTATACATCTCCTCGGCTTTGGCTGGCGGAACGACAAATACACCGGGTGTGGTGGCGCGGGCAATGTAACTGTATTCGTACACGCCCTCCCACAACAGAGAAGCAAAGGCTTCGGCGCGGTAATCGCGCAAATTCTGGTGTTCATACCAGGGACCCCACCACCACAGCCAGAATGGACGAGGGGTCTCGGTAGGAGGTTGCGGCAGGCTGCCCGAGACGGCCAGTGCCGGGTTGATGATTTCCAGCCCGGCGGGAAGCGGGTCCACCAGCGCCACATGGTAGCGGCGGTTATCGGCCACCATCATCAGTTTCACACGCACCCGCGCGCCAGCCCGAATGTGCCAGCGGCCTTCGGAATCGCGGTACACGTCTTTGGGGTCGTCCACGCCCTCGTAGGTGCGCGTCACCGTGAAGCCCATTTCGAGCGGCGGGAGTTTGAAATCGGTCGGCGCGTAGCGTAGACCCAGGCGGTAATATAACCTTCCGCTGCCTTCTTTGCTCAAAATCAGGTCTTGTATGCCGCCCGATGTGTTTTGGGAGAGCAGAAAGTCCATCGGAATCTGAATCTCATGCTGTTCGGTCGTCCGTCCGCGAAATTCGCTTTGCCCCGCATAGGTCTGACCGAGCCATAAACGTGCTACAAAATCAGGAGTCTGGTTTTCGTAAGTGCGGAAGTACCGGTCGAGCGCCAGCAAGACGAAGACGTTCTCCTGCGTGTTGCCCCAGCGTCCGCGCGTGCGGTGCGCCAGCAGGCCGTTGACCACTTTCGGAATCAGGTCGCTCTGCGGGTTATCTTCCATCAGGGCATCGAGCAAAATGGCATCGGTACGGCGGTCGGAGGAGAGCAACAGGTATGATTGCTCGTCATATTCGGTTGTGAAATTGGCCGCGCCCGCCGTTTCGACCACACGATTGCTCACAAAACGACGTACCTCCGTCCGCATCGCCGCGTCCTGGATGACCGGCCATACCCAGCCAATCGCCTCCATTCGCAGGTTTTCCAGCCCGGCCTCGCGCACGAGTTTTTCGGCCTTGACTGAATCACGCTCGCCGTTCAAATTGCGGACGTAGAGCGCATACGCGCTGAGCGTTTGACGGGTCTGTGGCTCGTACCAATCGGGATAGCGGCTCTCAATGTTCCAAAGGTAATCCAGCGCACGTTTGAGCATGTCTGGCGGCACCTCGAAGCCTTTTTGCCGCGCGCGCAGCAGGGCGTGGGTGACGTGAATGGTGCTGAAGGGAATCGATTCGAAGCCTCTCTCCCAATAAGGGAAGCCGCCATCCGGGTTTTGCATTCCCTGCAATGTTTGAATGTCGCGCTGCACGATTGCCTGGATTTCCTCCGGTGCGGGCAATGCTTCGGCCTGAAAGGCCGTCAGCACATCACGCAGGGCTGCCACCGAGAGAATGCGCGAGGCCAGTTGCTCCGAACACGCAAAAGGATAGGTTTGCAGGTACAGGAACGCATCGGTCAGGGCGCTCAGGGCGGTCGAGGAGGTCGAAATCTCCAGCCCGCCATATTCCGGCCACAGCAAAGACGGGGTACTGATGGAGACTGGTTGAGCGATTGCCCCTTCGTCAATCACACCGTAGGTCGCAAAGGCTTCTGTGGTCGCGGGAGTAAATACGGGCAATTCCAGGAACGCCGCGTCGGCATACGTGCCGGAAACTGCTGCCACCTGAATTTGTGCCGTCCCGACCTGTAGCGTATTGAGTGCGAAGCGCACTTCTACCCGGTCGTTGGCTGGCACTGTTACGCGCCTTCCTGCCTGACCTGGCTCCAGATTTCTGACGCGCACGGCCACCTCAACCGTCATCGGCAGGTCGGTTTGATTCTGCAAGACCACTGGCAGTTCGAATCGGTCCCCAAAGTTCAGGAAACGCGGCGCCGAGGGCCGCACCATCAACGGCAGGCGCGCCGTCAGGTTGGCTTCGCCTGTGCCAAAGCGCTGACCGCGCTCATCTACGGCAACAACCAGGATGCGGTAACGGGTCAGGTTATCGGGTAGTTTGATTTCGACCCGTGCTTTCCCGAAAAAATCGGTGCGGACGGAAGGGGAGAAGTTCGCCAGTGGGTTGAAATCGGTGCGAATCCGGATGACGGGCTGGTTTTCACCTTCTGCTTTCTCGGGCTGGGCGGGCTGGGCGGCAGCCTGGGTTGCCATTACTGGCGGGGCGCCGGCCATCGGTAACATGCTCCGAAACACCTGCTCCTGGGCGGCTTGTTGCACCTGCTGCCGGAGCGACATCGGGTCTATCAGCACGATGCTGGCGCGAGCGTAGTAGGAGGCCAGGTTGGCCTGCCGTTCCGGGTAGAAGACCGCCAGCGGGTCGCGGAGCGTGTAACCAGTCAGGGATAGAATTGCTTCATCCACAACCACCACTGTCAACTCGGCATTTTCCACGGGTTGACCGGTTGCATCTTTGAGAGTGATGTCGAGCGTCGTCGTAGCGCCCGGTTCGAGCCGCGACTCGGCAGGAGTCACTTCCAGTTCAAGCGCACGCTGGAGCGGTGGAATCTTCAGGTTGAGCGTGCCGCTGGCGTAAGCCGGACGAGGAGGCACGCCGGCCACAATTTCTCCGCGTTCATCCGTGCGCGGCGCTTCGCCTGTCAAATCCACCTGAATTTGCAGGTTGGGTAAATGCTCTTCGCGGATGGGGATGTTCAAAATTGCCGTGCCGTCACGTACGCTAAACCGTTCGGTGTAGAGCGTGCCGTCGCGACTGACCGTGAGCAGTCCTTCGGCAGGGTTGAACGGCGATTGCACCAGAATCTGCGCGGTTTCCCCAGGTTGGTAGGTCTCTTTATCGGGGATGAGCGTCACCTGTTCGCGTTCGATTTTGCGGGCGGGTGGCTGTTCACCCCCGCTCACCCAACGGGTGATACTTGCCTGATTACGCCGCCCCTGCAAATCAGTGACCAGGGCGCGAATGCGGTACGAGCCGCCGAGTGGGGTCTCGAAGATGCAGGTCAATGGCGCACTGCCAGAGTTCAGCCGGCAGGTTTGTGTTTCGGCTTCTATTTCCTGCCATTCCCCTTTGATGTTTTTCCACACCAGGCGGGCGGCAGTGATTTCCACCGGACGGCCAGGGAAGGGATTGCCATCCAGGTCGGTGACAATGAAATCCACCTTCAGCGGCGTACCGCGCGAGACGAAGTAGCGTTCGCTCCGCAGGCCGATGTACACATCGGCAGGATGCACCAGCAGGGAGGTGGTGCTGGCCCACGCCTGGCGGTTCACGTCCATCACGGTGGCTTCGGCGGTTACATTCAACGGGTGGGGGTCTGAAGCCTGACCTTGCTGGTCGAAATCGAGTCGCAGGTAATGCTCGCCGCCGGCATCGGTTTTGCCGGTGAATGTTTCCGTTTCCCCGCCGCCGGGTTGGGGCGGCCAGGGTGCATACAACCGCCACCAGGGAACCCATGTGCCGAAGGTGAAATCGGGCCAGTTGGGCGGGGAATAATTGCCTGGCGAGGTGGTCACCTGCCAGGTGACCTCGGCGTTAGGCAGCGGTCCGCCGGCATAGTAGGCGGCCTTGACGGCCACCACTGCGAAGCCACCCGCAAAGTAGGGGCCACTTGTTTCGTTGCGCGCTGTCACCTCGAATTCCGGGCGGCGGAACTCCTGAATTTGAAAGGTGTGGCCGTAGGTACTGCCATCCATTGCCCAGGCGGTCTCAAAGGTCACATTGGCGTAGCCGAGATTGACCTGTTCCGGGATGCGAAAAGCCAGGTCGAACCCACCCCAACGGTTGACCGTTGTCTGCCCGCTGGTCAGTTCGTTGCCGGTCGCATCGAAGACGCGATAGGTCAGCGTTCCCAGCCCCTGCGCCAGGCGCACATCGCCAGTCGGACCGGCTTCGAGCAGGCGAATCCAGCCTTTGAGATGTACTTCCTCGCCGGGGCGGTACATCGCACGGTCATCGAACACGTACCAGCGTAGAGAGTCGCGCAAGGCAACCGCAGCCCAGCTTTCATCCCCCCAGATATAGAGCGAACGCGGCAGCAGAGCAGTCTCCTGTCCCTGACGGGCAACCAGGTAGGCCGTTCCATCGGGAATGGGGAAACGCACTGTGCCATCGGCGCTGGTGCGGTATTCTCCGGCACCGGTAGAAATCGTCACACCCTCCAGCGGCGCGCCGGTTTGCAGGTCGGTCGTCCACACAGTCATCTGTCTGTGGTCATGAAAGGCATCCAGTCCGATGCGCGTCACCTGCACCCAGACCTGCACGGTTTGCGAACGCCTGCGCCAGGGGTCAAGTTCGATGAAGGGCTTGGGCGGCGCAGCAATCACAATGAAATGCCGGTATCCCTGTGCCGTGTATTCCTGCAGTGGAATTTCGATTTGCGTCAGGGTGTTATCGGGAATTTCGAGCGTCAGAATTTTATCGCTCAACAGTGTGCCGGGTGGCGTGGCGGGCTGGTCGCTCTGCCAGGCGCGCAGGTATTCTTTGAAGGCCGGCCAATCGGCGGGCTGCACGGCGTAAATTTTTACATCCAACCTCTTCTGGTTGAGCGCGTAGAGCGCCAGCGCTGGTTTGCGTGCCGAAGGGTCAAGCGTGATGAAATTCTCTCCCGGCCCGGCCAGGCGCGGTTCGGCTTTGCTCACGCGAAAAGTGAGTTTCTGCTCACGGCCCAGCGTTTGCCCAAAGACATCGCGCAGTTCGCTGCTGACTATGACGGAATACACCGTTTCGGCACGCGTTTCCCCGCTGATGGTGATGGTATTTCCACTGACGTTTGCTACTGCGCCGGGAATCTCCGGCTCCACCTTGAGCAACCCTTCGCTAAATGCTTCCTCGTCCAGCGGATTGTTGAAGCGGATGTAAAACGGTGTGAGTGGCGGGCATTCGCTGCCATACCAGGAACAACCGTATTCCTCAATTCGCAAAGGTGCGTAGGTCGAAAAACTGTATGATTGCGCCTCGCGTGTGACAAGCGGCCCCTCTGCGGAGGGCGCACCGGGGCGCACCGTCACCGTGACGCGCGTATCGGTAGGCAGAGGGCTGGTCGCTTTGAAGGCCAGCCAGCGACCTTCTGGCTGACGAGCGGCGAACTCTTGCGCCTCTTCCGCGGTCGCCAGGCGAACCGTTACCGCGCGTCCGCCGGCGTCCACTGAAACGAACGAGAGCATCGCCGCCGGTTCGATGCGCTGGTCGAAGACAATCACAAACAAAGGCTCCAGCGGTTGGGGCGCATCGGGCGGATACGTGGTCACGATTTTCGGTGGGGGGGTGCTGAACGTCCAGGTCACCGTTTCGGCCAGCACGCCGCCGGTGATAGATTTCGTCCCCGCCGGAACGGTGACGCGATATTGTGTGGCTTTGGGCAGGCGGTCTATCTGTTCCGAGTCGTACTCAAAAGTCAGGGTGCGCGTTCCCAGCCAGCGCCACGTGCCAGGCAGGGCAGGTTCCAGCCTGACCGGCACATCAAGCGCAGCCAGACCGCTTAGCGTATCGAGCGGCACCATTGGCTGGTTGAATGTGACGGACAGGAACGGCGCGAGCGGGATTTCTCCCTCCGGCGAATAACGCAAGACCTGTAAGGGTCCGGCTTCGCCCCCGGTCACAGGGCTGCCTTCCGTTTCGATGGGGGGGAAGGCATCCCGCACGGTTTTGCCGGGCCGGGGAGGAGGCAGCAGCTCCGGCGGCAGGCGGAACTCCATCGGTTCACCCTTTCCGGCCTCTAGCGTTGGCAGGCGCGCCAGAATGCGGGCAATTTCCACTTCCGAAAGTGGCTCGCCCGTGACGGGCGCAGGGGTTTCAACAGGTTGGGGCTGAGGGTCTCCTTCACTCAAACGGATGTCCATCTTGCCTCCATCGTTGGTGGTTTGTTCACCTTGCAGGGCCTCGCTGCCCTGGACTGCAATCGTTACCTGCGGACCAGGCGTACGCCACAATCTGGAGAGAGTCTGTGGTGACTGGATGAGCATCAGCACAATCACGACCAGAATAATTAAAAAGCCGATGAACGCAAGTGCCCATCGTGTTGAGATAC
>JANWWK010000092.1 GCA_025056175.1 Anaerolineales bacterium
GGGCGCAGCCGTTTGCAGGCCGCTCAGCCAGTCAGGCACCTCCGAGGGAGCGGCGGTCGGCGCAGAGGGCGGAGTTTCGGGCGCAGCCGCCTGCAGGCCGCTCAGCCAGTCAGGCACATCCGAGGGAGCGGCAGTCGGCGCAGAGGGCGGAGTTTCGGGCGCAGCCGTTTGCAGGCCGCTCAGCCAGTCAGGCACCTCCGAGGGAGCGGCGGTCGGCGCAGAGGGCGGAGTTTCGGGCGCAGCCGCCTGCAGGCTGCTCAGCCAGTCAGGCACCTCCGAGGGAGCGGCGGTCGGCGCGGAGGACGGGGCTTCGGGCACAGCCGCCTGCAGGCCGCTCAGCCAGTCAGGCACCTCCGAGGGAGCGGCGGTCGGCGCGGAGGACGGGGGTTCGGGCGCAGCCGCCTGCAGGCCGCTCAGCCAGTCAGGCACATCGGAGGGAGCGGCGGTCGGCGCGGACGGCGGGACTTCGGGCGCAGCCGCCTGCAGGCCGCTCAGCCAGTCAGGCACATCGGAGGGAGCGGCGGTCGGCGCGGACGGCGGGACTTCGGGCGCAGCCGTTTGCAGGCCGCTCAGCGAAGCCAGCCAATCGGTTGCATCATCTGACTGCACATCGGGGAATGCAGAGGGCTGTTGCGGAAGGGTGGGAGACGGAGCAGCAGATTGTTCAAGTGCAGAAAGCCAATCCGATGCGTCACTTGCAAACGGAGTGCTTTCCTCTTTCTGCTCAAACGAGAAAGTCGCTGCATCAGTAGAAAAGCCCCAATCGCCAGCAGGGGCAGAGGCGGATTCGGTTGGGGAGGGTTCTGCCTGTAACGCCGCCAGCCAGTCAGGTGTCTGTGGGGGTTCTTCTGGCTGCGCACGCGAAGACGCTTTGGGAGCAGGGGACTCTCCTTGCAGATTTTTCAACCAATCGGGAATATCTTCCTCTTCGTCTGCCGCTTGCGAGAGACCAGCCAACAGGTCAAAGGAAGTATCCGGTTTTTTAGAAGGCGGAGGAGATGGCGGCGATTGCGGAGCAGGGGGCGGTTCGGCTTGTGGTGCTTTGGGTTGAGGAATGGGCGAAGTGACCGGCTCATTGGCAGCCCGGCGCACGTCACGCAACCAGCCAGGCAGGGTGCGTTCGAGTTCAGAAGTGGGTTTCTTCTCCGGCAGCTGCCCAGGCCGAAGCGGTGGAAGCGGTTCGGTGCGCATGGGGCGCAACAATGCGCCACAGAACTGACAAATTTCCAGCGCTTCAGGATTGGTTCTTCCACAGGAGGGGCATTTGACGTCGGCCACTACTTGCCTCCATACGGACGGTCAACGCCAAGCAAAATGCGCAGGCCAGTGGTCAATGTGCCAAGCGCCACGCCAATCAGGATGCCACGCGCCCCTCCCAAAGCCAAAATGTTGGTGACCAGTTGCGATTGCGCAAGTTCATTGAAGACGGGAATCTGCGCCAGGAAGGAGCGAAAACCGATTCCTGCTAACACTACGAACACCGTTGCCAGAAAGAGAATGGCAGACAGGTCGGTACGTGAACGCAACATGCGAACGGCAGCAACGATGAGCGTGACCGACAGAATAGCCATGAGGCTGACCTCGACCGGGATAAGAATACCATCCATCAGAATCGGTTTGAGAGGTTCCAGGCCAGCCGTGCCGCTGATGAGCAGAGAAATCACCATAAAGAAGAGCAAAACCAGGCTGTAAATAGCGCCTTTTTTGCGGCTACGCAGTTTTGCCAGATGAACAGAAAGCAGGTTGCCAATCCCAACCAGGACGGCTACGCCGCCGACAATCACCGCCCACTGAAACAAGAGCAGGCGCACTTCCATCATGCCCTGCACGTCCACGAAGTAGCCAATCAGGACAATCAGGCCGGCGCCAATTGCAATGACTGCATTGAGGATGGAGAAGATGCGTCTCACAGCAAGCCTGCCATTTTGAGAAATGCGCCGCCAAGCAGGGCCAGAATAACAAGCCATCGCAAAATATCCTGCACCAGCAAACTGGCGGTATGGGCCGGCCCAGCCTGGGTGTATGCACCAGCGGCAAACAGTTCTTCGCCGATGAGTGGCTCCTGGGTGGCGGCGTAAAGCACCGCTTGCGCGGGCAGGCTATCGCTGGCGGCGATGACAGGTGTTTTTTGCCGGTCGGCAGATTCGATAAGGAGGCCAACTTCCGGCCCAAAACTGCCAATGATGACGTTGTTGGAGATGTTTTCATCCCGGATGGCGGGCATGACGCCTGCCGCGTAAGAGAGCGGGGTCAAACCTGTCAGGCGGCCATTATTCATGTCGAACGGTTGCTCCGTAGCGACGGCCTCGTGTGCCGTCCGCAAGGTATCTTGCGCCAACAGGTTCAGGGTCGGACTGCCAGTGGTGGTGATGGGGGGATGGTCGCTGAGTGAGGTGACCTCGCCGAGATGGCGAACAAGCGCCAGACCGGCCAACGCCGAAGCCGAGGAGGGGGTCAACAGGTTGGCACTGCCCAGCGAAACGTGCAGGCGTGTGCCGTCTTCGACCACCAGGCTGGCAGCACGACGAATGCGTAAAAAGGCTGAGATGTTCCGAAGGGGAAGGGGAAAACGTTTGAACAGCAAAGACAACAGCGTGAGAGCCAGCGCTGCAACGAGGACGAGAACCAGGCCAAGCAGTCCAGCAGTTTGCGAAGTCACTGTTGCTGTCCTTTCAGGATGTCGGCAAAAGCGTGGGTTTCCTCGTCCTGTTCCAACAGGCGAGCAATAGCATTGAGTTGATGTCCCGTTTGGGGCAAAACGAGCGGTTGAACCACATAGAGGATTTGCGCGGTCAGGATTCGCAATGGAGCGACAGATTCGAGCAGCCAGAGGGCAAGACCGTCCAGTTTTCGGCGGCGCAGAGAATCTATCCAGGCAGGCCAGTGCGCTTGCGTCGAATCCATAAGCAAAGTATAGCATAAAAATTAGAACAGGCGTCATACTATTGTATTTCGCCTGCGTTGCAGTGGGCAAGCGGTACGTTTGGTAGAGCGGCATAGTATAATTTTGCGCAGCGTTTCAAGAATACGCCATGCCAGGCCAGCCGGTCTCTGGCCCTGTGCGTGGTAAGAAGGAACGCATTCGTACCCCTACGGAGGAAACATGACCGAACGAAAAATCCGCGTTCTGGTTGCCAAACCGGGCCTGGATGGACATGACCGAGGCGCCAAAGTGGTGGCGCGCGCTTTGCGCGATGCCGGCATGGAGGTCATTTACACCGGTCTGCGCCAGACCCCCGAAATGATTGCCGAAGCTGCTTTGCAAGAAGATGTGGACGTGGTGGGGCTGTCCATTCTTTCGGGGGCACACATGGCGCTGGTACCGCGCATCCTGGAATTGCTCAAAGCCAATGGTCAGACCCATGTGCGGGTATTCGTCGGTGGGATTATCCCTGACGAGGACGTTCCCCGCCTGAAAGAGATGGGCGTGACGGGCGTGTACGGCCCAGGTGCGCCCACTGAGCAAATCATCGCCGAAATCCGCGCTGCCGTTTCTGGCGTAGCGGCCTAATCGTTCCCTTTTCCTGGGCATGGAATTGGCACAATCTGTTCTCAAAGGCGACCGGCTGGCGCTGGCGCGCCTGCTCTCTCGTGTCGAAAACGATACGCCGGAGGGCCGTCAGGCATTGGATGCACTCTTTCCACACACGGGCAGGGCACATCTGATTGGAGTGACGGGCGCGCCTGGCACGGGTAAATCGTCGCTGGTCAATCAACTGGCGTTGGGCATACGCAAACAGGGTCAACGCGTAGCAATCGTGGCGGTAGACCCCTCCAGCCCGTTTACCGGGGGCGCCGTGCTGGGCGACCGGGTACGAATGCGCGACCTGTCTGGCGATTCGGGTGTATTTATCCGCTCGATGGCTTCACGTGGTTCCCTGGGTGGGCTGGCCGCCACCACGGCTGCCATAACGCAGGTCTTCGACGCCGCCGGATTCGAGGTCATCCTGATCGAGACGGTCGGCGCTGGTCAGAGCGAGGTGGATATTGCCCGGCTGGCACATACGACGATTGTCGTGGAAGCGCCCGGTTTGGGGGATGATATTCAGGCCATCAAAGCAGGGATTCTCGAAATTGCGGATATTCTCGTCATCAACAAGGCCGACCGGCCTGGTGTAGAAACGACCGAACGCGCACTCAAGACCATGCTGGAACTGGCGCACCCGGTACGCAAAGTGTTCCGCCATCATGGGCAGGTGATGGAGTTAAACGGAGAAACCGTTCCGCAAGAAGGTCTGTGGATTCCGCCCGTTTTGCGGACAGTAGCCACCGATGGCAGAGGCATTCCTGAATTGCTGGAGGCGATTGCACGGCACGCAGCGCACTTGCGTTCGAATGGAGATTGGGCTCGGCGAGAACGCGCCCGCTTCCAGGCAGAGTTCGACCTGCGGCTTCAGGAAATGCTGATGGAGCGTTTTCTGGCAAACGTTCCTGCACAACGGCTGGAATCTGCGCTTGAATCCATCCAACTTCGAAAATGTTCACCGCGCGAAGCGGTGTCGCTCTTAATCAACGACAAGAACTGAAAGGCGCTTAGCATGGCTCGTAATGACCAGCATGCAATGAAAGTATACGGAGATATTAAGTTATATGCCGGTACCGGTTCGCCCGAACTGGCACAGAAAATTGCCGATTACGTCAAAGCCCCCCTGTGCGGGCGCGATATTATTCAATTTCCCAACGAGAATCTGTTCGTCAAATTGCATTCCAGCGCGCGTGGTCAGGATGTGTATGTCATTCAGACGACCTCTTCGCCGGTGCATCGCAATTTGATGGAATTGCTGATTCTGCTCCAAACGCTCAAGCTGGATTCTGCCGGGCGCATTACAGCGGTTATCCCTTACCTGGCATATGCCCGTTCGGACAAAAAAGACCAGCCGCGTGTACCGATTACGGCACGGCTGGTAGCAGACATGATTGAAGTGGCCGGGGCCGACCGCTATATTTTGATTGACCCACACGCCGGCCAGGTGCAGGGGTTTTTCTCCATCCCTGGCGATGTGTTGACCGGGTTCTATTTGATTTCCGATTATTTGCGTTCCAGGCGAAGCGAAATGAAAGACCCGGTGGTGGTGACGGTGGATTTAGGGTTTGCGAAGAAAGGGCGGAATGTGGCCGCCAACATCGAGGCCCCCATTGCATTCATTGAGAAGCGCCGGGTGGCGAACGATGCCAAAGCCCAGGCGCTGACCGTCATCGGTGAGGTAGAGAACCGCGATGTGATTCTGGTAGATGACGAAATTGACACCGGCGGTTCTATTGTGCAGGCAGTGAATCTGGTGAAGGAGCGCGGCGCGCGGAATGTGTATGTGGTGTGCGTGCATCCTGTGTTCTCAGCCAACGCGGTGGACCGGCTGGCGGCACTGCCGGTGAAACAGTTCATCACTACCGATACAGTTCCCATTCCAGCAGAAAAACAGATTTTGCTCAAAGACCGGCTGACGGTCATCTCCGTCAGCGCCTTGATTGGTGAAGTCATCCTGCGCGCGCACCAGGGGCGCAGCGTGGGAGAAATGTTCAACGAATAAACCATGCCTGAGCTGCCAGAAGTCGAGAGTTTTGTCCGCAGCCTGCGTCCGGAACTCACTGGCCGCACAGTGCAGGCCGTCCACCTTTTGTGGCGGCGTACGCTGGCTATGCCAACGCCAGAAGACTTCAGAACCCAATTGGGCGGGCAGAAAATAACAGGCGTGGAGCGGCGCGCCAAGTATCTGGATGTGCAACTCGGCAGGCTGCACCTGTTCATTCACCTGCGCATGAGCGGCGATTTGTACCTGCGTCCGCTTCCGTATGCTCCACAGACACATGACCGTCTGATTGTGGAACTCTCGGATGGGCACGCACTGGTCTTCCACGACCCCCGCAAATTCGGGCGCATCTGGCTGACGACACAGCCCGAAGAAGTCACAGGCCGCCTGGGGCCGGAACCGTTCGACCCGGCCTTTACCCCCCAGGAATTGTATAACCGGCTGAGAGGGCGCCGCCGTCAGTTGAAACCGCTTCTGCTCGACCAATCGTTTTTAGCCGGTTTGGGAAATATCTATACCGACGAGGCATTACATCTGGCCGGCCTGCACCCTCTACGGATTTCGGATACAATCAGCTTTGAAGAAGCTGCGCGGCTGTATCATGCAATCCAAACGGTTTTACAGACCGGAATCGAGCATAATGGAGCCAGCATTGATTGGGTGTACCGGGGCGGGAATTTCCAAAACTACTTCCGCGTGTATGACCGGAAAGGACAGCCCTGCCCAACGTGCGGCACCCCCATCGAATGGATGGTCGTCGGTCAGCGCGGCACGCATATTTGCCCGCAATGTCAGGTGAAGTGATGGAAACAACCCCTACAATTGCCCCCACCACCTTTGTTCTTATCCTGGCCGTTGCAATTCTCATCGCGTTGGCCGCCGGGTATGCTGCTCGTTTGCTGGAGGAAAAATCGCAGTCCGGCGATGCGCCCGCCGCAACCGAAGAGGCTGAAAAGCCAATTCTGCCCGAAGAACACATTGCCCTGAAGGTGACACTGGATAAGAGCCTGCAATGGCATCTGGAAGTGGACGGCGCACGCGTTCTGCCTGGTGAAGTGACGGCAGAACAGCGTGCCCGGCTGGTGAACATCCTGGTTCAAATTCGCCCCTGGGTGGAGGGAAAGGGCGCCGCCGCCCCAGCGGCTTCGGCCCCCCCGTCCCCGCCGCCACCTGCTGCGTCCACACCTGTGGCTGTTTCCATCTCCAACATTTCACCGGTTGCGCCCCCCAAAGAAGAAGAGAAAAACAAAATGCGCCTGAGCCTGGGGCGGGGATTCCGCAGCTTGATGGCAAACGACGTCAAAGTCATCGAGAACACCCGTCCGCCTTCGATTGTTACACTGATTGATGACTTTCTTCAAAAGCGGCTGGCCGATTCGCCCCTGGCCGGGCAGGATATTCACCTGGAAGAGGGAGCGCAGGGGGAAGTAATCGTGTTCGTCGGCAAAACCCGCTATGCCAGCGTGAATGAAGTGACCGACCCGCAAATTCAGGCCATGATTCGGGCAGCCATCAAAGACTGGGAAAAAAGCACCTAGCCGTCCAGAGAGAAATCTCACCATAGCGGGGGCTTATTTGCCGTCTTCCGATTTCGCGGCGTACCTGAGAAACGGCGCTCTCTCTGAACCGTTGTGTAAAACGGCGCAGCTTGCTATACTTTTCTCATGCCTGCCGATTTGCTCGCCCACACCCTCTTCGGGCAATACCGGCTCGAAGCCTTTGCAGCCCTTACACCGCAAGGGGAACTCTATCGCGCCTGGGACCTGCAAAACAGCCGACATCTCGCACTCACTTTGCTCCCCCCGCAAATCACTGGCAATCCCGAAACCTTTCGCCAGCTGGATAGCCGCGCTTCGGTCCTCAAAAAACTGCGCCATGCCGGGTTACTCTCCTTTGCTGGCCTGGCACACGATGAAGCCCGCCTGGCTCTGCTCGAAGCATGGTGCGACGGCCCTACGCTGCGCGATGTCCTGCTTTCTAACCCTGGCCAGCCGCTCGGCGTACCAGAAATGCTCACCTATGCTAAAGCGCTGGCCGCCACGCTCGATTATCTCCATCTGCAAGGCTTTGTCCACACCGGCTTATGTCCAGAACGCGTCCACATAGACCGTGAAGGTCGCATCTTTTTGGGCGGGCTGGGGCTGAGCAAACGCAACGGAGAAATAGACTTTCAGCCCATTCTGCACCCGTACGCTGCGCCAGAACAGGTGCACCCTGCGCGGCTTTCGCCTGCCGCCGATATTTACGCTCTGGCGGCCCTGCTGTTTGAACTGCTCACCGGCCAACCGCCCGCCGATGAACTCACCAGCCCGCGCAAACTCAATCCATCCATTCCCGATTACCTGGCCCGCCTGATTCTACAAGGTCTTGCCAAACGTCCAACCGAACGATTCAACAGCGCAGGGGAATTTTTTCTGACCCTGTGTATGGGGGCCGGCCTACCGGCAGAAAGCATTCCCGAACGAGCCGGTCAGGAACGTGCTCCGGTCACCGCGCATCTCCTGCACACCTGGCATTACCTGCCGCCGCCGGTTGAAGTCGTCAGCGCGCCCATTCCACTCCGTCCTTTGGAAAAAGTGGGTACCCAGAGCGCAGTTGCCACACGCCCCAAAACCGATTTCTCCCGCTTCCTGCGTCCGGCGCTGATACTGCTCCTGCTGGCCGGAATTGGCCTGGCCCTGTGGCAAATTGAACCCGCCACCCCCTCTGCGCCCGTGCCTGCACAGAGTGTTGCCACTGCCACATCTGCCCTCTCCGGTCTGATTCAGGCCACCCCTGCCCCCACACTCACTCCTTTGCCGGCGCCCACCGAAGCGCATGGCGGCAATATCGTCTTCACCTGCACGCGCGGCGATTTCAACCAGATTTGCATGGTGCGCGCCGATGGACAAAACCTGCAACTGTTGACCAACACCACCTTTGCCCACAATTACTATCCGGCTTTTGCTCCTGGCGGCGAGGAAATCGTCTTTGCTTCCAACCGCGGCGGCACCTTCGACCTGTATCGGCTGGTGCTGAAAACCGGCGAACTGACACAACTGACGAACCGCATTGGCAACGTCCTCTCACCGAGCTATTCCCCCGATGGGCAGAAAATTGTCTTTGTCAATCGCGTGGGCGAAGGCCCCTCAACCATCTGGATTATCAACCGCGATGGCCTCAACCCACGACAGATATACCCGGCGCCCAACAATGTCGTGGCTGCCGCCTGGTCGCCAGATGGGAATACGATTGCCTATGCCATGTCAGTAGACCAGCCCAAAGAATTCGAGATTTTTCTGATGAACCCCGATGGCACCAATCACCGCCGCATCAGCCGCGGGCTGTTAGGGATTGGCGGTTCGCTGGCCTGGTCGCCCGATGCCCGCTACCTGCTCATCTTTGCCGGCCCGCCAGGGGATAAAGACATTTACCGGCTCGAAGTCTCTAACGGTAATTTTCTGCGCCTGACCACCGGCGGCAACAACACCGCCGCCAGTTACTCTCCTGATGGAACGCAAATTGTCTTCAATTCTCTGCGGAATGACGGCCAGGCCGATTTATACATCATGAAAGCCGATGGGTCGGACTTGCGTCAGCTCACCAGCCATCCCGAACCCGATTGGCAGCCGCGCTGGGAAAAATAAGCAGGGGCTGCCTAAAAGCAAGCCCCCAGGCAACGCCCAAAATCAGATTTGCACCCCCTGTTTGCCAGCCAGGCGGGTTTCATTTGCTGACATGCGCCAGGCGCGGGTCAAGCGCATCACGCAGACCATCGCCAAGCAAATTAAAGGCCAGCACGGTAAGCATAATTGCAAAACCGGGAAAGAAAACCAGGTGTGGCGCAGTAAATACTTGATTGCGCTCTGCACCTAACATCGAACCCCATTCCGGTGTGGGCGGCTGCGCGCCTAACCCAAGAAACGAGAGCGCGGCAGCATCAAGAATAGCCGTGGCAATGCCAAGTGTTCCCTGCACAATCAAGGGGGTGAGCGCATTCGGCAAAATTCGCCCAAACAAAATGTGCGCTGTGCTACCACCCAGGGCGCGCGAGGCCGAAACATAATCCATCTCGCGGATAGAAAGCACACTGGCACGCACCACGCGGGCATACGCCGGAATCGAGACAATCCCAATCGCCAGCAAGGCGTTGATAAGCCCCGGCCCCAGCACAGTGACAATTGCAATTGCCAGCAGCAGCGACGGGAAGGCCAGCAAAACGTCCATCACGCGCATAATAGCGTTATCTAACCAGCCGCCAAAATAACCACCCAGCGCACCTAAAACCGTGCCAATCACAATCGCAAACGTCACTGTAGAAAAGCCCACCATCAGACTCAGGCGTGTTCCGTAGAGCAACCGGCTGAACTGGTCGCGGACGTTGCCATCAATGCCCATCAGGTGTTGTGGCTGGTCTGGCGGGCAACCCAGCAAATGAATACAAGGCGCCTGACGCATTTTTACATCTTCGATGCCAATCAGTACCTGGAGAGGGTCATACGGCGCCAGCCAGGGCGCCATGATGGCAATGAAAACCAGCAACAAGATAATTCCCATGCCCACCAGCGACGATTTGCGACGGAACAGGCGCTTCCAGGTAATGCGCCACAGACTGACCGATTCCAGCGAGAGCGCTTCAGCATCGAGTGCAGCAATTTGAGAAGGAGCAGAAGGGGTTGTATCACTCATGGCTAGTTCAGTCGAATGCGCGGGTCAATGTAGGCGTAGGAAATATCCACAATCAGGTTGAGGACGACAAAGAAAATGGCAATTACCACCGTAAACCCCTGCACAACGGCATAATCGCGGGCGGTGATGGCATCGTAGAGGATGCGCCCCACCCCCGAAAGGCCAAAAATCGTTTCGGTCAGCACGGCGCCACCCAACAGCGTGCCAAGCGAAAGCCCCAGCACCGTTACTATCGGCAAAAGTGCATTCCGAAAAGCGTGCCTGAGGATGACTTCGCGGTAACGCACGCCTTTGGCACGGGCGGTGCGGATGTAATCCTGTCCCAACACTTCGAGCATGGAGGAGCGCGTCATGCGAGCAATCAGCGCCATCGGAATCGTCCCCAGGGCCAGGGCTGGCAGCGTCAGGTGGCGGAGCGAATCACGCAAGAGCGCCCCATTCCCCGTCAGCAAGGCGTTCAGGATGTTCAGGCGCGAGAGAAATTCAGGCAGGGCGCGTCCCAACCCGCTTTCCGGCAGGGTGAGATTCCAAACGGTGTAGAACGGCGTGGTATCCATTCCAGCACTGACCCGGCCCGAAGGCGGCAGCCAGAACGGCGTATCTTTCAACAGCAAAGAAAAGACATACGCCAGCATCAACCCCAGCCAGAAAACCGGCATCGAGACGCCAATGTTGGCCCACACCATCGTCAAGACGTCTATCCATGAGTTATGACGGATAGCAGAGATGATTCCAAGCGGAACGCCGACCAGAATGCTCACAAACAAGGCCGCAAAACTCAACTCGACTGTGGTGGGCAGGCGTTCGACCAGCAGACGCGTAACAGGCTGACTGAAACGGATGGAATTGCCGAAATCGCCCCGCGCTACATCGCGCAGATAGATGGCAAATTGTTCGGGAATGGGGCGGTCGAGGCCTTTTTCGCGCAGGAAGCGGTCGCAGGTTTCTTTGGTGGCTTTTTCACCGAGCAAGGCACGGCACGGGTCCCCCGGAATCATGCGAGCCAGGGCAAAAGTCACCAGCAAGATGCCAATCAGGACGGGGATGGAAGCAAGCAAACGCCGCAAAATGTATTGAAGCATCATGGGCAAGCGATTCCTTTTGTGAACACGGGATGACGGTACAACCTCCGTCATCCCGTGCCTTTCTCAGCATGGTTGCAGGATGATTACTTGCCGGGCTTCTTCATCAGACCCCACAGGTAATCATAGTATTCCCAAACGCCAGTGTTGCCCGCATGGGTGGGTGCGGCGATGTTGAGACCCATGTTGAATGTAGCGACCACGTCGGCGGAGGTGAAATCGGTGCCATCATGGAATTTGACCCCCTTCCGCAACGTACAGGTCCACACCGTCAGGTCGGCATTCGGCTCACAGGATTCAGCCAGGACCGGGACGACCGCCGTACCGTTGACTTCATAACCGTAGAGGGCCTCCATCACCTGGTCGCAAGCGCGCAGCGATTCGCCATCGGTCTCATCGGCACAGAACAGGCTGATGGGTTCCGCATTCTGCATGAAGATGAACACATCGCGCCCGCCGGGGTCGGAAACCGCAAATTGTTCATTGGTCAGCGGGCTGGCCTGCGGGTTGGTCACATCGGCGCGGTAAGCCGTGCCAGAACCGCCATGCGCCACCGGCACCATCGGCACGAGTTCACGGATGGCGTTGTTGGCGGCGACATAGAAGGGTTCGGCTTGTTTGGGGTCAGCAATTTGTGCGCCTTTCACCAATTGTTCATAGATTTCAGGGAAGGGGTTACCAAACTGCGGGTTCGAGGCCCCAAAGTGGAAATCCAGGAAGTTGGTGATGTGCGGATAATCGGCGCCCCAGCCCAGAAAGTACAGGCCGTCCAGTTTACCGGTGGTGGAGGCTTCGATGAACGCGCCCGATTCCATCACGACGATTTCGGCTTCGATGTTCAGGTTTTCTTTCAATTGCGCCTGCACATCTTGGGCCACATTCGCCACCTGAGGCAGGTAGCCGCGCACCACGTCACGGTAGTAAAGCTTAGTCTTGAAGCCGTTCGGGAAACCCGCTTCGGCCAGCAGTTTGCGGCCTTCTTCAGGGTTGAAGTCGTACCAGGGGTCACCCACGCAGCCGTTGGGGATGGAGCAGGGAGTAAAATGCGTGGCCACTTCGGAGCCGGCGGGATAGAAGTTCTTGACGATGCGTTGACGGTCAATCCCGTAGGCAATTGCCTTGCGGACGCGCACGTCATCCCAGGGCTTGAAGGTGTTGGTCATGCCGATATAGAAGATGTTCAGCGCGGGGCGTTCAACCAGCACCAGGTTGGGGTCTTTTTTGACGACCTCGAAATCGGATGGGCCGACGTTATCAATGCCATCCACGGTACCGGCTTGCAGTTCGAGCAGGCGTCCGGCCGCTTCGGATTGCCAGCGGATGACCAGCGTTTCGGCAAACGGCTTTTGACCCCAGTAGTTCTCAAACGCTTTGAAGGTTACGCTTTCGCCGCGTTTCCATTCCGAGATTTTGTAGGGCCCGGTGCCAACCGGCTTTTCCAGGCCTTCGCTGGTGCGCTTGCCATCGGCGGCAGTGCGTTCCAACCATTCGGAGGGATAGATGGCAAAAGGCGAGAAGGCAATTTTCGAGAGGAAGGCCGGGTCTGGTCGGCACAGCGTGAATTTGACGGTGTAGTCATCCACTGCTTCGATGGCCTGGAAAAGACCAGCGTAATCACCGTTACACTCTTCCTTGGGAACGACAAGTGATTTGCCGTCGAAAGTAGCAATCGGAATATCCGGAACGGGGGTGGGTTCGGTGGGTTGTTCGGGTGCCTGGGTTGGTTCCGCAGGGGCAGGAGTGGCAGCTCCACCACCACAGGCGGCCAGCACCAATCCGGCCAGTACGAACAACGAAAGCAAGGCGTATAACGAACGCTTCATACAACTCTCCTCCTGAGAGAATGGGAAAATACGGAGCAGGATACCGGGGCGTTTTCTCCTCCTCCGGCGCGGCGAGAGCCATGCAAAAGTATTATACAACAGGGTTACGGGATTGCCAGCGGCATTCCTCTCCCAAACAGCCGCGCGCGCTTCGAGCCGGAGGGCCATAGGCCCGGAATTTGCGTTCCACAGTGTGGACACTGACCGCTCTCGCTGATGTGATAGGCTGTGACCACATAGCCACGCCGCTTCACCAGCAGGTGGTTGCAGTGAGGGCAATAAGTCGATTCGTAATCTTCTACCCTCCCCGGCAGATTGCCGGCATAGACGTAGTTCAACCCAGCCTCGCGTCCGATTTCGGCAGCGCGAAGCAGCGTTTTGGGTGGAGTGTAATCGTGGTCAGTCATCTTATAATCCGGGTGGAAGGCGGTCACGTGCCAGGGAATATCCGGTGAAACCGAGCGCAGGAAACGCGCCGCTTCGTAGAGTTCCTCGTTGCTGTCGTTAAAGCCTGGCACAATCAGGGTCACCACCTCCACCCACAAGCCAAGCGCGTGCGCCCGTTCGATGGTCTCCAGCACGTTCTTCAGCACGGCACCCAGTCTGCGATAGTTTTTCTCCTGCATGGATTTCAAATCCACCTTATAGGCATCCAGCCAGGGGCGCAGATAAGCCAGCACTTCGGGGGTGGCGTTGCCATTGGAGACGAACGCGCACATCAGCCCGGCGGCTTTGGCTTTTTTGAAAATCGAAACGCTCCATTCGGAAGTAATCAACGGCTCGTTATAAGAAGAGACCAGCACATCGGCCTGGTAGCGCCTGGCGAGGCTGACCATCTCATCTGGTGTGACGCGCCGCACCAGGTTGGCCGAAACCGACGAGGCCGGGTCACGCATGGCCTGGGAGGTCAACCAATTTTGGCAATAATCGCAATGAAGGTCACATCCCAGCATCCCAAACGTCAGCGCGGTGGCACCGGGCAGGACGTGCGAAAAGGGTTTCTTCTCAATTGGGTCAGCCTGCAGAGCAGCCACATAGCCCCACGGGACGCGCAGTTCTCCCTCGTGGTTGAAGCGCACCTGGCAAATCCCCCGTTTGCCCGGACGGATAAGACAGCGATGCGCACAAGCTGTACAACGAAGATTGCCATTTTCTAATTTTTGATACAGTTCCCCCGAAACGGTCATTTCATCCAGAAACATCGCCAGGTCTTGCATGGCATCACCTCACGCCAGAACAAACTGCTCAACGGCCAAACAGTTCAGGAATAAAACCTGAGTGACGATTCTACCGACACGTTTTTCAATGCAAGGCTGCAAAGATTTTTTGGAGTGTATGGAAATCATTCTAAAACGCGCATACACTCTTCAAACTTCTGGGGCGGTCCGTTCAGGCCGTTGTGGTTAAACCCTTTTGGCAAGGGAGGCGTAACTATATAATACAACAATGCTCACCGTTTCGATTCAGGCAGGTGGAAAATCCTCGCGCATGGGGCAGGATAAGGCGCTCATGCCGTTTTTGGGCAAGCCGCTCATCGAACGCATCCTTACGCGCCTTCGCCCGATAGCGGATGAAATCATTGTTACGACCAACGACCCGGATGCGTACCGTTTTCTGGGAGTGCCACTCTTCAGAGATATTTACCCAGAGCGCGGCGCGCTGGGCGGCTTGCACACCGCCCTGGCCTGCGCTTCGCATCCGCTGGTGGCAGTGGTCGCCTGCGATATGCCCTTTGCCAGCCCGAAACTGATTGAGTTTCAAAAACGCCTTTTGCTTGAAGAAAACGTAGATGTGGTTATCCCAGGCGGGGCGGAGGGACTGGAGCCGCTCCATAGTCTGTATCGGCGCGAAACCTGCCTGCCCGCCTGCGAGCGCGCAATTCTGGCGGACAAGTGGAAACTTATCTCGTGGTTTCCACAAGTGAACGTGCGAACACTCCAGCCAGAGGAGATTCGGCCTTACGACCCGCATGGGCTGGCGTTTTGGAATGTCAACACGCCTGAAGAATTCACCCGTGCCGAAACCATCGCAGCGGAAAGCAGCGCATAAATTCGGTGACTTCACGGTCAGACAGTTCGACCATGACAGCCCAACCGGAACACGGGAAGCAGACGGAAGCGCATAGAAATAGCTTTTCCTGTCGCTCCGTGTTTTCCGTGTACCAAAAAGGGACTATCCCAGAAGCTGCCGAATGCGCGGATGCCTCCCGCTGCGAACGGGAAGCCCTGTGCTGCTTCTATGCTATCGCGCAATCAGCACCGGACAAGGCGCGTGATTGACCACTTTTTGCGACTGACTGCCCAACAACAGGCTGCCAATCTGTCCCAGCCCACGCGACCCCATCACAATCAGGTCACTGCCGCGCGTTTCAGCCACGCGCAGAATAGCATCTGCCGCCGGGCCTTCCAAAATTTCGGTGTGAATTTCGGCGGGCGTTTCTCCAATGGCCTTCAGCGCCTGTTCCATGACCGTTTCGGCCTCTTTCATGCGCTCGTCAATCGCCTTTTGCAGATTCGGCTCACCCAAATAGGCCGGCAACGGGTCATATGCCACCACCACCCGAAGGATGACAGGAGACAACGAGCAGCGGCTGATTCCGGCGGCTAAATGTGCGGCTTTGTGCGCCGATTCTGAGCCATCAAAAGCAAGCAGGATATTCTGGAACATAGCCACCTCCTTTTTGCTCTATATTCAGCATAGCACGCTTTGAGCAAGAATCCAACCGCCCAAAAACGATGTTATCATTCGCTCACTGCTTTTTTGCATCAGGAGTTCTGTATGCCCCTCGACCTTTCCCTCGTCCGCAGCCAGTTTCCAGGCCTGGATAAACCGGTCATCTACTTCGACAATCCCGGCGGTACGCAAATCGCGCGCCCCTCGCTCGACCGCATTAACCGCTACCTGCTGGAGTGCAATGCCAATCATGGAGGGGTCTTCCCAACCAGTATGGCATCCGACGCGATTTTAGACGAAGCCCACCGCGCCATGGCCGATTTTTACAACGCTGCCAGCCCGGAAGAAATCATCTTTGGCAACAACATGACCACGCTCACCCTGCACATCAGTCGCTCAATTGCGCGTACCTGGAAGGAGGGCGATTCGATTGTCGTCACCCGTCTGGACCATGACGCTAACGTGACCCCCTGGGTGCTGGCGGCACAAGAGAAGGGTGTCCACGTCCTGTGGGTAGATTTCGACATCGAAGATGGCACGTTGAAGATGGACGAAATGCAGCGCGCCCTGGAAAGACAGCCGCGCCTGCTGGCGGTTGGCTATGCCTCCAACGCGCTCGGCACCATCAACCCTCTGCCTCAGATTATCAAAATGGCGCACGCCGCTGGAACGCTCGTTTATGTGGATGCCGTGCAATATGCCGCGCACGGGCCAATTGATGTTCAACAACTGGATTGTGATTTTCTGGTTTCTTCGTCCTACAAATACTTCGGCCCGCACTGCGGTATTCTCTACGGCAAGCGGGCGCTGCTCGAAGCGCTATTTGCCTACAAAGTACGTCCTGCCTCCAACGCCCTCCCACACAAATTCGAGACCGGCACCCAAAACCACGAGGGGATAGCCGGCGTGCTGGGAGCCATCGAATATTTTGAGTGGCTGGGGCATGAGTTCGGCGACGAACACAGCGAGGGCCTGGTTGAAGAAGGCTACCGCGGGCGGCGACTCGAGCTCAAGAAGGCGCTCACCGCCCTGCGCGCTTACGAATACGAACTCAACCGCGCTTTACTGGACGCTTTGCAATCAGTTCCAGGCCTTCACATCTACGGCATCACCGACCCTCGTAAACTCGAACAGCGTGTGGCGACTTTTTCCTTCCGTCTGAACAATTTGCACCCGCGCCATGTTGCCGAAAAACTGGCGGAACAGGGCATTTACGTTTGGGATGGCAACTACTACGCCATCCACGTCACCGAGCGGCTCGGCCTGGAAGATAAGGGTGGGATGGTGCGCGTCGGCGCGGTACATTACAACACGGTGGACGAAGTGGAGCGATTGCGCCAGGCACTGATGCAAATCAGCCAGGAGTAACAATCTACGAAAATTCTCGTCCTGCCGGCGCTGCGCCAGCAAACTGAAACATCACATTTGAGCCATATAGCCCCGACATACCACTTCCTGGCATACGTGAATGTCTGGGCTGCGTGGCACAACCTGTCCTGGGGATAGACTCTGAGATGCCCGGACCGCAAAGCAATCGGGCCCGGTTTCGTTGTACGACAAAGGTATAATTTCTTCAATGCCTGCTAACAAGAGCCTTGCTGCCCTCTTTCTTTTTTCCTTGTTCCTGTCCTCCTGCCTGACCGCCCCTCTCTCTACCGACCCGCATCCCCCGGAAGCCTACGTCTTCATCACGTCCAACCCACAAGCCACCGCGACCCCGTTCCTGCCATCCCCCAATACGGAAACACCCATCCCCAGCCCAATTCCACCCACTCTGCCGCCTGCCTCCGCAACACCTTCAGCGACGCCCCTCCCGCCGACCCCCTCCCCCCTGATACCTGCCACTTCCCTGCCTGACACCTCCCACCCTCAATACGCCATCTCGGCGCTGGTAGATTACGCCAATCAGACCGTTGCCGTCAGCCAGGTCATCCGCTACCCCAATCAGAGCAGCGAAACACTTCCCAGCCTGGTGCTGGCCGTCAACCCCAACTTGTGGGCGGGTGTATTCAACCTTCACAACCTTACCATCAACGGCACCCCCGCCGAATACGACCTGCAAAGCCACCGTCTCACCCTGCGCCTGACACCGGCACTCCCGCCCGGTGGTGTTGTCGAAATCGGAATCGCCTACCACCTGAACCTGCCGTACAGTTCTACGCGCCATGAAAACTTCGGCTACACCTGGCGACAAACCAATCTGATTGATTGGTATCCTTTCGTCGTTCCCTACGCAGGCAACGGTGCATGGATTTTGCGTGACCCACACCCCTACGGCGAAAACCTGGTCTATCCACTGGCCGATTTTCGCGTGCATTTGACGTTTGCAGATTCCACGCCGCCAGTGGTGGCCGCTTCAGCTCCGGCCCGTTACGAAGATGGTGCATTCGTATACGATTTTCCCAACGCCCGCAATTTCACTCTCAGCTTCAGCCCGCATTTTCTGGTGCAAACTGCTGAAGCCGGAGGCATCACGCTCTACAACTACTACTTCGCCGAACATGCCTCTGCTGCAACCCACGCCCTCGAACTCACCCGTCAGGCTGTGCTGACCTACCAGGACATTTACGGCCCCTATCCGCACGCTTCGCTCTCCATCGTAGAAACCGACCTGAACGATGGCCTGGAAGCCGATGGGTTGTATTTTCTTGCGGCCAACTTCTACGATTCTTACGATGGCAGCGTTCGCAACAACCTTTCCGTGATTGCCGTTCACGAAACGGCACACCAGTGGTGGTATGGAGGCGTTGCCAGCGACCAGGCGCTCGAACCCTGGCTCGATGAAGCCCTTTGCACCTACAGCGAACGCCTCTTCTACGAGTACAATTATCCTGGCGCACTCAACTGGTGGTGGAACTTTCGGATTTTCTATTACAACCCAACCGGTTTTGTAGATTGGCGCATCTATGACACCGGCTCATTCCGAACCTACGTCAACGCTGTTTATTTTCAGGGCGCCAAATTTCTCGAAGCCTTACGTTCGCGCATGGGTGATTCCGCTTTTTTTGCCTTTCTGGCCGATTATTACACCCGTCATCGCGGACACATCGTCACCGCCGATGATTTCTTCTCGACGCTTACCGCCCATACATCCATCACTTATGCCGACCTGATGCGCACCTATTTCACGTACCGCTGAACAGGAACCCCCATGAAGCCCTTCCGTTTCCCCTTCCTCCGCCGCCCTGCTCACCAGGCAACTGGTCTCTTTGCCCTTTTCCTGATTTCTTGCCTGATTTTTGGGGGATGCACACCGGCTGTACCCGGAATCGTCACCGTTACGCCCGTCTCTCCACCGCCTCCAGCCACTTCAACCCCTCTGCCACCTCCCTCGCCTTTCATCGAACAGACCGCTCTCCCCGCGCTCGCCACCCCGCTCTTGCCGCCCGAACCGCCCCCCTCCCTGACACCTGACACCTCCACACCTGCCACGCCTCCTGACCTGTCCACATCTCTCCAGGATATTACCTACCATATCGAAGTCTTGTTCGATTACGACAACAAAACCCTGCTGGCCGACCAGAAAATCACCTTCACCAACCGCAGCGGACGCCCGCTGGAAACCCTTACGCTGGCAGTCGAACCCAACCGGCGCGGCGGCATCTTTCGCATCGAACGGCTGGGAGTAGATGGGGTCACCCTCACCAACTATACGCTCGACAGGCATCGTCTCACCTTCATCCCACCGGTTCCAATTCCAAACGGTGCTTCGGCGCAAATTGAACTCAACTATCTACTGGTCCTACCGCTCATCGAACAGGGCGACCCAAACCTGGTGCGTCCGCAAATTTTTGGTTACACCAGCCGCCAGGTCAATCTCACCGACTGGTATCCCATGCTCGTTCCCTTCGACCCGACCAGCGGCTGGTTGCTGCCCGATCCCTGGTATTACGGTGAGCATCTCACCTATCCACTCGCCGATTTTGACATCCGCCTGCAATTTACCGACCCCGCCAAAGCGCCTCTGGTGGCCGCCGGCGGCGCAGCAGAAGCCGGTGATGCTCTCACCCGTTACACGCTCGAAAACGGACGCACCTTCGCCTTTGCGATGGGACAGACGATGAAATCGCTCTCCGGCGAGGTCAACGGCGTCATCGTCACTTCTTATTTTTTCCCAGGCTTCGAGACCCCCGGTCAGGCCGTGTTGGAAACCACCCTGAAAGCGGTGAAGACGTATACTGAACTGTTTGGCCCCTACCCCCACCGCACGCTCACTGCCGTACAGGGCGATTTCAATGACGGGATGGAGTTCGACAGCCTGTACTACCTCAGCAATGCCTTTTACAACCTGTACGACCGCACACCAAACAACTATCTGGTGATGGTTGCCGCCCACGAAACCTGTCACGCCTGGTGGTTTGGGGCGGTTGCCAACGACCAGGCCAATCATCCCTGGTTGGATGAAGCCCTGACCACCTATTGCGAGCGTCTCTTCTACGAAAAAAACTATCCCCAATCACTGGCCTGGTGGCAATCGGCGCGCATTGACTTCTTCCAACCCGAAGGCAAAATAGATGGGAATGTGCCAGGGTATGGTGGCTTCACGCCTTACACCAATGCCACTTATCGTCAGGGCGCACGCTTCTTGCATGAACTGCGCGAGCGAATCGGCGATGAGGCCTTTTTTGCCTTCCTGAAAGACTACTACGCCCAAATGAACGGAAAAATTGCCCGCCCTGCCGATTTCTTCAGCATCCTGCCAACCCACGCCCCCGTGAATTATTCCGACATTGTGACAAAATACTTTTCCAACCCCCCTGTGCCATGAGCGACCTTGAACACACCTTTGTGCCAACCAACGGCATCCGCCTGCACGTCGTTCTTTCTGGTCCGACGGATGGCATCCCCGTCCTGCTGTTGCACGGTTTCCCGGAGTATTGGGGCGGCTGGCGGCGGCAAATTCCGGGATTGGCGCAGGCCGGTTACCGGGTCATCGTCCCCGACCAGCGCGGATACGGTCAATCGGATACGCCGCGCGAAGTCGCGGCTTACGCCCTGACCGAACTCGTCAACGATGTCATTGGACTGATGAATGCGCTTGGCTATGAAACCGTGTTTCTGGCCGGTCATGATTGGGGCGCAGCAGTCGCCTGGAGCGCCGCGCTTCTGCATCCATCACGGGTGCGAAAACTGGCGATTCTCAACGTCCCTCATCCGGCAGTGATGATGCACTTTCTGCGCCGTAACCCCGTCCAAATGCTCAAATCCTGGTATATTGCATTTTTCCAGATTCCTGGCCTGGCCGATTGGTTATTGGCCCAGAACGATTTTGCCCTGGCCGTGCGCCTGCTGATTGCCAGCGGCAAAAAAGATACCTTCAGTTATCAGGAACTGGAAGAATACAAACAAGCCTGGCGCGCCTCCGGCGGACTGACCGGCATGATTCACTGGTATCGCGCGCTGGCGCGTTTCCGGCTACCCTTACCCTCCAGTTTGCACTTACAGATGCCGGTTCTGCTGTTATGGGGAAAAAACGACGTGGCTCTCAGCGCCGCGATGGCCGCCGAGAGCTTGAAATTTTGTCCACAGGGAAAACTGGTTTACTTCGAGAACGCCACTCACTGGGTACAACACGATGAAGCCGAAGCCGTCTTTGCGCACCTAACAGCCTGGTTCCGCCAGGTTTGAAGCGGAGGCTATTCCTTCTCTCCAAAGGCGGCAACCAGGATGTTTTGATTCAGAAAGCGCGGATGTTCATCCTGCGAATCGGCAGGGATAATCTGACCCAGCGTGTAACCGCCTGCAATCGGGATGTTTGCACCCAAAACGTCTTGAATGGCCTGGAAATACGCATCCACCCGCGTCTGCATCAACATATACCAGGCAATATCTACCAGAATGAGTGCAAAGACCGGTCGAACGCCGTTTAGCGCATGCACGGCCTGTTGTGCCGCTTCCACCGATGCTTTGTGACAATCGGCGGGACTGCCAATCATCAGGTAAGCATCACTGCCATCGCGCAGAAATGCGTTCATGCGAAAACTGCCATCGGCCTCCACGCGCAGCGGCGCGCGCACCTTGAGCTGGGAAGAATTCTGCTGCTCAAAGCCAAGGGGATAGATACGCGTCAGGTAGTTGATGGGAGGAAACGACCACTCACGGGCCGGCTTGCCAAACATTTGTGCGTATGTTTCAGAGGCCGGACGTCCATCGAGCGTGCGCAACCAAAAACCGCGTGAGCGCGTAACGCGAAAATGTGTGCCGACTGGCACCCATCCATGCCCGTACCCAATCCCAACCTGAAGCCCTCCGCGCAAAAATGCTGCTCCCACAGCACCGTGCCCGGTTTGCATACCGGCAATTTGAAAACCACTTGCGCTTTGCAGGTCGCCGCTGGAAAGGCCGCCCCATAAGGGGATGCGCGCCGGAAAGCCGGCACAAAACTCCTCGGCGTTGCCTTCCAACCCATCCGCAAAGACCAGCAGACTATCTACGGGGCGCTGTTCATAACTCAACAATTCCATGATGCGCGCCGCCATTTCCCCGCTCGATTGTCCGTACGCGGCATACCAGTGCGTTTCGGCACGCAGGGTTTCGCCAGCCAGCAGAGCCACCACAACCGTATGCAAGCGCGTCCCTTTTTCTGTAATGCCTGCAAAAGAACTGAAGCCCAATATCGGTATGTTGCCCAGCAAACTTGTTACGCCATCAAGTGCTTTTTGTGGGTCATGACGGTGTGGAACAATCAGAATTCCTAACACCGGGTTGACATTTCCAAGCCGGTTCAGGGCATAATGTGCGGCCTGCAGCCCGGCTTCGCGCGGGTCGAGTGCGTAGGCTTCTCCAACAGCGGCAACAATCGCCATCTCAGACTCCTCAGTTCTCGGAAATCGGAATGGTGAAGTGGAAGGTCGTTCCTTTGCGGAATTCACTCTCGAACCAGATTTTCCCGCCCTGCATTTCCACCAGGCTCTTGGTGATATTCAGGCCAAGACCAGTTCCAGGCGATTTGCGCGCCTGCTCATCATCAGAACGGAAGAACTTCTGAAAAATTTTGCGCTGGTCTTCGGGCGTCATTCCCAGCCCATTATCTTGCACCGAAATATGCACCACTTCCGCTGCTCCCTGCGGGTCCCACTGATTGGCAGCTCGTTCTGCTCTGACCACAATCTGCCCGCCTTCGGGCGTATATTTGTGTGCGTTGCTCACCAGATTCACCAGAATCTGTTCGATACGAGTGCGGTCTGCCCAAATTTTTGGCAGGTCAGAGGGCAACTCAACCTCAATGGTCTGATTCTTATCCTCAATCTGGCGCTTGGTCGAGCGAATCACCTGCTCCACCACCTGCGGCACTTCAACCGGTTTAAGGTCCAGACGCAGACGGCCAGCCTCAAGTTTCGAGGCATCGTTCAGGTCTTCCACAATCGTCTTCATGCGCTCGATATTTGAGCGAATGACGCTGAGGAAAGCAGCCTGCGTTTCGCTAATCGTTCCCCCTGCCCCTGCTGCAAGCAGCTCAGCATAGCCTTTAATGGCGGTCATCGGATTTTTGAGTTCATGCGCCACAAAGGAGACAAACTCGCTCTTGGCAACATTCGCTTGCTGCACTTTGCTGTACAGTTGGGCATTCGAGATGGCAATCGCAGCATGGTCGGCCAGGCGGCTAATGAAATTAAAGGTCTCCTGGGAAAAGGAATCGGGACGCAGGCTTTCGAGCAACAGAATTGCAATCGTTTTGGATTCACGCCGAATGGGTATCACAATCTGACTGAGGCCGTTCTTCAAGAAAATGCGATTGGGGTCAGGTTGTTCAAGAACATTCGATTTCATCTGCCCGGTCTGAATCGGTTCCTGCAGTGCCGGGTGTTCAATGCTCATGTAATTCTCTCGGAACGCCTTCAATTCATCTGCGTAACCCTGTTCGGCAATGAGACGCACCCCTTCCTCTTCGACAAAACCAACAAAGGCTGCATCTGCGCTGGATTGGCGCAACGCCCAATCCAACGTAATTTGCATCGTGCGGCCGACTTCCAGGCTGGTGTTCAATTCCCGGTCAATGCGTTGCATCACCGAGAGTTCTTCCACGCGGGCATTCAGTTCCTGGTCGGTCAGGGTAAACAAACGTGCGTTCTCGAATGCCACCGAAGCCTGCCCGCTAAAAGCAGAGAGCAGGTTCTGGTCATCTTCGGTAAAGGGACTGCCATCTTTTTTGTTGATAACCTCGATGACCCCAATCACCCGGTCTTTTACTTCCATTGGAATTGCCAGAAGGGAACGGGTGACAAAGCCGGTTTGTCTGTCGGTCGAGGCGTTCCAGGTTGCGGAGGAAGCAACGTTGTTGATGATAACCGGTTGACGGGTGAGGACCGCCTGTCCCACGAAGCCGCTTCCAGGGGGTAGACGCTGTCCTACCAGATTTTGAGCAACGGGTCCTTCCGTCACTTTGAAAACCAGTTCGCCGGTTTGCTCATCCACAATGAACAGGGTCCCCGCTTCAGCATTCAAGATTTTCACAGCGCTTTGCAGGATGGTCTGCGAAAGCGTTTCAATTTGGGTAGTCGAAGTCAGTTGCCGCGCAATCATGTTGAGCGTAGCAAGCTGTTCGGCACGCCGCTCGGTCTCTTGCAGCAAGCGTGATTTGACGATTGCGCCGGCAGCCTGGTCGGCAATGGCCTGGAGCAGGCTCATCTGCGCCACGCTGTACGAAATAGCCGGATTACGTGAAGCAATACTGAAAGCGCCAATCGTTTCCGCGCCAGCGTTCAACGGCACACCCATCCAGGCATACAGGCCTTTGACCGGCGGCATGACGCCCATCACCTGGCATTGGGTCAGGAAATCTTGCGTCAGAATGGCACGGCGGCTGGCAATAACTTCCTGCTCCAGCGAAGTTTTCGGCTGAAGAGGGATATTTTCCATTGAAGTAATGCGTTCATCGTTTTCAACGTAAAACGCATGATAGTAGTATTGGCCGGTGCGGTTGTAAAGCGTCAGGCGGGCATCACTGCCCGGGGTGATTTGGATGGCCTGGGCGTAAATCAGTTCCAGAATATCGTCGAATCTGAGAGTGATGTTGATACCTTGAGCAACGCGGGCCAGCGCGTTCATTTCGCTCATACGCCGTTCCATGTTCGCCAGCACTTGCGCCCGCTCCAGCGCCACGGCTGCCTGCCGGCCAAGCGCTTCCAAAAAGGCAATGTCGTGCGCGGCGTAACTTTCTCCTGAAAGGCGCTCGCCCAGTGCCAGCCAGCCAATTAACCGGTCACGTCCGGGCAGAGGGATGAACAACTGTGCATCCAGGAGCGCAACCCGTCCCCGTTCGGAGAGCAAGGTTTCGGGGATGTGCGTCTCATCCACAAAAACAGGCATCATCTCACGGCGCATCACACGAGGCAGTGGGCTATTGGTATCGAATTGAATATCGCTGGTCAGTTGGCCGGTTTCATCGGGCGTGGCAGTATATTGGTCGGTCAGCGGGTTGTAGAGGAAGATGTGAAACTGCCCGGGCAACAAACTCACGGTCACTTGTTCACGCAAACTGCGCAGAATATCGTTCATCCCCACTGCATGGGTGAGTTCGCGCGAAAAGTCATTCAAGCGCTTCTGATGTACGGCTTCACCGCGAAAGAAAATGCTATCTATCTGCTCTTGTAAACGGGTGCGTACGGGGTTCAAAAGCAGCGTAAACACGAAAACCGCGCTGGCTATCAGCAAAGGGTTATCGGGCGCAATGGTAACATTCAACATCCATGCGCTCAACGTGCCGATGCCAATGGCAATCAGCACATAAGAAAGCATCGCCAGCAAGCTCAGCAGAGAATACAAAATGGTGCGGGTCAGCAAATAATCGGCCCGCAACAGACGATAGCGCAGGATGGTGTAACCGGTCACCAGGGGAAAGACCACCAGCGGCAAGAACCCCAGATAAGGGTCAAAGTTCATCACGTAAAATGAACTTAGCAAAAGCCAGAGTGTGATGTAAGCGAAACTAAGCAGGGCGCCAAACAAAATGGTGCGTGCCTGCTGACGCACAACCGGCGAAGGGGATTTGCGCCAGCGATAGAAGGTGGCAGCCAGGAAGAACAAAATGCCCAGACCCGTAAAGATATAACTGAACTTCCACGTTTGCGCGTAGTACGTAGGCCGGGTGAAATCGTACAGTGCAGTAAATTGAAAAATGCTCAACCCCAAGCCAACCAGATAACCGGTCAGGCGCAAGAAGGGATAACGCATTTCGATGCGCGCTTCTTGCGGAAACACCAGCCCCATGTGAAACATGGATGCTCCCGCCAGCGAGACAGCAATTAGCCATGGAAAGGTCAGGACATGGGTCGTATAAATGTTCAGCAGGCTGCCGGTGATAACGGCGACAGAACTCGCCATCACCGAAAACGCGCGTGCAGAAGTTTCCGTTCGACGCAGGCCAAAAATCCATAAACTGACCGCCAGGTAGACCAGGCCGGTAAAATACGGGACCAGGAAAAAGCGAATCTGGTCGGAGAATGGAAAAAGCGAGAGTGTGACCTGGAACGTCACCGTCTCGCCTTTGCGCGGCCCTTCGTTTTCATTGCGGAAGGTGGCCTGAATCTGGTCACCAGGCCGGTAAGCGGAGAGAAAGGCTTCGATGTCTCGATAATTACGCGGGGTGATGGCGTTGCTGCCATCAGGAGCAGCCAGGCCGATAAGTTGATAGCCAAAGCCAGTCGAACCCGGTTCAAGCGCTTTGATTTGATAGTACAACTCCCATGCCGGGCTGGGTGTTGCAGGCCCAATGCCGTTTGTCACCAGCGTATGTTCAACAAAAACTCCCAAAAATGGCTGCCGAAAAAATCGAACAGCCCAAAACGGCGCAGCAACGATCACCAGCACGACCACAGCTTGATACGCCCAAACCAGGTACTGCATCATGCGGTTGCTCATTTCGATTGGCCTGGTGTTTTTTTTCATAGGCACAACACGCGCTCCCCAAAAGGGCAGTCTCAAATATCCAGATTACGCACCTTGCGGGCATGGGTTTGAATGAACTTGCGGCGCGGGTCGACCGCATCGCCCATCAACATATCGAACGTTCGGTCTGCTTCGGCAGCATCTTCAATGGTCACCTGCAAAAGAGTACGGTTTTCGGGATTCATGGTGGTTTCCCAGAGTTGGGCGGGGTTCATCTCGCCCAACCCTTTGTAACGCTGCACCACCACCCGGTCACCGTCTTTGCCCAACTCCTTGAGATAGCGCTCCTTTTCTTCATCGGAATACAGGTAGCGCACCTGCTTTTTGTGTTCAATGCGGTACAGTGGCGGCTGGGCAATGAACAGGTGTCCATCTTCGATGAGTTTGGGCATGTAACGAAAGAAAAAGGTCAGCAGCAAGGTGCGGATATGACTTCCATCTACATCAGCATCGGTCATGATGATGATGCGTCCGTAGCGCAGGCCATCCAGGTCCAGGCTATCGCCGATACCCGTGCCGAGCGCCGAAATCAGCGCCTTGACTTCGTTGTTGCTCAAAATTTTATCCAAACGGGCACGTTCTGTGTTCAAAATTTTACCGCGCAAAGGCAAAATAGCCTGAAAATGCCGGTCACGGCCCTGTTTGGCCGAGCCGCCTGCCGAATCGCCTTCCACGATGTATAACTCGGTTTTGCGCGGGTCACGTTCTGAGCAATCGGCCAGTTTGCCGGGCAGGGTAAGGCTTTCCAGCGCCGACTTGCGGATAACCAGGTCACGCGCTTTTCGGGCGGCATCACGCGCGCGCGAAGAGGTGAGACACTTGGCGATGATGGCTTTGGCCGCCTGCGGGTTCTCCTCCAGAAACGTGCTGAATGCCTCGCCAACCACCTGGGTCACGTAGGTCTGCACTTCTGGATTCATCAATTTGACTTTGGTCTGCGATTCGAACTGCGGGTCGGGGTGCTTGATGCTGACGATGGCTGTCAGCCCTTCGCGCGTGTCGTCGCCGGTGAAGTTCGGGTCTGAGTCTTTTAATAACCCATTTTTACGCGCATAATCGTTAATAACTCGTGTCAAAGCCGAGCGCAGACCGGTCATGTGCGTGCCGCCATCTACAGTGTTGATGGTGTTCGCAAACGAATACACCGATTCCGTAAAGGCATCGGTATATTGCACGGCGGCCTCAATGCCAATCCCTTCCACCTGTTTTTCGACATACATCACCGGATGCAGGGTCTGGCGGTTGCGGTTGAGATAACGCACAAAAGACGTGATTCCGCCCTCAAAATAGAAGGTCATCTCGCGGTTGGTGCGCTCATCGGAAAAATGAATCGTCACCCCGCGTGTCACAAAAGCCATTTCTCGAAAGCGCTGTACCAGCGTATCAAAGCGATAATCGAGATTGTCTTTGAAGATGTCGGGGTCGAATTTGAAGGTGG
Organism: Anaerolineales bacterium; assembly: GCA_025056175.1. Lineage (GTDB taxonomy): Bacteria > Chloroflexota > Anaerolineae > Anaerolineales > Villigracilaceae > UBA5195. The sequence goes on from JANWWK010000092.1 coordinate 28,100, forward strand.
TTTTGGTGCCGGTTTCGTTTTCTTTGACTTTACCGATGACCTTAACTGCTTCGACCGGATAGCCGCGCTCAAAGCGCTGGAAATGCACCTTGCCAGCGCGACGCACTTCCACTTCGCACCATTCCGAAAGGGCATTGACGGCGGAGACGCCCACTCCATGCAGGCCGCCCGAAACTTTATACCCGCCGCCGCCAAACTTACCGCCAGCGTGCAGCGTGGTCATGACTACCGTAAGGGCTGAAATTTTCTTCTCCGGGTGAATATCTACCGGAATGCCACGACCGTTATCCTGCACCGTCACCGAACTATCGGGATGAATGGTGATTTCGATATGGTCGCAGGCCCCGGCCAGGGCTTCGTCTATGGAATTATCTACAACTTCGTAAACAAGATGATGCAGAGCCTTCAGGTCGGTGCCGCCAACGTACATACCCGGGCGGCGGCGAACGGCCTCCAGACCCTCTAATACCTGAATGCTGGCTGCATCGTAATTAAGCGGTTGTGCCACGAAATAACCTCCAAAAAATCAGGCGCGCGCTGAAGATGGGTGATTGGTTTTGAGCCACTGCAGAGCCGATTCTATCCAGAGATAAATGTCTCGATAGTAAAAGAAGCTGGCTGCCAGCAGGCTGGTGGAGACAAACGCATGACCCAGAATACCCACCGCTGTCATCCACGAGTCAGCAGGGGGGATACGCCAGAGTATATCCAGGCCATAACTCAACAGAATCGCCAACAGGGAGAACCAGCCGAGATTAGGCAACCCGTAGCGTATCATGCGGAACCCATTCCAAACCGAGAGGAACAGATTCTGTCGTCCGGCGTAAATGCCATGCGCAGAGTAGAACACCCCCAGCAAAAACCAGGAGAAGGGGATGAACAATAACAACAAGATGACGAAGCGAATGCCGGGGTTCAACAGCCCCAGCACTGCCAGCAAAAGGATGACCGGCACATTCAAGAGCGTGAAGAAGAACATCCAAAAACCGGAAAGCAAAACGGTGTGAAAGAGCGACCACAGCAGCGAGGGGGCATTTTCTTTGAACACCGCTCCTGCCACCACATGGTAATACAACCCGCCACCCAGCCAGCCCAGAGCGGTCAGCGCCAGCAGCAAGAGAAGCGAAATACCAATGCCACCGGGTTCAATTTCTATGCGTGTTCCAAAAGGCGTTTGCAGAGAGAGATTCGCCGCCATCAGGCTGTAGATTCCGAACGGATAAGCACGCAAGACGCTGAACAGGTTGAACCCGTTGGCAAACTCACTCAGCGCCGTGAGCAATTCCTGCGATTGGCTTGCATCCGGCAATTGCCGGGCTACGTCCAGCAAAGGCTGAATCAGCGCACGGCCTTTGAGTTGCGGTCCCAACCACAGGAAGAAATCCAACAACACTGGCAGCAACAGAACCTTGAGATTGTTGGCAACCGTATCGAAACCTTTGATGAAGGCAGAAATGGCGCCGGGCGCAGGCGGCGGGAGAGACGGGCTTTTACTTTCCATCATAATCAATTGATTCTACCACAGCCAAAATTTTCACAACGTTGAGATGAGCCTGGTTCTTTTGGAGTCGCCGCGATACGCACTTTTCTGGACACGGAATGCGCGCAAAACACGGCAAATCAGCGCCGGGCAAACCCCCTCCCCTGCAGAGAGAAAGGTGGGCAGCGACTGGCTCGCAAGTTTGAAATGACTGTCGGCTTGTGTTCCCGGATGATTTTGCGATATAATCCGAATATCCGGGAGGAGTAAGCAATCGGAACGCTGATAGAGAAGGCTGGTCTCAGGCTGGAAGCCGCCGCAGCAACCCCGTTGCTGAACGTCGCCCGGAGTGATTGCCGAAGAACGACTTTGCTCCCTGCTCGAGGAACAAAGTCCAGTAGACCGGCACGGAAGTCTCCGTTAGCAGACAACCTGATGATCGTCAGGGAAGAGCGTTCTCTGGGCCTGTTCGGCAGGAGAGCGAATCGAGGTGGTACCGCGGAAGCTGACGCTTTCGTCCTCGTCAGGACGGAGGCGTTTTTGTTTAGGAGAATGTAATTCTCTGGCCTGCCTCCCCCCGCTGTGCAGGGCCTTCCCCTGGCCCTCTCCCACCGGGAGAGAGTAAGCGTGAGGGTAGAGAGTTACAGCACAATCATCTTTGGTAATCTTCTTCGTAGTGGAGCCAACATGACTTACGAACTGCCCAAAACATACGACTTCAAAAACACCGAACAACGGATTTACGCCATGTGGGAAGCCGGTGGCTACTTTCAGCCACACAATGACCCCAACAAGCCCGATTTCGACCCCAACGTGAAGCCGTTTGTCATCTCCATCCCACCGCCCAACGTGACGGGCGAACTGCATTTGGGCCACGCGATGTTCGTCAGCATGGAAGACCTGATGATTCGCTATCATCGTATGAAGGGCTATTCCACCCTGTGGGTGCCTGGCACCGACCATGCCGGAATCGCTACGCAGTTGATGGTGGAACGCGCGCTCGAAAAAGAGGGCCTCTCCCGCGAGCAGCTGGGACGGGAAAAGTTCCTGGAACGCACCTGGGCCTGGAAGGAAAAATACGGCGGGTTGATTACCCGCCAAATTCGCCGGCTGGGGGCCTCCTGCGATTGGACACGCGAACGTTTTACGATGGACCCGGGCCTCTCCAAAGCAGTGCGCGAGGCCTTTGTGCGACTGTACGAGAAAGGGCTTATCTATCGCGGGCCGCGTCTCATCAACTGGAGTCCGGGGCTCAAAACTGCTGTCAGTGACCTGGAGGTGGAATACTCCGAAGAACCCGGCACGCTGTATTACTTCAAGTACATGCTGGCCGGCTCTGACGATGCCTACATCCCCGTCGCCACCACCCGCCCGGAGACGATTCTGGGCGACACGGCTGTAGCAGTTCACCCCGAAGACGAACGCTACCGCCAGTACATTGGGAAAAAGGTGGTCGTGCCGATATTGGGACGGGACATCCCCGTCATTGCAGATGAGTACGTGGCGCGCGAATTCGGTACGGGTGCGCTCAAAATCACCCCCGGGCATGACCCGCACGACTACGAAATCGGCCACCGTCACGGACTGCCCATCCTCTCTATCTTCGATAAAGATGCCCGCGTCAACCATCTTGGCGGCCCGTATGCCGGGTTAGACCGCTTCGAGGCGCGCAAGAAACTGTGGAACGATATGAAGGCTGCCGGGCTGGTTCTCAAAGAAGAACCCTATACGCTCAACGTACCACGTTCCCAGCGCGGCGGTGAAATCATCGAGCCGATGATTTCCGAACAGTGGTTCGTCAAAATCGCCCCGCTGGCCGAAAAAGCGCTGGCCGCCGTCAAGAACGGCGACATCAAAATCGTGCCGGAACACTTCGAGAAAGTCTATTACAACTGGCTGGAAAATATCGCCGATTGGTGCATCAGCCGTCAACTGTGGTGGGGACACCGCATTCCAGTCTGGTACTGTGCTGATTGCGGCAAAGAGACCTGCGCGCGCGAAGACCCCACCACCTGCGCGCACTGCGGCTCTGCGCGCATCGAACAAGACCCCGATGTGCTGGACACCTGGTTCTCCAGCGGCTTATGGCCTTTCTCGACCCTGGGCTGGCCCGACGACACCCCCGACTTGCGCTACTTCTATCCCACCTCTTACATGGAGACTGGCTACGACATTCTGTTCTTCTGGGTAGCGCGCATGATTATGAGTGGGCTGGAGTTCACCGGCAAAGCGCCCTTCCACACCGTTTATCTGCACGGTCTCATCCGTGATGAACACGGGCAGAAGATGTCGAAAACCAAAGGCAACGTGATTGACCCGCTCATCGTCATGGATGATTTCGGCACCGACGCGTTGCGCTTCACGCTGCTGGTAGGGTCCACGCCCGGCAAAGATACCAACCTGAGCCTGAAAAAGGTGGAAGCCAACCGTAACTTTGCCAACAAACTGTGGAATGCCGCCCGCCTGGTGATTGGCCTGTTGCAGAAAGCGCCCTCCACCCCGGCCTCACCCGAACCACAGTGGACTCTGGCCGATGCTTTCATCTTTGCCCGCCTGAAAGCCCTGACCCGCGACGTGGAACGCCTGTTCCAGACCTTTCAATACGGTCAGGCCGGTCAAATGCTCTATGACTTCTTCTGGAGTGATTTTGCCGATTGGTATCTGGAAATTGCCAAACTTCAGGTGAACGAGGGCGGTGACCGCGCCTTTTACACGGCCGACCTGCTGGTGCGCGTCTTCGAGACGACTTTAAGGCTGTTGCATCCGTTCGTCCCGTTCGTTACCGAAGAAATCTACGGACATCTCAAAAAGGCGTGCAACGGACATTCGGAGCATTTCAAGCCGCAAGATGGCCGCTGGAACGCAGTGTTGATGATAGCCCGCTGGCCCGAACCGATGCCCGACGAAGGCTGGGAAGACGAAAACCTGCGTGAGTTTGCCCTGTTCCAGGAAGCGGTGCGCGCCATCCGCAACCTGCGGGCGGAAAAGAACGTCAAACCCGGCCTGAAACTGGGCGCGGTGGTGGTGGAAGGGATGGAACGCAAAGGGTTGTACCAGACGCTCAAACGTGACCTGGCTGCCCTGGCCGGTTTGGATGAGACTCGAATCACTGTTCACGCCCAATTGGCGCAAAAGCCAGAAGGCCACGTCGCACTGGTGGCCGGGCCCATCGAAATTTTCCTGCCGCTGGCCGAGATGCTGGACCCGGAAGAAGAGCGCGCCCGTCTGCAAAAAGAGCTGGCCGAGGCCGAAGCGCAAATTGCCCGGCTGGAAAAGCTGCTCTCCTCCGATTTTGCCGCCAAAGCCCCACCGCAAGTAGTACAAAAAGAGCGCGATAAGCTTGCGCTCTATCAGGAAACCGCCGCAAAACTTCGGGCGCAATTGTAAAACAGCAGTCCGGGCAGCCCGGAGATAAATCTCTGGTCTGCCCGGAGAAAATCCGCTTCAGCGGATTGAATAGACGCGCTTTCGCCCTCTTCAGACGGGTTTTTGGCTGTTTTCCTGTCCGTGTGGGAGAGGCCAGGGTGAGGGGAGATAGTTCTCCCTATTTTTTTGCGGCCTCACAAACGCCGGTATCGAAGGCGGCTTTCACGTCCAGCCCGGCGGGCAGGGCATTGTATTGGGTGAGCATCTCGGCCAATGCCTGCCATTGCGCCAGCGATTGCCAGCCAAACCCCTGTTCGCTCTGCGCATCGCGCAGTTCCGTTTCGAGCATGTAGCGCATGTGGGCGGGGTCGGTTTCCGGGCCGGCATATTTCATCACGATTTCAACAGCTTCTTCGGGGTGGTCTTGTGCATAGGCAATCCCCTGCAGGGCAGCACGCAGAAAGCGGGTGAGCGCCTCGCGGTTTTGAGCCAGATACGACTCGCTGGTCACATACGCCAGCCCCAGCGTCGGCACGCCGAAGTCTGCCGCTTCCCACAGCGTCAATTCGTATCCCCATTTCTGAAGCAGATACGGCTCGTTCGATTTGAACAGAGGATACACATCCACCTGTTTTTCAGAAAGCGCGCGCGGGTCGAAGCCAACGTTGACCAGGTTGACCTTGTCCACATCGGCTCCGGCAGCGTCCAGCAATGCGTACAAATCGGGCGGCGGCGTGCCTTTGTAGCCGACGGTTTTGCCCTCCCAGTCTTTGGGGCTGTTCAGGCCAGACTCTTTGAGCGCGGCAAAGGCTTGCTGCCCCTTCTGTCCGATGAGTGCAATCGAAACGACCGGCAGCCCTGGCTCGGCGCGGCGCTGCAGGATGGTGGCGGCGTCCATCGTAGTCACCTGCACGCTGCCGGCCACCAGCAGTTGCACGTGTTCGCCACGCCCCGGTGAATGTTCGATGGTGACATCCAGCCCATTTTCGGCAAAGAAGCCTTTTTCTTTGGCAACGTAGGCGCCCACGAACGGCAGGTTGGCCTGCGGTTTATACCCGGCCATAAAGGTCAGCGCAATCGGTTGGGGGGTATGGGTGGGCGCGACGGTGGAGAACGGGGTCTGTGTAGACCCGGCCAGCACCGGCGCATCGGTTGCAGTGGGAACGGGCGCAGGCGCAGCAAGCGGCGCGCATGCGCTCAACACGAGCAGGGTAGAAAGCAGAAGAGAGAAGAGACGCTTACGCATGGGTGGATTCCTTTGAGATGGTTTAGATTTTCCAGTACAGAATGTTTCGTTCCAGCCAGACAATCAGGCCGTAGAACATCATGCCAGAGAGGGAAAGGATGAAGATGGCGGCAAACATCGGCGGCAGGTTCAGGTTACTGTAAGCCAGCCACATCACGCGCCCCAGCCCGCCAGAAGCCCCCGTCCATTCCGCAATCACCGCGCCGACGAGCGAAAGCGGGGTAGTGACGCGCAAAGCAGCGAACAGGTAGGGCAAAGCCAGCCAGGCGCGCAAATGCACCAGAATTTGCCAGCCACTGGCGCGGTGGACGCGCATCAGGTCGAGCATGTCCCGCTCGGCGCTTTGCAGACCAACCAGGACGTTGACCAGGGTGGGGAAAAAGGTCAGCAAGGCGGTGATGATGATTTTGGGAAGCACCCCAAAGCCCAGCCAGATGGTGAGCAGGGGTGCAATGGCCGCCAACGGCGTGGATTTGACCAGGATGGCGAGAGTCATCACGCCGCGCTCCAGGCTGGGACGCAGACTGACCAGCGCAGCGACCAGGATTCCAACCAGCCCACCCAGTGCCAGCCCGCCCAGCGCTTCGCCCAGCGTCACCGCGAGCGCAGAGAGGAAGTAGCCAGGACGTTCCAGGAAAGTCTGGAGAATGCGCGAAGGGGCAGGCAGCAGGTACACCGGCACATCGAACTGTCGCACGCCTGCTTCCCAGCCGAGAAATAACCCTGCCAGCATCAAAACCGCCCACAGCATCGAGCGGCTGAAAGACGGCAGGCGCAAGCGGCTTATGCCAGGCCTTGCGAGGCGCTCATCCACTCGGGCGTGATGAGAAAGGCCTGCCATTCGACCTCCGGTAGGGGGTTGTATCCGCCCAGATAACGACGCCGCAAACGCCGCAACAGGTTGGGGACTTCGGTTTTCTCAAGCGGCAGGGCTGTTCCGCGCGCCAGCACGCGGCGCAGAGGCGGCCAGGGTTCATCCACCGTCAACGAAACATTCGGGTTAACGCGCACATATTCGGCCCAGAGCGAACCCTGCCAGGCCGTGACGTAGAAGTGCTGTCCATCCCATTCCTGCCAGACGGGTACGACGTGCGGCGCCCCATCGGGGCGCACGCAAGCCAGGCGGGCAATCCACGGACCGGAAAGAAACGCGGTGATTTGGGCGGAGTCTAACGCGCGCCGCTGAATGGGCGATTCGGTCACCGGGGCCTGCCAGGGGGCGTAGCGCAACGCGCCCAGCCGGTAGGAGAGCCGCGCGGCCATCTCGCGCAGGGCGGGGAGATAGCCGTCCAGCCGGTCTGCGCTCCAGCGAAAGGCCGGCGCGCTCAGGAGCAAAGCCGCTGAAGGAGTTTGCCCATCGCGGCAGATGGGCAAGGCCAGTTCCACGCTGTCAGCCTGCCAGGTCAACGCATAGCCGGCCTGACCGACTTCCGGCGGCGGCACCGACAGCAGGGCGAGCGCAGCGGCACTGCCAGCCTCGAAGCGCGTGGCCGCCGGGAAGACGCTGCGAACCCGGGCATTCCCTTCTACCTGCGCGGCGAGCAGCGCCCCCGAAGGCGAAGGCAAGACCAGCGCCAGAGTCTCCGGCCAATCCAGCGCAGAGGCTTCCTGATAAAACGCTGATTGTAAATCGGGCAGCAGCAAATGACCCCGCCGCCAGGCCAGCAGACGCGGCCCTGCGCGGTAGCGTCCGCGTTTTTCGGTTTGCTCAATGTAACCGAGCGATTTGAGCGTGTTGAGCAGGACGAACAGCGAACTGCGCGAAATTTCAACCCGCTCTAACAACTCGGCCACTTCTCTGCCTTCAGGTTGTTCAAGCAGGGCTTCGAGCAGGGAGAGGGCGCGTTGAACAGACGTAGTTTCAGTCTCGACAGGCATTAAAGTCCTTTTTTATGGATTTTTGTCCAGTATATTGGATTTTATTGAGTTTTTCAAGAGGTCACCATTGGACAAACAGGGCTTTCTTAAAGTCGGGTAAGCAGCGCAAAGGCTTCTGCAGGATGAGCATTGAAGTAGCGTCTGGCAGAAGGCAGGTAACGATATTTCAAGTTGCCCAGCAGGATACCAATTACCAGGTTGTTGATACACGCCAT
>JANWWK010000040.1 GCA_025056175.1 Anaerolineales bacterium
CCTCCCTCACCCCCGGCCCCTCTCCCGTAGGGAGAGGGGAGAAATGGCCCAGATTTTTGCCGCTTTTGGCAGCGACATCGCCGATTTGCGGCCGTTTCCCTCTCCCTTTGGGAGAGGGTTAGGGTGAGGGTAGATAGTTACCTTTTTTATTAAGAAAATCGGCTTATGCCCGTCGTCGGACGCGGAACTCGTACCACAGAGAAATGACCAGCGTCAGCCCGGTCAGCGGCAGAACAAACCACGCCATTACGTTGTTGAACACCGGCAGGGCGTTGTGATGGGTGGCATTCAGAATGAGATAGGCGGTGTAAGCGACATAGTAACCCAAAAACAGGAAACCCTCCCAGCGGTAAATTTGGCCGCCGGTGAAAAAAATGGGAAACGAAGTCAGCGCTACTGCAATCATCACCGGCAAATCGAAGCGTATGGCTGCCTCGGAGACGGGAATGCCCACCGGCACGATGATGGCGCTTAACCCCAGCACAGAAAGCAGGTTGAAAATATTGCTGCCAACCACATTCCCGACGGCAATATCGCGTTCGCCCTTTATGGCGGCCATGACCGAAGTCGCCAGCTCGGGCAAGGAAGTGCCAACTGCCACGACTGTCAGACCGATGACCAGTTCATCTACCCCCAGCCACTTGGCTACTTCGACTGCGCTATCTACCATCCAGCGCGCGCCCAGAATGAGCAATCCCAGGCCCAGGACCACCAGGCTGAGATTAACCACCCAGCCCAGTACGCTTTTTCGTTCGTGCGGAGCAAATTCCTGTTCATATTCCAGTTCCACTTCTTTGCTCTCGGTGCGACTCTGGCGGATGAGAAACCAGGTGTAGAAAATCAAGGCTCCAAACAGAAGAAAACCCTCGAAGGTGCTAATCAATCCGTTGAGTGCAAACAAGAAGGTGACAATTGAAACCCCAATCATAATTGGCACATCCTGACGCACTACCTGTTGTTGCACCATCAACGGGGAAATAGCAGCGGAAAGACCCAGAATCAGCAGCACATTGGCGATGTTGCTGCCAACCACGTTGCCGATGGCAATATCTGGCTGCCCGGCCAGCGCAGACTGTACGTTAATAGCCAGTTCGGGCGCGCTGGTGCCGAAGGCCACCACCGTCAGACCGATGACAAGCGGGGAAATGCCGGCCCAGGCAGCAATGCGTGATGCGCCGCGCACCAGCCATTCAGCGCCCAGGATGAGCAGTGCCAGGCCAGCGATGAAGAGAAAGCCTGTCAGAAACGTCATGTTTTTGAAGTCTCCTGCAATGGGAAAGAATCGAAAATGCTGTATCTTGCGGTACAATCCACCGCAACGACGGGATGGACTAAATCATACCATCATTTCTACCTGGTCTGCCAAAAAGAAACTGCCATGACTGTGCTGAAAATTCTGGTCTTGTGCGATGACCGCTGGCACCCGGCCCGTGTCCTTCGGGATGGATTGGGCGCACTGGCGGGGCGTGGCTTTGTGTTCGATTGGCTGGAAGATGCGCGCCACTGGTCTCTGGAACGCATGGCGCGCTATTCTGTGGTTGTGCTGGCTAAATCGAACCATTTCTCTTCTGCCGATGAAACCGCCTGGATGACCGACCAGGTACAGATGGCCTTTCTCGATTACATCCGGCGGGGAAACGGGCTGCTGGCCGTTCACTCCGGCACAGCTGGCTACGCTGAAACGTTGACGTTGCGGAATCTGCTCGGCGGCGTGTTTGACCATCATCCCGAAGCCTGTCCGGTGACGTTTACTCCGCTTCCAGGGCATCCGCTCACCCAGGGGGTTGCGCCCTTCACGGTGACCGATGAGCATTATTTCATGTCCATGTCCGACCCGCACGTAGAAGTCTTTCTGACATCCCGCTCGGCGCATGGAGAGCAGCCTGCTGGCTGGCGGCGGCAGGAAGGCACCGGGCGCATTGCCGTGCTGACCCCCGGCCATACGCCTGAAATCTGGCAGAGCGCAGGTTTTCAGACTCTGTTAGGAAATTGTTTACGCTGGTGTGGTGGCAGAATAGCCTGATGACCGGTTCGGCTGGTCATCGGTGTTGGCACTTCATTTTTTTGTCGAAGGAGATACTCCATGAAAGCGACCGTCCTGGTCACTGGCGGTGACCGTGGCCTGGGTTTGGGCTTGTGTGCGGCTTTGCTCGAAGCCGGCTGGCAGGTGTTTGCCGGGCAATATCTGGCCGATTGGCCCGAACTGCCTGCCCTTCAACAACGCTTTCCCGCGGCGTTGAACCTCGTTCCGCTCGATGTTTCGCGCATGGATTCGATTCGCGCTGCGGCGGAAGTCATCCGGCAACAGGCAGGCGCGCTGGATGTTCTCATCAACAACGCCGGTGTGCAGTCGGAAACGAGTGGCGCAGGCATTCGGTTGCCGCAGAATTATGACGAAATGCACCGGCTGTACGACGTCAATGCACTTGGGGCGTTGCGGGTGGTGGAGGCCTTTTTGCCATTAATGGATGCCGGACAGGGGAAACGCCTGTGTTTCATCTCCTCCGAGGCGGGCAGCATTGGCGCGGCCCAGCGGACAAGCTGGTTTGGCTATTGCATGTCGAAAGCCGCGCTCAACATGGCGGTCAAACTCTTATTCAACGACCTGCGCCCGCAGGGTTATACGTTTCGGTTGTACCACCCCGGCTGGATTCGTTCGTACATGCATGGCAAAAAAGCCCTCGAAGCGCACTTGGAACCGGAAGAGGCCGCTGCACTGGCTCTGCCTCACCTGCTCGGCGCCCGGCCCGATGAAGACCGTCTGGCTTTGATAGATTACGAAGGCCGGGAATGGCCCTGGTGAGCCGCCGGGTTTGCTGCTGCTTTCCGGTGGTCAGGGCGGGCAAAAGCCTGTGCTAGCCGACCTTCTCCCTTCCCTTCTTCTTTTCTTTTTGCCGGCGGAAGGGCGGCATATCAATCGAAAACACCTGACACTTGGTCGGGTCGAGAATCTTGTTCCACAGGCTGGGATGGCTGCGGGCGAAACTCTCCGGGTCGAGTTGAGACGTAATGACTGTGGGCAGGTTATCGTAATAGCGGTAATTCAGAATCTGATACAGTTTATCCTCGGCCCAGGCCGAGTTCATATTGCTTTCCTTAAAGCCATCCAGAATCAGCAACGGCGCAGTGCGGATTTCATAGAAACGCCGGTCAAAGGAAATATCGGAGTTGGGGCGGAAGGTTTGTTTGAGATAATCCAGCAGAACGGAGACATCGGCCATGATGGCCTGCCCGCCCATGCCCATGCGATAATGGCCGATGGCTGCTGCCAGATGGGTTTTGCCGCAGAACGACGGTCCCAACAAGACCAGCCATCCGCGCGGGTGTTCGGCAAAATCGGCAGCGGCATCGTGTGCGCGTTTCAGACGGTCGAGGTGTGCCTGGGTCACCTTCTCGCGCTCGATTTCCTTGTCTTTCACGGAAACGCCTCCCGCGCCTTTGCGCTCCACCGTTTTCACCGTCACAATTTCCTGTCCCAGTTCCTCGCGCCGGTCGCTCCAGTGACGGAAATCCATCTCTTTGATGTCCTTCAGCGAAAGCATCGAAAGCCCGGGGTTGCTGGTCTCTTCGGGGTGACGGTAATCCAGCGTCATAATGCGCACATGCCGCACCAGCTCTTCGTCCTGAAGCCGTGAGCGAATGCGGCTTTCGATTTCATCCAGAATCAGGTTGGTGGTCACCACCGTCGGCAATTTGTTGATGTAGCGGTAGTTGATAATCTGAAACAGTTTTTCCTGCGCCCAGCCGGTGGCGTTTTGCGTGCCAAAGTCATCCATCACCAGCAGGCTGGCGTTGCGAATCTCCTCGAAGCGCGCCTCGAAGGTGGTTTCGGGGCTGTTATAGGCAAAACGCAGGCTATCCAACAGGTCGGGGACGGTGATGAACAGCGTTGGTACACCGCGTGCGACCGCTGCATTGGCAATCGCTGCTGCCAGGTGCGTCTTACCGCAGCCGTAAGAGCCTTCCAGCAGAATCCAGCCCTCCAACCGCTCGGCAAATTCCTGGCAGACCGTTTTGGCAAACTCCAGGTTTTCGCGTTCGATTTGTGTGACCGCGTGCCGGGCTTTGGGATTGCCCTCTACGCGAAAGTTCTCAAAGGTCAGGTGTTTCAGCCGTTCCAGATTGCTCAGCGCATACAGTCGTGCGCGCGCCGTTTCGGTGCGGTCTATGGCGCGGCAGGCGCACAGTTCCACTTTGCCGAACTTCTCGTGTCCGAGCGGCACATCGTAACGCACGTAGCCTGCCCCGCTGCAAATCGGGCAGTTTGGGTCGCCCAGTGGCTCAATGCGCGGTTTGAGTTCAACCGAGGTATTCGTCGAATCGGGTGTGGGAATAGCGCTTCGCATCTTGCCCAGAGTCTTTGCGATGTTTTCCTTCATAGCCTTCTTCCTTCCAGCGCCGCAAAATGGCGGCGATGTACTTCCAGTTTCGCACGTTGCGCTCCACAGCAATAGTGATGGCTTCTGCCACCCATTCGGCGGGGTACTCCCGTTCAGCCTCTTTCAACGCGTCGGCCAGCAGAGGGGTGAGCGGGCCAATGTTCTCCTCGTAGAGCTGGAACACGTTTGGGCGCGGCAGGGGAAGTGGAGGCGGAACGCGGTCTGATTCTCCGCTGGGAGACTGTTTCAGCGCAGCGGCAGTTGCCCGTCCCCGCGGCGAGTTTAACATCCACAAGCGACCCGCAGCGCTCTCCACTGTCAGCAGGGTGCCGCGTTGTAATGCTTTTTCCAGCCCTGAATCCACCTCCGCCGCCGACATCCCCGCCATAAATTCGCTATCTGCGAGAATCTCTTGCTGCGAGAGATAGCGCAAATTTCCCTCTGCGTGTTCGATTCGCCACAGCACGTAAAGCGTCATTTTCAGTTCATCGGCGTCGCGGATGTCGTTCAACAGCCGAAAGAACGAATCGGGGACGGGGGTGAAAGTCTCAGAGGATGTGAAGCCGGAAAATTCGGTCATGCTTCAGGTGTTTTTGGGTTGTCTGTTCGGTGATAGGAGCGCGTTGCAATGCCGGCTGACCAGTTCAAGCATCTGTCGCCGCATCGGATGCGCCGCCAGGTTGCCATTGGGGGGGATTCTGGCAACAGAGGCCGGAATTTGCGCGGAACGCATTGGCCTATACTTTTTCTAAATCGATTCGTTTGGTGGCTGCGTTCTCGAATTTGGTCAGGTTGTTGCGGAAAATCAGGTCAATTTGTCCGACCGGGCCGTTACGGTGCTTGGCGACCTTGAGATGGGTGACGTTTTGCATCGCCGGGTCTTTTTCATCGCGGTAGATGAACATGACGATGTCGGCATCCTGCTCCAGCGAGCCAGATTCGCGCAGGTCGGAGAGTTGCGGCTCTTTATCGGCGCGCTGCTCCACCGCACGGGAAAGTTGCGCCGCTGCCAGCAGAGGGACGTTCAGTTCGCGTGCCAGTTGTTTCAGGCTGCGGGAGATGTAGGAGACCTCCTGCACACGGTTGTCGCTGCGCGTTTCGGAAGTCATCAATTGCAGATAGTCCAGGATAATCAAATCCAGCCCAAATTCCAGGTGCAGACGGCGAGCTTTGGTGCGTAACTGTAAAGGAGTCAGGCTGGGGGTATCGTCCAGGTAAATGCGCGTATCGCCCAACACTTCGATGGCGTGGTTGAACAGGTCGAGGTCTTCGGGGCTGAGTTTGCCGGTGCGGAGTTTTTGGGAGTCAATGCCGGTGTTCTGGGCGATGAGGCGCTGCACCACCTGTTCGTTGGACATTTCCAGCGAGAAGATGGCAACGCGTTTTTTGTGCAGAAGCGCAGCATTGTTGGCAACGGTGAGCATCCAGGCGGTTTTGCCCTGGCCGGGGCGGCCTGCCACAATCAGCAAGTCCGAGGGTTGAAGGCCGCCGGTCATGCGGTCCAGGTCAATGAAGCCGGTGGGGACGCCGACCACGTCGTCGGCGCGGCGCATTAAGGTTTCGATGTGGTCGTAATAATCGGACAGCACTTCGCGGATGGAACGCACGTCGTGTCGTGTACGGCGCTCGCCCACGTTGAAGATGGCTTTTTCGGCCTCGCCCATGACCGTTTCGATGAGTTCTTTCTGGTCGTAGGCCAGCGTAGCAATCGAATTGGCCGCCGTGAGCAGTTTACGCCGGATGGAATTGGCCTCCACGATGCGTCCATAGTCTTCGGCGTGCAGGGTGGTGGGCACCTGGTTCAGCAGGGCGGTCAGATAGGCCGGGCCGCCAATTTCCTCCAGCCGTCCCATTGCCGCCAATTCTTCGGCTACGGTGAGGTTGTCAATTTTGACGCGGCGTTCATGCAGGCGCGTATAGGCTTCCCAGATGAAGCGCAGGCGGTGGATGTAAAAATCTTCGGCCTGGAGAAACTCAGCCAGGTCGTAATACAGTTCGGGGTTGATGAGCACCGCACCAATGACGGCTTCTTCAGCCTCGCGGCTGTGTGGCATGGCCGTCGTGGAGGCGGTTTCCTCAACAAATGGAAAGTCGGAGGGCGGGGTATCGTTCATAAGAGATAAAGAAAGGACACGCTGTCTTGATTCTACATCGTGTCCTTTTCGGTCAGCGTGGTTCGTTGGGGCTATTTGGGGCCGGGCGGGGCGTTTTCTTCGTCGTCGTCCTGTTTGCCTTTTTCTAATTTGCTTAAGAAGTCCTCGAAAATGGACAGGCGCGAGGCATCGTCGCTAAATGGGCGGGGCGAGGAAACCGGTCCGGAGCGGGAAGGAGCCGCCGGCGCGGAGGGGGCAGTCTGTTGACCCGGGTTAGAGGCAGTCTGGGAGCGCATATCCTGCTCAGGGGTAATGCTGGCTGCCGACATGACCTCCGCATCTACCAGAATCGGCACGCGTGCGCGCACGGCAAGGGCAATTGCATCGGAGGGGCGTGAGTCAATGTTGATGACCTGCCCGTTGGATTCGGCCACAATGTTGCCGTAAAAGATGTCATCGCGCAAGGCCACGATTTCCACCCGCCGAATGCGGGCGTTGAAAGTTGCGAACAGGTTTTTGAGCAGGTCGTGGGTCAGTGGTCGAATCATCTCAATTTCCTGCAAAGCAACCGTGATGGCTTCGGCTTCGTAGGGCCCAACCCAAATCGGCAGGTAGCGTTCAGCATCGGTTTGGCGTAAGACCACCAGCCGCTGCGGTGACATCAGGCTGACGCGCACACTGTCTATGACGACTTCCACCATTTCTGACATAGTCACTCCTGTAAATTGCTTTTATTTTAGCACAGGATGAACCCAAACCGTATCGTTTCGTGTGCGCATTTGCATCTTGTATGATTGCAGACCATTGTGCCAGAGCCGCATCCGCCGGGTGTTGGAGTGGGTTTGCCGCTGCAGCCGTTGCAGTTTTTGGGCTGGCAGGAGCAGGTGTTTACCCCGCAGGTGCTCCCGGTGCTTTTGCATTCAAATCCGGCAGAGCAGGAACCGCCACATTGTCCGTTTGAGCATCCGCAAGGGCGCTGGGTGATAGTGGGCTGGGGGTGGACGAGGGCGC
>JANWWK010000064.1 GCA_025056175.1 Anaerolineales bacterium
AAACGCGCGCTGACGATAGCGGATTTCGAGCATATCGCCGCGCAATTCGCCTACTTGCTGTTCCAGGCGGTCGAGACGGGTTTCGCTTTTTCGTTGTGCCTGAGCCAGTTCTTCAACCCGCTGTTCTGTGCGCTTCTGCGCCTGAGCCAGTTCTTCAACCCGCTGTTCTGTGCGCTTCTGCGCCTGAGCCAGTTCTTCAACCCGCTGTTCTGTGCGCTTTTGCGCTTCGGCCAGTTCACGCTGCGCCTGGGTGAGTTCTTCAACCCGCTGTTCTGTGCGCTTTTGCGCTTCGGCCAGTTCACGCTGTGTTTGGGCAATTTCACGCACGACCTGTGGCAAATCAAGCACTTCCCGCGTCAACAACAACTGACGCAGTTCCTCCCGCCATTCAGGATGTTCGTACAACAATCGTATCAAATCACGATATTCGGAAACTTGAAATGCCATTATTGTGCTCCTGATAGCCATTATAAATCAAATCAACCCAATTGTAAGAGCAGCGACCGCTTTATCTGGCGGTCGCTCTACGTTCGCAAGGTTTGGGTTAACCCGTCATTTCTCGCTGAGAACTGAATGGCTATTGAAGCGCAGGTTCCGTCGGCACGATTTCTTTCCAGAAAACATCATTGGTGGTAATTTGGGCTTTTTCGCGCAGTTCTTTCAAAAAAGTATTGAAGACGTTCTCTTTGTATTGTTGCAACTCGGTTTCCGTAAGCGGCATCCGCTGACGGTCAATCACCTGGATAATATGCCAGCCATACTCACTCTGCACAGGGTCGCTGATTTGACCCACAGGCAAACTGAAAGCAACTTCTTCAAAAGGTGCAACCATTCGTCCTTTGCCAAACCACCCCAGGTCACCGCCATTGTCTTTGCTGCCAGTGTCCATAGAAAACTCTGCTGCAAGTTTGGCAAAGTCTTCACCGGCACGCAACTTTTCGACAATCGTCATTGCCAGGGCAGAATCGGCAACCAGAATATGCCGCGCCCACACCTTTTCTTGTTCAGGCTGAATGTCTTTGGTCACATCTGCCAGCAATTTATCACGTAACAACAAGCCTTCGTAAAAACGCAGGTAATCTTCACGGCTCATGCCGGTCTGTTCGGTGATGAATTTGACACGCTCATCGAACGCAGCCTGATAGCCTTCCAGCGTGTAGGGGGTCGCGGTTGGGAACGGTGTCGAGGTCGGTCCGGTTGTGGCCGTCGGACCAGCCGTCGCAGTTGGAGAAGGGGTAGCGGTTTCGGTGGGGGTTACGTTCGGGTCAGGAGTGGCCGTCGCTGTGGGTGTCACAGGAGAGGGGGTAGGAGTGATGGTTACAATCGCAAACGCCGTCGCGTTTGGGGTAGGAGTCGAGAAGGAAGTTGCTGTTGGCGCAGGGGTAGGAGTCCCATTTGCATAATACCCAAAGCCTTCCTGCAACGCTTTTTCCAGTTCCTCCTGGCTCACGGTCAGGCCGCGCCGTGTTGCCTCTTGCCGGATAAGTGTGGTTTCAATCATATAGTCCAGCACAGTCTGCCCAATGCTTTGAGGCGCATTCAAATTATTATAAATCTGTTGCAAGACCTGTCCAAAATTCGGGTCGCTCAATGGGTCTGAAGCGCCAAACATTTGGGCAAACTGATAATACTGGTTGAATTGATTAATCAACTGCACGCGCTGCAATTTAACCTGCTTGATAAAGTCACCAGCGCGGATACTTTCACCATTCACGGTTGCGACCGCACGATACTGCAAAAAGACCGTATCAGCCAGGATGCCATAGGCCACAATGCCAATCACCACCACCGCAACGATGATGGCAGTAATCCAAATGATACGTTCTTGCTGACGAACAACCTGCAAGTGAGCGACGTGTTTTTTGCTCTGTTTTTGGGGAGTCATATCGTTCTACTCTTTCAGCGGCAAAAGTCAGGGGCATGGAGTGGTTTTCCATGCCCCGCATTTGCCGTTAGTCTTCGCGTCCACTGCTTACGAAGGGCAGCAGGGCGATGTGGCGGGCACGTTTGACGGCAACCGCCAGCGCACGTTGATGTCTGGCGCAGGTGCCGGTCTGGCGGCGCGGGCGAATTTTGCCTTCTTCTGTCACATAACGCTTGAGCAAATCTACGTTTTTGTAATCAATCCGCAGGTTTTTGTCGGCACAAAACTGACAGATTTTGGGGCGCGCATAAAAGCGGCGGTCAGTTGCATGACCGGCTTCTTCGCGTTCACGTTCACGATAGTCTTCCATAGTTTCATTACTCCATCCGGCAGGCGGTTCGCCGCCATGCGCGGGTTGTGATTGGGGTTAGAAGGGAAATTCATCCTCGTCGGCAGCTTGCGTTTCGGGAGCATCATTGTCTTCAGACACAGAATGGTTATTCGTGCTATTGTCGCGGCGGTCGCCCAACATCATCATCTCGTTGGCAACAATTTCCACACTGCTGTGCTTGTTGCCTTCTTTGTCTTCCCATTTACGGGTTTGCAGGCGGCCTTCAATGTAAACCTGCTGTCCTTTGCTCAGATACTGTTTACAAATTTCAGCCAGGTTTCCCCAGGCGACAACATTGAACCATTCGGTTTCCTGATGCCGTTCCCCATCCACCGTACTCCAGGAACGACTGGTAGCAACGCTAAAGGTCGTCACCGGACGGCCCGAAGGGGTATAACGCATTTCCGGGTCTCGTCCCAGATGTCCGATAATCATCACTTTATTCAAACCTCGACTCATCTTCGCTCTCCTTGCGCAGGAAACAGTTCAACCGACAGGATTGCAAACTTATTCAGCCACAGTGAGCATGAAGCGCAGCACGTTTTCCTGGAAGCGCAGATTGCGTTCCAGTTCTGCTGCCGCAGCGGGGGGCATTGCCAGATACATCACCGCATACTGGCCTTCGCGCTGTTTACGAATGGTATAAGCCAGGCGACGGCGGCCCCAAACATCGAGTTTCTCGACGTTTCCGCCGAAATCGGTCACCCAATTGCTGACCTTTTCCAGAACACCTTTGAAGGCATTCTCGTCCAGGTCGGGGTGAACGATGCAGACCAACTCGTAGTTGTGCATAGCAGGGAACCTCCTTTCCTCGGGATTGCCCCCGGTCCGAGCTGCCGCAGGCAGCGCCGGGAGCGGAAAGAGCCACGCGCTTGCGTGACTTGGACAAAGCGGGCTGTATTTTAGCCGATTGTGACAAATTTGAGAAGGAGGAGATTTCCCCTCTTGCTGCCTTGCCCATTTGTTATACAATTCCCCCATCCCAACGCACAGGAGGCAGGTATGGACATTTTGGGCGTAGATGTAGGCGGTTCAGGCATCAAAGGTGCGCCAGTGAATACCGAAACAGGCGAATTGCTGACAGAACGCCGCCGCCTGAAGACCCCAAAAGGGGCAGAACCCAACGCCGTCATAGAAACGATTGCAGACATCGTTCGCTCTTTTTCGTGGCACGGCCCCATCGGGGTTGGTTTTCCAGGCCCCATCAAACACGGTGTGGTCAAAATGGCAGCCAACATCTCCAGCGCATGGGTGGGTTTGAACGCCGCTGAAGCGATTAGAGAAGCGACCGGTTGTGCGGTCACAGTCATTAATGATGCTGACGCTGCCGGGCTGGCCGAAGTGACGTTTGGCGCAGGCAAAGGCGTGAAAGGGGTCATCATCATGGTGACGCTCGGCACAGGCATCGGCACGGCCATCTTTACCGATGGCAAACTGCTCCCGAATGCGGAATTTGGCCACCTGAAAATTCGTGGAGAAGATGCCGAAACACGCGCATCCGATGCCGCCCGTCAACGCGAGGAACTCTCCTGGAAGAAATACGCCAGGCGATTGAACCGCTACTTCCGCGAAATGGAAAAACTGTTCTGGCCCGACCTGTTTATCCTGGGCGGCGGAATCAGCAAATACCACGCCAAATACCTGCCCCTGCTGACGGTCAACACGCCCATCGTCCCGGCACAGTTTCTCAACGAGGCCGGAATCGTCGGCGCGGCGCTGGCCGCCCGCCAGGAGACGCGCTAGCTGATACCAAAACGCCGCGCGGCGCGCGGCGTTTTGGTTGGGGCTGGTATAATCACTGTGCCGAAGGAGGGAATCGAACCCTCACTCCTCACGGAACACGATTTTGAGTCGTGCGCGTCTGCCAGTTCCGCCACTTCGGCAAACTGGGCGCAAATCAAAGATTTGCGCCACAGTAAAGTTAAGTATATCACTCTCTCATATAAGGTCAAGATGAAACTTGGAATTATCGGCCTGCCGCAAGCCGGCAAAACCACCCTGTTCAACGCTCTCACGCGCAGTCACACCCCCACCACCGCCTCTGCCGGGCGCATCGAAGTCCATACCGGCGTGGTAGATGTCCCCGACCCACGCGTGGACAAACTTTCGGCCATGTTCAAGCCCCGCAAAACCATCTATGCCAAAGTAACCTATGCCGACATTGCCGGGCTGGATGGTACGCAAAAAGGCATTTCGGGCCAGTTGCTCAACACGCTGGCGCAAATGGACGGTTTCATTCACGTCGTGCGCTGTTTTGAGGACGAAAATGTGCCGCATCCGGCCGGTTCGGTACATCCAGCGCGCGATGCAGAGGCCATGCTCTCCGAACTGCTGCTCAACGACCTGGTAGCCGTAGAGCGAAAGCTGGAACGCCTGGCCGATGAACGCCGCAAAGGTGGCACCGACAAAGCCCAAAATGAACGTCTAACGGTGCTGTTCACGCGCCTTAAAGAAGCGCTCGATGCCAGCATTCCGCTCCGCAAAGTGGATTTAACGCCCGATGACCAGAAGGAACTCGCCAGTTACGGGTTACTGACTCGCAAGCCGATTCTGACCGTCTTCAACCTGGGTGAAGGCCAGAGCGCCCCGGCCCTCGAACTCGACCACCCCTCCACTGCACTGCCTGGTAAGCTGGAGATGGAAATTGCCCAACTGCCACCCGAAGACGCCCAAATGTTCATGGCCGAATACGGCATCACCGAGCCAGCTTTGCACCGCATGATTCGGCTCTCTTTTGATTTGCTTGGTCAACAAGTCTTCTTCACCGTCGGCGAAGACGAAGTGCGCGCCTGGACAACACGCCGTCACGCCACAGCAGTCGAATCGGCAGGCGAAATCCACACCGACCTGGCACGTGGGTTCGTGCGCGCCGAAGTGGTGGCTTACGATGACCTGATTGCGCTTGGAAGCATGGCCGAATGCAAAGCCAAAGGCAAGTTCCGGCTGGAGGGGAAGGATTATATCGTCAAAGATGGCGACATCGTTCACATTCGGTCGAGCCTGTAAGCAAGCCGTATACTGCGCTCTGCGCCGGTGCAAACGGATATTTTCATGACCGACTTATTCGACCATGCCCTCCATGAACGAATGAAGGCCGAAGCGCCGCTGGCCGCGCGCATGCGTCCGCGCACACTGGACGAATACATCGGTCAGGAACACATCATTGGGCCGGGCAAACTTCTGCGCCGCGCCATCGAGACCGACCGGTTGTTCTCGTCTATCATCCTGTGGGGGCCGCCTGGCACGGGCAAAACCACCCTGGCACAGGTGATTGCTAACCACACCAAAAGCCACTTTGAGACTCTCTCTGCGATTTTGTCGGGAAAAAGCGATTTACAAGACGTCATCGCACGCGCTCAGGAACGAAATCGCCTGTACCGTCAGCGTACCATTCTGTTTGTGGATGAAATCCACCGCTGGAACAAAGCCCAGCAAGATGCACTCTTGCCCTTTGTAGAAAACGGCACGGTCACGCTGATTGGCGCAACCACCGAGAACCCATTCTTCGAGGTCATCGGAGCGCTCGTCAGTCGTTCGCGCATCTTCCAACTGCGTCATCTTAACCAGAATGAACTCGGTCAACTGCTCGACCGGGCGCTGGCCGACCCCGAACGCGGCTTTGGCCGACGCAAGGTGAACCTGACCCCGGAGGCACGCGCCCATCTTGTCAATGTTGCCAGCGGCGACGCGCGCAATGCTCTGAACGCACTGGAACTGGCGGTCGAATCTACGCCTCCCGATTCCAACGGCATCATCCACATTACGCTGGAGGTGGCGCAAGAGTCCATTCAGCGCCGCGCAGTGTTATACGACAAAGATGGCGACGCCCACTACGATACCATTTCTGCCTTTATCAAATCGGTACGTGGTTCTGACCCCGATGCCGCCCTTTACTGGCTGGCAAAAATGCTGTACGCGGGGGAAGACCCGCGCTTCATCCTGCGCCGCCTGCTGATTCTGGCAGGCGAAGATATTGGCCTGGCCGACCCGTTGGGGTTGGTGGTAGCCGCCGCTGCCGCGCAAGCGTTCGATTACGTCGGCCTGCCGGAAGGGATTTACCCCCTGGTCGAGGCGACGCTTTATCTGGCAACTGCGCCCAAATCGAACAGCACCGGTGCCTATTTCAAAGCGATGCAGATTATCGAGCAAGAAGGTGCAGGTTCGGTCCCCAAACACCTGCAAGACGGAAACCGCGACCGCCAGGCGACCGGTCAGGGCGAGGGATACGTCTATCCCCACGAACAGGAAGGGCATTTCACCCCCCAGCAATATCTCCCACGTCGGCTTCTGGGGACGTATTTCTACCAGCCTTCTGACCAGGGCTACGAAATCGAAATCGAAGAGCGCCTGAAGCGATGGCGCGAAGCCCAAAAGCGCGCCCTCGGCATCGAAACAGAACGTCATCTGCCAGATTTATCGCACGAAAAAATCGAAGAGTTGAAACGCACCCTGAAATAACTGGTGTCAAACGCAGGATTCCCAAAAAAGTTGTTTGCAGGATAAGGTTTCGGTACTGACCAACCCGGACAAAGCAAAAGAAGAGGGTCTCAATGGAGTTCAGCGTCATCATCCCCACTTTGAACGAAGAAGTTCTGCTCCCCCACCTGTTAGCCGACCTGCAAGCGCAAACCTTTCGAGATTTCGAGGTGATTGTGGCCGATGCCGGTTCACGCGACCGAACAGTGGAGATGGCTCAACAAATGGGTGCGCGTGTGGTGCCGGGCGGCATGCCCGCTGTCGGACGTAACCGTGGAGCCGAAGCCGCCAACGGCAACTTCCTGGTCTTTTTAGATGCCGATACCCGCGTCGCATCAGATTTTCTGGAAAAAGTTCATGCCGAACTGGAAGAGCGTTTTCTCGACCTGGCAACCTGCGAAATCCAGCCCATCTCAAACCATCCGCTCGATGGCCTGTTGCACGACTTCACCAACCTGGCGATAAAAATCGGTCAATTTACCGACCCGCACGCGCCGGGGTTTTGTATCATCATCTCGCGGCGGCTGTTTCGGCGTGTAGGCGGATTCAACGAAAGCCTGAAACTGGCCGAAGACCACGACCTGGTGAAACGCGCCAGCCAGTTCCGTCCGCTGCGGGTTTTGAATTCGGCGCGGGTGCAGGTAAGTGTACGGCGGCTGGAGAAAGAGGGACGGGTCAATCTTATCAGCAAGTATGTGGCCGTTGAACTGTACCGCATCCTGTTAGGAGAAATCAAAACCGATATTTTCAAATACGAATTCGGCAACTTCAGCCGCGAACAACAGTTACAGTTAGACGCCAAAGTGAAACAATCGCGCAAACTGATTGCCGGCATTGGCAAAGAATACGCCCGCCTGCTCAAGTTAAGCGGTGGAAACCTGGCGGCCTTGCCTGCCGAAGCGCTGGACTTCCTGCGCGAGCAATTTGAAGCGCTTAAAGAGTTAATGCGGGGAATTGTGAAGATGATTGGAAAAGAATAAACAGGCAAGCCCACCTATTTTCAGGCTTGCCTGTACAAAAAACATCCAGAAGGATTACCCCTTATTTTTATTGTAGACATCGAAGAAGACTGCCATCAGCAAAACAAACCCCTTAATGGCCTGTTGCCAATCAATTCCAATACCCAGGATAGACATCCCGTTATTCATCACGCCAATCACAAAGGCGCCAACAACCGCACCAATCACTGTTCCAATCCCGCCGCTCGCGGATGCGCCTCCAATAAAACAAGCAGCAATAACATCCAACTCGAAGCCCGTACCAGCTTTGGGCGTAGCAGTATTCAGCCGAGCGGCAACGATCATGCCTGCCAGAGCAGCTAAAACACCCATATTCACGAAGGTCATGAAAAGCAACTTTGAAGTATTTACACCCGATAGACGCGCAGCCTTTTCATTTCCACCCATTGCATAAATTCGTCGTCCAAGCACTGTTTGGCTCGAAATAAAAGCAAACAGGGTAATCAACACAGCCATTACAATCAATACATTTGGTAACCCCTTGTAAGATGCCATCAAATACGACAACCCCAAAACAGCAACAGCAATCAAGATATGTTTGGCAATAAACAAGTACATCGGAACGACTTCAAAGCCATAATTCTGCTGGTTTTTTCTTGCACGATAGTCAAAAAATACCCATACAATCACTACAAATATGCCTATCAGCATCGTTGTTAAGTGAAAACCTTCTATGTTGAAAACATCGGGAATAAATCCAGTACTCAACCGTTGAAAAGGCACCGGGAAGGGGCCTACTGCTTCGCCTTGCAAAATAAGTAAAGTAAGACCACGAAAGATAAGCATACCCGCCAGTGTAACAATGAAAGCAGGAATTTTGACATAAGCAACCCAGAATCCTTGCCAGGCACCAATCAGGGCTCCAACCAGCAAGCAAATGAGCATAGTAAGGCTCCAATGAACTCCCAGTTTTACCATTAGAACAGCCGCAACTGCCCCAACAAATGCCGCTACAGAACCAACCGAAAGGTCTATCCAACCCGAAACAATAATCAACAACATGCCCAAAGCCATCACAATCACATAACTATTTTGCAGAACGAGATTGGTGATATTGACCGGGCGTAACAAGATACCATTTGTTGCAAACTGAAAAAACACCATAATCACAACCAGGGCAATCAACATGCCATACTCTCGCAAGTTGTTTCGGAGAAGAGCCAAAAGCGTTTTCATGATGTTCTCACCTCGTTTTACTGCGTCATAATGCATTTCATGATTGATTCTTGCGACGCATCCCTGGCAAGCATTTCACCAATGATTTTGCCGTCGCGCATGATGTAAATTCGGTCACACATACCAAGAATTTCAGGCAGTTCAGATGAAATAAGAATAACCGCCTTGCCTTCCTCTGCTAAATGATTGATGATGGTGTATATCTCATATTTTGCACCAACATCAATACCTCGTGTTGGCTCATCTAATATCAAAATCTCCGGTTCAGCAAAAAGCCATTTACTCAGAACAACTTTTTGCTGATTGCCTCCTGACAAATTGAGCACCTCTTGCATGATGCTGGAACACTTGATGTTCAAACGCTCTCGATAACCCATCGCAGTTCTCACCTCTCGCGGTTCATTGAGAACTCCGCCTACTGAAACTGCGCTCAAATTCGTCAGCGTAATGTTGTCCTTAATAGGCTTTATCAAAACAAGACCATAAGATTTTCTGTCTTCAGTAACATACGCAATACCATTTTGAATGGCCTTATCAATCGTACTGACATCAATCTCTTTTCCGTACTTAAGTACTTTGCCACTAATACGTACCCCATAAGAGTGACCAAACAAGCTCATTGCTAATTCAGTACGACCCGCGCCCATTAAGCCAGCAATACCAACAACTTCTCCCTGCCTGACATAAAGATTAACATTATTGCTCACTTTGCGGTCTTCATGGAGAGGGTGATACACATTCCAATCACGCACCTCA
Source organism: Anaerolineales bacterium (assembly GCA_025056175.1). GTDB lineage: Bacteria > Chloroflexota > Anaerolineae > Anaerolineales > Villigracilaceae > UBA5195. Next base: position 9,683 of record JANWWK010000064.1, read on the forward strand.
AAAATAACGTCCCCAATTTTGACATCACGCGGCGGAAAGCGATGGGTCAAATCACGCCCAACCATTCCGCGAATAATACGGTCTTCATCTACGTGTTCAGTGTGACAATCAATCGTTTCAATTGTGGTTCCATCTCGCAAAATAGTAATCGAATCCGCCACTTTTGAAACTTCGTTCAGTTTATGTGAAATCAAAATTGAAGAAATACCTTGTGCTTTGAGTTGTAACAGAAGGGACAGAAGTTTATCGCTATCACTTTCATTGAGCGATGCAGTCGGCTCATCGAGAATCAATAGCTTAACTCGTTTTGCCAGCGCTTTGGCAATTTCCACCAACTGTTGCTTTCCAACCCCGATATCCGTAATTAAGGTTTGTGGGGATTCGTGCAACCCCACACGGGCAAGCAATTCTTTTGCCTGGGCAATTGCTTCATTCCAGTGAATGATTCCATTTTGAGCGCGCTCATTCCCTAAAAATAGATTCTCTGCGATCGAAAGGAAAGGGACAAGCGCCAGCTCTTGATGAATAATCACCAGGCCAACTTTTTCAGATTCACTGATGTTATGGAATCGGCATTCCCGCCCTTCAAAAAAAATTTGTCCCTCATAAGTGCCATAGGGATAAACACCGCTCAGCACCTTCATGAGCGTTGATTTGCCCGCACCGTTTTCGCCAACTAAAGCGTGGATCTCTCCCCTTCGAACGCGAAAACTGACATTATCGAGCGCTTTCACCCCTGGAAAAGTCTTTGTGATATTACGCATTTCAAGAATGACATCCGACATATTTGTCCGTCCTGGAAAAGACCTGGGGATAGCAACGCAATGTTACACGAAAAATAAAGGTGTGTGAGAGAAAAATTTCTCTCACACACCGGGGGCGGAAGAAGTTACTTCAATTGGTCAGCAGTATAGTAACCACTTTCAATCAGATATTTTTCGTAATTCGTAATATCCACGCTATAGGGAGTTAACAAATAGGAAGGCACAACTTTGACACCGTTATTATACGTTTTAGTGTCATTAATCGGCACTTCTTTCCCCTTAAGAGCCGCATCCACCATAATCGCCGCTTGCTTGGCTAACTCGCGTGTATCTTTGAAAACCGTATAGGTTTGTTCTCCAGCGATCATCGCCTTAATGGAAGCAATTTCAGCATCCTGGCCGGTTATGATGGGCATAGGTTGGTCAGGAGTGCCATAACCTACACTCTTGAGAGCCGAGATGATACCAATCGAGAGACCATCGTAGGGGGACAGAACTGCATCTACACGTTTATCTGTATAATACGCGCTCAACAGGTTTTCCATACGAGCCTGCGCAGCAATTCCATCCCAGCGCAACGTTGAGACTTTGTCCATTCCCATCTGACCAGACTGGACAACCAGCTTCCCACTGTCAATGTAGGGCTGCAAAATGGACATAGCCCCATCGTAAAAGTAGTAGGCATTGGTATCATCGGGAGAACCACCAAACAACTCAATGTTGAACGGGCCCGGTTTGTTTTTCAAATCCAAACCAGTCTCAATTTGCTGCCCCATGATAACTCCCACACCAAAATTGTCAAACGTAACGTAATAATCAACATGAGGAGAATTAACCAGCAGACGGTCATAAGCAACAATCAGAATCCCTTTTTCTTTTGCCTTTGCCAGAGTGTCCGTCAAAGTGCTGCCGTCAATTGCTGCTATGATGAGAACATCCGCCCCTTTTGTAATCATGTTCTCAATTTGGGCTAACTGATTGGGAATATCATCGTCCGCAAATTGCAAATCGGTATCATAACCCAAAGCCTGGAATTCTTTTACCATGCTTTCGCCATCAGAAATCCAACGGGTAGAAGATTTGGTCGGCATAGAAATGCCAATTAATTTCTTCTCTTCCGTCTGACCCGAAGACGCCTGCCCGCCGCACGCGCTCAACACAAGCGACAAAGCAATTACAAGCGCAGCAACAAAGTAGAGAGTGCTTCTCTTCATAGGTTCCTTCCTTTCCAAAGGAAAAACGAGAGTAGTTATAGGCGCCGTTCGTTATCGATAACGTTATCGATAACATTTTAGCACGATTGAGACAGCAGTCAAGAGTTTTTACACTTTCCCCTGTTCCAAAACTCCTTCTACCCACTCACAACCGGCGTACTCTGCCGCACGACCAGACGTGTAGGCAGAACAATGGTGCGAGGCGCAAGCGCCTGACCAGCAGCATTGACCTGCTCCAACAAAGTACGAACCGACAGTCGTCCCAATTCACGCAAGGGCTGCTCGATCGTGGTCAGGGAGGGCGTAAAATAAGCAGATTCGGCCAGGTTATCGAACCCAACGACGGCCAAATCATCGGGAATACGAATGCCGTTCAGATGCGCATAATGCAACACCCCCAAGGCCATCTGGTCGTTACTGGCAAAAACAGCGTCCATGCGGGGATATTTCGTCTTCAATTCTGCAAAAGCCGCCTCCCCACTGGCTGAGTTCCAGTTCCCCTGCGCCCATTTATACGGGGCAAGTGAAATTCCGGCGCTTGTCAACGCATCTTCCCAACCCTGTTTGCGCTGACGGGCTTCCAGCCATTCGAGCGGACCGGTAATCAGCCCAATGTGCCGCCGCCCCGCCTGGAGCAAATGCTCCACCGCCATACGCGCACCGCCGTAGTTATCAATACTGATGGTGGTGTAATTCGGGTTTGGCTGACACTTTAAGAAAACAATCGGCGGACACGAAACCGGTAACTGCGATTGCGCGACCTTGACGTTTTCGTTCCACTCTGGCCCGGCGAAGACAATTCCCTCCACATGATGCGCCATAAGCGACTCGATAACCGGCACGATGTTGGGTGTATCGAAACGGGGCAATTCTTTGAGCAAAAGCGAATAGCCCGCCTGTTCGGACTCTTCCGCAATCCCATTGAGCGTTTGCGAAACCCCAACATACTTTAGCCCGGCAATGATAACGCCCAGCGTGTAACTGCGCTGGCGCACCAGGCTGCGCGCCAGTGCGCTGGGTTGATAGCCAAGCGCGGCTATCGTCCGCTCGACCAGTTCGCGCGTTTCGGGGGCTACATCAGGGCGTTGGTTAATGACCCGCGAAACCGTCTGGGTCGAAATGCCACAAGCCTGAGCCACATCTTTGATGGTGACTTTACGCACCGATTTACGAGACATACAGTTCCTTTGGTTTGAATTTGGGCTATTGTATTTTACTATACATTTGTTATAATCTTTCGTGAACGATAACGGTAACGATAACAAAGACACGCTCCGGCACAAACTGCACAGAGAGGAGAACGCATGACCACAACCGAAGCACAAACCGCCATTGAACAGGCGCGCACTGCGCTTGGCATCGAGCTCGGTTCTACCCGCATCAAGGCCGTTCTCATCGGCGAAGACCATGCCCCGCTCGCATCAGGCAGTCATGAGTGGGAGAATCGTTACGAGAACGGCATTTGGACGTATCCCCTGCAGGAGGTATGGTCAGGACTGCAAAACGCCTTCCAGGCGCTGCGCGCAGAGGTGCAGGCACGGTACGGCATACCGCTGCGCACGGTGGGGGCAATGGGTTTCAGCGCCATGATGCACGGCTACCTGGCATTCGATGCTGCGGGCGACCTGCTCGTCCCCTTCCGCACCTGGCGCAACACCATCACCGGCCCAGCCGCCGCCGAACTAACCGAACGCTTCCAGTTCAACATCCCCCAGCGTTGGAGCATCGCCCATCTCTACCAGGCCATTTTGAACGATGAGCCCCATGTTCCCCATATCCACCGCCTGACCACGCTGGCCGGCTATGTTCACTGGAAACTCACCGGGCAGAATGTGTTGGGGATTGGGGAAGCCTCCGGGATGTTTCCGATTGACAGCGCACGCAACGACTACGACAACCGCATGATGTCTGCGTTCGACGCTCTGCTGGCCCAACGGGGTATCGCATGGACACTGCGCGACATCCTGCCCGCAGTGCGGCTCGCCGGGGAACCCGCCGGAACACTGACCGAAGCAGGCGCACGCCTGCTGGACCCCTCCGGCGAACTCCAGGCTGGCATTCCACTCTGTCCGCCAGAAGGGGATGCCGGGACAGGAATGGTTGCCACCAATAGCGTCGCGCCCCGCACGGGCAACGTTTCTGCCGGCACGTCCGTTTTTGCAATGATTGTGCTGGAGCAGCCGCTCTCAAAGGTGTACCCCGAAATTGACCTGGTGACCACCCCCACCGGGAAACCGGTAGCAATGGTTCACAGCAACAACTGCACCTCCGACCTGAACGCATGGGTGGCGCTTTTCCAGGAATTTGCACAGGTCATGGGGATAGAAATCTCCGAATCGAAGCTGTACGAAACGCTCTATCGCCTGGCACTCACCGGCGAAGCGGATGCAGGCGGTTTGCTGGCCTACAACTACGTCTCTGGCGAACACATCACACACATCGAGGCAGGCCGCCCGCTCTTCGTCCGCACCCCAGAAAGCCGCTTTACGCTGGCGAACTTCATGCGCACCCACCTGTTTGCCTCGTTAGGGGCGCTCAAACTCGGCATGGACATTTTGCTGCAACAGGAAGGCGCGCAACTCGACCGCATCTTTGGGCATGGCGGCTTCTTCAAGACCCCCGAAGTGGGACAACGAATGATGGCAGCAGCGCTGGGCGTGCCGGTTTCTGTGCTTTCCACCGCAGGAGAAGGCGGCGCCTGGGGCATGGCTTTGCTGGCAGCCTACCGGCAACAACGAGCACAGGGCGAATCACTGGAAGCATATCTGACCGGGCGGGTCTTTGCCGGCCAGAATGCGCTGACCGTTGCACCCGACCCGGCAGACGTGGCTGGTTTTGCTGCTTTCATGGAGCGTTACAAGCGCGGGCTGGCGATTGAACAAACGGCGGGGGAGGCGCTGAAGTAATGCTTGACGCGCTCAAAGAACAGGTCTTCCTCGCCAACCTGGAACTGCCCAAACATAGCCTGGTTACGTTCACGTGGGGAAACGTTTCCGGCATAGACCGGGCAAGCGGGCTGATGGTCATCAAACCTTCTGGCGTAGCGTATGAAGCACTGAAGCCGGATGACATGGTGGTCGTAGAACTGCAAACAGGCCGCGTAGCAGAAGGGAATCTCAAACCCTCGTCGGATACGCCTACCCACCTGGAACTGTACCGCGCCTTTTCCAGCATCGGCGGCATCGTCCACACCCACAGCCGCTGGGCCACCGTCTTTGCCCAGGCCGGACACGGCATTGCGCCACTTGGCACCACCCACGCCGATTACTTCTACGGCGAAATTCCCTGCACGCGCCCAATGACCCCCGCAGAAATTCAGGGAGAATACGAACGCGCCACCGGTCTGCTGATTGTAGAAACCTTTGCCCAACGTGACCCTAATGCCATCCCCGGCGTGCTGGTGTACAGCCACGGGCCCTTCGTGTGGGGGCGCCATCCGATGGATGCCGTTCATAACGCCGTCGTGCTGGAAGAAGTTGCCTTTATGAACTTCCACGCCCTGATGTTGACGCCCGGCCTGCCCCCCATGCAGCAGGAATTGCTGGAAAAACACTATCTGAGAAAACACGGTAAACATGCCTATTACGGACAGCAGACGATGGACAACAGATGACTGTAACGCGCCATCGTTACTTTGTCCCCTATCTTCCAAAGGAGAAATTCCATGATTGACTTATCCCCTTACGAAATCTGGTTCGTCACCGGCAGCCAGCACTTATACGGGCCAAAGACCCTGGAACAGGTGGCTGCCAACGCACGCGAAATCGCTGCCAGCCTGAATGCGGCAGCAGAAATCCCCGTCAGCGTGGTTTTCAAACCGGTTGTCACCACGCCTGAAGCGATTACCCAACTGTGCCAGCAGGCCAATGCCGCACCGAACTGCATCGGCCTGATTACCTGGATGCACACCTTTTCCCCCGCCAAGATGTGGATTTCCGGCCTGCGCCTGCTGAAGAAACCCTTTGCCCATTTGCACACACAATACAACCGCGAAATTCCCTGGTCTGAAATTGATATGAACTTCATGAACCTGAATCAGGCCGCACATGGCGACCGCGAATTCGGATTCATCGGGGCGCGGCTGCGGCTGGAGCGCAAGGTGGTGGTGGGGCATTGGCAAGACCCCGAAGTGCGGCGCGAATTGGGGGTTTGGGCGCGCGCTGCCTGTGCATGGGCCGATTGGCAGGGCGCTAAAATCGCTCGCTTTGGCGATAACATGCGTGATGTGGCCGTTACCGAAGGCGATAAAGTTCAGGCGCAAATTCAATTCGGTTATGACGTGTATGGCTACGGTGTAGGAGACCTGGTCAAAGCAGTGAACGACGCCACCGAGGCAGAAATCACCCAGACGATGCAGGCTTATCTGGACGAGTACGAGGTCGCTGCGGCTCTACGGCCTGGCGGCGAGCGAAACACGTCTCTGCGCGAAGGTGCGCGCATTGAGGTTGGTCTGCGAAATTTTTTGAAAGCAGGCAACTTCAAAGCCTTCACCACCACCTTCGAGGACCTGCACGGCCTGACGCAGCTGCCCGGGCTGGCCGTCCAACGGCTGATGCGTGACGGCTACGGCTTCGGTGCTGAGGGCGACTGGAAAACTTCGGCGCTGGTGCGCGCAATGAAAGTGATGTCTGCCGGGCTGGAGGGCGGCGTCTCGTTCATGGAAGACTACACCTACCACTTCAGCACCAGCGGCGACAAGGTGCTGGGCGCGCATATGCTCGAAATCTGCCAATCGATTGCACAGCCAGGGGTCAAACCGAAACTGGAGGTCTTACCGCTTTCGATTGGCGGAAAAGCCGACCCTGTGCGCCTGATTTTTGATGCCAACACTGGGACGGCAATTGCCGCTTCGGTGATGGATATGGGACAGCGTTTCCGCATGGTAGCAAATGTGGTGGATGTCGTCCCGACCGATGAGCCGCTGCCCAAACTACCGGTAGCGCGCGCGCTGTGGCTGCCACGCCCCAACCTGAAAATCGCCGCCGCCGCGTGGATTTACGCCGGGGGAGCGCATCACACCGGTTTCAGTTTCGCCGTCACTGCCGAACACCTGCGCGATTTTGCCGCCATGGCTGGCATCGAGTTCCTCTTGATTGACGAACGCACTGAAATTGAAAGTTTCAAAGAGAAACTGCGCTGGAACGATTTGTACTATCATCTTGCCAAAGGATTGTAACAAGACCGGACAGAAGAACCCTACCCCAAGGCCAGATTCAAAAAAACAGTGGGTTGTTTGCAGGCCCACTGTTTTTTTGAATCTCTTGCCTTTTCCGGTCAAGTATGCTATTTTTAGGCAGGTCAACTTGTGGAGACGCCATGCCAGAACCCCAAAAAACCGTTGTGGTTGTGGAAGATGAGACCGATGCCGCCGAAATGTTCGCAGAGATGATGCGCGTGAGCGGTTTTCGGGTGCTCAAAAGCTACTCTAGCGGCCCGGCCATCAACTTAATCGCCAATGAACAGCCGGATGTGGTCATCCTGGACGTGATGATGCCCGATGTTTCCGGGCTGGAGGTGTTGAAATACATGCGCCGCAAGCCGGAGCTGGCGCACATTCCGGTCATCGTAGTGTCTGCTAAATCGCTGCCGGGGGATATTCAAACCGGCCTGGAAGCGGGGGCTTCTGTGTATTTGACCAAGCCCGTGGGATTTCTCGACCTTAAGCAGGCCGTCGAACAGGTTTTGCAACGTTCTTCATAAACGCTTCCATGAGTTTATTGCGCGCTTTTATTGCAATTGAAATTCCCTTCGAAATCAAACAAGCGATTTCCCGCCAAACGGCCAGCCTGCGCCAGTCCAGCGGGCGCGCCGTGCGCTGGGTGAGCGTGGAGAACATTCACCTGACGCTCAAATTTCTGGGCCAGGTCTCCAGCGCCAACCTGGAGTTGCTGGCGCAAAGCGTGCGCGCTGAATGCGCGCACAGCACGCCGTTCTCGATTGCCGTAGAAGGATTGGGGTGTTTCCCAAACGCACGCCGCCCGCGCGTCTTGTGGATTGGGCTATCGGCGCCCCCGGCGCTGATACATTTACAACACCAAATCGAGACCAGTGCCAACCGGCTCGGCTATCCGCCGGACGAAAAACCTTTTTCTCCCCACCTGACGATTGGGCGGGTACGCGAACAGGCCTCTACGGCAGAATTGCAAACCCTGCGTTTGTTGCTGGAGCAGACCCACCTGCCATCGTTAGGAACCTTTTCCGTTAACGAAATCTGCTTTTACAGAAGTGACCTGAAGCCAGACGGCCCGGTTTACACCCGTATCAGCACCGCCCGGCTGGGAGAAAACCCATAGCCCCCCACCAGGAACCCAAAACCCCAAAGGAGAAGAAGAACCGCTTGAAACCACTTGAACTTGCCCACACCGTTGTCAATGCGCTGGAGGAAAAGAAAGGCGAAGACATCCTCTTACTCGACCTGCAAAAGGTCGCCATGTTCACCGATTATTTCGTCATCTGCACTGGCACTTCAGACCGTATGCTGGATGCCCTGGCCGAAGGCGTGGAAGATGCCGCCCGCGAGAAACATGACGCCAAAGGCCACCGTGAAGGACAGGCTTCCAGCGGATGGGTGGTGGTCGATTTTGGGCAGGTCATCGTCCATCTGTTTGCGCCCGAAGTGCGCGATTATTACAAACTCGAAGACCTGTGGCGCGAGGGGAAAGTGTTATTGCGGCTGCAATGAACTATATCACCCGCACACGGCTGCCCTGCGGCGTCTTTTCGACCTCGATACGATTCGGAAAAGCGTCTTTCAAGTCGTCCAGGTGCGTGATGATGAGAATTTTGGCAAAATCGCGGCGAACGGCATTGATGGCCTCAACCAAGCGCTGACGGCCAAGCGCATCTTGCGAGCCGAATCCTTCATCAATAAAAAGGGTTTGCAAACGGGCGCCGGTGCGCTGAGCCAACACTTCAGCAAGCGCCAGCCGAATGGCAAAATTGACTCGGAAGGCCTCACCGCCCGAAAACATCTCGTAATCGCGCACGCCAGCGCCATCGCTAATCTGAATATCGAGCGTTTCTTTCAGGTCTTCGCGTTTCCTGTCTCTGTAACCTGCCTGGGTGATGAAGCGCACACTCATTGTGCCGTTAGAAAGCCGGTCGAGCAGTTCATTGGCTTTCTCCTCGATTTGGGGCAAAGCCTGCTCAATCAACAGGGCCGGTACACCATCTTTGCCAAAAGCGCGTTCCAACCGTTTGAAGCGGCCAATCTCCAGCGCACAGGCTTCGCGGTCCGCCTCCACCTGTTTTTTTTGCGCCCGGCGCTTTTCCAGCACTTCTACCAGCTGACGCGCCGCGCCAATTCGTTGCATCAGGTCGGCTTCCTGTTCCTTGACGTCATAAAAGTCGCGTTCGGCCTGGTCAAAATCGGGGATTTCGCTCTCGGCTTGTTGCAGGGCAACCACTGCCTGGGCATACGCATCTTCTTGATTATCAATCAAAGATTGTAAATTTTGGATTTGGGAACGCAAATCGGCAATTTCACGCGCCAGCGGTTCCAAAGCGGCACGCGCTTTCGCCAGTTCCAGCCATTCCTGTTCCACCGTGCGGCCTTCCTGCTCGGCTTTCCGCAGGGCGTCGTGCGCAGCGGGGTCATATCCCAGCACAGCCAATTCACGCTCGATTTCAAATAAACGAAGACGGGCTTCGGGCGCAAAGGTTTCGGCGCTCAACAACTGTTCGACTTCCTCCAGACGCGCCAGACCCTGGTTTTGCCAGTCGGCGATGGCTTTTTCGGCAGCACGCAGGCGTTCCTGGAGGGAGGACATCTTTGCAGCACGGCGCACCCGTTCGTTATCCACATCTGCAAGCGATTGAGCTTGCTGCTCCAGGATGCGGATTTGTTCTTCGAGCGTTTTCATGACCTCGCGGTTCAGTCGCCAACGGTCGCCTTTTTCTTTGCCTTCGACGCGCAGTTGCGCAGCCAGCGAATCGCGGTGTTGCTCCGTAAGCGGCTGACCGCACAGGGGACAGGTCGCGTCCTCCAGAGCAGAAACCCGGTCGAGACGGGTTTTGAGCGCATCCATTTCAAGTTTCAGGTTGCTGTTTTCGGTCTGTAACTGCTTGAGCAGTTCTCGTTTTTCTTGCCATTCCTGTTCAACCTGCTTCCGCTGTTCTGTGCATGTTTCGGCCTCGCGCAAGGCGTTTTCAGCCTGTTCGATTTCTGATTTGAGCATTTCCATCGCTTTTTGCTGTTCACCAATAGAGGAGGCCTGATTGTGCAGTAACTGCCGTTCCTGTTCCAGGCGCGCGCGCTCGGCGTGGATGGTATCTAATAGCGGCTGGCGGCGTTTTTCAGCCTCGCGGAACTGCCCGGAGAGAGCCTCCCAACGGGCAAGTTCTTCTCGAGATGCCTGCCAGGCAAGGTAACGGGCTTCGATTTCAGCAGCGCGCTGGATGAAAGCCATCTGATGCCCCGATTCGGCCTCGCGCTCGGCCAAACGTCCCCTGAGCAAATGCAGGTCACGCCGGGAACGTTCCAGTTCGGCCTCCATCTTGCGAACTTGCTCCCGCTGATTTTCGAGCAAATTCCGCATGGTTTCTGCCTGACGGTAGCGGGCTTCTCGTTCGGCGAGCAGAGATTGTACCTGCTTCAACTGATGTTCCAGAGCATTCAAACTGGCCCGGCGCGCGCTTTCCTGCGCAAGTTCATCGTTGATTTCCTTCAACCGCCCCTCCAGCTGGTTCAACTCAGCCTCCACGACTTTACGGCGTTCAGCGGCACGCTCTCGATAGGTTTCCCAACGCTCCAGGCCGAGAATACTGCCCAGAATACGTTTACGTTCACTCGCTTTTTGCTGGGCAAACTGGTCGGCTTTGCCCTGCAGGAAGAACGAGGCATTCACAAAGGTATCGTAATCAAGCCGCAAAATGCTCTCGATGCGCGCCTGCGTGGCGCGCGTGGTGGTTTCGGTCAGCGGCTTCCAGCGCCCGTTGTGCTGAATCTGGAATTCCAGCACCGTGCTTTTGCCACGCGTCAGGCTGCGCCGGACACGGTACGTATCACCTTCGTAGGCAAAGGTGAGCAGGACTTCAGCCGTATCACAGGCGGCGTTGATGAGTTCCTCGCCACGTTTGCGTGCTTCGCCGAATAGACTCCAGGTGAACGCATCGAGCAGGGACGATTTGCCCGCGCCGTTATGGCCGGAAATGCAAGCCAGTTGAAACATCGTGAAATCGAGTTCCACTGGGGTGCGATACGATAGAAAACCAGAGAGAGACAACTTTAACGGAATCATGGTCTGATTCTACCCCACGCTGAATGTCATCGGGAATGGTGACATTTGACCATTTAAAAAGACATTCAGACAAATTAGAATTACATATCTCAAACCAGTTTTATGGAGGGTCAACCATGACCAGAAAATCTCTTGTCTTCGGATGGATTGCAGTGACGATTCTGGGGCTTGCCAGCCTGGCATGCGGAAGTGGACCGATTGCGGCGCTGTTTGCCTCCCCTACCCCTACGGCAACCAACACCCCAACGCCAACACCCACTTCAACTCCCACGCTAACCCCTACTCCTACTGCGACCCCCAGCCCCACCCCTACTGAAACCCCTACACCAACCCCGCTGCCCACCGGCACGAGCAAAGAAGAACGCCCCGATGGGACAACAGTGTTCCGTGATTTTGACTACAAATATGAAATCACCTTCCCCCCGCAATGGAAGGTGGTGCGCCTGGACGCGCGCGAACTCAATCAAATCATCAGTGCGACAGGAGAGACCAATCCACAACTAAAAGAAACGCTCCAGGCGCTGAAAGGGATAGACAAGAATCTCTTCCGCGTCTTTGTGTTCGATACCCAGCCGGAGCATGTTCGCGGCACCCAGTTGACAAACATCAACATCACTGTTCCCAGCGATGCGTTCTTCAAGAGCATGTCGCCCGCTTTCCTGGTCGAGTTGCTGGCCGAAGGCATGCCCAACCAGATGAAAGGCTACAAAGTGCTGAACACAGGGTCGGGAAAGAATCCGAACGGTGTCGAAACCGGTTTTATCGAAGCACAGCAAACACTGAAAGACGCGCGCGGAGCAAACGTGGTGGTGTATCAGAAAATTGTGCTTTTCCAACTGGCGGATGGGAACGGGGTCATCACTTTTACCACGCTGTTCGACTTGAAGAGCGCGACTCTGCCGATTTTCGATACCATTGTGGAAAGCATCAGGACGCTGGAGTAACTGGCTATGCCCACCCGTTGCCCTCTCCCGCCAGGAGAGGGCAACAGCCACAGACGGTCAGGAATACAGTTTCTCCCACGCATCGGTGAGGATATTCCCCAAGACGATGTGCGCCATGCCCTGCGCGGGGAGGACATCGCCGTCGGGTTCAACATAGAGCCAGGCTTTGCCCGCCCCGGAGGGAACGGCATCGCCCGCGACTTCGAGCGCGACCGGATTGGCGGCCGAATATGGCACGGGCAAGTCGAAAACCAGGCGCAAGCCCATTTCGCCGGCCAAATCGCGTAGAACGGCCAGTTCCTCGTGCAGAGATTGCTCAGAAATGCTCAAAGACATGGCTTCGATGCCGGCTGCGTGCAATTTTTGCATTAGAGCCGGTGCGGTTTGCACATTTTTGGGGGTAATGGTCAGGTGGACGGCCAGGAAAATATCGGCCACCAGAGCATTTTGAAGCGCCTGCCAGTTCGGCTCGCTGCGCGAAGGCAACACTATCATCAGGTGGTCCAGGCCGGTTTGCAGCAGAGTATCCAGGTATTCTTTTTGGGCCAGTTTGTGACCATCGGTGAGCAGGCCGCAGACCTGACCGTTCTTTTCAGCGCGCGCAATCAGGTCGGGCAGGTCTTCGCGCAAGGTGGGTTCGCCGCCGGTAAACACAATGTGCGGTACGCCATAAGCCCAGACCTTATCGAGAATGCTCAACCACTCTGCAGTCGTGAGTTCCCGTTCGACCCGTTTTTGGGGCGCATCGAACGGGTCGGCACCAGGCGGAAGGCGATATGTCAGCGCGCAATCCAGGCGTAACGGGGCGGTCAATTGCGTCGAGTTGGGGGGAACACGCTCGAAATCGAGATACGAAATCGGGTCCAGGTCTTCTTTGCGAATAAGCGTTTCGATGCGTTCGATGAAATCCAGGTAATCTTTTTGGGCCTGTTCACGGCGGATGCGGTAACGCGAAGCAATCTCGCGGGCAGTTTGGACAGGAGAATCGCCGCGAATGAAGTGCAGGGCAAATTCGGCAGCCGTGGGGTTCAGGTGCAAAACAGTGCTGGCATTGACAATCAGCAATCCGCTCCCATCCTGGTGCAGACGCAGATGCAGGCGGTAGGGTTGTTTGTCTTCAGGGGGTGATTGGTAATGATACATGGCTGCCGGAAGCGGCTGAACAGGGGTGAAAAACGTCTTGATGCGCTCGAACAGGTTCATGAGCTTGCTCCTTTTAATGACCGGGCTTGATGTCTTCCAAAAAGAACAGGATGAAGTAGCCAACCAGCAAAACCAGCCAACCGACCAGCTGCACCAGGTCCAGAAAACCGCTCCAGGTCATCGAAAAATTCTCCTGAATGGTGCTGATAAGGCCTTGCAGATTATCGAGTTTGTCTTGAATGACCTGTTTCCACTCGTCCAGGTAGAATTCATCCCGGATAATTTTGTAGAGTTTGGCCGTGTACCAATCACCAATCAGGAGCAGGTTTTGCTCGGTATGTTCGAATTCCAGTATGATGTCGAGCCGGTGGTTGACGATGCGGCGCAGTGTGGTGCGGGTAGGACCGAAAACAGAAAATTTGCTCTGCTGAAAGATGCGGCTGATGGTTTGCAGAATGCCTTCAATGGACTGGTTCAACATGCGATAGCGCAGGAGCTGGTAGGTGCCAATTTTGAGCAATTCCAGTTCGGATTGAAAATCTCCTTCCGGCGAAAAGATAACCGCCCCTTCCCAATCTACCACCGTCAGGTCGCGCTGTGTGTAACGCAAACGCGAAACGAGCACTTCGCTGATTTCCGTTTCATCTAAAATTTCATGGTGCGAACGAATAAAGCGCGCCAGAGAGTCAGCGTTGGAATCCACAAAGGAATCGGCGGGGCCAACCGAATCACGCACCATGAGAACGAGATAGGTCTCGAACAGGCCGCTGGTGCGGTATTTCGCAGGCAAGAAGCGTATTTGCAAGGCTTCTTCGATACGCTGGCGTTTCTGGATGGAACCCAGGCTGAGCGGGTCGGGCAGGTGAAAACGGCATTCCAACATCTGCACGCGCTGTTCGTAGCGCTGGCGGGTGATGTTCAGCGGCACACCTTCGAGGCTCACGGTTTCTACCCCAAGTGTGTAGACGCGAATATCTACCGGCTGGAAGTAGGGGGCATCCTTCAGCCCGGTGACCGGTTCGGCAAACGATTTGCCATCCGCCTCATCAGGAAAGGCCAGCAAGAAGCAGATTTCGGAATGTATCAAGGAACTCATGAAATTATGGCGCTGGTTGAGCAACGTTCTTGGGGAACAAAGGAGCAAATTGCAACGGACAGCCGCCACCACATTCCGCCAGTAAGGCACAACCTTCACACTTGATGGGTAAATTTTGTCGTTCGCGCAGGGTCACAGCCAGGGGATGATTCCAAAGCGCGTCCCACGTATCGCGCAGCCAATTTCCCAAGGGACGGTAGTAGGACTGGCAGGGGAGAACATCGCCGTTCGGTTCGATGCAGAGATTGTACTGCGCTGCTGTACAGCCTTTTACGCCCAGTTCCATCTGAACAGGGTCGAAGCGGCAGTATTGGGTGGGCGTGTACCAGATGAGTTTCTGCCCATGTGCTGCGGTCTTTTGGCGGGCAATTTCTAACAATGGTTTCAACTCTGCTTCGGGCAGCCCCGTCCCAACAGCAGCGCCCTTGCCAGCATAAATAAGCGCATTCAAGCCCACCGTTGGCACGCCCAAATCGGCCAGAAAATCGAGCGTCGCCGGAATGGTGTGGGCATTGGTGGTCAGCATGGTGGTATTGGTCATAACGAACAGCCGGGTCTGCAGAGCGTTTTGCAGGCCGCGCAGGGTCTGGTCAAAGGCAGCGGCGCGCACCATCTGGTTATGAATTTCTGGTTCGCAGGATTCGAGGGTGATTTGCACATGGTCGAGACCAGCCTGGACAAGTTTCTCCACATAACGCGGGTCGCTCAGGCGGCGTCCGTTGGTATTCAGGCCGGTGATTTGTCCATTGGCTTCGGCATAAGCAATCAGTTCGGGCAGGTCTTCGCGTAAAGTCGGCTCGCCGCCGGTAAAAACGATGTGCGGAATGCCCAGAGACCAGGCTTTCTGGATGACCTGTTTCCAGCGGTCAGTATCCAGTTCGCCCTTCGCCCTCATTCCCGACCCTTCTTCCGCGGAGAGAACCGGATGTTCCAGGTTGTAGCAATGGGCGCAATCGTTGTTGCAGCGATACGTCAGTGCCAGGTCGAGACGGTAGGGCGCCGAAGGACGCACACTGAACGGCGGCACGGTTTCCAGGTTGAGCTCATGCACCGGACAGGCGCCATCGGGGCGCAGCAGGTTAGCAAGTTGAACGTGAAACGTCGCAAGGTCCGATTTCAGGGTCTGGTGGTCAACCTTCCAACGGCTTTTTATTTCTTTGCGAATGTCGTCGTCAGGTTTGCCATCGAGCGTCAACTTCGCCATGAGCGCGGCGGTGGGGTTCAAGTGCATGATGCGGTTGGCATTGACAATCAGCGTGCCAGTTCCATCCACATCAAGGCGCAGGTGAACGCGCGCTTTCTCGCCGGGTTGCTCAATCAGGTAGTGATACAGTCCCGGTTTCGAGTTTGGAATTTCAGATTTTTGCTTGAACCAACCAGAAAACATGTTCATTTTGATACCTGTCAAGCCACTCAAGCATCGAAAATTGTCCATCATCAGGCCAGATTAACGCCCTCCGCCCGCACAGGCGCAGGCGCACCCGGCACAGGCGCAGGCACAGGCGCAGCCTCCGCCGCCAGAGCGATAACTGCCTGAACGCGAAGGCGGCGGGGGTGGGTTAGTGACTTTGGTGACCGATTCGGCAAAGCCACCGCCCAGCACCCGTTGGGCAAAATTCTGTGTGCCAGTCACAATAGAAGCCGCCAGTTCAGCGCCGGGCAAAGAGCGCGGGGAAGCAGATGGAAAAGCAGGTGGGGTAGATGGAGCAGATGGGGTAGATGGCAGCGAGGTGCGATAGACGGGGTCGTAGCGTCCCCACCAGGTCGGCACGTAGATGGGCCCGGTAAATATGCGCCGCGCGCGGTCATCATAGTCCTTATCCAGCATCGTCCACTCGAGGGTTTCTTCGAGCATCTGGCTTTTCACTTCCGGCGTTCCAGCAGATTCGATTTGCTTCCAGGCTTTTTCATTGATGGCTTTGTAATACTCGATGGTCTCTTTGCCGCTAAACCCTTTCATCTTCTCTGTGACGCTCTTAACCAGCCGCACAGTCATGTTTCGTAACAGTTCACGCCGTTCGCTCAAGTTGGGACGGCGAAAGGCTTCCAGAAAGTCTTTTTCGTATTCGCGCAAGCCTTCGGGCAGGGGTTCGACAATGGAAAGTTCCAGCGGGTCACGTTTTTCGACCTGTGCCGCGCCTTTCTTGACCACGCCAAACAAAATCATTTGCATCACCTTTTCGAGCGGTTGCCCCATCAAAATTGCCGCTTCAACCGCCGTCAGACCGCGCTTGATGCCGTGTCCTTCAATCGAAATTTTTGGGGGGATGTATTGTTTCTTGCGGCGCTGTTCCTGCACGGCCGTCAGAACAGGCAGCCCGAAGAAAAAGAGCCCAAAGCAGCAAAACGACAGAAGGTTAGTCACCACACCGAACACCCATACGATTGCGCCAAGCAGCAAATCCAAGAACGTCGTGCGGACGATGGCATCTTCAGGCAAATATCTGGCCGGATACGAAGCTCCAAAGGTATATTGAGTGTAACCGTTGGCCTCTGCACTGCGCCAGGTATAGGTTACCCGGCCTTCGGCATCAAACCCAAAAGCGGGTTCGGCTGCGCCCGGCCAGTTGCGGGGAGGGTGGTAACGCGGTTCATCTGCCGTTACCCCCTGCGGCAGGTGAAAAGTCACCGTCAAATCGGTTTTGCCGCTGACGTATTCCGACCCGAACCAGGTGGGAGAAAATTCGCCACTGGCATAGGTCTCATCCTGAGAGTCAGGATAGTACATGCGCTCAATTTTGCCGATGAAGACATGCACCGTGCCGGCTTTTCCGGGCGGAATGGCCTGCGCACCGAGTTCGACCGCCACGCCATAGGCGCCGTCGCCTTGATAATCGGTGGTGACCCGAACAGGGACACCACCAACATCCGCGCTGATGGTCTCAAAGGAATAACTGCCGTTCGGTAAGCCCACATCTACGAAATCAATCGGGCTGGCGCCTGGGTCGTTCAGGAAGGTGAATTGATAATCTACCGCTACTGTGCCATCGTTGTTCCAGTAAACATGCACTACTTCCTGCGGGAGTTGGAAACGGTAAGTCTGCGCCGCGGCACTGCTGGAAAGGCCAAACACCAGAGCGCAGGCCAGAAGGAAGGCCAGAATACGATGTTTCATCGCGCTGCTCCCTTTACCATTTGGGTTCTTCGGTCAGTTGATACGTCGCCTGGCAGTAGGGACAGGTCACCACCGGCGCACCAGCCATAATTTTGATGTCGTTGGAGGTAATGGGCCCGCCGCAAGACTGGCATTTCATTTGGGAGACTTTCGTTTCGCCAGGTAAATCCACTTTCATCGTCACCTGTTGAACGACCTCGGTCTTTTGCCCGCGCATGCCCATCCACACCAGCCCGCCACCGCCTGCAAAAAAGAGCAGAGAGAGACAAACGAAACCGATTCCAAACGTCAACCAGTTGGAACTGCCGCTCTGGGCGGTGGAACCAATCAGAAGCAGCGCGCCATAGCCAAGCAAGCACAAACCAATCAGAAACAAAAGCGCCGCGCCGATGAATGCTGCTGTCTTTCCCATACGAAAGCCTCCTAAAAGAACAGATTAACCTTCAGTGTAGCACGCGCTACAGGCCAAGACAAATGACTTTCGTCTGTTTTTGCATGTGATTTGGATGTTCACGCGCAGGGTGTTTTGGGATTGAATAGCCGGGGTTCAGCCGTCTTCGGACAACCTTAAATGAATAACCCGGACGTTCACACGTGGCATGAAGTCCGGGCGGGATGGAGCAACGGATATGTTTCGTCGGTCAGGATTAACGTCCCAGCCGGGCACGCTCTTCTTCGGCCAGTTTCTCATCCAATTTCTTGAAGAGGGGCGCGGGTGGGTTGAGTCTTGCGCCGGGTTGCAACTGGCTGGGCTGCCATTGCACGCCAGTTTCGGCTTCGGCAGGGCGATACCGCAGGACAGTGTGCGCACCGAGGGAATCTTGAACTTCTTCGGTGTACTGAGCGCCAAAGAGCGGCGTCTGATAGCCAAAAAAGCCATGCAGTTTTTCGGAGGAGAAGGGCAAAATAGGCGCAAACAGCAGTTTGAGCGAATCAATGGCGCGCAAGGCGGTGTAAATCGTCCGTGCAGCAGATTCGCGGTCGGTTTTGATGGCCGTCCACGGGGCGTTCGCATCCAGGTAACGGTTGACTTCGGTCGCCAGACGGAGGCATTCTTTCAAAGCGTCGCGCAATTTCACAGCGTCGTAGAGCGCGCCAACCGACTGAAAGCCGTTCTCGATGGTAGCGAGCAGTTCCCGGTCAGAATCACGCAAAGTAGCCAGGTCCACCGGCGGGACGCAGCCCTCCCAATGTTTATAACTGAAAGAAAGTACACGGTTTGCCAGGTTGCCCCAGGTGGCAACCAGCTCGCTGTTATTGCGCGCTATGAACTCGCCCCAATCCCAATCGCTGTCTTTGGCTTCAGGCATGTTGACGGTCAGGTAGTAACGGAGAGCGTCGGCATCGTATCGGGTCAGGGCATCACGACCCCATACCGCCCAGTTGCGGCTGCCGCTGATTTTTTGCCCCTCCAGGTTCATGAACTGGTTGGCGGGGACATCGTAAGGCAGGGTGAGCAAAATACCCTGTTCACCGTTGAAGATTTCGGCAAATTTCTCACCCACACCCATCAGTTCTGCTGGCCAAAGCGAGGTGTGGAAGAAAATGTTGTCTTTGCCGATAAAATAGAACTGGCGCGCCTGTGGGTTAGCCCACCACTGCTTCCAGGCTTCGGGTTGACCACTGATGCGCGCCCACTCGATGGCCGCTGAGAGATAACCAATGACCGCCTCGAACCAGACGTACAGACATTTGCCAGCCCAACCTTCCACCGGAACCGGAATACCCCAGTCCAAATCACGGGTGATGGGGCGCGGCTTGAGGCCTTCGGCGTTGATTTTGCCAAGCGATTCTCCCAGCACAGTCTCACGCATGTGTCCGGCGCGGGCTTTCAAGAACTCCACCACGCGCGGTTCAAGTTTGGACAGGTCAATATAGAAATGCTCAGTTTCGCGCAATTCGGGGGTGGAGGTATCTCCAGCCCATTTGGAGCGCGGGTTGATTAATTTCGCCGGTTCCAGCACGTTGCCACACTTATCGCACTGGTCAGAGCGTGCGCCCTCAAAACCGCAAATGTAGCACGTGCCTTCGATGTAACGGTCAGGCAGGAATTTACCTAAGCCAGGCGAATACCATTGTGGTTCGACTCTGGTAAAGAGATAACCATTCTCTTTCAACGCCAGGAAGATGCTCTGTGAGACTTTGAAGTGATTCTCGGTATGGGTGCTGGTAAACAGGTCATAAGTGATACCATAACCCTGGAAGACTTCCAGAAAAGTGGCATGATATTGTTTGTACACTTCTTCGACCGGCTTCTTGAGTTTATCAGCGCTCATGGTGACGGGCGTGCCATGCGAATCACTGCCAGACACGACCAGGACACGATTCCCTTTCAGACGGTGGTAGCGCGCGACGATGTCACCGGGCAGGTGCGAGCCGGTGATGTTGCCGACGTGGATTTCGGCGTTGGCGTAAGGCCAGGCGATGGCGATTAAGATGTGTTCAGACATAGACAATTCCTTTTGAGGATTGAAGAATTCAGGGGTTGGAGAAGGCAAAGAAACAAAAAGGACTGCCCTCGCGCTGGACAGCCCTCCGGTGACGGCGTTTTGACGTGCTAACGCGTTCCCTTCGACGCTGTCCCGGCGAGGGTGGGCATGGACATCATGAACATCGCGTGAAACACAGTCAACATATTTTAATTTTACTATATCTTCTCGTCTACAGCTCGGTTTCGGCTGATTATCTGCGCTGCTGCGCTGAACAAAATGCTGAAGAAGTACAACATTGCCAGCGGCAACATGGTAATACCCATCGTCAGCGCATCGGTGGTGGGGGTAATCAACGCAGAGACGACAGCAATCAGCACCAGCGCCAGCCGCCACTGCTCCAGAAGCATAGCGGGCTTCACCAGCCCGATGGCCGAAAGAACGTAAATGAGCAGGGGAAACTCGAAGGCCAATCCAATCCAGAACAGGAGACCCGTGACAAATTTGATGTAGCTATCCACCGTCCAGTTGACCGTGACCTGGATGAACCCGGTCTCGATGAACGGTAAGGCGACCGGCAACAGGATGTAATAGGTAAACGCCATGCCGCTCACAAAGAACAGGGCTGCCAGCGGAATGAACAACAGGCTGAACTGCCGCTCACGGGGCATCAGTCCGGGCGCAAGGAACAGCCAAACTTCAAACGCGAGATACGGAGAGGCAAACACCAACCCTGAAATCAGCGCAACGCGCATGAACACGCCCACCGTTTCGGTCACTGCCACAGCCTGAAGACGTTCCAACCCACCCACCGGTACGGACAGGAAGGCCACCAGGTCATTTGTAAAATAGAACGACAAAGCCGTCGTCACAATGACCGCTGCCAGCATCCGCAATAAGTGCTTGCGGAGGGCATCGAGTTCTTCCAAAATGCTCTCCGGACGTTGAAAGGCATCGCTAATTGCATCAATGACCGGGCGGTCTTCTGGCACTTCGGTCAGAAAGCGGTAAAACACCGAACGGCGAAAGGCATCGGTGACGGGACGAAAAAGCCACGCCAGCAGGCGAAACGGCAAGAGAAACAGCCACCTGGTCAATCGAAACGGAGCGGCGATGAGCCAGGCAATAGCACGACGAAGACGCGGCATAGCAGGTCAGGATTCGGAGGTGGGGGGAGAGGAGGGCGGCAGCGTTTGACCCTGCACAGGCGCAGCTGGTTTGGAGGGGAACGGCGCCGCCAGAATCTGCCGCCGGGCTGTTTCGACTTCTTCCAGGCTCTGGCGGGCAGCGGTTTCTACGTTTCCTTTCACCTGTTGCACTTCGGCCTGAAGTTCTTCTAACCCGGCTTCACGCATGAGTTTGACGGGCAGCTGCTGAATTTCACGCCCGGTGTTACGCATCACCTGCCAGGTAGGCGACGTGACGAAAGCGCGCAAAGCACGTCCAATGGTGCGCCCGGCTTTGACCATATCTTTTGGACCGAGCAAGATGAGCGCCAGAAGAACAATGAAGAAAATTTCAGGCAGGCCGATGCCCAAAATGTCCATCCTAACCGCCTTTCTTGAGGAGCGAGGCCAGGATGTGTTGATGGTCGGCCAAACTCCCCAGTACGCCGTTGACAAAGCGCGGAGCAGTATCAGAGCCAAAGGTTTTTGCCAGTTCTACTGCTTCGTTAATGGCAACTTTGAGCGGTGTGACTTCTGCAACGGCAAATTCCCAAACAGCCATGCGCAGGATGTTACGGTCAATCGCGGCTATCTGGTCGAAAGGCCATTCCGGCGCATATTCGGCAATGACATCATCAAGCCGGGCGGCGATGGGGTAAACGCCAAAGATGATTTGCCGGGCAAACTCCACCAGGTCTTCGCTCAGGCCATCCTGGCCCTCAGTGCGTTCGTCTTCCAGACGCTGCTGGAGAACATCGCCTGGACGGTGGTCGGTCAAATCTACTTCGTAAAGTACTTGCAGGGCCAGTGCGCGCGCCCTGGTGCGAGATTTCATAAGCGGTTATTCGCCTGCCTGGTATTCGATGTCTTCGATGTGGATATTGACGTGGCCGACTTCCATGCCGACCATTTCGGAGATGGCGCGCGCCACCTGCGTCTGCACATTCCGGCTCACTTCGCGCACGTTGTAACCGCTCTTGAGAACAAGATACAGTTCGATATACACCAGCCCATCTTCAACGGTCAGCCGTACACCATCATCGGCGCCACGCCGAAAAAGGCGGTCGAACCCGCCAGGAACAGACGCCAGGCGGGCAACACCTTCGACACCCAGAGCGGCCATACGCGCAATTGTCAGCAAGACATCTGGGGCCAAAGTGGTCTTACCGGGGGAACGATATTCTTCGGTCATGATTTCTCCTTACATCATTGCCATACCACCATCCACGCCCAGCACCTGCCCGGTGATGTAGGCAGCCTGGTCGCTGGCGAGAAACGCCACCGCATAGGCAATCTCTTCAGGTTGGCCTTTGCGTCCCAAAGGAACGAGTTTGAGCGCGGCTTCCAGCGTTTCGGGTGGCATGGAAAGCAGGATTTCCGTATCCACAAAACCAGGCGCCACTGCGTTGACGGTGATGTTGCGCCCGGCCACCTCACGCGCCAGGGCTTTGGTAAAACCAATTTGCCCGGCTTTGGAGGCAGAATAGTTGGTCTGACCGGGGTTGCCCATTTGCCCGGCCACAGAAGCAATGTTGATGATGCGGCCGTAGCGCTTGCGCATCATGTGTTTGACTGCCGCCTTGGAACAAATAAACGTGGATTTCAGGTTGGTATCCAGCACGGCATCCCAGTCTTCTTCGGTCAGCATCATAATCAACTTATCGCGGGTGATTCCAGCGTTGTTGACCAGGATGTGCAGGTCGCCGAAGGTTTCGATGGCGAATTTGATGAGATTCTGCGCCGCAGCAGGGTCGGCCACATCTGCCTGGAAGGCAGCAGCCTGCCCACCCCAGCCCTGAATCTCGCGGACGACGGCTTCTGCCGCTTCGGGAGACCTGTTGTAATTGACAACCACCTTTGCGCCACGGCGAGCCAGTTCGAGGGCAATCGCGCGTCCGATGCCACGCGAGCCGCCCGTCACCACAGCCACTTTGTCTTTCAGCGATAAGAACTCACTCATGCGTTTGCTCCTGAGGGGGAATTATACACGAGGATACAACACGGGGAACGGGGAGGAGTGACGGGGAAAGCAGAGAGAGAAAACCGTCAGCATTTCCGAAATCCAAATCCCAGCGCCAAACCGGCAAGCATGACAAAACTGACGATGTAGACGACGGCATCCTGCCAGAAGCGAAGCGGGAAGAGACGAATCAGGGTATCGTCATAGCGGAAAATCCAGGAATCGCCCTCGAAGAACAGGCTGTGAAACCAGGCAAAGAACTGCCAGAACGAAATGGCTGCAAACGCCCCCAACGCTGCCAGCAGGCCAACTGTCAGAAAGCCGCCCCAGCGTAAACCAGCGCAGAAAGCCGGCATCTGGCGCGTCCGCCAGGCCCATACAGCAACGAGAGCCAGCAAGGCCAGGTTGACGTACCAGACCCGCAACAGCATCTGCACCACGTTCTTGACATCCAGCATGTGCTGGAGTTCGCGTTCATTGTAGATAGGCGTACCGTTCTCAAAGCGCAGCCCGGCCAGAAACGACAGGTCGGCATCGTTGAGCAGATACTCGATGGACGGCCTGGCCCAACGCAGTCGGTCTTCGAGCGTAAAGCCATACGGGTCGGCAGGAAAACCCGGCATGCGGTATTCAATTTCGGGGAAAAGCGGCGTCATCAACAAGCGTGCGCCAAGCATGATAAGCACAAAGGGAACAAGCAAAGCAGTAAGCCAGGAAATCAGTTTCGACAGCATAAGTATCTCCAGAGAGATTGAGTACGCTTACTTCAGTTCCTGCACTCCACCCGTCAGAATGAAGTTCAACACCAGGCTGTTCGTCACCCATTCGATGGGCGAACGGTCATCGGTATAGACCGTGCCACCAGCAGGTGCAGGCTGAAGAGCGGCGTAGGTAATGGTGGCGGCCTGCACCAGCAGCGGCGGCGCGTTCGGGTCACGCTGCAGGGCAGCCAGGTTGAAGGCCAGGTTATCGGGCGAGGTGGGCTGTCTGGTGGCAAACAAAATCGAGTTGAAGGTATATGGCAAATCCATCACATGGGTTGAGGGCAAAACCGTGCGAATGGTGGCTGCCAGGTCGTTGATGAGCCGTCGGTCGTTGGGTGCGCGTCCGATGTTAATTGCCAGCACACCATCCTCGGTCAAGTGCGCGGCGCAAATGGCAAAAAATTCCTGCGTGGTCAGGTGCGGCGGGATGTAAGGCGGACGGTAGGCGTCCACCACGATAATATCATACTGATACGGGCTGTGTTCCAGTCCCCAGCGGCCATCGGCGGCATAGGCGTTCAGGTTGGGCAGAGTCATCCCAAAGTATTCCCGCCCAACCTCGATGATTTCCGGGTCAATTTCCCAGCCATCTATCGGAATCGGGCCATAAATGGCCGTTGCCTGGCGGGCAGCCGTGCCAGCGGCCAGACCGATGATTGCCATGCGCTCCACCTGAGTCGTGCGAAAGGGCGGCGGGTTGAACAACGGCCCCACCGAAAACTGTTCCCACGGGCCGCCGTAGAACAACTCGGTGGGGTGATATTGCGAATGTACGCCCTGACCCTCGTTTAACCGCAAATAGCGCGTGCCATTCAGTTCCAAAACCTCGATGTAGTTATAAGCGGATTCGGCTTCGTAAATCTGTCCTGGCGTAGATTTGATACGATAATCGTTGAGCAGGGCAAGCAGTCCCAAAAAGAGCGGCATGACCAGAAAAGGCAAAACGGTCCGCAGGCCGGCTTCTCGCCACAGACCGAGCAACGCCACCAGGAGCATGATGCCGCTGAAAAGTAGAAAAGAGAGCGTGACCCCAATGAGCGGAAACAAGACCAGCGTAGGGAGAAAAGCCCCCAGCACCGACCCCAACGTGGAGAGCGCATATACTGCCCCGGCCACATTCCCTGCGCGAGTGGGGTCTTCTACCAGCAAGCGGATGACGAACGGCGAGGTCACTGCCAGCAAGGTGATGGGAACGCTGAACAGGATGAGCGTGGCGGCAAATGCGCCAAAAGCGGCATCCAGGCGCAAACTGTCAAACGCCAGCGCTGCTCCGCGCAAGACCGGTTGTGCCACGAACGGGACAATCCCCAGCGCAAACGCCCCCAGTGCCAGGATGGTAAACAACGTGCGCGGATACGGTGAACGGTCGGCCCAGCGGCCGCCTAACTGATAGCCAGCAGCAAAATAGACCAGAATCAGGCCGATGACGCTGGCCCATACCAGGTTACTGGAACCGTAAATGGTCTGCAGCAGGCGCGAAGCGCCAAACTCAGCGGCCAGGGTGGTCATGCCAGAGAAAAAGACGGTAAAGTAGAGAAAGCGGCGCATAACAAATCTCAATTTATCAAGAGAAACGGAGCGTTTGAGCGAATATGGCTATCCACAAGCATCAGACGGTCTGGCTGTTGAGGTGGTGCGTATCGCCAATCACCTGCACCCGCCAGTGGTGAGCATGCGGCGTGTAAGTAAAAACCGAAAAAGAAGTATTTTCCAGCCGAAAATGCGCGCCCTGACGGTTGGCCTGCGGCGTGATTCCCAAAATCGAGTAGAGCACTTTGTTCAAAATAGCGCCATGCGAAACCACCAGATAGCGCGCCGGGGGGCGCAGTAAGAGTTTGTGCAGCGCCTGTCCGCCGCGCAGGTACAGTTCCCAGTCGCTTTCTCCCTGCTCGCTCCAGGACTGGTAGGGGTTGAGGAACGGTGGTTCCGGGTAACGGGCGCGGATTTCGTCGAGAGTCATGCCAGAGCGCAGCCCCATGTTGCGCTCCATCCAGAGCGAGTCGGTCTCGAAGTTGGGAATTCCCAACGCCTCTGCAATGATTTGGGCAGTTTCGCGCGCACGCAGGAGCGGGCTGGTGATGACGCAGTCGAAGTTCACCCCTTCAACCTTCCAGCGCGCGGCCAGTTTGCGCGCCTGTTCGCGCCCGGTTTCCGAGAGCGGAAAATCAGCGTGTCCTTGCAGGCGGTTCTCTGCGTTCCCCACCGATTCGCCATGCCGCAGGAGGGTAATGTGAAAGACGGAAACGTCGCTCATGGCTGCTTTCGGGGAGAGACAGAATAGATGACGCCATCGGCGGCGCGATACACCGGCTGAATCTCGGCAATTCGATACAAATCGCCCGGCGTATAGAAGATTTTGAACGGGTCATCCTCGAACCAGAGCAGATAGCCGGGTTTGTCATAAGGCCAGCCGGCCATATTGTGCTTAAAGTCGTCCCACGTCCACTCGGCGCGTTTGGGTATCAGGTAGGTCATCAGGTGACGGGTGAAGAACCAGACCGGAGCAGGGATATTGCTGTAAAGCACAGCGTCTGGCTCGCGTTCGAGCAAAGCGCGAGTTTGTTGAATCAGTTCGGATTCGTGATACTTACGCACGTTATATAAGTTGTACCCTGCTTCCCCATCCCGCAGACTCAGGCGCAGATACTTTGTCAGCCTGTTCACCGGCAGCAACAACCAGATGGAGAAAACAAGCAGCAGGGCAACATTTCCCCAGCGCTCCGAAAGCCGCAGATGCGGTCGAATGAGATGATGAAAAGTCAGGAACAGGGTGACCAAAATCGGCACCAGCAGGAGTGCATAATAGCGGTCAGAAGCCAGCGCGCGATGGTCTGCCGTTTGCGCCATCAGAGCAGTAGCGGCAAATTTAACCACTGCAAACGAGGTGGATACCAACACCAGAGGATGGGTATATTCCCGCCCCCATTGCTGCCAGTGCTGTTTTCGGTTGACCAGCAGCAAAACCAGTAAGAGAACAGAAAAAACGACCAGCGCATCCCATTTTCCATCGGGAGAGATGGGGCGGTAAGGAACAAACCAGTAGAAGATTTTACGCAACGCTTGCAGGATGTTTTCCAATACGAAAACATTCCCTTTGCTGGAAATGCCCCACAATGTGCCGGTGGGCAGGTAATTGTGAAAGTAAATCCATCCGCCAACCGGCGCAAAGGAGAGCAACCCCAACCCTGCCGCGCGTAAGAGACCTGCTTTCAGGTTGGTGCGCCACGCCCACAGGACGACCAGGCCGGCGACGACGATATGGCTCATTCCGGCCCAACGAAGCAGAGAAGCGCCAATGCCAAGCAAAATCATGCCCCAAAAGGCGCGCCGCGAGCGTGTTTCGAGATATTCACGCCCTGCAAAAAACAGAAGCAGAGAAAAAGTCAGAAACAACGGCTCGGTCAAAAGCGAGGTGTGCATGGCAAGCGCCGAGGGCGAAAGGCAAACCACCAGCAGAGCAAGCCAGGCATAAAGTGGTCTCTGCGCAAACACCTGCCTCAAAAACAGCCCGCTCAGAAATAAATTGACGCCCCATAAGAAAAGATTGAGATACCAGCCGACGAGGAATACATCTGCACGGGTCAGAGAAGCGAGAGCGGCAATCAGCCACGGAAAGAGCGGAGGAAAAACCAGCAATCTCCCCTGGTCGTAATCTATCAGGCCGCGTCCCTTCAGCAAATTATCCGCAAACGCAATATAACGCATCGCGTCGGTGGGAAGGCCGCCACCATAGCGGGAGGTTGCCAGCCACGCAATGAATATCCCTGCCAGCGACACGGCAAGGATAAACATCCACCCTGCATGTTTTCGCAAGCCTGTCATCCGCTTTTTCTCCGCTTTAACAAATAGATTGGCCGTCCCTTGACCTGCTGAAAAATATAGCCCACGTAAACGCCGATGAACCCCAGCAAAATCATGATGATTCCGCTGGCAATCAGCAGAATTGCCATCAGCGAACTCCAGCCGGGGGCGATATAGACATTGGCTGGTTTGGTGATGAAAATGAACAGCACGTAAATGATTTGCGCCGCTGCCAGAAGCAGGAATAGCCCGCCAACGCTCAAGCCGATATAAAGCGGCATGAGCGAAAACGAGAAAATGGCATCGGAAGCCAGGCGCAGCATTTTGCCCAGTGAATATTTCGACTTGCCGGCCATCCGTTTTTGTTCGTGATAAGGCAAGATGACACTGCGGTATCCTATCCAGGCAATCATGCCGCGCAGAAAACGGTGATATTCGGGCATGGATTTGAGCGCCTCAAGCGCCTGACGCGAGAGGGCGCGGAAATCTGCCGCGCCAGGCGCAATTGGAGTACCGCTAATTTTGTTGATGAGCCAGTAAAACGCCTCCGAAGTGGCTTTCTTGAACGAAAAACCGCTTTCTTCCTCGATTCTCTGCGCCTGAACGATGTCATACCCTTGTTCGATGAGCGCAATCATTTGCGGAATCATCTCCGGCGGATGCTGGCCGTCGCCATCGAGAGAGATGACGATGTCCCCTTCGGCATGGTCCAAACCGGCGGTCAGCGCGGCCTGGTGTCCAAAGTTGCGGCTGAGGGTGAGAATCCGCACCCGCTCATCCTGCGCAGCCAGGCGTTCCAGCGAGGCATCCGTCCCGTCGGTTGAACCGTCATCCACATAGTAAATCCAAAAGCGATGCGGCAGGGCATCCAGCACCGCCGCAATTCTGGCGTGGGTGGTTTCGATAACCCCGGCTTCGTTGAAAACGGGAATGACGAGGGAGACGTGCAGGGAATCTGGCATGAGGGAATCTATCGCTTGGCGTAATTCTTCTCCAGCCAGGCGGCATAGCTATCCTTCTGAAGGATAGACTGCACCCATGCGGGATTGTCCAGATACCACCGAACGGTGGCGCGCAGGCCGCTGCGCAAGTCATGGCGCGGCGACCAGCCGAGTTCAGACTGAATTTTGGCAATATCCATCGCGTAACGGCGGTCGTGACCGGGTCGGTCTTGGACATAGGTTATCAGTCGGTCGTGAGGGGCGCCCTGAGGGTGGAATTCATCCAAAAGCACGCAAATTTCGCGCACGATTTCGATGTTGTAAGGCTGGTTTCCACCGCCTACGTTGTAGGTTTCGCCTGCTTTTCCACTTTTCAATACAAGATGAATGGCTTCACAGTGGTCTTCGACGTACAGCCAATCCCGAATCTGTTTGCCATCGCCATAAACGGGCAATGGTTTGCCCTGCACTGCGTTCAACACCATGAGGGGAATCAGTTTTTCGGGAAACTGATAAGGGCCGTAATTGTTCGAGCAGTTCGTCAGGCTGACGGGCAAGCCGTAGGTGTGGAAATAAGCGCGAACCAGATGGTCAGAAGCCGCTTTGCTGGCCGAATAAGGCGAACGCGGGTCATAGGGGGTGGTTTCGGTGAAAGCAGGGTCTTCGGGAGCCAACGACCCGAAGACTTCATCGGTCGAGACGTGATGGAAGCGGCGTCCCTCGAATCCGCCCGTCTCTTTCCAAACAGTTTTGGCAGCATCCAGCAGGGTGAACGTGCCGACGATGTTGGTCTGCACAAAGGCCGCCGGGCCGTGAATCGAGCGGTCTACGTGCGATTCGGCGGCAAAATGCACAACCGTATCAATCGCGTGTTCCCGCATCAGACGCATCACCAGGTCGTTGTCGCAAATATCGCCCCGAATGAAGGTGTGGCGCGATTCATCCGGCAGGTTCTTGAGATTTTCGAGCGAACCGGCGTAGGTGAGGGCGTCTAAATTGTAAATGTGAACCGCCGGTTCGACCTGAAGCAGATAGCGGACGAAATTCGCGCCAATGAAGCCGGCACCGCCGGTGACAAGGATATTTTTCATCATGGACATTCCACCTCTTGTTGAAATTGTGCGAAGGCCTGTTCCAGGCCATCATGATTGGGATTTTCTTGTAACACCTGCTTCCACAAATCACACACCATCGGACCTGCTCGTAACGCAAATGTGGAGACGTGGAGTGACAAATCTCGCGCCTGCTCAAAATCGGCCTCTCGCAAAAGCGCCTCGATAAATGGCAGATACTCAAACGCTTCTTTCGAGTTGAGACCAGATTGCTGCACTTCGCGCCAGTATCGCGCGACAGCCTGCCAATCGCCGTTTTGACGAGCCAGGTCAGCCTTCTGGTAGAAATAACACCAGTCTTTAGGCGATTCAACCCCCAATTGTTCAACCAGAAAAGGATGTGGTGCTGCTGACGGGAGAATCAGTTCTGGCCTGACACCTGGAACGTTAGGAAGCATCCAGACGCTCAAAAAATAACTGGCAATCAGCGCATCTTGCGGACGATAAACCCGCAGGCATTGGCCCTGTTCCGGTTCAAAGGCAAACAAAACCGCTTGCAGGCTATTGCCCTCGAAAACAATCGAGCGATGTTGAGCAGATAAGCGCATCCCCTCCCCGAATTGGCGGTAATTTCTGCCAAAATCGTTCGCCATTCTAAAAAACCAATACCTGGCGCGCCGCGGTTTCTCGCTGCGCGGGCGGGCATAGAGCGTGTTGATGGCGTAAGCAGTGGGATAATCTCCCATCAGATACAACACTTCCCCATCGGCCACCAGTGCCGTGCCAGGCGTCAGTTGTGGAATGCGTAAAGTCAGTTGGCGGTAGAAATTGACTTGTTTTCTCCACGCCAGGCGAAAATCATTGGTGTAACGAAAATGCCAGCCAACAGATAAACCAAACAATGCGGCCAGCAAAACAAGACGCGCTCGCGGGGAGGTCACCAAAAGTTCCAGCAAGGCAATCACCACCATCGAAGCGCCCAGCATAGATGCCATCCCAAAACGGCTGTTCCAGAGCGGGTTTTTGGCATTGAGGAACAAACCGCCTACATACGGCGGAATCAGGCCAAAGAGAAGAATCACGCTGCCTAAAACAAGCGCTTCGCGCGGCCATCGAACGCGCAGCCCCTCGTCCGATTCTGAAAAGGACTGGCGGCTGAAATAGTAAAACGCCAGAGTCGCCGACGATAAGACCAGCAAGAACGCAAACTGATTGGCGCGCACGGTCAAATCGAAGGCGCCGGGGTCGAGTACTGCGTACCATGAAGAAACGACAATCAGAAGTGTATCGGGGAGCAGATTGACCAGAATCAGCCAGAGCCCTTCGAGCGGATTGCGGAGTAAGGCTTCAACCAGCACCGGCTGATTACGGTTTTCGATAGGGACTTGATAAACGAAAAAACGCCAGTAAATGTAAATGCCAAACGCCAATAAGTAAGGCAGCCAGTAACGCAGTGAGAGCAGAAGGCGCTCTTTGGGTTTCCTCTGCCGCCCGGCCAGCGCAAACCACAGAAAGACCGGACGCGCAAACTCCAGCCCGGCAAAGTATTCTCCCGAAAGGATGTTGAACGCTCCGGCCAGAATGGACAGCGCGGTGTAAAGCCAATCCCGCTCAGGATGCTGGACGGAGAGTATCATGCAGTAAAGCGAAAGCCCAAATGAGAAATAGGCCACCCAAACCTGCGAGAACGTCACCGCCATTGGCTGGAGAGTAAAGAATGGGTGCAAGGCAAAAATCAGCGCGACAAAAAACGTCTCGCGGGGATGGGCCGGCCACAGACGGCGGAGAATCAGCCAGAACACCACCACCGTCAACCAGCGGGCAAGCAAAGAGGCCACCTGCCAGGCAAGCGGTGAATAGCCGAGCAGAGCAAACTGGGCGTTGTTCAGGATGCTGGCAAACGGTGTGCCATCATAATACATGAAATCCCAAATACCCTGCGGGCCAAGGGCATAATGGTTGTATACAAAAATCCAATCATCCTGATAGAAACCCAGGTCAGGCAGCAACAGGCCAAATGCCAGCATCAGCGCAGCCAGAAAAGCCAGCGGAATGCTCCAGGTTGGAAAACGAAACTTCAATATCGCAGAAAATCGCTCGCGCATTCAAGTCCTAACATGCAAATTCTTGCACCGCCTGGATGACGAATTGCTGGTCATCCCCGGTCAGGTCATTGTAGAAAGGCAAACGCACCAGCCGGTCGCTCACCGCTTCGGTCACCGGGCAATCGCCGGGTTTTCCGCCAAACTTGCGCCCCATTTCCGAGAGATGGAGAGGCAGGTAGTGGAAAACGGCATAGATGCCGCGTTCGCGCAAATGTCGGATGAAACGCTGACGGGTCTCCAGGTCGGGCAGGAGCAGGTAAAACATGTGCCAGGCCTGTTCCGTGTGGGCCGGAACCAACGGCAAACGGACACCGTTGGCTTGTGCCCAGGCCTGCAAGCCAGCCCAATACGTCTCCCACACGCGGCGGCGGTGCGTCTGAATCTTCTCACGCATTTCCAGCTGCCCAAACAGGAAGGCTGCCAGCACATCAGAGGGCAGGTAGGAAGAACCAATATCTACCCACGTGTATTTATCCACCTGTCCTCGAAAGAAGCGGCTGCGGTTGGTGCCTTTCTCGCGGATGATTTCGGCGCGTTCGATGTATTTTTCATCGTTGATAAGCAGCGCGCCGCCCTCGCCGCAGGAAAAGTTTTTGGTTTCGTGGAAGCTCTGCGCGGCCATCACCCCAAAGGTGCCAAGATAACGGCCTTTGTATTTTCCAAACAATCCATGTGCGTTGTCTTCTACGACCGGAATGCCGCGCTGCGTGGCAATCTCCAAAATGGCATCCATTTCACAGCCCACACCAGCGTAATGCACCGGAACGATGGCTTTTGTGCGTGGCGTGATGGCCTGTGCCAGTTTGGTCTCATCCAGGTTGAGCGTATCGGGGCGGATATCTACAAAAACCGGTCTGGCACCGCGCAAAACAAAGGCATTGACGGTCGAAACAAAGGTGAAATCGGGGATGATGACTTCATCGCCGGGCTGAATATCGAGCAAAATTGCCATCATCTCCAGCGCATGGGTGCAACTGGTGGTGAGCAGTGCTTTTTGCACCCCTAGCGTTTGCTCCAAATAGGCATGGCACTTTTTGGTGAACGAACCATCGCCGGAAATTTGCCCGGCGACGATGGACTGGGCGACATATTCCAGTTCCCGGCCAACCAGTGCAGGGTGGTTGAAATCAATCGAGCGCGGCATGTTGTCGTTTTCCGGTGATGTACGAAAGGGCTTCCGGCCCGGTCATGAACAAGAGGTCGAGAATGCTCACGAACGGGTCGTAGGGCGGATAAAGCTGCGGATATTCAGGATAGTGGTATTCCATATATTCGAGCGAAATACCAGCCTGGTCAAATTTTTCGGGCTGGATGTAATCACGGGCTGAGGGGCCGCTGATGTAGTGGGTAGCGCCTACAGCCTGAAGTATCTGAATCAACCGGTCGGTTTTTTCGCCGGTGATGCCGGTCAGTTCCGAAGAACGCATGAAACGGGTATGATGAATCCCCAGTTCACGGGCGAGAGCAATCGTAAAGTCAATTGTGAAATCGGCCAAAAGTGGGTCACGCCGTTCATAAAACTGCGCTAAAAGCGCAGTGTAACGTTGAAAATACGGCGTCCGCGCGTAAGCGAACTTCAGCGCTTTCCAGTGGCTTTCTGCCCAGGGTTTTGACCAATCCACACGCACATCTTTAATCAACAATCCGGCAGTTGCCCCCGCGCTATGAACCGGGATTGTCAACCATTGTTTTCCCTGCGCCGTTTTGATTTGGTTGCGGTTGCGCCAGCCATGCTTGTCGTACTGCACATCGTCATAGAAAATGAACAGGTCGGCGCGGCGAATCTGGTCGAAGTAGCCGCGCCAGGGGATATAGGAAGGTTGTAAGATGACCACATTCATCGGCGCAACTTACCCCCGGCTGGCAATAATCATTCCGGCAATAATCAGAATCATGCCGAGTATTTTGGGTGCGGTGATGGCCTCGCGGAACAGGAGGGCGCTCAATACCAGCACCAGCACATACGAGAGCGTGGTAAATGGGTAGGCATGGCTCAGGTCGAGCGTGCGCAACGCCAACCACCAGAAGAGAGAGGCCAGAAAGGCCGACCCGTAACTGGCGATTATCCACGGGTTGAGCGCCACGCGCACCATAAACCAGAAGCGCTCCCCCCAGCCTTCAGGCATGGCCGCGATGACTTGTGCCTGCCATTTGAAGACAACCTGGCCGAAAACGGTGAGCAAAACCATCAAAAGAATGTAAAAGTAGGCGATAAGACACCTCCAGCACTTTTCCGACCTGGATTTTTCTGCCACAAGCAAAGAGAGACGGACGAGAGACGGGCGTAAGTTACTTACAGCCGCACCAGAATCGTCCAATCGTACAGGTTATAGTCATGCAACAACGCCACGTTACGTGAAAAATTGCGCTTGCAGTAGTCAAAAAAGAACAGCGGGTCGCCAAAATACAGGTCGGGGCGTTGCGCCATGCGGTCGGGGTCGGAGTAACTGGTCAGCATGTTGAACCCAAACCCCTTGCGGCTCAGACGGGCAATTTTGCCGAGCAATTCCAGAATGAAGGCGCGCCAGGCTTCGCTATCGGCGTCAAACTTCATGTTGAAGATGCCGCATGCAATGGTGTAATCGGCGGGAGTCAGGTCGGCTTCGCGGGTGAAGAAGCGCCAATCCACCCCTTCTGGCTTCTGCCGCAGGGCATGTTGTATCATCGCTTCGGAAATATCGAAGCCCTGATACGAAAACTGATAGCCTTTTTGCAGCAGATAATGCGCCAGGGCGCCATACCCAGAACCGTAATCAATCAACGAGAACGGCTCCGCGGGGGGAGGCAGCAATTTCATCAACTGGTCAAAGCGCGTTTGTTGTGCTTCGGGAGAGTTGTAATCTACCCCCTGCGGACTGGGCCCAAGCCGGTTGACTTTTTCGCTGAAGAATTCATCAAGCTGACGCAACACACGTTCAGTGGACATCCAATTTCTCCGATTGATAAATTTGTCGAATAATGGTGTAAGGGCGCTGTTTGGTCTCGGTGAAAATCACTGAGAGATAAATCGCTATCACGCCCAAACTGAAAATGGTAAGACCGCCAAGAAACCAGATGGAAAGCACAATGGTCGTAAAACCATCCGGCGGCTTGCCGACAAACAAATAGACGTACATTGTGTACAGAAAATACAAAAACGACAAGCCCAGAATGACAACGCCGGTAGCGGCAATGTAGAGAAGCGGGCGATTGCTAAAGGCCGTCACCGACCGGATGGTAAGTGCAATTTTACGTTGTAAGGTGTAAGTGGTGGTGGGTTTGCTGTGCTTGTGAACCGTAACCGGCACCTGCTCGAAACCGGTAATCGTCCATAGACCACCGATATCCAGTTCACTCTCGCGGTGCAGGAGCAAAGCATCCACATAGCGGCGAGTCATCAGACGCGCCATGAGCAGATTCTCTGGTATCTTGTGGGAAGAAAGCGCATTGAACAGGCGATAGTACAGCCCACCGCTCCATCGCTCGAACCAGCCACCCTTGCGGGTATCCTGCACGCCGTAAACGACATCGGCGCGCGGATGTTTCTGCATCTCCTGATAAAACTGCGCCACCAGTTCCGGCTCTTCTTCCAGGTCTACGTCAATCAGAAACACCAGGTCGCCTGTTGCGTGCATCAAGCCGGTCATGGCCGCTTTGTGGTGGCCAAAATTGCGCGAAAGGTCTATCACCTTCACGCGCGGGTCGCGTTCTGACAGGCGCACAGCCACGTCGAGGGAATCATCGGGCGAACCATCGTTGACGAAGACAAATTCCAGCTCAGCAGGAATCACCTGGCAGGCAGCACAGGTGCGCTCGTAAAACGGTTGGATGTAGGGGGAGGAATAATACAACGTCGTGACAATTGAAAGTTTCATAAAAGACCCTGACGCGGGGCTATTTTACCCCATCTCCCCCTCAATCTTGCAATCAAAACCACAGGGTCACAACCTGAAGATAAGCGTCACAGCCCACAGAAACACCGTCAGCAGGATTTGCAGCACATCACGGCGTATCCATTGTTCTACATCCTCGTGAAGCAAGGCAATCTGAACCGCGGCGTAAGAATACAGCGTGGTGTACGGGCTGATGAGCGGCCCAACAGCCAGGGCCAAAAAAGGATTGCGGTTGCGAATGGCTAACCACAAGAACAGCAATCCGAGAGGCACTCCATAGGGAAAGATGCTGCGATTCCAGGGGTTAACAGAAGGCATGAAGAACAACCTTTCTGCCAGGACGGGAAACAGCACGAACGTCAACGCCAATCCCAGCGTCACCGGCGCAAACGTGGCAAAAACACGCCGCCAGCGGTCGGTCTTCCAGGCATCCACCAGGTAGTAAATTGCTGCCCCAAACCCAAGTTGGGGTTTGATGAACAGGACGAACAATCCCCAGGCAGGAGGCAATAACACCCCAGCAAGCACAAAAATATCCAGATTGTTCGCCAGTAAACCGCCAATAAAGGTGGGGGAGAGAAACAAGGCAATCGCAGCCAGAGGAGGTGCTTTAACTTTCCAGGCAATCCAGAAAAAAACGGCCACGCTTGCGGCAAAAAACAGTCCACGCGCGAATTCCGGATGAAAAAAAGCAAAAGGAAGTAACAGCAAAACCGTCCAGGGAGGGTTGGCAAAGGTGCGAACCGTATAAGGATTCTGCCCCTGGAGTACACTTTCGACCACTGGACGATAGGTACCGTCCCAATCCGCATTTGGTAATTGGGAAGCAAAAACGGCTACTCCCAAAAAGATTGCCAGCCCAACAAGTATCCAGTGTCGGTGCAGTATTTTCATAAGTTTAGCCTTTCGCGAGGGTTAAAAACACATCTTCCAGCGTTGGCTCTCCTTTTTGGATGGAGGCAATGGTCACGCCCGTCGCAGCCAGTGCGCTTTTGAGGGTTTGCTCCCCCAAGCCTTGCTCGACAATCACCCGCAGGTGGTCGCCCGCCAGGGCGGCGCGCAGCACGCCGGGAGTTTGTTCCAGCGCCCCCAGTCCGGCCAGCAGGGCTGCGGTATAGATTTCGTAGACCTGCCCAGGAACATACCGCTCCTTCAGGACGAGCGGCGTATCCATCGCCAGCAATTTACCATCGCGCATCATCCCTACGCGATGGCAGTATTCAGCCTCGTCCATGTAGTGGGTAGTGACCAGGATGGTGACACCCTGTGCCGCCAGGTCGTAAATCAAATCCCAAAAGGCGCGGCGGGCATTGGGGTCCACGCCGCTGGTGGGTTCATCCAGAAACAGGAGTTGCGGGCGGTGGACAATTGCAATCCCCAGCGCCAGGCGCTGCCGCCATCCCGCCGAAAGTTCGCGTGTCAGGACGGTTTCGTGGCCCGACAAGCCAACCTGCGCCAGCGTTTCTTGAATGCGCGCCGGGTCGTTGATGCCGTACACGCCACCGTAAAAGACCAGGTTCTCCCAAACGGTCAGGTCATCGTAAATGGCAAACTTTTGCGACATATACCCGGCGCGGGCGCGCACCTGCTCCGATTGGCGGAATGAATCGAAGCCGAGAACGATGGCGCTGCCGGAGGTCGGCGCCAGCAGACCGAGCAGCATCCGAATGGTGGTCGTCTTGCCGCAGCCGTTGGGCCCCAGGTAGCCAACGATTTCACCGGGATTAACTTCAAAGGAAACATGGTCAACGGCGGTAAAATCGCCAAATTTGCGGGTCAATTCATCCACGTAGATAACAGGTAAGGGCATGGGAACTCCGGAAAGGCAGAATTCGGAATGATGAAGGAGGAAAATCGAAAATCTCCGGCACAGGACGGTCAACGAGGGTAGAGAGGTCTATTGTTATCATGCCGCCTCCACAGTTTTGTAGGCCCGCAAGCGCGATTCCTGGGACGCACCGCGCAGACCAATCAGTTTGTAAAGCCTGACGGGCTCCTGCTTGCCTTTGACCTGCGTTTCGGCCACAAATTCACAGTCAAACTCGGCTTCCACCCGCCGATAGACGGCCTCGCTCATCAGCACAGGCCAGGCATAAGTCTTGGTCAAATCCTGAATGCGCGCCGCCAGGTTGACGTGGTCACCGATGACGGTGTAGTTGATACGCTGTTCCGAACCGAGCAGACCCACAAAGACTTCGCCGCAATCGAGGCCTACGCCAATCTCGAAGCGCTCCGGGGCAATTCCTTGCGCGCTCCAGCGTGCCATCAGGCCATCGAGCGCAAGACGCATCTCCAACGCGGCACGCACTGCCCGCCGAGCATGGTCAGACATCGGCAGCGGTTCCCCGAAGAAGGCCAGAATGGCGTCGCCTTCATACTTATCCACCGTGCCGCCGTTCCGGTGAATAATTTCAGTCATCTCAGCCAGGTAGGGATTGAGCAGGGCAACGACCTGTTCCGGTGCAAGCCGCTCAGACAGCGAGGTAAAGCCACGAATGTCCGAAAACAGGATGGTCAGGTCGGCGCGTTTGTTGAGCGCTTCCAGGCGCGGGGTCTGAAGCAATTGTTCAACCATCGCCGGGGCGATAAAACGGCTAAACAGGCGGCGGATACGGGCTTTCTCGCGCTCCTGAGCAATGGCCTGCTCCAGACCAGGCAGGACGACGCCCAGAAAGAGCATGGTTTCCGCGCCGGTCACGGGCAGGAACAGGCGGAAGCGCACAAACACAAGCAGCGCCAGGAGCGCATAAACAAGCATTCCGGTCAGCATGGTAGCCAACATCCACGCCGGGCTGTGCAGACGACCTATCCACGCCGCCAGCAGCGCCATGAGCGCAATCGCCACCAGATTGACCCAGACCGGCGCAACTTGCAGGGAAACCCCTGCGAGAATCGCCGCCAGCAAATTCGCAATCACTTCCACGCCAGGCATCGGGCGGCGCGCCGAAAACGGGGTAGGATAAATATCCTGCAAGCTGCTGGAGGTTGCCCCCAAGAGGACGATTTTGCCGCGAAAGGCTTCAGGGGGATAATCCCCCAGCGGGATACGCGCCGCAGAGTAGTAGGGATACGTCCCGGTTGGACCGGCATACGGTACGAGAATCCGCCCCTGATAGAGCGGAATGAGACGTCCATTGAACAGCAAGGCTCGTTGCGAGACGGGAACAGGAGATTCCGCCTGGAGCAGAGACCGGGCCAGCGCAAACGCCCAGTGACAGAAGACCTGCCCATCGAAGGAGTCGCAAGCCGGAACGGCGCGCAAAACGGCATCCTCATCCGCACGGACAGCGGTAATGCCCAGTCCATCGAACACCTGGCGATAGAGTGGAAGCGGCAGGTGCAGCGTTTCCGTGCCAAGAGAAGGGTCACGCGTCACTTGCAGTACACCGGCAGAAAATTCGGCCTGGCGGAGTGCTTCAGCCAGCGCCAAATCGCCCTGCGGGTCAGAATCCGGCTCGAAAAGGAAAATATCTACCCCTATGGCACGCGCACCCGCTGCGTTCAACCAGTTCACAATCTCGGCCAGGTCGCGGCGCGGCCAGGGCCAGCGGGAGGGATTCCAGGCGAGCGAGAAATCGTCTATGGCAGCAATCACAATATCAGGATGCGGAGCAACCGGGCGCGCCAGGCGCAAAAACCAATCACGAAACGCATAATCGCCCCGCTCCAGCGGCGAGGACCAATCCGGCAGGATGGCACTCAGTTCCAGCAAAACCAGCAGAAAGGCAATGCTGATGAGCAACCAGGCGCGCGGAGAGAGGGAAAACCGTTTCATGGGCGCGGGAAAGGGAGAGACGGCTCAGGCGTGCGGACGGGAGGCGCAACCGGAAGCCCACCCGGAGCAGTTGGTAGAATGCCCGGCAGAGCAGGCAGGCCATCGGGAAGCGCTGGCGTTTCCAGCGGCAAAGGCGGCAGGGCAGTGAGGGTAGCGTTCACCAGCGGCAAGATGCCTTCAACTTCGGGGTTCTCCTGCCGCCAGCGGCGCAAATCGTTCTCCGTCAGGCGAAACACATCCAGCGCAGGCGGCGTGCTATCGTTCCACCGGGGCGGAACGCGCACACCTTGCCCGCCGGTCAATTCGAGCGAAATGTAGGGCGTGACCAGGGTGCAGAACCCCTCCAGGCACTGTACCAGCAGGCCGCCTTCGGGGAGAAGGGAAACAAGCATGTACGAACCGCGCACAGCGGCATTTCCAAACTCAGTTTCGACTTCCACGCTTCCACCGCCGGTGAGCAGGACGAAAATTTCC
The DNA here is from genome assembly GCA_025056175.1 of Anaerolineales bacterium. GTDB lineage: Bacteria > Chloroflexota > Anaerolineae > Anaerolineales > Villigracilaceae > UBA5195. The sequence goes on from JANWWK010000064.1 coordinate 49,537, forward strand.
CCCAACAAGAGCCGCACACGGGTAAACAGGCCGGTTTCTTCCGGGTGGCTTTCCTGCAAGGTGAAGAGCGTGCGGGGCAGTAGGCGCAGCATCGTACCGGAGCGTAAATCCAGCCGGGCGCGGCCTTCTTCACCGGTACGAACCTGCGCGCCCATCCAGAGCGGCTGGGGGACAAAGGCTGGCTGGAAGTCAGCACTTTCCATCGGACGTGAGGCCACTTCACCGCTCGTTTCCGCAAGATGGGCATCTGGCAAGGCCGTTTCGGTCGGGAGCAGCGTTGCTTCAACAAAAGGCGTATGGGAGGGACGCGGCGAAGGAGAAACGGGGACAGCAGCAGGAGGCACGGCAGGAGCCACCGGAGCGCAAGCGGCGAGCAAGAGCATCCCCACGAAGCAACAGAGAAACGCAAACAACACTTTCATTCACTCTCCAGGCTCAGGAGAATGCGATAAACACATCCTCCAGCGTGGCAGGGACAGGACGCAGAGCATCAATCGAAACACCCATCGGCTGAAGTTGGGCGGGCAGGCGGCGCATCACCGCTTCGGCCTGACCAGATTCTACCCGCAGATGCAGCCGGTCGCCAAAGGCCTGCACATCTTCCACGCCAGGGACTTCTGCCGCGTGATGGCGAATCTCGGTCAGCGGGCTGCCGCGCAATTCGAGAATGCGCCCCTCGAGCCGGGCGCGCAATTCGCCGGGCGTACCTTCGACAATCAATTGGCCCTTCTTCATAAACCCGACGCGATGACAGCGGGCGGCCTCGTCCATGTAGGGGGTAGAGATGAGGACAGAGACCCCCCTCCGGCTCCCCCCATTTTCTCCGAAGATAGAGGGAGAGTCAGAGGTGGGTGTACTGACCAGATGAATAATCAACTGCCAGAAATCCTGCCGGGTGACGGGGTCAACGCCGGTGGTGGGTTCGTCAAGCAGCAGGACGCGCGGACGGGTGACCAGGGCCGAGGCCAGGCCGAGTTTTTGTTTCATTCCGCCCGAAAGCTGCCCGGCAAAACGGTCCCTGAAGTCTGCCAATCCCACAAATTCGAGGATTTCCAGTGAGCGCGGATACCACTCATCTGGTCTGAGCCCGCGCACTTCGGCAAAAAAACGGATGTTTTCCAGCACGGTCAAATCTTCGTACATCGAAAAACGCTGGGAGAGATAGCCAATCTGCTCACGGGCCTGCTCGGTCTGGCGGCGAAGGTCGAAACCGCAGACACTGACCTCGCCTGCATCGGGCTTCAGCGCGCCACAAATCAACCGCAGCGTGGTCGTCTTCCCGGCCCCATCCGCGCCGACCAGGCCGTAAATCTCGCCCGGCGCGATGGTCAGGCTCAAAGCATTCACCGCCGCCAGATGTCCAAAATTTTTTCGTAACCCGCGTGCTTCGACGTGTGCCATCATTTCAACCTGCTCCAAAGGGACATCCTCTTTTTACCACTCATTACTGTCCACTGCTCACTGATTACTGCTCACTGCTCACTGTCCACTGATTACTGATTACTGAACCTGACATCCGCAGGCATACCCGGTTTCAACTTCCCCTGCGGGTCATCGAGGCGCAGTTTGATGGCAAAGACGGTGGTCTTGCGGCCTTCAACGGTCTGGACATTGCGCGGGGTGAACTCGGCGCGGTCGGAGATGTGGACAACTATAGCGCGGAAGGTCTCGCCGGGGAAGGAGTCAACCGTCACACTGACGGTCTGGCCGAGCGTCACTTCGCCGTAGCGGTCTTCGGGGATGTAAACGGTCAAGGTCAGGTCGGAGAGATTGGCGAGGGTGAGCGCCACCGAACCGGGGCTGACGACTTCGCCTGGCTGGACGCTGCGAGTCAAAATGACGCCATCGGCGGGGGCGGTGAGGGTCAGTTTAGCAATTTGGGTCTCAATGACCTTCAGGTTGGCTTCAGCCTGCGCGACGGCGGTTTTGGCCTGCGACAGGGCGGCTTCGGCCTGTTCGACGACTTTTTGCGCGGCCAGCACTTTGGGGGAATTTAAGCCGGTCTGCAAAGCGCGCAGACGGTCGGCGGCGCGGTCGGCGCGCTCTTGCGCCAGGCGCAGGTCGGCGCGGGCTTCGAGAATATCTTGAGCGGCTTCGGTGGTCAGGAGGTCATCATAGGCTTTTTGGGCGTCTTCCAGCTCCGATTGAGCGTCGTCGAAACGGGTTTGGGCGGCATCGCGCAGGGTCTGGTCGGCGCCGGAGGTGGAATCAAGCAGGGATTTGGCCAGGTCGTAAGCGGCGCGGGCGGCGGCCAGGCGGCGTTCGGCTTCGAGAAAGTCCTGTCCGGCGGTCTGCTTTTGGTAAGAGGCCAGGCGGTCAGCGGCTTTGTCGAGCGATTGGCGGGCGGCGGCGCGTTCGGCTTCGGCGGCAGTCAGCTGCTCGGCACGGGTAAAGTACCAGGAGGGCTGGTCGAACTCGGTCGGCTTGCTCAATTTCCAATCGGCGGCGCGGACGGCGGCTTCTTCGGTCAGGGCAGCCTGAACGGTAAGGTCGTACTGCGCCTGCGCGGAGGCGAGCGCGGCCTCAGCGGTGACGACAGCCGCTTTAACAGAAGCCAGGTTCGAGGCAGCAAGAGCGCGCTGCGCTTCGAGCAGAGAAGGGTCGAGGCGCAGGAGAACCTGCCCGGCAGAGACTGAATCCCCTTCTTCCACCAACACTTCCAAGACCTTCCCGGCCACTTCGGGCGCGATGGAGGTCTGGACGGTTTCCACCGTGCCGGAGGCGGTCAGGCCGGTTTCGGCGGCGGGCTGAAATTGCGGCCACAAGAAGTAGGCAGCCGCGCCGAAAATGGCGAGCAGGACGATGATGATGACGGGAACAGGCGGGCGGTTGTGGTTCATAAACAGACTCCAATCAATCCAAACGTTTGCGGAACCGGAGCGCGGCAGCGGTCATGATAACCAGGCCGAACACGGTCAGAGCGGCGAAATCGGGAAAGATGCTTTCCAGACCAACGCCCTTGAGCAAGAGGACGCGAATGATGCTCAGATAGTAGCGCAGGGGCATGGCGTAGGAAATCCATTGCAGGATTTTGGGCATGGCCTCGAGCGGAAAGAAAAAACCGGAGAGGAAAATGCTCGGCAGCAGGGTCATCCAAACCGTCAGCATGGCCTCCTGCTGGGTGTTAGCAACGGTGGAGGCGAACAGGCCAATCCCCAAACCGGAGAGCAGAAAAATGGCCGAGACGCCGATAATCAGCGAGAGCGAGCCGCGAATGGGTACGCCAAACCACCAGTGGCCGACGAACAGGACGGTGAGCGTATCGAACAGCGCCAGGATGGTGTAGGGCATGATTTTGCCGATGACCAGTTCCCACGGGCGAATGGGGGTGACGATGAGCTGTTCGATGGTGCCGCGCTCGCGCTCGCGGACGACCGCCGAGGCGGTGAGAATGGCGGTGATGGCGTAGAGAATCATGCCGATTACGCCCGGAATCATGAAGTGCGCGCTGATGAGGTCAGGGTTGTACCAGACGGTGGTGCGGACTTCGACCGGCGGCTGGAGTTTGAGCGCCAGGCCAGAGCGGGCGACTTTTTCGGCCAGAATGGAGGTGGCGTGACTCTGCCCGATGAGCTGTGCTGCCGAGAGCGCGGTGGAGGCCACGGTCGGGTCGGAGCCATCGAGAATGAACATTACCCGGGCATCGCCCGCTTTCAGGCGGCTGGCATAATCGGGCGGGATGATGAGCGCGGCTTTGGCCTGACCGGTTTCGATGAGCCGTTGGAGTTCGGCCTCCGACCCGGCATCGTAGGCCAGGGCAAAATAATCGGCGGCGCGATATGAGTCGAGCAGGGCGCGCGATTCGGCGCTTTTGCTCTGGTCGAAGACCGCCAGCGGCACGTTGCGCACATCGTTGGTGGCGGCGTAGCCGAGCAGGAACAACTGCATGATGGGAATGACCAGAATCAGGGCCAGCGTGCGCCGGTCACGGAAAATCTGGATGAATTCTTTGCGGATGATGGAGGCAAGGCGTGAGTTCATGAGGGATTGGAGGATTGAGGATTAAGGATTGAGGGATTGGAGCATTGAAGATTGAGGGATTGAAGTGACAGAAAAGAAATACCAGAGCATTCATCATTCATCATTCATCATTCATCATTCATCCATTATTCCGCATTCTGGCTTCCGCTTTCCAGCACGCCGTGCATAAAAATTTCCATGAAGTGTTCGAGTTTCATTTCACCAATGCCAGGCGGCACCGAAGCGTTCCCCACCAGAAAATCGGTCAAATAAAAAGCCAGGATATTGCCGATGAACGCGCGAATCAGATACGGGGGAGGCATATCCTGCCGCACGCCGCTGCCAGGAGCAATGAAACGCTGAAGCAGGGGCAACGCCATCGGAAAAACCGTCTCCAGCACTTTGGGAAAATGCCGCCCCTCGAACTCAACGATTTCGATGAACATCAGTTTGATGAAATCGGAGCGGTGTCCCATCTCCTGCTCCACCAGGCGGGCCGCGTTGCGGATGAACTCTTCGGTGGTGGCGCCGGGCGCGGCCTGCAAAACCGGCAAAATTTGCAGGTAGGGGTGTTTGCTGATAATCAATTCCTGAAAAATCGCATCCTTGCTCTCGAAGTGATTGTAGATGCCGCCAAGCGCAATGCCGGCTTTTTGGGCAATCTGGCGCATGGAGGTGGCTGAATAGCCCTGCGTCAGGAACAGGTCGTAAGCCGAATCGAGAATCGCGGCGCGAGTGCGCTCGCCTTTGCTGACGGATTCTTCAGGGAACATCTCTGCTCTCAAAAACGAACGTTCGTTCACTTTCATCATACTCCGTTGCAGGCAGTTTGTCAACTCACAGCCACAAAATCCGGCTTGTTTGCTATACTCGCAGGGTTGTGCAGGTCAAAGTTTGCGGCTCGCTGTTCCCTTTCTGCTCCAACGCCCGGAGAGGAGCATAAGATTTATGACCACCGTTTCCGCCTTTATTCATAAACATCTTCGCTTCAACGTTTTTATCGGCCTGATAGATGCCGCATTTTTCGGCATTGGCTGGGGATTCAGTTCCTTTGGCACGATTATCCCCCTGTTCGTCAGCCAGATGACCGATTCGGCTATTCTGATTGGCCTGATTCCGGCGATTCATGCCGTGGGCTGGCAGCTGCCGCAACTGTTCACGGCCAATCAGGTAGCGCGCTTGCGGCGCTACAAACCGATGGTGATGATGATGACCATCCACGAACGCCTGCCGTTTATGGGGCTGGCGCTGGCCGCCTGGCTCATGCCAGTCTGGGGGGCAAAGGCCATCTTGCCAATGACGTTTCTCTTGCTCATCTGGCAGGGATTAGGGTCGGGCTTCACAGCCAATCCCTGGCAGAGCATGATTGCCAAAATCATCCCCTCCGAAGCGCGGGGGTCTTTTTTTGGTTTACAGGCTGCCGTTGCGAATATCACCATCAGTGGAGCGGCTGTGCTGGCTGGCTACCTGCTCGACCTGTTCGAGAGTCCGCGCGATTACGTGCTGTGCTTTGGGATTGCCTCGCTGGCCTACTGGCTCTCGATGGCCGTGCTGGGTCTCACCCGCGAACCGCAGGATGAAGAAAAAGTGCTGCCGGAGCGTGAAACCCCCGTTTTTTCGGGCATGATGACAATTTTGCGCCGCGACCGGAACTTCGCCGCATTTATGCTGGTACGCATTTTGTACCAGTTCGCCACTATGGGCTTTGCGTTCTACATCGTTTACGGCCTGCGCCGATTCGAGATGGGGCCGGTCATTGCCGGGTACTTAACTGCCACCCTCACCATTACCCAAACAATTGCCAACGCCGGCATGGGCTGGCTGGGTGACCGGGTAGGGCATCGCGCCATGCTGATTATTGGCATGGCTGCGGTGGTGGTCAGTTCTCTGCTGGCGTGGGGTGCGCCCTCGGTCAACTGGCTGTACCCGGTCTTCATTTTTGCGGCACTTGCCAACGTAGCCTATTGGACGATTGGCATGGCAATCACCGTAGAGTTCGGCACAGAGGCCGAACGTCCGGTGTATATCGGCATGTCGAACACGCTGGTCGCACCCTTCACCATCGTCGCGCCCATTCTGGGCGGGTGGATTGCCGATTCGTTCGGCTATCAGGCGACCTTCCTGGCTTCGGCCATCGGCGGGGTCATCGTAACGTTGATGATGATTTGCCTGGTCGAAGACCCCCGTCAGCGTGAAGGCAAACCTGTGTAACCAAACACCCGCATAGCGCTGCGATTTTGTGCTAACATTAACGAACGAAAACGCGGCTTCGCCGGAACGGGAATCGCCCAAACGGGTACTTCGACCCGCCCCTCTGGCTGGTTACAATCGTCTGGCGAACGAGAATATGCTTTTCATCACAGCCATTGGCGAAAAAAAGCATTGATTCCCGTGCCAAAATTTTGTATCCTGAATACGAACCCAATTTGTCTGACAACCTTCGCAGGTGAGAAAGGAGGCTTGCAGAAACGTTTATCCACCTTTTTCTTTGTCCGCTGTCTTCCCTGAACCATTCAAAAAACGGAGGAGTATCACTATGCAAAAGAATCTGTTTCGCCTTACCCTGCTGATGGCCGTTTTTGCGCTCATCCTGACCGCCTGCGGCCAGGCGCCTGCAGCCCAAACCGGCGGCGAAAGCGCCCAGGCCGAAAAACTTAAGGCCTGTTTCATTTACGTTGGTCCCATCGGCGATATTGGCTGGACAAACGCTCACGATGTAGGCCGCCGCTACGTGGACGAGAAGTACGACTGGCTGGAGACCGCTTACGCCGAATCCGTGCCGGAATCTGACTCGGAACGCTTCATTGACCGCTTCGTGGTGGAAGAAAAATGCAAAGTCGTCTTCACCACATCCTTCGGCTTCATGGATGCCACCCTGGCCGCCGCGCAAAAATACCCCGATAACTTCTTCTTCCACGTTTCGGGTTACAAGCGCGCCCCCAACATGGGGACTCTGATGGCCGATTTCTATCAGTTGTACTACCTCAACGGTCTGATGGCCGGTGCGCTCACCAAATCGGGCAAAGTGGGTTATGTGGCCGCGCACCCCATCCCCGAACTGATTCGCCACATCAACGCCTTTACGCGGGGTGTGCGCGAGGTCAACCCGAACGCCACTGTGGAAGTCAACTGGATTTTTGCCTGGTATGACCCGGCCAAAGCCCGCGAAGCCGCCGAGGCGCTTATTGCCAAAGGGGTAGATGTGCTGGCCTTCACCGAAGATACCGCCACCGTCGTGCAGGTTGCCGAGGAGTACACCGCCAAAGGGCAACCCGTTTACTCCTTCGGTCACTACAGCCCAATGGCGCAGTTCGGGCCGAAATCCCTGGTCAGCGGCCAGCTGGTAGATTGGGGCGTCCTGTACGAAGACATCCTGACCAAGATTCATCTGGGCATCTATACCACCAAAAACCTGGAGAACGTGGACTACTGGGGTCTGTTGAGCGGCTATCCGAACCTGGGCGGGCGCGCAGCAGTGGAATTGGGCGGCAAATTCGGCGAACCGATTAACCCGGTGTTCGAGGCTGACCTGAAAGCGCGAAAAGTCAACGACCCCGTTCTGGGCGAAATCAGCGTGTATGACCTGGTGTTCAAGCGCATCGAGCAGATGAAAGACCCCGCCGTTCTGTTCGACCCGTTCACCGGACCCATCAACGACCAGGATGGCAATCTCAAAGTCAAAGCCGGGCAACGGCTATCGTACTTCGAGGTCACGACCATCAACTGGTTCGTGGAAGGCGTCATCGGTAAAGCCAACCCATAAAAGAATTCGTTGTTCGCATTGGGTGGGAGGCAGAATTTGCCCCCCACCCAATTTGTATCACTGGACTGGAGGCAGGCATGACATCCGCTAAGCCGGAACACACGCTCGCTGTTGCCCTGCGCGGAATCGTCAAACGCTTTCCCGGCGTCACCGCGAATGACCGCGCTAACCTGGAAGTGCGGCGGGGAGAAATTCACGCTTTGCTGGGCGAAAACGGCGCCGGCAAAACCTCGCTGATGAATGTGCTGTACGGCATCTACCACCCAGACGAAGGTGAAATCTGGGTGAAAGGACGGCGCGTGACCATTCACTCCCCGCACGACGCCATCACGCTAGGAATCGGGATGATTCATCAGCAATTTCGTCTGGTACAGACCCATACCGTCCTGGAAAACGTCATCCTGGGTTTGCGAGAGCGTTTCTTTTTCCCCGAACAAAGCGCGCGCCCGCGCATTCTGGCGCTGGCCGAGAAATATGGCCTGAAAGTGGACCCGGATGCGCGCATCTGGCAACTTTCGGCAGGCGAACAGCAACGGGTAGAAATTCTCAAAGCGCTCTATCGAGGGGTCGAAATTCTGATTATGGATGAGCCGACTTCCATGCTCACCCCCGGCGAGGCGCTTGAGCTGCTCCACATCCTGCGGCGCATGACCGCCGAGGGGCTGACGGTCATTTTCATCACCCACAAACTGGAAGAGGTGATGGAAGTAAGCGACCGTGTGACGGTCATGCGGGCGGGCAAATCCATTGCCACGCTGGAAACAGCGCAGACCAACGTGCGTGAACTGGCGCAATTGATGGTGGGACGCGATGTCTTGTTCCGATTAGAGAAAAAAGCCGTGACACCTGGCGCACCTGTGCTGAAGGTGGAAAATCTGAACGTTGTGAGCGACAAGGGGCTTCCGGCGGTCGTCAATCTCTCGCTGGAGGTGCGCGCCGGAGAGATTTTGGGCATTGCGGGCGTTTCGGGCAACGGTCAGCGCGAACTGGTTGAGGCGATTGCCGGGCTAAGGCCGGTTTCCGGCGGCAAAATCCTGTTCCAGGGCGAAGATGTGACCCAGACACCGCCGCGCATGCGCATCGAACGAGGAATCGGCTTTGTGCCGGGCGAACGCTGGATGGCGCTCATCCCCAGCATGAGCGTGGCCGAAAACATGATTCTCAAAAACTACGCACGGCCTCCCATTGGCCGCAAGGTGTTTTTGGATGCCGAAGCCGTTGCCACCCATGCCGACACACTCATCCGCGAATACGCCATCTCCACCCCCAACCGGCAGACGCCCATCAAACGGCTTTCGGGCGGCAACATTCAACGCGCTCTACTGGCGCGGGAGATGACCGAGCGGCCTGCCCTGCTCCTGGTGGCGCAGCCCACCAGCGGCCTGGATGTGGGCGCAACGGAAACGATTTGGAATCTCCTGTTGGAAGAGCGCGCGCGCGGCGCAGCAGTTCTGCTCATTTCTGATGACTTGAAAGAAGCCATGGCGCTCAGCGACCGGCTGGCGGTGCTTTTCGAGGGGCAAATCATGGGAGAATTTACGGCACAAACAATGGATTTGGAAAAAATTGGCCTGATGATGGCCGGCGCACTGCGCCAGCCGACAGCAGAACCCACCGCAGGAGAACCGGCATGAATCTTCCCAGCCTTCGCATCGAGAAACGCCTGTCTTCGCCGCGCTGGCTTCCGGCCGCATCGCTGACCGTTGGGCTGCTTCTGGCGCTCGTGACGGTTGCCGTCATCTTCGCCACCTTAGGCGTAGACCCGCTCACGGCGTTTCAGCGCATCTTTCGCGGCGGGTTTGGCAGTTTTTACGGCCTGCAAGAGACGGTCACCAAATCTATCCCGCTGATGCTGGCCGGGGTAGGCCTGACGCTGGCTTTTCGGGGACGGATGTACAACATCGGCGCCGAAGGCCAGTTCATGATTGGCGCCATCTTCGCCACCGGCATCGTGCGCCTGTTCCCCACCTGGCCGGGCTTTCTCTTGTTGCCGGCGATGTTTGTGGGCGGTTTTTTGGGTGGGGCGCTGTGGGCGAGCATTCCGGCGCTGCTCAAAACGCGCTTCCGGGTAGACGAGACCCTGACCAGCCTGATGCTGGTGTATGTGGCGTATGAGGCCGTCAAGTTCCTGGTATACGGCCCCTGGCGCGGCTCGGATACACGCGGTTTTCCGATTACGGACGAGTTTCCCGCTGCAGCGCACATCCCCATTCTGCCTGGCACACGTGTTCACTACGTGACCCTGCTGCTGGCAATTGCAGCAGCAATTCTGGTGTATTTGCTGCTGACGCGCACCAAACTGGGGTATGAAATTCGCGTGACCGGAGAAAACCCCGAAGCAGCGCGCTACGCCGGGATGGATTACCGTAAAGTGGCATTACTGGTGATGCTCATCAGCGGAGGACTGGCCGGTCTGGCCGGCATGGGCGAGGTGGCAGGCATTCACTTTCGCCTGCGCCCGCCAGAGGCACTCTCACCAGGCTATGGGTTCACCGCCATTATTGTGGCCTGGCTGGCGCGGCTTAACCCGCTGGCAGCCATGCTGACGGCCTTTTTGCTGGGCGGGCTGCTGGTGGGCGGTGATGCCATTCAGATTGCGTTGAACCTGCCCGCCGCCACCGTGCAGATTTTCAACGGTGTCATTCTTCTGTTCGTGATTGCCTCAGAACTTTTCAATCAATACCGCCTGCGCCTGGAGAGATGACTATGCCCGATTTCGTTGCAGGACTTCTGGAGAACTTGCTCACCATTCTGGTCACGGTCGTGCTTGCCATTCCGGCGGCTATCCGCGCTGGAACGCCCCTGCTCTATGGCACGCTGGGCGAAGTATATGCCGAACGCTCTGGCATTTTGAACCTGGGGATGGAAGGGATGATGATTATGGGCGCGGTCTCCGGTTTTGCGGCGGCGCAGACGACCGGTAGTGCAGCGCTGGGCATCCTGACAGCAGCGCTGGTGGGCGGGCTGTTTGCGCTTATCCATGCGTTTGCCAGCATCACCCTGCGGGTGAACCAGGTCGTTTCGGGGCTGGCACTGACCATGCTGGGGCTGGGCATCAGCAGTCTGATGGGAAAGCAATTCGTCGGCCAGCCCTTGGCAGCTCGCCTTCAACCGCTGGAAATCCCGGTTTTGAGCAATCTGCCTATCGTGGGTGAACTCTTCTTCCAATTCGACCTGATGGTGTATTTGAGCATTGTGCTGGTGCCGGTTTTATGGTTTTTTCTCTACAAAACCCGGCTGGGCATCACGCTGCGCTCGGTGGGGGAAAACCCGGCGGCTGCTGACGCACTGGGGGTAGATGTGACCTTCGTGCGCTACGCCGCCGTGGTCTTCGGTGGCATGATGGCCGGCATTGGCGGCTCGTATCTTTCCATCTCCTACGCACCAGCCTGGATAGAAGGCATGACCGCCGGCGCCGGCTGGATTGTGGTGGCACTGACTATTTTTGCCATGTGGGACCCAAGTCGTGCCTTACTGGGGGCTTATCTTTTCGGCGGGGTGCGGGTGTTACAGTTTCGTCTTCAACCGCTGGGAATTTCTCCGAATTTGCTGAATATGCTCCCCTACCTGCTCACCATCCTGGTCTTATGGCTCAGTTCAGACCAGGCCGCCAAACGACGCATTGGCGCACCTGCCGCGCTGATGACGGCTTACGCACGCGAGGAGCGGTAACTAAAACGTCCGCTGCGTAGATTTGACGACCGTACCGTGTTCAGGCAGGCTGCGACGCTCCTCACCCGCCGCCAGCGAGACGTAGGGGGTCGTCCAGCGAAAAATCCATTTGGCATCCTCAGGTCGCACGTTAACACAGCCGTGCGAACGCGGCTCTCCAAACGCATTGTGCCAGTGCGCGCCATGAATGGCAACTCCGCCCTGAATGTAAGTACACCAGGGAACCGCAGGCGTGGAGTAGCCGGAGGACTCGTTTCCAGCGGTCATGTTTTTGGAAATAATCTTCCAGTGCGTGAGCAACGTGCCGGTGGGGGTGGCATATTTATCGCTCACTTCGCCCGTAGCAGGGTCAAACACCCGTCCCGAAGCAATGCGGCAAAAGAAGACCTCCCGTCCGGCTTCGTAGCACGAGAGCGTCTGGAAATCCAGATTGATGGCGATGGTCTTGTCGTTAGGGTCTACCTCCGGGCTAATCATCGAGACATCTTCGTCAGTCAGCACTTTGAAGGCCGCTCCATCGGCCCAGTAGAATTCGCCATAAGCGCCGTAGCCATAACCACGCCCATTTGCGTCTTCGTTCCAGCGGTATTCCACGAAACCGTTCGAGGTACGGATTCGGTCTATCCAGACCACCTGACCGTAATACAGGCGGGGAGGAAAGTTGTACGCGATATGGTCGAGCAGCCAGGGCGAAACAATGTTGCCTTCATGTGCCAAATCCACATACGGCACGGTGACTTCAGCCCAAAAGCCATTTTGTCCGGCGGGCATTTCGGTCAGGGGCGTGTTGGGCAGGTTACGGGTTGGCTGCACCATCGAACCGTAAATGTAACCTTCCGGCGTCTGCACATACTTCTGGTTGACCAGACCACCAATCACATTCCCGACTACTTCCCGCTCCCATACCACGAGCGTATCGGCCTGCAATTTGCGAATGGAGGTGTTGAGCGCCGGGTCGTTGGTTGGGCGGCTGCGCAGGTCAATGCCGTTATCTACCACGCGTCCAATAATAGGGCTATTGGGGAATTGCGGCAAACGCCTGGGACGGGCAAGCGCTTCTAAATCAGGCCACCGGTAAGGACGCAGCGCCAACGCACCCAGGCCCAGGGCGGAGAGTTTGAGAAAATCACGGCGAGAAAGAACTCTGGTCATCGCGTTCACCTTCAGTACGAGATGGGAGAATTGTACCCGAAACTATCCGCCTTCCCGAACGCCTGCAAAGCAATCCACAGTGATACAATCAACACACTTCTGTTACATCATACCTCTGGCTGAAGAAGCACCCACTTTCGAATGCCCAAACGCCTGCTCCTAGATACCGACCCCGGCATAGACGATTCGCTTGCCATCCTGCTTGCGCTGGCCTCACCCGAACTTTCGCTGGAAGGAATCAGCGTGGTACACGGCAACTGTTCTGTTGAACAAGCCGTGACCAACGCCCTTGCGGTGCTGGAGCTGGCTGGAGCAAGTCACATTCCGGTTGCGCGCGGTTGCGAACTGCCACTGGTTCAGCCCTCCCTGCTCGCCCCGGAAACGCATGGGCAAAGCGGTTTGGGTTATGCCAAACTGCCCCCTCCGCAAAGGCAACCCATCCGCCAACATGCGGTGGATTTTCTCATCGAAAAACTGCTTGCCGCGCCTGGCGAATACACCGTAGCGGCTATTGGACCACTCACCAACCTGGCCCTGGCAATGCGAAAGGAGCCGCGTATCATCCCGGCCATTCGGGAGCTGGTTATCATGGGCGGCGCCATCCGGCATCCAGGAAACACCACTCCGCTGGCCGAATTCAATACCTATGTAGACCCCCATGCAGCGCACATCGTCTTTCATGCCGGCGCGCCGATAACACTCGTGCCGCTGGATGTCACCTACCAGTGCATTCTGACTCCTGCCGATGTTGCCCGCCTGCTGCAAATCGATTCGCCCCTTGTACGCTTCATCGCCGAGGCAACGCGCTTCTACATGGAGTTTCACGATTCCTATCAAGGTATCGAAGGCTGCGTCATCAACGACCCTCTGGCACTGGCACTCACCTTTGCCCCCGCTTTGTGTGAGTACGAAGAATATTTCGTGGATGTGGACATTCAGGGCGGCGTTTCGATGGGCAAAACCTTTGCCGATTTCTACCACATGACCGAGAAACCTGCCAATATGCGTGTTGCGCTCAACGTGCATACGAGGGAATTCATCACCCTGTTTCTGGAGCGCATCGAACGGCTGGCCAGGGAATTGTAAATGCCCACTCTTTACCTGACCCCCGCATCCATCAGTTACCTGAACCAGTTCCTTCTGTCGCTGTCCATCACGGTCTATCTGATATGGCGGTTCGCGGTCAGGCCAAACACCCGCGCTTCCACCGCCGACCGCTTTCTCGTCCTTTTTTTCATCACGACCACGTTGTTCTCGCTGGCGCTGTTTCTGGAAGTCTCTTTCCTGCCCACAGCGCGATTGATTGTGGTGTACCTGCTGAACAGCCTGCTGGCGCTGCTGCTGGTATTTCTGATTCAATTCGCCTACAGTTTTCCTGAGCCTGTTCCGCAACAGAAAATCGAACGCTGGCTTGCGTTACTGGTCAGCCTGGCCTATCTGGGTTGGGAATTGAAGATTGCGATCGAACGCTTTTTGCTGCTGAGCCAGGCAGAAGTGATTTTTCGCCCTCCCAACCTGGATTACTGGCCGGTTGCGCTTTTCGGATGGGTGGTGTTCGTGTTTGCGCGCGGCACCGTCAAACACTGGCACAACGTGGCTGCGCGCCGCTTTGCGCTCATTTTTCTGATGCCGGTCATCTTGATGCTCTTGACGATTGGCCGCTCTTATGACTACATTTCCACGCCGTTTTATCACATCTCCGTCTCGGTTGGAATTCTGCTGTGTATTTTCCTGTTCGCATTGAATTACCTGGTCTCTCAGCCGGAATCCACTTCATTGTTGGCCAAATTCTCTGGCACCGTGCTGACCGCCACGCTATCGCTCTTTGGCGTAATTGCCTGGCTGGTAACACCGGCCTACGCGGCGCAATATCGGCCTGCGCTGATAGATAACCGCACCATCCGCTTCACGCCCAACGACAGGGGTGGCTATGATGTAGAAGAAATCCCCTTTCACTTCGAAATGGAAAAGGGACGCCTGCTGAGACTGAAAGATAAACCGAACAGTCCTGAAGGGTATGCTCAGGTGGAATTTCTCTTCCCCTTCTTTGGTCAAACATACGAGCGACTGTTCATTCACCACGATGGAAGGATTGCCTTCGGCCAGCCTGGAACATCCTGGAGTCTGGAATACCGTCTTTCGAATATTCCTCTCTTCTTTGCCCTTTTCCTGGATTTGTACCCCGAAGCCAATCCGCAAAGCGGCATCTACATGCTTCAGGAAACACAGCGTCTCATCGTCACCTACGACCAGGTCAGCGCCTTTCACCAGCCGGAACAAAAATATACTTTTCAGGTTATCCTATACCTGGACGGATACATAGACCTGACTTACAACGGTCTGCCCTGGCAAATTCAATACTCCACCAACGACCGCCCCGATGCCTCTCCCTGGCTCATCGGCGCCAAACCAGGCCTGGATTCTGCCGCACGGGTAAGTTTTGCCAGGCTGCCTCTCTCCTTCGGGCCAGAGGGCGCGCTGGATGACCAGTATCTTGCCTTTCGCCAGTTTATTCACGCCTTTCTTGCGCCGCTGGCAATCGCCATTCTGGTCAGCAACCTGCTGTTCCTGATAGGGTTACCTGTCCTTCTGCTCAGAGTTATTGCCCGGCCTTTGCAGACGCTCCTCTATGGCGTAGAGCAATTCGACCGCAACCAAAAGCACGAACGCATTCCCGTTGAATATAGTGATGAAATTGGCTATCTGACGACAGCGTTCAACAACATGACCAGCGCGTTGGACGACTTGATTCGCAACCTGGAAACGCATGTCTCCCAGCGCACGGCAGATTTGCAAAACGCCAACGCCCAACTGCGCAAACTTTCGGTTGCGGTGGAACAAAGCCCCAGCAGCATTGTCATTACCAATCCGCAAGCAGAAATCGAGTACGTGAATGCCGCCTTCACGCTGGCAACTGGCTACACCTTCGAAGAAGTGAAGGGCCAGAACCCTCGAATTTTAAAATCCGGTCAAACCTCACCCGAAACGTTCCAGGAAATGTGGACAACGCTGCTGGCCGGAAAGACCTGGCGCGGCGAACTCATCAACCGCCGCAAGAACGGCGAAATTTACTGGGAATTTACCGTCATAGCCCCCATCCACGCCCCAGACGGACAAATCATCCACTACGTGGCCGTCAAAGAAGACATCACTGCCCGTAAAATTGCCGAAGCCAGGCTGAAAGAACTCTCCATCACCGACCCGTTGACCGGTTTGCTGAACCGGCGTGGTTTCTTTGCTCAAGCCGAACTGCTTTATGAACGCAGTCTGCATCCGCCCTACGAGCTGGCGGCGCTGATGATGGACATTGACCATTTCAAGACGGTCAATGACCGCTTCGGTCATCAGGCAGGCGATGCCGTCCTGCGCGCGGTGGCCGCCTGCATCCGCAACAATCTGCGCCCCACCGACCTGGTGGCCCGCTACGGCGGCGAAGAGTTCGTCGCCCTGTTGCCACGCGCCCATCTGGGTACCCTGCAAGAGATTGCCCACCGTATCAACCAGGCGGTGAAACAACACCCGGTGACCTGCAATGGCATCGAGATTTGCGTGACCATCAGCATTGGCGGCGCAAAATTGAACGCGGAAAGCCGCTCGCTCGATGAGTTGCTCCTGCAGGCCGACCAGGCCATGTATCAGGCCAAAGCCGCCGGGCGTGATTGCACGGTAATTTCAAGGAACACGCAATGACCACCATGATTGTTGGCCTGGATTGCGCCACCGACCCGACCAAAACAGGCCTTGCACTGGCAACATGGAACGGCCAACGCACCCAAGTTCTCCGCATTGGGGTCGGCACTCCCGACGAGCCGATTGTCCAGACGCTGTTGCGCTGGCTGCCCGCAGAACAACCTGCGCTGCTTGCCATAGATGCGCCCCTGGGCTGGCCTGCCGCCTTCGGGCGCAACCTGGCACAACACCAGGCTGGAGAGACCATCGAAAACGCAGCCGAAACACTGTTCCGCAGGCAAACCGACCAGTTCGTAAAACAGCTTGTGGGTCGCCAACCACTGGATGTAGGCGCAGACCGGATTGCCCGCACCGCCCATGCCGCACTTCGCCTGCTGGGAGAATTGCGCCGTCTCACGGGTCAGCCCATCCCACTGGCCTGGTCACCATCCATCCAGGGCATTGCGGCCATCGAAGTGTATCCGGCTGGCACGCTCACCGCCTGCGGGTTACCTGCTTCTGGCTACAAGAAGAGCGGGCAAACCGACACACGGAGCGAAATCCTGACGGGCTTACGCCAGCACCTCACTCTGTGCGAAGACGTATCACTCCCGCTTGCCGATGCCGACGCACTGGATGCGCTGGTGTGCGTGCTGGCTGGGGCCGATTTTCTCTCCGGCAAAAGCCTGCCGCCTCCAGAACCGGAACGTGCCCGTAAAGAAGGTTGGATTTGGATTCGTCGCCCTCTGCAATAACGAATCAGGCATTCTGTCCCCACCCAGCCGGATGCTCTGCATATACCCCCCGTAACGCCGGCGGCAAATTGGCAGCCATTGTGAACATAATTTTATCGGTCAACGAAAGAGGCGTATCTTCTTCAGAAGGAAAAATCGGCGGGGCAATCACCACCTCCACCACTGCGCGGCGCGGAAAGGTCTTGAACAAATTCTGCACACCGTTGATAGCAACCACAATCACCGGACAGCCAGCCTCCAACGCCAGCCGTGCCGCGCCCGGCCTGGCAGGCGCCAGCCCCTTTCCGCGTGAGCGCGTTCCTTCAGGAAACATCGCCACCATCTGCCCGCTTGCCAGAATTTTGTGGGCATGTTCCAACGCCCAGCGGTCTCGCTCGCCGCGATATACGGGAAAGCCCCCCAACTGCCGAAACAACCAGTGAAGCGGAGGAAACTGAAAAAGTTCGGCCTTACCCATGTAGTAAATCATACGCGGCAAAGCCAGCTGAAGCGGAAAGACATCCCAATCCACCAGATGATTGCACGTCACTATCGCGGCGCCGCTCATCGGCACATGTTCCACGCCGTGCACGCGCAAATCCATAAACGGTCGAAGTGCGCGGCGAAAAAACCACACTGCAAACCTGTGCAAGGCGGTTTCATAAAGCGGATAATACAGACGGGGACGAGGGTCGTTTGCAGGGAGTTCCAGGCGTTTCGGCATATCTCACCAACACCCATCAAAAATCGCAAATCCAAAATCGAAAATCGGATTATACTTGGCCGGGTGTCAAAATAACCAACCAAAAGAACACTCTCACGCGCAGAGCGTTCTTATCACTTTTTCAAGGAGTTTGTATGGATACCACAATTGAAAGCATTTCCGCGCTCGAAATCCTGGATTCGCGTGGCAACCCAACCGTTGAAGTCGAAGTCGTGCTGGCTGACGGTTCCTGGGGCCGCGCCGCCGTGCCTTCCGGCGCTTCGACTGGAATTCACGAGGCTCTGGAACTGCGCGACGGCGACAAAGGCCGTTATCTGGGCAAAGGCGTGAGCAAGGCCGTTGCCAACGTGAATGAAACGATTGCCGATGCCCTGTTCGGCTGGGATGCCCTCGACCAGAAGGGAATTGACGCCGAACTGCTGGCGCTGGATGGCACACCCAACAAGGCCAAACTGGGCGCGAATGCCATTCTGGGCGTCTCCCTGGCGGTTGCCAAAGCCGCAGCCAACGCACTCGGTCTACCGCTCTATCGCTACATCGGTGGCGTCTATGCCCATGTCTTGCCCGTCCCGATGATGAACATCCTGAACGGCGGCGCACACACCGGCTGGCAAAGCACCGACGCACAGGAATTCATGGTCATGCCGCTGGGCGCGCCCTCTTTTGCCGAAGGGTTGCGCTGGGGCGCGGAAATCTACCATGCGCTCAAATCGGTATTGAAATCCAAAGGCTATGCCACGCTGGTCGGTGACGAAGGCGGCTATGCCCCGGCGCTCAAAGCCAATAACGAAGCCGTTGAAGTCATCCTGGAAGCCATCGAAAAGGCCGGCTTCAAAGCCGGACGCGGCGAACAGGTCGCCATCGCGCTCGACCCGGCAGCTTCGGAACTCTTCGACGAAGAGACCAGGACCTATAACCTGCGCAAAGAAGGCAAGAAACTGACCGGCCCGGAAATGGTCGAATTCTGGGCCAACTGGGTGCGGCAATACCCCATCGTCTCGCTCGAAGACGGCCTGGCGCAGGATGACTGGGAATCGTGGGTGCTGCTCACCCAACAACTGGGCGACAAAATCCAAATCGTGGGCGATGACTTGCTCGTCACCAACCCGCAACGTGTGCGGCGCGGCATTCAGGAGCGCGCTGCCAACGCCCTGCTGGTCAAACTGAACCAGATTGGCTCGCTCACCGAAACCATCGAGGCGGTAGAACTGTGTCACCGCGCTGGCTGGCGCACCGTTACCTCCCACCGCTCCGGCGAAACCGAAGACTCAACCATCGCCGACCTGTCCGTCGCGCTCAACATGGGCCAAATCAAGACCGGCGCTCCCGCGCGCTCGGACCGCGTGGCCAAATACAACCAACTCCTGCGCATCGAAGCCGAACTGGGTGATACCGCGCGCTACGCCGGCTGGGATGCGCTGCGCGTCAAGTAACCAAAAGACCCGGCGCTTAAGCCCGTAAAATCGCCCGAAGGCAGCAGTACGTGCTTTTTCCCTACCGAACGGTGACCGCCTTAAAGAAAGACGGTCACCGTTTCGCTTCTGCCTGACTGGCTGCCGCCTGACAGCGCGTAACCGGTTACATGTCCATACAAAAGCAAAAATCACCCCAAAAACATTGTTAGAAAACTTGACAAAACTCAAGTTGGTGTTATTATAAAACACAGGAAAAGCGCGAAAAATGACGCAAACGGCAGAAATGACACCGTTCACCTGGTCTCCTCCGCAACAGGTTGTTAAGAACCTTAACAAACATGCCGTTTTAGATTTAATCCGTTTTACGCCCGGCGGAATTTCGCGCGCCGAACTGGCCCAGCGTATGGACCTCAGTCGCGCCGCCATGACCGCCATCGTCAACGACCTGCTGGAAAGCAAAGTCGTTCGCGAGACGGAATCGCGCAACAAACAAAGTGGGCGTCCGCCCATCATTCTGGAAATTAACCCCGCGCGCGGCTTCGTAGCCGGCATTGACATGGGCGCTTCGCATTTGCTGGTCATGCTGGCCGATTTTGCCGCCCAGGTTCTGGACGAGGTCGAAGTCCCCTTCAACATTGCCGATGGCCCGGAGAAATGCCTTGGCCAGGCCAGCACCCTGCTTGCTGAATTGCTCAAAAAACACGAGATGACCCCCGCCAACCTGGGCGCGATTGGCCTGGGTGTTCCCGGCCCTATCGCCAGCGAAGCCGGGATGGTTTTTGCCCCGCCGATTATGCCCGGCTGGGATGGTTATCCCATCCAGGCCAGCCTGGAAGAAAAGTGGAACCTGCCCGTCTCGCTCAACAATGATGCCGAACTCGGCGCTATTGGCGAATGGGCCTACGGCGCTGGGCGCGGAGAGAACTTCCTGGCTTATATCAAAGTCGGCACGGGCATCGGTTCGGGCTTGTTGCTCAACGGACAAATCTACCGCGGCGCAACCGGCTCGGCAGGCGAAATAGGACATCTGACCATCGAAGAAAACGGCCCGCTGTGCGAATGCGGCAACGCGGGCTGTCTCGAAGCGTTGGCCGGAGGCCGCGCCATCGCGCGCCAGGCCCGCGAAGCTATCCGACAAGGAAAGCGCACCCTGCTCGCCAGCCTGGGCCCGGTCGAAGAAATCACTGCGCGCGATGTGGCCTCTGCCGCCCGCCGTGGCGACCTGGTGGCCCAGCAAATTATCAGCCGCGCCGGCAGTTATCTGGGAATCGCTATCGCCGGTCTGGTCAACCTGTTCAATCCGCGCATGATAGTCGTTGGCGGCGGTGTAGCGCAGGTTGGAGATTTGTTGCTTCAGCCCATCCGCGATACCGTTGCCCGGCGCAGTCTTCAGGCTTCTGCACGCACGGTCAAAATCAACACTGCTGTTTTACGCAGGCATTCCTCTGCGATGGGTGCAGTCGTACAGGCCTTGTCTATTGCATTGCATCAAGCCACCGAGCAAAGGAGGTGATGCAATTTCCATTGAGAGATACCACTCTATTCATTCCGCTCGTTGAAAAGAAGCTCCGGCTTCTCAAAACCCAATCTACTTTCTAAACAAAAAGGAGAAAGAGAAATGAAAAAGTCTTTGCTGGCACTGCTCAGCACCCTTCTGATTGCCTCGTTTGTCCTGGCCGCTTGTGGCAGCCCGGCGACCCCCACCGCCGCGCCCCAGCAGCCCACCGCTGCACCCCAGCAGCCCACCGCTGCCCCTGTTGAAAAGAAGACCGTGACCTTCTGGCACGCTTACGGCACCGGCTCCGCCGAAGAAGTTGCGCTCCAGAAGATTCTGGAACAGGCCAAAACCGACCTGCCGCAGTACGACATCCAGGTTTTGCAGGTCCCGTTCAATGACATCTTCAACAAGTACCGCACCGATGTCGCTGCTGGCGGCGGCCCAGATATGTTCATTGCCCCCAACGACGAGCTCGGTAACGATGCCCGCGCTGGTCTGATTGCTGACATCACCGACCTGGCCAAAGACAAGCTGGGCGCTTACGCTCCGCTCTCCGTGGAAGGCATGAGCGTGGATGGCAAACTGTACGGCATTCCCGAATCGCTCAAAGCGGTTGCCTTCTGGTACAACAAAGACATGCTGCCCCAGGCTCCCAAGACCACCGATGAACTTAAGGCCCTCATGGAAGGCGGCACGCCCATCGCCATTTCCTACGGCTGCTACCATCACTGGGGCTTCTTCGGCGCCTTCGGCGGCAAAATCTTCGACAGCAACTGGAAAGTGGTAGCCGACCAGGGCGGCGTTGCTGATGCAATGGCGTACCTGAACGACCTGTATCAGATTTCCAAGAAGAACGGCTGGCCCAAGAACGACAGCGATGGCCTGGCGCCCTTCTCGGAAGGCAAAGTGGCTGCCATCACCAATGGTAACTGGGCGATGGGCGACTACAAGAAAGCCCTCGGCGACAAACTCGCTGTTGCGCCCCTGCCCTCTGGCCCCGGTGGCCCTGCGAACCCCCTGCTCGGCGTGGATGGCTTCTACTTCAACCCGAACAGCGCCAACAAAGAAGCTGCTCTCGAAGTGGCCCTCTACCTGACCGGCAAGAACGCCCAGACCATCATGATGAACGAAGCTGGTCACGTTCCGGCCCGCACCGATGTGGAAATCACCGACCCGCTCATCAAGGGCCTGGTCGAAGCCTTCAAGACCGGCTACGTCCGCCCGCAGGTTCCGCAGCTTGGCCTGTACTGGTCCAACTTCTGCGGCACCGATGAAGTCTTCGAAAAAGGCACGCCTGCTGCCGATTGGGTTGCCAACGCCACTGCTAACGCCAACAAGTAATTCCCCCGCACTCCAGGGCGAACAGGGATACCCCTGTTCGCCCTTCCCTATTGGCACAAACGGCCTGACCACTCATTTTCCGGTATCTGCGTTGACGAGTTACGGCTTATAATTTCTGAACTTCTGCTAATCCGTAAATTGTGAACGCACGAATGCCCTTCTATCTCTTCAACCCTGAACGACAGGAGTAAACCTTCATGGCAACGATGGAAATTGCAGGCACTGTCTCCTACGGCGCACGGTTGCGGCGGGCGCTCTTGCCCTACCTCTACCTGTTGCCGGCCTTTGCCGTTATGGCCGTCATCACTTTCTACCCGCTGGTCTATCAGGTAATTGTCTCGTTCACCGATTTCGCCACCAAAGACTTGCGCTTTGGCCTTGCCTCCCCTACGCTGCAATGGGTCGGCCTGAAGAACTACATAGACATCCTGACCGGCGGCCTGCCCGTGCAGAACTTCGAGTTCTTCCGTGTTCTCACATACAACTTCTGGTGGGCCATCACCAACGTCATGCTCCATGTTCCGGCAGGAGTGCTGATTGCCGTCTTGCTGAACGTGCAAGGACTGTGGTTCAAAAAAATTTATCGCGCAATTTACATCTTGCCAGTCGTCGTCCCGCCCCTGGTAGTTGCTACGGTGTGGCGAAACATTTTTGACGAGCAATATGGGGCCATGAATCAATTCCTGACCACTGTTGCCATGTGGTTCGGTGCGACCGACCCGGTACGCATCCGCTGGCTGACCGAATACACCCCACCCATCCCCTGGCTCTTACCCAACGGGCCTCTGCCGCTGGCATACTATGCGATGATGATTGCCAACTTCTGGCTGGGGTGGCCTTTTATGACCGTCGTTGCTACCGGCGCGCTGCAGAGTATTCCCAAAGACCTTTACGAAGCCGCCTCCATTGACGGTGCATCCGACAGCCAGCAATTCTGGCACATCACCGTGCCGCTCCTGCGACCAGCGATGATACCGGCAGCCGTCTACGGCTTCACCACCTCCTTCAACCTGTTTGCATTTGTCTACTTCATGACCGGCGGCGGCCCAGCGCGCACCACCGAAATCCTGGTGACCTTCGCTTATGACCTGGTACGTAACCTGCGACTTTACGGCGCGGCAGCGGCCTTCTCGGTTTTCATTTTCTTCGTCTCCCTCACGGTCTTCCTGATTACCAACCGCATCACCCGCGCCACTGAAACCTACACGGAGGCCTGACATGACCACTGCCAGCGAACCCAAGAAAAACCTGCTCCTCCGCCTGCTCACCATGAACACCTCCAACGAGGTCGGCGGACGTGACCTGCCGCTCTGGCGGCAACTTCTGCTCCAGGCCTTGACGCTGCTCATCACGCTGGAAGTGATGTTCCCCATCATGTACATCATCACACTCTCGTTCAGTTCGCAAACCATGCGACCTTCAGCGTTGCAACTGCTTCCGCGTGAAATTTCCTTCGTCGCTTACCAGCAAGTGCTGGACCGCCCTACGGCAAACCCGGTTACCTTCCTGGAACTTTTACGGAACAGTTTTCTGCTGTCGGTGGGGGTTGGCCTGGTGGCGCTCATGATAGCCGTCACCGCCGCGTATGCCTTCTCGCGCTTCAAGTTTAAACTGCGGCAGGTGTTGATGATTATGGTCTTCATCCCCCTGCTTATGCCGGCGGTGGGCCTGGCTACGCCGCTCTTCCTTTTGATGAATAGCTTCCGGATTGTAGAATGCGCACCGGGCGTCCTGGCATTCAATCCGTTCACAACCTGTGAGGGCGGAAAACTGCTCTTCAACCTGCGCGACTCCCTGCTGGGCGTAGGCATCGCCATGATTTCAGGCGCCCTGCCCTTTGCCATCTGGAACCTCAAAGGCTACCTGGATACGATTCCGCGCGAGCTGGAAGAAGCCGCCGCGATTGACGGCGCCAGCCCCAACCAAATCTTCTTCCTTATTGTCTTGCCGCTGGCCGTACCACAGCTAGCCGTCACCTTCTTCCTGGGCTTCATCGGTCACTGGCAGGAATTTGCCCTGCCCTGGCTGTTCCTGACCAAACCGCAAGATTATACGCTCTCGATGACCCTGTATAACATGACCGGTCAGTACGCCAACGCCATCCCGTGGAACCGTTTCTCGGCTTTTGCGGTGATTGTCGCCCTGCCGGTTGCCATCACCTACATTGCATTGCAAAAATACATCACCAGCGGCCTGACCACTGGCGCGGTGAAAGGTTAATCCATCATCTACACATTCTTTCTCCTTTCCTCTTTTGTCTTTCTGCCAACCGAAAGGCAAAAGAGGAAAAATTCTTTCAAGAGCCACATGAAACCTTTCATCCTGTTTACCTTGTTTATGAGTTTGCTCATCTCCTGCACTGTATCCCCTACCCCCGACGTTGCGGACATACAACCAGCCCAACCAACGCAAATAGAACTCTCTTCAGCGTCAGGCCAGTCTCTCCCCTGGTGGCGCGAAGCCATCTTCTACGAAATTTTCGTCCGCTCGTTTCAGGATTCTGACGGAAACGGTATCGGCGACTTTCAGGGCATCATCCAGCGATTGGACTACCTGCAATCGTTAGGGGTGACCGCCCTATGGCTGATGCCCATCCACCCCTCGCCCTCTTATCACGGCTACGATGTGCTGAACTATTACGCCGTTAACCCGACCTACGGTACGATGCAAGATTTCAAGCAGCTACTGGCAGAAGCCCATCAGCGACAAATCCGCGTCATCATTGATTTTGTGCCAAACCATACCTCCAGCCAGCATCCCTTCTTCCAGGCGGCACTCAATCCACAATCACCGTACCGTAACTACTACGTCTGGTCAGATACTGACCCGGGGCAAAAAGGGCCTTATGGCGGCCCCGCCTGGCACAAAGCCTCCACTGGCTATTACTACGGACTGTTCTGGGGCGGCATGCCTGACCTGAACTACACCAACCCTGAAGTCACTGCCCAAATCAAAAAAGTCGTGCGTTTCTGGCTGACCGACGTAGGCGTGGATGGCTTCCGCATAGATGCAGTAAAGCACCTCATCGAAGAAAACGGCAAGCAGGAAAATACTCCCGCCACACATGCCTGGCTGCGTGAGTTTTACACTTTTTATAAAAACCTGAACGCGGAGTTTTACACCGTAGGAGAAGTGTATGGCGCAGGCGGCACACTCATCCGTGCCTATGGCGGTGGCGAAGAACAGATGGACCACATCTTCAACTTTGAACTCGCCAGCGGCTACCTCAACAGCGCGCGCGGCGAGGCCAATTCCAGCGCCATCAGCGCCCTGAAGTTCACCCTGGCAGGCGCGCCGCATGGAAACTACGCCACTTTTCTCACCAATCATGACCAGGAGCGTGTGATGAGCGTCTTCAAAGGCAACGTCGGGCAGGCGAAAACAGCCGCTTCCATGCTCCTGACCGGTCCTGGCACGCCTTACCTGTATTATGGCGAAGAAATCGGAATGAGCGGCCAAAAACCGGATGAATACATCCGTACACCGATGCAATGGAGCGCAGAACCGGGAGCGGGCTTCACCACAGGACAACCATGGATTCGCATCAACGAAGATTATCGGACAAAAAACGTTGCAGCACAAGAAAATGACCCCGCTTCTTTGCTCAATCATTATCGCAAACTGATTGCCCTGCGACGCGAGAACCTCGCGCTGCGCATTGGAGAAGTTATCTTAGTAGAGACCGGCAACCCGGCGGTTTATGCGATTCTGCGCAGGAGTGAACAGCAAACCGCGCTCATCCTCATCAACTTGAGCAAACAACCCATCACCGATTACAAACTAACCCTTACCGGTGGTGCGCTGCGGGATGGAGAATACACCTTGCGCCCTCTCTTTGGCACAACGCAAACCGCAAAATTAGAAATCAGCGGTGGTGGCTTTGCACCTTTTGTGCCGCTCTCACGCCTGGAAGCATACACTACCTATATTTTCTTGCTGGAGTGAACATCCACAAACTCTCTTGAACCTGGCCCGGACATTCACGTCCGGGCTATTCATTAGAAAATTCGCAACCATTCTTTCGATACCGGCGTAACGTTGAAAAAAGGAGAGTGTTTTCCTCCACAAAGGAGGCCAAAATGAGTGAATATACCCTGGAACAAATCGAATTCATGCTATCGGAAATTGAACGATGGCGCAAAGCAGGGCTTATCACCGAGAGAGGGGCAGAAATTCTGCGCCGACCCTATCAACAAGCAAAAGCAAAGCTTGCAGGCGCTCCGCCTCCATCGTCTTCGGTCGTTACCGTATCCGCTTCTCCGTCGGTAGCGCCCGTCCCATCCGCTCCTGCATCCGTTCCCCCATCGGTACCACCCACCCCACCCGTTCCTGCATCTGTTCCCCCGTCGGTACCACCCACCCCACCCGTTTCTGCATCTACTCCGTCTGTACCGCCCGCCCCAGCCGTTCCTGCATCCGCTCCATCTGCTTCGTCCGTTCCACCCTCTGTTTCCCCCGCGTCTTCTGCTCCCTCCTCCGTACCGTCCGCTTCTCCCTCGATTGCCTCCCTGTTCCTCTCCGAAGCCAGCATCAAAATTGCCCTATACCTCGGGGCATTTTTTGTGATTGCTGCCGCGCTCATCCTGGCAGCGGTGGTTGAAACCTTGCGCCTGCCCATTTTGTTAGGCGTCTCGGCATTGTTTGGCAGCGGTGCGCTGGGCCTGAAAAAACGCCTGCCGCAACCCAGTTTCGTCCTGTGGCTGGTTTTCTCGGCACTCTTGCTCATCTCTGCTGGCGTACTGACCGACCAGCTGTACGACTCGCAGCTTTCATCCTACTGGATGCTTGTGATGACGTTTTTCTCGATTCTGTGGGGCTTCAGCACCTGGTTTTACGTCTCCCGCTTCTTCTCACTTGCATCGTTTGTTGCACTGGCACTTGCCGCATTAAACTTTGCGAACACAATCACATCTGTCTCGGAATTCCACCTCTTCTGCCTGGCTGGAACAGGTCTCATAGGAATAGGAGGCGTTTACCTGCTTAAAAAATGGCAATCGCCAACCTTTGCGAGGCCACTTTATCTCATTATTCAACTCTTCCAGCTTTTCATCCTGGCCAGTGCAACAGCAGTTGCAATTGTCAATCTCTCCAGAGAGTATTACCCACAACCCTGGTGGTTGTTCTCGGCATTTACGTGTGTGATTGCCTTCCTTTTCTATACAGCCAGTGACTTCATTTTTCCCTTCTCTCCGTTTCGCTTCCTTGCCACCATCTCCCTCATCCCGGTCGCCTGGCTAACCCTTAAAGAATCTAATCCGAGCGACACAGTGTACGCCATCGGCTGGTGGTTTTGGGCATTTATCCTGTTCGCAACCGGAGAAGCTGCCTCGTTCTTCAAAAATGAACGCATTTCGCGCTTAAGCCTGCCGTTCAACCTGGCCGGTATACCGCTCTTCTTCGTAAGCGCGCTCACTGGCATACCAGAAAGCATCTGGCTTGGCTTTGGCCTGTTTGCCGCCTCGGCAGTGGTGCTGAGCCTGGACCAAATCTTTCGTATGCGCTGGTGGGTGTGGACAGTGGCAGTGGGCTGCTGGGTAATCACCTGGTTTGTGTTTTTCTCCCTGCCACCCATCGCAAAACTCGAAATCAGTTCCATTCTTACTATCTCCGGTCTGGTGGTGCCGCTCTCTCTGGTAGACTGGTTGATGCCCGGTGCAGTAAACGCTCATCGAGGGTGGCGATGGCCGGTGCGTTTCTTCGCCATTCCCGCCTGGTTCATTGGTGTCATCCTATCCTTGCTTGCGAAGCCCCAGGACTGGGGAGTTTCCTCGCTCGCGTTTGGCCTGTTTACCCTGGTTGGTTTAGGTTATGCCCTGCGATTTTGGATGCCCGCATTGCTGCCGCTTTTCACCGTCCATCTTCCGCTCAGTGTGTTCTTTTTGTTGCAGCACGTTCGGCTTGACTGGTGGCTGCCAGTGCTTACGCTGGTGTCCACTATTTACTATCTCTTCGGATACGGCCTGACCATCTTTGACCGGAAAAAACACTGGGCCAATGCCTTCCGTTGGTCGGGACTGGGACTGGGAACAGTCCTGTCCCTGTTGGCCGGAACTTATGCAGGCCCAGGCGATGGTTGGTACGTGAGCATTCTCGGCATCCTGTTCGTCATCGAGACCTTTGCGTACCTGGCCTGGCTTGAAGTTGGCGTGCATGCCATCTATGCACTGGCACTCAGCCTGCTCCTGAACGATAATGGAGTGACCTCCATCCATCCCTATCTGCTGGGTGTCAGCGGCATCTCGCTTCTGTTGGATATGTTCTTCGAGCGTACCCTGCCGCGTCGCACCCCCTTCAAAATTGCCCCTCGCGCCATTGCCGCAATCATTGCATTAGTGGGCAACACCGCCTTATTCACCAGCGACACCCCGGTTTCCGTCCTGAACATCGCCATCGGTCTGACATACAGCGCACTCTTCCTGACTTATGCGCTCTTCTACCGAGCGCCTGTTTTGCTCTTCGCCTTTACCGCGCAACTCCCCTTCCTGGTCGTTTACATCCTGAACGGCTGGCAACTTGACTGGTGGCTGCCAGCCCTTACGCTCCTGGCGATTATTTATTACGGCATTGGCATAGCCTTGAACCAAAACCCAAAGACCTGGGAATGGAGCGAAAACATGCGTTGGTCTGGCCTGGCAGTGGGTGGCTTTCTCGCTGCCACCTGCTGGACATACAACGGAAGTGGTGATGGGTGGTATGCTGCTGTCCTGGGTCTCTTGTTCATCGCGGAAACGTTCAAACGCCTTCCCTGGTTGGAATTGACAGTCTACGCCATCTACACGCTGGCTTTCATTTTCATCCTGCAAGAAAACGACGTCACACGACTCTCCATTTATCTTGCAGGCAGCACCATCATCCTGCTGGGATTCGATATGCTCTTCGAGCGCTTCCTGGCGAACCGTTCAGCGGGCAAAATCCTGCCGCGCGTGGGAGGCATGCTGGTTGCCCTGGCTGGGAATGCCTTCCTGCTTAGCGGGTGGAAAAACGCCTTGCCAGCCGATGGGATTGCCGCTATTCTTTACACCTTGCTCTTGCTGGGTTATGCTCTGTTCTATCGCAAACCCGACCTCTCCTTCCCCTTCTACTTCTCACTCACCGTCACTGTACTGACACTGAGCGGCCTGGCAGGCTTAACACAGGCTGCCGGTGTGCTTGCCGTGCTGGCAACAACACTATATTTCCTCGGCTTCGTAGATAAACCCCTGGGTTGGGGGCAAAATCGCCGGCTCAGCGGCCTGATTTTGGCGACCATCAACGCATTTGTAGCCATATTTGAAGGTATCAGCGCATGGAGCAGCCTCTACGCGGCTTTAAGCGCCACCGTTTGGGCGGTAGAGGCCTTCTATCGGCGCAACGTCTGGCTTGGTTTTCCGGCCAACGGATTCTACCTGCTGGCCTACTACATCATCCTGTTTGAGATAAACATCACCGAGCCACAATTCTTCTCGGTTGGGGCAGCCTTGCTGGGCTTACTGATGCACTACTTCCTCACCCGCTCCAGCGCAAAAACGGCCGCCTTCCTGACCGGCATGATTTCCCAACTCATCCTGCTTGGCACATCGTATGTTCAGATGGTCGCCAACAACTCGCTGGCCTATTTTGCTGCCCTGTTCTTCCAATCCATCGCCGTCATGGTTTACGGACTGGTAATTCGTTCACGCAGCCTGGTATTTACGCCCATTTTCCTGGTTGTACTCGGTGTCATCACCGTCTTATTCAGCGTCCTGCGCGGCCTGGCAACCGTCCTGCTGATTGGCTGTACGGGCATACTTTTCATCGTATTGGGCATTCTGGCCGTCTGGCAACGCGAACGAATTGCCGACTGGCGCGAACGCATGAGCAGCTGGAACGCCTGACCCCGGCAGCCTTCCTTTCATTCTCGAATCTGGCCCGGCGAGTCTTCGCTGGGCCAGGTTGCGTTCACCAGTGCCGGCAAAATCTCCCCCGATTTTCCCTGCAAAAAGAAATCAACCTGTCCGGTGAGCGGGGTCGGTTCCAGGTTAATTTCCACCACCACCGCACCCCGCTCACGTGCGGCATACGCCAGCGAAGCAGCCGGCTGTACCAGCCCCGAAGTGCCAATCGAAAAGAAGACCTGACACGTTTGCGATGCCTGAATAGCGGCTGCCAGCGCATGCGGCGGCAGCGACTCACCAAACCAGACCACATCAGGTCGCAACAGACCACCACAACGCAGACACTGCGGCACTTTGGGAGACGCTGCCTCCCACGCTGATGCCTGTTGACCGCAGCGCGAACATTTCACCCGCTGAAGATTACCGTGCAGTTCCACAACGCGCACACTGCCTGCGCGCTGATGCAGACCATCCACATTTTGCGTGATGAGCGTAAACTCCGCAATGCGCTTTTCCATCTCCACCAGCGCAAAGTGACCCGGATTCGGCTCCGCCGAACGCGCCTTCTCGCGCCGCAACGCGTACCAATCCCACACCAGCTGCGGGTCGCGGGCAAAAGCCTGGGGCGTCGCCAAATCTTCGGGGCGATACTGCGCCCAAAGACCGCTTTGCGCATCTCGAAACGTCCGCAAACCCGATTCCTGAGAAACTCCTGCGCCGGTCAAGACAACCGCCCGTTCTACTTTGCGTAAAAACGAGAGCAAGGAAGATGGAAAGTTCATGTCAGCACCGGCAGCATTGGGCATACGCCATTTTTTTACGAGCGGCCTATCGCATTCGCCACAATCTCCTGTGCTTCAGCGAGAATTCGTTCCAGGTGGGCTTCATCCACAAAACTTTCAGCATAAATTTTATAAATCTCTTCCGTGCCGGAGGGACGCGCAGCAAACCAGCCATTGGCGGTGATTACCTTCAGGCCGCCGATGGACGCCCCATTGCCAGGAGCGCGCGTCAACCGCGCGGTAATATGGTCACCTGCCAGGGTTTCGGCTTTCACCGCTTCAGGCGAGAGATTCTTCAAAATGGCCTTTTGCGCCGCCGTTGCCTTTGCGTCCATCCGTTTATAGAGCGGCGCCCCAAACCGTTCGGTCAATTCACGATAATGTTGCGCCGGGTCACGTCCGCTCAGGGCGGTAATTTCCGCCGCCAACAGGTTCAGGAGCATGCCATCCTTATCGGTCGTCCAGACGGTGCCATCCTTCCGCAAAAAGGAAGCGCCGGCACTTTCCTCCCCGCCAAACCCAAATGACCCATCCAGAAGACCATCCACAAACCACTTGAACCCGACCGGCACTTCGGCCAGTTCACGCCCCAGCGCCGCCGCCACCCGGTCGATTATGGAACTGGAAACGAGCGTCTTCCCCACTCTGGCATCAGCCCGCCAATAGGGACGATTCTGAAAGAGATACCAGATAGCAACCGCCAGATAGTGATTGGGGTTCATCAGCCCGGCAGAAGGCGTCACAATACCGTGTCGGTCTACATCCGGGTCATTGCCAAAGGCGATGTCAAAATCATCCTTCAACCGAATCAGCCCGGCCATTGCATACGGCGAGGAACAATCCATGCGGATTTTGCCGTCGTGGTCGAGCGTCATGAACGAAAACGCCGGGTCTATTGTGCGATTAACCACAGTGAGATTCAGACGGTAGATTTCTGCAATCGCATCCCAATACGCTATCGCCGCACCACCCATCGGGTCTACCCCAATCCGAATGCCCGAGCGGGCGACCTGTTGCAGCTCAACTACATTCTCCAAATCGCGCACATACGGCGTGACGAAATCGTATTCCCGCGTGGTTTCAACCTTCAGCGCTTTACGCAGCACAATCCGTTTCACCGCTTTCAGACCTGCGCGCAGGATTTCATTCGCACGCGCCTGGATATGGTTCGTAATCTCCGGGCCAGCCGGGCCACCGCTGGGCGGATTGTATTTGAAACCGCCATCTTCAGGCGGGTTATGCGAAGGGGTGATGACCACGCCATCGGCCAGCCCAGATGTCCGACCCCGGTTATAGGTCAGGATGGCATGTGAAATGACCGGTGTGGGCGTGTACCCGTTGGTGATACGGATTTCCACTCCATTGGCGGCAAAAACTTCAATGGCAGTCGCTTCCGCCGGTTCGGAGAGCGCATGGGTATCCTTGCCGATGAACAACGGTCCGCTAATGCCTTGCGCCTGGCGATATTCCACCAGCGCCTGACAAACCGCCAGAATGTGCGCTTCGTTGAAAGCCGCTTCCAGCGACGTGCCGCGATGCCCCGATGTGCCAAACGCCACCTGCTGGGACGGGGAGTCGGGGTCAGGTTGTTCAGTGTAGTAGGCCGAAACCAGTTTGGGGATGTTACATAACTGCTCGCGCGCAGCCGGCTGACCGGCCAGGGGATGGGGCATGGCAACCTCCCAATTGGTAACCCTTGTGCTTTTCGGGAAATTTCTGGCTTGATTATAACTTTTCTCAACGCAAAAAGCGCAAAAAGCTTCTTCTGGATTGAATCACAACGTTGCCTCGCACAGATAAACATCTGTGGTGGTCACACCTGTTTTGTCTCTCCGCTTCCGTTATAATACACACGTCGTCCTACCGTTTCATGATGGAGACCACATGATTACTGCCTACTACCGCCCGAATACTTTGGAAGATGCCCTGCGCCTGTTGGACCAGCCAGATACCCTGCCGCTTGGCGGAGGAACGAAACTCAACAGCCCGGCCTTCAAAACGCGCACGTTCGCCGTAGTTGATTTACAAAATCTAGGGCTGAATCAGGTTTCGGTGCATGGACATATACTTGAAATCGGCGCAACGGTCACCTTACAGGAATTGCTCGAACACGAACACACGCCCGAAGCCTTAAAACAAACCCTGCGGCTCGAAACACCGCTCAATTTACGAAATGCTGCCACCGTCGCCGGGACGCTGGTCTCATGCGATGGACGCTCCCCCTTCGGAACAGCCATGCTGGCACTGGATGCAAAGATAACGGTCGTGCGCAAACAGCCATCCGTCATCACCCTGGCAGAATACTGGGCGCTGCGCCCGGCAGGCCTCATCACCCTGCTGAGCATTCCATTAAACGCCAGATTGGCCTATGAGCAGGTGGCACGCACACCAACCGACGTGCCGATGGTGTGCGCCGCCCTGACCCAATGGAAGAGCGGACGCACCCGTCTGGCGCTTGGCGGCTATGGCGTCAGTCCGCTGCTGGCAATGGACGGCACCGAAGCAGACGGACTGGAAGCCGCTGCCCGCAATGCCTTCCACGAAGCCACCGACGCCTGGGCCTCTGCCGAATACCGCCGCGAGGTGGCCGCCACCCTCGCCCGGCGATGCCTGGAACAACTTCAGGCAGCCTGAACCCGGTGAAAGAAAGACAACCTCTCTTCCAAACATTGATACGCACATTCAAACCTGTGCTGGCCGGCACACTTTTGTTCGTCGGCCTGGCGCATCACCTGCTGAACCTTTGGGAGCAACCCGGCCTGTGGATACTCGCCGGGTTGTTCACGCTATGGCCGCTCTCGCTCGCCGCAACGCAGATAGGCAGCCGACACCTTTCACCCATTTGGGAACGTCTTCCCCGTCTTACGCGAACAGTATATCTTCTCGCAGCCCTTCTGCTGGGTGGCTTAATCGCCTGGCGCACCTACCATCTGCCTGAAACCTACCAAACCCTGACGATAACCGCGCAAAATGGCCCAATTGCACTGGTCGAAATCAAAAACGATGATAATCCGCTCTCATTGGAAGAAATCGCGCGCGAAAGCACCTGGCAGATACGAGAAGATTTCCTTCAGGCTTTGCCCGTTTCAGCTCCTCTGCGCTTGAATTTCCGCGCCGCAGCGGGCAAGCCTATCGAACTCTTGTTGCTCACCTCTCCCGAAAGTGGGAGCGCACAAATCACCCTGAACGGGCGCAGCCTCACCCTGAACTTACGCGAAGACCTGCCCGGGCAGACCACCCTGCGCCTGTATGCCGATTATCGCGGTCTACCGGGGCTTGCCTTTCGTATCTTTTTGCTCGGTGCAAGCCTTTTTTCTCTGGCAAGCACAGGCTTCGCCTTACTCCTGCTCCAACACGTTGCCAACGCTTCTCTTCGTCACGACTCTCCTCCTGCAAAAGTTCATCGCCGCAATTTGTTGCTTCTGTTGCTGACGGGACTGTGTGTCTATACGTTCAACGCCCTGACCATCCCCCTCATCCTCAATCCCGATAGCCACGGTTTGCTCCAGGGAAGTTTCCACCTGCTGAAATATGGCAACCTGGACGGTGTTTCGATGTATCGCGGCCCGGGCAGCACGTTTCTGTTCGCGCCGGTTCTGTGGATGTCTGGCAACAATGCCTGGGGTCTCAAGATTCTCCTGCACCTGTTCGCTCTGGCAAGCATATTCCCCGCTTACCGACTGGGCTGGCAATTGAGCCATTCCCCCACCATCGGACTGCTTTCCGGCTTGCTGGTGGTGCTTTCTCCCGATTTACTCTCCTATACCGGGGTCGTCATGTCCGATGTCCCCAACATCTTCTTCGTGCTGACCTTTTTGAGTTTGCTGATTTCGGCGCTTCAAGACCCTGCCCCCCGCCGCGTTTTTGGCGCATTGCTCACCGGTTCTTTCGCCGTTTTATTACGCGCTGAAAACCTTGCCATGCTGGCGCTGGGGGCACTGTGGCTCCTGGCTGCACCGTTCTACAACTGGAAACGCACCCGTGCTTTCGACAAACAACGTTTTGGAATAACAGCCCTGGCGGCCATCGCTGCCGCCCTGCCCATCCTGGCATGGTCAGCGCACAATCAACGCGTACACGGCTTCTTTGGCATGAGCAACTATGGCGGCGAAGTCCTGTATGATGGCTGGGTCTATTATGGAGATGCGCTTGGAACACGCTTTTCACATCCCGATTCGCCAGCCATTCAGGCCATTCAAGCTGTGATTCAGGCGCACCCCATCACCATCACCGACCCAAAAGGTGTTCCCACCGGCTGGGAAATCTACCCCGCCATGCTGGCGGCCGGATACACTTCCAATCAGGCTTTCGACCTGATGGGCGAGGCCGCTCTGGATTCCATTCGCGCCAATCCCCTGCGCGCGGCGGAGATTTTGTTCCACAAATATCAGCACGGCCTGACGCCCCGGCTCGAACCACTCTACACTTACCCTTTGCCTGGAGAGCCGGGCTTTGGAGAACTCTGGCGCGATGAGTATTTCTACCAGCAAACGCCCAATCTGCCCCGTTTGATCGCCCTGCGCCGCGCACTCGACGACGTATTGCGCGCCAATTATCCGCGCCTTGCTCCCATATGGGTTTCGTTTACACTGACAACGGTTTTCTTGAGTTTCTTCCGGCGTCCGTGGCCGCTCTGGAGCGTGCATACCCTTATCACAGCCTCGCGTATCTTGCTTCCCCTCACCCTCGGGGTTGCCTTTTGGCGTTATGCACTCGCCGGTTGGATTCCAGCGCAAATCACCGCGCTGGCCTGGTTATGGCTGCTGGTTGCCAGCATAAGACCATTGGCAGCTCGAAGACCACCTTCAGAAATGCTATAATCTAAACATCACCGCTTTCCTCCGATTGACGCCTGAATCTGCCTCCATGACCACCTCCCCTCGCACTCCCGTCTGGACTTCGACCACCAAACTGGTGGTCGGCCTGACCCTGGTCGCCATCCTGGCCGGGATGCTCATCAAATTCCAGGCCATCCTGCCGCCCCTGTTACTGGCCTTTATCCTGGTTTATCTGCTCTATCCGGCAGCCAGTTTTCTCTCCCGCAAACTGCACCTCAAGTGGAGCGTCTCGGTCAATCTCATTTATCTCCTGCTTATCCTGCTGCTGGCCGGCTTGCTGACCATCGCCGGGTTTGAGATTGTCACGCAAGTTCAAAGCCTCATCGGCCTGGTCACACGCAGCCTCGATGACCTGCCCGGTCTGGCTGACCAAATCACCAATCAGTTACAGCAAATCATCGGCCCTTTCGTACCGGATGTCGAAGTGTTGAACCTGGAGCAGCTGGGCAACCAGTTGATTGATAGTGTGCAAGCTGGTTTAGGGCAAATCGGCGAGCTGTTGGGCAAAGTAGCAGGCGGCGCGGTCAACACGCTGGTATGGACTCTATTCGTCCTCATCGTGTCTTACTTCATCCTGGTCGAAAGCGGCGGACTGCGCGAGCGCATCATCCAGGTCAACCTGCCAGGCTACAGCGAAGACTACGCCCGCATGAGCAAAGAAATCGGTCGCATCTGGAATGCCTTTTTGCGCGGGCAAATCATTCTTATCAGCATCTCCACCGTGACATACACGATTGTCCTGGGCGGGATGGGGGTCAGTTATGCGCTTGGGATAGCCCTGCTGGCCGGGCTGGCCCGCTTCCTGCCGTATGTCGGCCCGTTCGTCACCTGGACGGTACTGGCGCTGGTGGCTTTCTTCCAGGCCTTCAAACCATTCGGCTTGAGTCCGCTCGTATATATGCTCATCGTACTGGCCGTCGGCTGGCTGATAGATGCCCTGCTCGACAACATCATCTCGCCGCGCATCATGGCTGAAACGCTCAAAGTCCACCCGGCGGCAGTGCTGGTCGCGGCCATCATTGCACTCGACCTGCTGGGCGTTCTGGGAGTCGTCATCGCCGCCCCCATCCTGGCAACGCTACAACTGATTCTCCGTTACGTTGTCCGCAAACTGTTCGACCTCGACCCCTGGGAGGGCCTGGAAGAACACCCGACCCCACCCTCTCTGCGCGTGCAATTCCGTGAATGGATAGAAAGTCTGCGCGCCAAAGTACACCTGAACCCTCAAAAAAAGTTATAATGGACTCATCTTTGAAAGGAGCACATTATGCCCAAGAACCCCGAACCCACCACCGAAACGCTGGCCGAGACCGAAAACTACCTGGTCTGGAAGGCCGAAGAACCCGATGGCGAAACCACCTATCATGTGGAACTCGGCAATCTGACGATACATTTCTTCCGCGAAGAGTGGGAAGAGTTCCTGGAACTCGTCCGCGCACTGGAGTAATCTCCACGCAGGGGCAGGTCAGCCTGCCCCTTTTTTGGCGTCATCCATGAACAACACCATCACAGATGTTCCCGGCATCGAAGTCGGTCAGGCGCAAGACCTGGAGGCGCTGACCGGCGTAACGGTCGTCCTGTGTCGCAAAGGTGCAGTAGGTGGCGTAGATGTGCGTGGAAGCGCGCCCGGCACACGTGAAACCGACTTGCTTGACCCACTCAACCTGGTACAGCAGGTTCATGCGGTTGTGCTGGCAGGCGGTTCAGCCTTTGGATTGGAAGCCGCCGACGGAGTGATGAAATACCTGGAGGAACAGAACATCGGCTTCAACACGGGCGCGGGGGTGGTTCCGATTGTGCCGGCAGCCATTCTCTTCGACCTGAACATCGGTCGAAGCGATGTGCGCCCCACCGCAGCAATGGGGTACCGCGCCGCCAGTGCCGCCCACGCCGGGCTGGTCGAAGAGGGCAACGTTGGGGCCGGAACAGGCGCCAGCGTGGGCAAAATCTTCGGAAACCGCAGCGCCATGAAGTCCGGTCTCGGCACAGCCAGCCTCAACATCGGCGGGGGTATTGTGATTGGCGCAATTGTAGCAGTCAATGCGTTTGGCGATGTCATCCACCCCCAAAGCGGCGAAATCGTGGCTGGAGCACGCTCGCTCGAACTCGGGCCGCTTAAAATTGGCGAAACCCGCCGCTTTGCCGATACACTGAAAGTGATGAAAACTCTGCCAGGACGCACCATCCTGCAATTTGCTGCCAAAACCAATACGGTCATCGGCGTCGTAGCCACCAACGCCCGGCTGACCAAAGCCGAAGCCAATAAAATGGCGCAAATGGCGCACGACGGCCTGGCGCGCGTCATCCGCCCGGCGCATACCCTGCTCGATGGCGATACCATTTTCGCCCTCTCCACCGGCACCAAACGGGCTGATGTCACCACCGTTGGCGCATTCGCTGCCGAAGCCTTCGCCCAGGCTTGCCTGCGCGCCGTGCAAACGGCTCAAAGTGCAGGCGGCCTGCCCGGCCTGGCCGGTTAAAAGCAAAATCGCGGCTTACGCCGCGATTGCCGCTAAAAAGCCAAAAAAACAACCTTACGCCGTTTTGACCATCGTGCGAATGCACTTGGTGCAAAGCGTTCGTTGCGACTTGCGCCCTTTCTCAATAACGGTCACTTTTTGCAAATTCGGTTTGAATTTGCGGTTGGTGGCGCGCATGGAGAAAGAACGATTGTGACCGAAGGTGGTGGTCTTACCACAGTGAGCGCACTTTGCCATCGTAATTTCATCCTTTCTTGCTATAATTCCTGAAAGAACCACAGGCTCTTGCCTGCTTTCAACAGGCGCGGTATTTTATCATAAACCGCATCCTTTCACAAGGAAAGTGTTAAACATTTCGCAAAGGACACACGCTATGGGACAAGAAAAAACCACACTGGGAAGCATTCACATCGCGCCGAACGCCATCGCCACCATTGCTTACCATGCGACCCTGCAATCGTATGGCGTGGTAGGGTTGGCGCCCAAGAACCTGGCCGAAGGAATTGCCAACACCATCACGCGCGAACCAACGCGCGGCGTGAATGTGCATTTCGACGGCGATAAACTTGACATTGACATTTACATCATCGTAGAATACGGCACGCGCATCGCCTCGGTGGCATCCAGCGTTGCCAACACAGTGCGCTACCATGTCGAAAAGACAGTTGGGTTAAAAGTTCACGAAGTCAACGTCCACGTACAGGGCTTGCGCATCAGCAACCCCGATTAAGGTGTATGGCGGAACACGCCTTTGCCGTAAGGCGTGTTCTCTTTTCCCGCATCCCATGTCAGCACCGGGAGCGCGCCGCGCCACCCGGCAGAGCAGAAACACATCGAGCAGACGTTTGTGTCATCCCCAAATCCTGCTCGAGCAGGCGCGGCGTACTTTCAGGTGATAGGAGATATTTTCGCGCATGATGAGAAAGTCGTTCGATGGATTGGCCTTGAAAGAACTGGTCGAAGCCGGACTGACCTGGCTTCGCACCAACCAGCAGACCGTCAACGCCCTGAATGTGTTCCCCGTTCCCGATGGCGATACCGGCACGAACATGCTGTTAACGATGACAGCCGCTTATAACGAAATCAGCAACCTGGGACATCACAACGCCGGGCAAATGGCCGCTGCCGTAGCCCAGGGAGCACTGATGGGCGCACGTGGCAATTCGGGGGTCATTCTCTCGCAATTGTGGCGCGGCTTTGCGCGCGCCTTGCACGGCAAAGAAGTGATTGACGCCCCCGCCCTGGCCGCTGCATTTGCCGAAGCGCGTGATACCGCCTACAAAGGCGTGGTGCGTCCCGTTGAAGGCACAATTTTGACCGTTGCCAAAGATGTCGCTGCCGAAGCCGAGCGCGCCGCCCAGGAAAGCGATGACCCGGTCGAAGTGTTACGCCGCTGCGTGCGTGCTGCCGACGAATCTGTGCAGCGCACGCCAGAATTCCTGCCCGTCCTCAAACAAGCCGGGGTGGTTGATTCAGGTGGAAAAGGGCTGTTCTTCATCCTGGAGGGAATGTTGCGTTTTCTGGATGGCGAATCGCTCGAAGCGCCGCTGGTTTCCGTTCAGCCGCTTTCGGCCATGATGCTGGAGAATGCCATGGAAGAAGTGGAAGAAGGCCAGGACTGGGAAGTGGTGGTAGATTTTCGCCCCGGTAACGGCTTCGATTTGCAATCCTTCTACCGCCGCCTGGAAGAAATTGGCACCTCGATTCAGGTCGGCGAGGGCGAAGGGATATACCGCATGCACATCCATACCCCACTGGAAAAGCGCTATGAACCGATTGACTACATCATGGGCATCGGCACAATCACCAAAGTGGCAATGGAAAACCTGCTGGCACAAATGGAAGACATCGAAGGCCGCGCTGAGACTTCCATCGAACTCGCCAATGTAGAGCCAGGACAGATTGCCGTGGTCGCCGTCTCACCTGGCACAGGCATCTCACGCATTTTTGCCAGTCTGGGAGTGGCTGCCATCGTCTCCGGCGGGCAAACGATGAACCCCTCCACAAAAGATATTTTAGAAGCGTTCGAGAATCTGCCCACCGATAAAATCATCATCCTGCCCAACAACAAAAACATCGTTCTGGCCGCCAACCAGGCCAGAGAAGTCACCGTTAAGCAGGTACACGTCATTCCCAGCCGAAACGTGCCGCAAGGCCTGGCCGCTATGCTACACCTGGACCCCGATGGCGACCTGGAAAAAGTGGCCGAGAAGATGACCAAAGCCCTCGACCACGTCGTCTGCGGCGAAATTACGGTCGCTACACGGTCGGTGGAAATTGATGGGGTCACCGTACGAGAAGGTCAGGTCATCGGCCTGCTCAACGGCAAACTGGCCGTCTCCTCCGATACGCTCGAACACGCCTGCCTGGAACTGCTCGAAAAAGCAAACGCCACGGCATACGAACTCATCACCCTTTTCTACGGCGCAGACTTGAAAAACCTGGAAGCCAACCGTATTGCTG
Source organism: Anaerolineales bacterium (assembly GCA_025056175.1). GTDB lineage: Bacteria > Chloroflexota > Anaerolineae > Anaerolineales > Villigracilaceae > UBA5195. The sequence goes on from JANWWK010000064.1 coordinate 89,881, forward strand.
ACCTGATACGCGAGAAATATCCCAACCAGGAAATTGAATTGCAGGAAGGCGGACAGCCGCACTATCAATTTATTCTTTCAATCGAGTAACGCAAGTCTATGACTTGCGTGCGCAAATCTCCGATTTGCGCTAGGCCACGCCCATCTATGAAAATCGGACTTGTTACCGACTCGCCTGCCGACCTGCCGCCCGACCTGGTGGAGCAATATGGCATCGAGGTCATTCCGGCTCTGCTCATCATCGACGGCCGGGAATATGTGGACGGCGTGGACATGACGCGCGAACAGTTCTATGCCCGTCTGCCGGTTATGCGGCAACACCCCACCACCGCCGCGCCATCGCCACTGCGCTTTGCAGCCTGTTACGAGAAACTGCTCGCCAACGGCTGCGAGCATATCCTTTCCATCCACACGGCAGAAAAACTAACCAGTTTAACAAACTTTGCCCGCCAGGCGGCGCGAGAATTTGACGGACGAGTAACGGTATTAGAATCTGGTTCCCTGACGCTTGGCACGGGATTTCAGGTATTGGCCGCTGCCGAAGCCATCGAACAGGGCGCCGGGCTAGAAACTGTCCTGGAGCGGGTACGCTCCACCCGTCAACGGGTGCGCGTGGCTGCCGCGCTGGATACAATGGATTACCTGCGGCGCTCCGGGCGCGTCCCTGCGGCCATCACGACCATCGGCGGCCTGTTAAGCATCAAACCGGTCGTGGAACTGCGTGAAGGCGCCGTCAGACCCATCAGCGCAGCGCGCACCACCCGCCAGGCTGCACAAGCCCTGCTCGAATTTTTGGTCAAACTCGGCCCACTGGAACGGCTGGCGATTCTGCACACCAACGCCGAAACACGCGCCCATGAATTTCTCACCCTTCTCATGAACAGTGGACATCATCGCAGCTTGCCGCCGGAAATCCGTCTGGTGAACGTCACCGGGCTGATTGGCGCACATGTTGGCCCCAACGGGCTGGGCATCGCTGCAGTACAAAAGGAAAACGGATGAGCGACTCAATGATTCTGGTTAACACACTGGAGGAACTCTGGCAGGCGCTCTCATTGTTAGAGCGTCCGCTTGGTCTGGTGCCGACAATGGGCTACCTGCACGAGGGACATCTCTCACTGGTACGCCGCGCACGCCAGGAATGCGTCAGCGTCGCCGTGAGCATCTTCGTCAACCCCACCCAATTCGGCCCGAATGAAGACCTCTCACGCTACCCGCGCGACCTGGAACGCGACCTGCATCTGCTCGAAGCCGCTGGCGCCGACCTGGTATGGATACCCTCCAACGAAGTCATGTACCCGCCCGGCTTCCAGACGTGGGTCACAGTCGAAACACTCACCCTGCCCCTCGAGGGCGCCATGCGCCCCGGTCACTTTCGCGGGGTGACAACGGTTGTCTCGAAACTGTTCAATGCCGTGCGGCCCGAAAAAGCCTACTTCGGCCAAAAAGATGCACAACAGGCCGCCGTCATCCGCCAGATGACGCGCGACTTGAGTTACCCTATCGAAATCGTGGTCTGTCCAACGGTGCGCGAAGCCGATGGACTGGCAATGTCGAGCCGGAATACTTACCTTAGCCCCGAAGAACGCCAGGCGGCGACGGTCTTGTTTCGCGCGCTGAGCGCCGCCGAGACGGCCTACCGCGCTGGAGAGCGCAACGCCGAAACCCTGCGCCACATCATGCGCACAACCATCGAATCGGAACCACTGGCGCGCCTGCAATACGTCTCCTGTGCCGATTACGACACGCTGCAAGAGCTGGAAACAGTAAGCGGCAAAGCCCTGCTCTCAATGGCTGTTTTCATCGGAGCAACCCGGCTGATAGACAATTGCGTTTTAGGATAATACCGGCCTATTTAACAGCCATACGCCGGGGGGAGGACCCGGCGCAGGCGTTCGCCAAAGGAGGAGACAGCGAGGAGCATGGGATTGCTCTTGTCGCTTATAATCATACCGCTTTGCGCAAAAAATCACAAAGTATTTTCATCACAAAACAATAGTGACAAATCTCACAATTTGAACAGGCGCAACGGGAATAAGATTGTGAAATCTCTTACTTCCGCATCAAATCGTCCAGCAAGCCGCCACCAATGCGCGGACCGGCAGAACGGCGCGGCGGCTGGGGTTTTCCCCCTCCCGAACGGCGGCTATCCAGTTCAATGCTGAAGCGCATCCAGTCGTCTACGATGAAGACAAAGTGGGGCGTTTTATCGTAAAAAAAGAACGGAGAAAGAAACAACCCGAGCAAAAAGCGCGGTAGAGGGTATTTCGTCAGATGAACGACCAGCGCGGTTTGGCTGGCAAGCGGTTCGATGATTTCGCGTGCCGTCCCTTTGTATTTCGCGGGGGGGAACAAATCGGCCACCTGCGCAGTGACAGTGCGGTGAATGCGTTTATAAGAAACGTTGGTGCGCAAGAAGGGTGTGACAATTCTTAAGTGTGTATCGAACAATTGCACATACGCGCCATTGCGAATCAGCCATAGCCAAAACGTGATGAATAAAGCAAAAGCGCCTGTGCCAAGCAGCAGGTAACCGGCGTCATCGGGCAAAACTGGCAGGGGGTTTTCCGCCGGATTGAGAAAATACCACTGCGCCCCCCACAATATCCCTACGAAGAGGAAGAGAAAAATTGCCAGCGTCAAAGTCGCCGGCCACCAGCGGTCGAGAATGTGTCGGTACAGGAGAAGACGGTATTTTCGTCCGCCTTTTGCCATACGTCACTCTTACACAGCGCGGTCATCTAATTGCTGGCTGAGACGTGCCAGCGCCTGCTCCAGGTGTTCTCCGCGCAGGCTAAAGGTGATGTCGCCGCGTGTTTTTTCGATGATACCGCGTGCCAGGTCGGTCTGACGGCGCAAACCGTTGGTAATCGCATCGGGATAATCCATCGTTACAAGAATGGCGTAGATGTCATCCATCAAGGTCATCAGGCGCTCAGCTTCGGCCGAATAGCCATGCCGCAAAATGTCCAGGCAACGGCGGCGGAGTTCTCCCACCGCTTCTGCCAGGCCGTTGAGATAGGTGTTGGCCTCCACGCCGAGTTCATCCGGGCCGGGCAAGGGTTGGTCGAGAATCAGCGCGCAGGTAACGGTGGCTTCAACGAACTCTTTGAGCGCATCCTGGGTGTAACCGGCATAGTATAAATCAGGATACGGCGCAAGCGCCTCGCGCAGAGAAGTGAAAAGAGCACGCGCCTGGCTCAGTTGTTCGTTCATGACAGCCAGGTCATCTCGATGCACAGCACGAATGGCCTGCGAACAAAAACGGGTCAACAACCGTGCCTGTGCCAGAGCCTGGTCACGCGCGGCAGTGCGAATATCGAACTGCTGGCGGATTTGCTCCGCCAGCGCATCCAACTGTTTCATGGGTTATGGTTTTCCTTCGTCAGCAGGCGGGGCTTCGGGTGGTTGAAAGGGGCGAAATAACTGGTCGGCCAGCGTGGAGGCAGGCATATGAATTTCGCCAAAGGCGGCTTCGTAGCGCGCCAGGTTCTCGGTAAGCGCGCGCAAAAGCAATTTGGCGCTGAGCGGCGACATAATGACACGCGCGTTGACCTGAGTCCTGGTTTCGCCGGGCAGCAGGTGGGCAAAATCCAGCACCAGGTCAGCTGGAGAATGAGCAATGCGCACCAGGTTGGCATACACCGGTCGCAATTCTGCCGGAATCTCGAGAGATGTGGGGACGCGATTGGGCGTCATAATCACTCGCTTTGCAAAAACCGTTCCGAAGGGACAAGTCTCCTTCGGAACGGTGATGCTAGAACGGAATATCGTCTTCGGGTGCTCCAACGAAGGAGTTGCTCATTTCGCCGACTGCAGCACCGGCTACACCGCCGTCTTCGCGGCTGGAGAGGAAGCGCACCGTACTGGCAGTGACTTCGAAGGATGCGCCTGCCGTACCATCCTGGCGCGTCCACAGGCGCGGGCCACCCGTGTTCGGGTCGGGGGTCAGACGGCCTTCGATAAGGACTTTGCTGCCCTTTTTGAGATACTGGTTACAGATTTCGGCCTGTTTGCCCCAGGTTGTGACTTTGAACCAGATGGTTTCTTTGACGACCTGGCCGTTGTTGCCGGTATATTGACGGCTGGTGGCTACCGAAAACGAAGTGACCGGCTGGCCGGAGGGGGTGTAGCGCATTTCGGGGTCGCGGCCAAGATTGCCAACGATGATAAGGGTGTGAAACATGCAGAGTCTCCTTCAGGATACAGGTCCCGCCGCGGCGCGGCGGTGCAAACATAGAACAAATGTATTTTACACTAAATTACGGCTGAACAAGCGTTTTTGGTGAAATTAACCAACAACTGAAACGTCTTCCTGTCGCGTCAGCAGGGCTACGGCATACGGGTAAAGCGTCAACGCACCGGGCGCGAAGGACTGGCCAGTGAGGTGGTCGGTGGCGTCCCACGGCAGAGTAACGGTTTGCTCCTGACGGCTATGGTTGATGACAAAGTACAGCCGCCTGCCATCCGGGCGGACGCGTACCCGCACCTCCACCGCTGGCGGAGTCTCAAACGGTTTCAGCGAGGTGTTGAGCAGAATCTGCCGCACGAGCGTATCCTGGCTGCGTTCATCGAGCCACGCGCCAACCGTATAGACGAATCCGCTGCCATACGGATTGACCACAACGGCGGGTTGGTCATCGAGCCAGCCATTGCTGGCACCATAACGTGCCATGACAGTGGTGAACGGCTGCCCCAACAGGCGCAAACGTTCGGCCCACAGCGAAGCCGTTCCCTGAAATAACTTGCCCCCCACCGGGATTGGATGCTGCAGCGAGTAGTATTCTTCCACTTCTACCCCTGCCAGCTCAGCCAGCGCACCGGGGGGACGGGAGGGCAGCATCGCGTTGTGGCGGTCTTTCATGCCGGTTCGCAAGGTCAACACCAACCGCCCGCCGCGCTGGACGAACGCGCGCAGATGTTCGATACGCTGCTCGTCCAGCACAATCAGCGCAGGCGCAATGACCAGCTGATAGCCATCCAGGGCTTCATCGGCAGAGAGCAGGTCAATTTCCAGATTACGCACCGAAAGCGGACGGTACCAGTGTTCCAGGTAGGCTACGTAGTCAAACGCGCTGTTGTGGCGCTGAAATTCAATAGCCCAACGGCTTTCGTAACAGTTGAGAATCGCAGTTCTGGCCTGCACGGTTGAGCCAATGACCAAATCGGAAACACGGGCAAATTCCGCACCAATGAGTTGGGCTTCTTCGTAAAACGGGCGCGGCTGACCAGATTGGTCAATCAGCGTACCATGATATTGCTCCTGTCCATTCAGCGCCGAACGCCACTGCCAGTAGAGCAGCGCATCGGCGCCATGCGCTACGGCGTGCCAGGCCATTGCGCGTGCTTCCATTTTGTTCAGCGCGTTATTGGTCTGTGACCAGTTGACATGTCCGGGCTGCGTTTCTATCAGCCAGAAATTCTTGCGTTTGTAACCACGCACCAGGTCGTGCGCCGCGCCGGAAGTCAGGTGGTCGTGATGGCCGGTGGCAACGTACCAGTCCCACGAGGCCAGATCCAGGTCGTACGAAAGTTCGTAATGGTCAAACCCGCCGAACCAGTTCATGAAGTTGTGCGTTACCCAGACGGAAGAGGGCAGATGAGGGCGGAGTTCCTCCAACTGTGCACGCTGGAAATTGCGATACGAGCGGGTTACAAAGCGTCGAAACGCGAGCATGAGACCCGGATTGTGCGGCCCAATGGGGAGCGGAATCTGCTTCCAATCGGAATACGTCTGGCTCCAGTAGGCAGTTGTCCAGCGGGCGTTGAGTTCGTCGAGCGTGCCATATTCCTGTTGCAAAAAAGCCTGGAACTGAGCGTGACAATGGTCGCAATAACATACCCGGTTGTATTCGTTATCCACCTGCCAGCCAATCACGCGCGGATGACTGCCAAAGCGTTCCGCCATCGCGCGGGCAATCCGGCGCGCCGCACGGTGCATTTCGGGGGCATTGACGCAGTAATGACAGCGGTTGCCAAATTGTACGCGGCGTCCCTGCTCATCTACGGCCAACGTTTCGGGATATTGGGTGACCAGCCACGCCGGCGGAGCAGCCGTAGGGGTGCCGAGTACCACCCAGATTCCCGCTTCGGCCAGTTGTGCAATGGCCTGTTCCAGCCAATCGAAACGGAAATCGCCTTCAGACGGCTCCAGGCTCGACCATGCAAATTCCGCCAGACGAACGACGGTGAAATGCGCTTCTTTCATCAGGCGAATATCTTCGGCCCAGCGTTGCGGCGGCCAATGTTCGGGATACCAGGCCGCGCCAAAATGCAGTCGTTGCATGTCATTTCTCCTGAGTACGTGGAAAATGCGAATGACCCATTTTACCCAAGAAACACGAAACTCCTCCCACATGGTGTGGAGGAGTTTCGTATCGCATCTGGCGAGAGAACAAACGTGCTTACGGGTGAAAGACCACACGGTCGTCTTCCACATCCACAGTCAGACGGCTGCCTTTCTCGTATTTTTTGGAGAGCAACTCCACCGAAAGCGGGCTTTCGATGAATTTCTGGATGGCGCGGCGCAGGGGACGGGCGCCAAAGGCCGGGTCGTAGCCTTGTTTGGCAAGCCAGGCGCGGGCAGCAGCGGTGAGTTCCACATGCACGCCATATTCATCCAGCCGTGCCTGCACTTCTTTCATTTGCAAATCTACAATTTTTTCCATCTGCTCCAGGCTGAGCGGCGAGAACATGATGATTTCGTCAATCCGGTTCAGGAATTCAGGCCGGAAGGCGCTCTTGAGCGCGCGCTCGATTTTCTGGTGGGCTTCGCGTTCACCGTCATCGGCGGTTTTCTGCACAAAGCCGAGCGTACCGCCCTTGCGGACGTACTCGGTGCCGAGGTTGCTGGTCATAATCAGGACGGTATTGCGGAAGTCCACTACGTTGCCCTGTCCGTCGGTCATGCGGCCATCATCCAGGATTTGCAAGAGAGCATTCCACACTTCGGGATGCGCTTTTTCGATTTCATCGAACAGAAGGACGCGGTAGGGCCGGCGACGAACGGCTTCGGTGAGTTGACCACCCTCCTCGTAGCCCACGTAGCCGGGCGGTGCGCCAAACAGGCGGCTGACGGTATGCTGCTCCCGGTATTCAGACATGTCAATCCGCACCAGCGCATCTTCGTCATCGAACAGGAACCAGGCCAGGGCTTTGGCGAGTTCGGTCTTGCCCACACCGCTGGGGCCAATGAAGATGAATGAGCCAATTGGACGGCTGGGGTCTTTGAGACCACTGCGAGCGCGGCGGATGGCATCTGAAATGGCGTGGATGGCTTCGTCCTGGCCGATGATGCGCTCGTGCAGGCGTTCTTCCATGTGCAGCAGCTTCTCGGCTTCGGTTTCCATCATCTGGCTGACGGGGATGCCCGTCCACTGGTGAACGACTTCAGCGATGTCGTTGACGTCCACCACTTCATCAATCTGGTTTTCGGCTTCCCAGCGGTCGCGCCGGGCGCGATACTCCTGCTCCAGGCGCAGCCGCTCCGATTTTTTCTGGGCGGCGCGTTCGTATTCGCGCGCCAGGCCAGCCTGTTCTTCTTCGGCGGCCAGTTTATCAATTTCATTTTTCATGGCCTTCAGTTCAGGCGGCATCGAGTAAAGCGCCACGCGCAGTTTGGCGGCGGCTTCGTCCATCAGGTCAATGGCTTTATCGGGCAGGTGACGGTCGGTGACGTAGCGGTCTGAAAGACGGACGGCGGCCTCCAGCGCGGCATCGGAATAGCGCACTTTGTGATGGGCTTCGTAGCGGTCGCGCAGACCCTTGAGCATTTTGATGGCATCTTCGACGGTGGGTTCATCCACGTAAATGGGAGCAAAGCGGCGTTCAAGAGCGGCGTCTTTTTCGATATATTTGTGAAACTCATCCAGCGTAGTAGCGCCGATGCACTGTAACTCGCCGCGCGCCAGTGCCGGTTTGAGCATGTTCGAGGCGTCCATCGCCCCCTGGGCCGCGCCCGCGCCAACCACGGTGTGCAGCTCGTCAATCATCAGGATAATATCGCCTTGAGAACGCTGCACTTCTTCGATGACGGCCTTCAGGCGTTCCTCGAACTCACCCCGAAAGCGCGAACCGGCCACCATGGCGCCCAAATCGAGCGCCAGCACGCGCTTGCCATTGAGGATTTCCGGCACATCGTTGTTGGCAATTTTCTGCGCCAGGCCCTCCACAATCGCGGTTTTCCCGACCCCGGCCTCGCCAATCAGTACCGGGTTGTTCTTGGTGCGTCGGGAGAGAATCTGGATAAGCCGCAGAATCTCGTTATCGCGGCCAATCACAGGGTCAAGTTTGCCTTCGCGGGCCAGTTGGGTCAGGTCGCGGGAGTATTTTTCGAGAGTGCGGTAGCGGGTTTCGGCTTGCGGGTCGGTCACGCGCTGTCCGCCGCGCAGTTGTTGAATGGCTTCGTAAGCGCGCTCACGGGTGATACCGGCGCTTTCCAGGACACGTGCGGCGGGGGTGTTGCGCTCCGTCAGAATCGCCAGGAAGATGTGTTCGGTGGAAATATATTCATCGCGCAAACGGTTGGCTTCTTCGTTTGCCAGGTCAATAATGCGTTTGACACGCGGCGTGATGAAAATCTGCCCTGCGCCGCCGCCTCCAAAGATGTTGGCTTTAGGGGTAGCGCGCAGGGTGGCATCCAGCCTGTCGGCCAGCGCCTGTGCGTTGACGTTGAGTTGATTGAGAATTTGGGGAATCACCCCACCGGGCTGTTCGATGAGCGCCAACAAGATGTGTTCGGTATCAATCTGATTATGCCCATAACGCTGAATGATTTCCGCGGCGCGTTGGGCAGCTTCTTGCGCTCGTTCGGTGAATCGGTCAAATCGCATCATGGTTGAGAGAGTCCTTTCGCGCGCGGGAATTTCCGCGCTGGGAACGATTATAGCAAAGGCCGCATGAATTTTATGGAAAAAGGGGGTTAGAAATACGTATGAAATGGTGGTTACACCGTCTTTAGGCGGCGAGGGATGGGCTGAGGCCAAACCAGATAACAGAGAGAATCCACGCTGACATCTTGCCCTACATGCGCTACAATTGAAGCGATGACCGCTACGTTTGCGCTCACGCCCGTCCACACCTGCGCCGCGCCGGGCCGGATGCGTCCGCTGAACGTGTTACGTGACCTGCCCGCCGTGGCCGACCTGATTGAGTTGTGCTTCCAGGAGACGCTCGACCCGGAAGGCCGCAGTTACATTGACCAGATGCGCCGCAATGGACAGGATTCAGGTTTTCTGGATTGGGCGCCGCGCGTCATCGAAAGCGTTTCTCTGCCACTTTCGGGCTTCGTGTGGGAAGATGAGGGGCAGATTGTTGGCAACGTCAGCCTGGTGCCGTTCCACAAACGGGGTCGCAAAATTTTCATGATTGCCAACGTTGCCACGCACCCAAATTATCGCCGCCAGGGCATTGCCCGGGCGCTGATGGAAGCAACTCTTTTGCGGGCGCGAGACAAACACGCTACTTCGATTTGGCTGCACGTGCGGCAAGATAACCCGGGCGCGATTGCGCTCTATCGCGATTTGGGATTTTACGAACGCGCTCGCCGCACGACCTGGTACGCGACGCCTGGCGGCCTGCCGCCTGAATCCAAACGCCGTGCGGGCATCAGCATCCGCCCACCCTCTTCGTGGGATTGGCCACAGCAAAACCACTGGCTCGAAACAGCTTACCCCACAGCGCTGGATTGGTACTTTGCTCAACGGTGGAAGTCGCTCCGGCCAGGCCTGTTTCACCGCTTCTACCGTTTTCTGGCAGATATAGACGTCCTGCAATGGGCGGCCTATCGGGACGGGCAGTTGGGGGCTGTTCTTTCCTGTCAGCGCACAAATGGCCGCAGCGATACGCTCTGGTTGGCAGCTCCTCGCCGTCCGGACCCGGAATTGTTGACCGGCCTGCTGCTGCATGCCCGCCATGCTTTGGCCGAACGGCACAGCCTGATGCTGGAATTTCCCACCGGACCGGCGGATGAATCGCTGCGCGCGGCCGGGTTCATCCCCCAGCGCACGCTGGTCTGGATGGAAGCGCCTGGTGCGCAACCGCGCTGAAGGTCTGCACGCACGACAAAACACACAACGAAAAGGAAAGCAACATGAGTCGTTTTTTCTTACGCTGGCTGATTAACGCAGTGGCGCTGTATGCTGCCGTGGCTCTCGTGCCTGGAATCACCGCCCAATCTACCAACTGGCTGTCTTTTTTGTGGCTGGCACTGATTTTTGGACTGCTCAATGCCCTGCTGCGCCCCCTGCTCAAACTGCTCACCTGTCCCCTCATCCTGCTCACGCTTGGCCTGTTCACGCTGGTCATCAACACGTTCCTGTTCTGGCTGGCAGGGCTGGTGGGGACGAACTTTGGTGTCGGCTTCACGGTGGATGGGTTCTGGCCGGCCTTTTGGGGTGGGTTGATGGTCAGCGTGGTGAGTGTGGCACTGACGCTGCTTTTCAAAGAGGATAAGAAAAAGTAAATTCAGTTGAGGGAGGGGAAAACAAGAACCGTTTCAACGCGCGCGGCTTCAGGGAGAAGAGAAGTTGTTCAGCACCGCTTTCAGCGCGCGCACGCCCGCGCCTGGTCCGTGCGGGTGCTTGAACACGGCATTGCCAGCCACGAAGGCATTCGCCCCGGCGGCAATCAGTTGCGGCAGAGTGGCTTCGGCGACGCCGCCATCCACTTCCAGCCAGGCAGAAGATTGAATGGCAGCAAGCATTCGGCGGATTTCTGCAATTTTCGGCAGCGTTTCCGGCAGGAACGATTGCGCCCCAAAGCCGGGATTGACGGTCATCACCAGCACCAAATCGGCCAGGGGCAGAACTTCTTTGAGCAAGACGGCGGGCGTGCCAGGGTTGAGCGTTACGCCAGGACGGACGCCCAAAGCTCGAATCTGTTGCAGGGTACGATGCAGATGCGGGCAGGTTTCCACATGAACGGTCAACCGGTCGGCGCCGGCGCGGGCAAAGGCTTCTAAATAACGTTCCGGCTGCTCAATCATCAGATGAACATCCAGCGGAAGCCGGGTAGCGCGGCGGCAGGCTTCGACGACCAGCGGGCCAATCGTCATATTCGGAACGAAATGACCATCCATCACGTCCAGGTGAATCCAATCCGCGCCAGCTTCTTCGGCGGCGCGGATTTCTTCGCCCAGGCGGGTGAAATCGGCAGACAGTATAGAAGGAGCGAGAACGAAAGGCATATTAACGCGGATTGAGCAGGGTGCCAATCACATACAACCACCATGGGATAAGGCCGCCCACTGCTGCAAGGGCAATCAACCCCAGAAAAACGCTTATCCAGTCAATGCCGCCAAGCGGCTCTTCGGCAGGTGGCGGTGGGGGTTCGGGACGAGGGGAGCGCGCGCGCGTTTTGGCCGAAACTGCCGGAGCGGCCACCGTTTCCGCCTGGGGTTCCACAGGGGGCGGCGGCGGGGTCAACCGCACAGCAGGCGATTTTTGCGCCTGTCCAAAAGTCATCAACACACGCCCTAACTGGTCGGCAGTGCGGTAACGCGCAGCCGGTTCTTTCGAGAGGACCTTGAGGATGATTTGTTCCAGTTCGGGCGTAATGGCCGGATTGAGCTGGCTGGGCGGCTGGGGCGCCATTTCCCGATGCAGGCGCGCCAGGGTTTCTGCCGTGCGCGCAACAAACGGCGGACGCCCGGTAAGCAGCTCATACATCACCACGCCCAGCGAATAGACATCCGATGCCGGGGAAGGCGCCTGCCCGGCGGCCTGTTCGGGGGAAAAATAGAGAGGCGACCCCCATACGACTTCGTTCTGCTCTTCGGGATGGATGGCGGCCACCGCGCGCGCGATGCCGAAATCGGTCACTTTCAGCCGCCGGTCGGGGGTGACGAGCATGTTGTGCGGCTTGACGTCACAATGCACCAGCCCGGCACGGTGGGCGTATCCCAACCCGGCGCACGCCTGCACCATCAGCGGAATGGCGTCTTCGGGGCTGAACTTGCCCAAATTCTCAATCATCGTTTTCAGGTTGGTGCCAGGCACAAACTCCATCACGATGAACAGCTGTCCCTGGTCAAACCCGAAATCATGGACTGTGACGATGTTGGGGTGCGAAAGGTTGGCCGCGGCCTTTGCTTCCTGGCGGAAACGAATTTGAAAATCCTTATCGGCAGAATAATCGGCGCGCAGCACTTTCACGGCCACGAAGCGCTCCAACATCAGGTCGCGGGCGCGATAAACCTGCGCCATGCCGCCGGAGCCGAGCGGCTGGAGAATCTGGTAGCGGTTGTTGAGCAGGGCAGGCGTGGTCATAGTGCGGGAATTATATCACCAGCAGACGATACCCTGCCCCCTGACCAATTCAAGTTTCCTGCTGACCGCGATGATTACGTAAAACGTTGAATCCCACCATTACTTTACGCTGTTCATCCCATAAACGGTATTGGAGCGATTTGAGACTGCGCCAAAGGGTGAGCGGACGTACCTGTTGGAAAATTGAATGTTCGCGCTGAACCTTGGGCAAATAATAATTGGGAATGCGCGGGCTGAGATGATGAATATGATGGTAACCGATATTGCCCGTAAACCAATTCAGTATGGCGGGCAGTTTGTAATACGAACTGCCAAGTAATCCGGCTTTGTAAAAATCCCAATTTGCCTGACGTTCCCAATACGTGCCATCGAAGTTGTGTTGAACATAGAATAACCATAGCCCGGCGGTAGAAGCAATTGCCAACAAGGGCAATTGCACAGCGAGAAAGGCCTTCCAACCAACCAGCCAGATAAGCAGGCTGATGACGACAGCCAAGGCAATGTTGGTGTAAATCACGCTGGCGCGCTCACGCTTTCCCGTTCCGGGCAGCCAAAAGCGATGGGAAATCGCAAAAACGTAGAAGGGGATGATGGTCAGCAGGATAAGCGGATGGCGCATGAGACGATAGCCCAGCCGGGCATACCAGGGTTTGCTGCGATACTCCTCCACCGTCCAGGTCGGCACATCGCCCACGCCACGTTTATCCAGATTCCCGGCAGTGGCGTGATGAACCGAATGGTCGTGCTTCCAGTAGTCATAGGGAGTGAAGACAATCACCCCCAAGGTGCGGCCAACCCAATCGTTAGCAGCTTTGGATCGGAAGAACGCGCCGTGACAGCAATCGTGAAACAAGATGAAAGCGCGCACCATAAAGCCAGCGGCCAAAACAATGACGAGAAGAGTCACCCAGTAGGGAAAGTGGTTGAACGTATAAACCGCAAGCGCCCATAATCCCAAAAAAGGCAGCAGCGTATTGAACAACTGCCAGACACTGTATGAAAGGCTCGGTTTTTGATAACGGTTAAGAACGGCGCGAATCGCATCGCGGTGCGCCTCGATTTGGCGCGTAAAATCTTGCATGGCTGGCATTTGCATACGTTCCTCCGCGAACAAACGAGAGGTGTTTTTGATGTGGAACGCCCTTCGGGCGAGTCATGGACAGAGATTGACAACAAAAATTCCTGATTCGATTGTACAAACAAAATGGACGTTTCGCCTCATGATGTATTGTGATTGATAGCAAAATGATAGCCATATTACTGGAAAATTTGTTCGATTTCCATGCACGGCTCTTGCCGGAAATGAGGAAAGCATGTAAATTAACGCATGTCGCCGGCGCACCGCCAGGCAACCGGCTTGTAGGAAGGAGAGAATATCATGCCATCCCCTATCGAAATTGGACGCCTGTTGCGCGCCGGCACAACCGGCTTCGTCGCGGGCTGTTCGGTCTCGCAGTTTGATGCCCCTTCCTTTGGCGCACTCGTCCGTGCGCCGCTGGGAGAAGCCTACCACGTCTATGGCCTGATTTACGACATCCACATTGACGATGACGGCCTGGTGCGTCAACTGGTCACTGCTGAAAACGTCAGCCCGGAAGTGATGAAAGACAATCGGGAGCGACGGATTGTGCCGGTCGAAATGTCGGTATTATCGGTGGGCTACGAACAAGAGGGGCGGGTATTTCATCTCTTGCCGCCACGCCCCCCCTTGAGCCTGGATGTGATTTACCTGTGCAACGACACCGAAGTCAGACGCTTTACATCCAGCGGACGATTCGGTTATTTTCGACACATTCTACGCGTCAACGATGCCCCTCTCGGCGAAATTCTGGCGGCACACATACAACAAGCCAGCGCAGCCAACCCGCCGGCATGGAAAGACCAGGCCATCCAGGAACTGATTGCGCTCCTGCGCGATGACTACCCCACGCTGATGAGCGTTTTGAGCGCGCTGGGTGAAATCGTTTGACCACAGCAGCAACAGAACATAACGGAGAGAGCGTGACGGTCAAAAAGGCTTCTATCCCGCAAAGCCACAACCGTCGCAGACAAAGGATTTGGTTATGACGAACAATCCACAAATCGGCTATATCATCGGTGGGGGGTTGAAGGAGTCGTTCTCCGCGCGCCTGACCGTTGACCCACTCACCGTTCAGGAAGGCAGCTTCGTGGTGATAGATAGTGGCAACTACCGCTTCTATGGATTGGTCACCGACCTGCGTTTGGGCGCAACCGACCCGCGCTTTGCCGATGAACCATCCGAAACGCGCTTGCGGCCCGCCCTGGCAAAAGCCCTGCACGGACAAACGCTCTACACCAACCTGGAAATTTTACCGGCGCTGATGCTCGAACGCGGTCCCGACCCGGCCTCGCCCGCATACAAACGCTGGCGCGCCGAACAACGCGAAGAGCCGCGCCCCGTGCCGGTCAAAACCGTCCCTGCGCACCATGCTCCGGTCGCCCTGGCAGACCAGACTGACATCGCTGCCATCTTCGGCGACCCGGACAAAGAAGGCAACTTCATCATCGGCTACACCCGCGAGCAGGGACACCCGGTCTGCATCAACCTGGAGAAGTTCGTGCAGCGTTCGTCGGGTGTCTTTGGCGCCACCGGCACGGGCAAATCGTTTCTTACGCGCATTGTCCTGGCCGGGCTGATGAAGTATGACCGCGCCTCGGTGCTGGTGCTGGATATGCACAACGAATACGGCTTCGATGACGTGGCTTCCGACACCAAACAAACCATCACCGGTCTGCAAACCAGGTTTCGGACCAAAGTGCAGGTCGTGGGGTTGGGCGCCGGCGCCAAAATTCGCGGCCAAATGCCTTCGTTCAACCTGGAAATTCCGATGGACGAAATCAGCACGGGTGATGTGGAAACGCTCAGCCGCGAACTCAACCTGCGCGAAACCGCCCCCACTGTGTTGAGCGCGCTATTCACGTCCTTCCGCACGCACTGGTTTGCCCGCTTCCGCGCCATGAACCGGGAAGAAGTGGAGTACGAAGACGAAAAAGGCCGGATGAAGCGCCAGCCGCATCCCGACAGCGTGGCGGCGTGGGCACTGGCAAACGGCGTGAACGTGATGGCTGCCGAAGCCCTGCACGACAAACTGCGCCGCCTGTTTGATAAGCCTTACATCGTCGAAACCCCTGCTACCGATAGCGTGGCCCAAATCATTCAATCGCTCGAAGCCGGGCGACACGTGATTCTCTCGTTTGGTGATTACGAGAGCGACCTGGATTACCTGTTCGTCTCCAACCTGCTGACCCGCAAAATCCGCGAAGCGTGGGAACGGCGCACCAACGAATTCCGCTCGCACGGCGGCAGAGAACCGCGTCCGCTGGTGATTGTGGTGGAGGAAGCCCACAAACTGCTCAACCGCGAAATGGCCGCCCAAACCGCCTTCGCCACCATTGCCCGCGAGTTGCGGAAATACTACGTCACCCTGTTGATTGTAGACCAGCGCCCCTCGCAAATTTACGATGAAGTCATGTCGCAGCTCGGCACGCGCATCAGCGGCTGGCTCGGCGATGACCTGGATATTCAGGCCGTACTGGCGGGTCTTTCGGGGCGCGATTCCCTGCGCGGTATGCTGGCGCGGTTGCAGCCCAAAGAAGAAGTGCTGCTGCTGGGTTGGGGCGTTCCCATGCCTTTGCCGGTTCGTTCACGCCGCTACGATGACAATTTCTGGCGCGAACTGCTCGGCAAAGAGAACAAGCCCACCGAATGGGAACTGAAACAGACCCTGGGCTTTGAGACATAACACAAAATACCCGAAGCACAACTTTAACAATTGGCTAAAATCCCCAAATGTAATATAATACGGCCTCGCGGTTGCGGGCGAATTTGCAATTCGCCCCCGCGATTTCCAAAGGCACTCACCTGCCCTGTCCGTGTCAGACAAGAAGAGCCACACCCCCTGCGGCAGCCCTTGTTGGACGACAGGGCGGGGCCTTTTAAGCCCCCGCAACACACGGAAAACGGATTGACTTTTCGGGCAGATGAATTTAGGATTGCGGCATCCGATTTTTGCAAAACAGAGGAGAGCTACGATGAAACTCGTCAGCGTGGCGGAAATGCGCGCCATTGAACAGGAGGCCAATGCCAGCGGCCTGAGTTACGCTCAAATGATGGAAAACGCCGGTCGTGGACTTGCCAGTGAAGTAGCAAATTTCTTAAGGGATAACACACCACCAGCGCAAAGCGACATCCCCGCCGAAGCACTCGGCCTGGTAGGACCAGGCAATAACGGCGGCGATACGCTGGTGGCGCTGGCAGCGCTGGCCGCACAAGGCTGGAAAACGCGCGCCTACCTGGTGCGACGAAAGGCCGAAGCTGACGCACTGGTGGAACGGCTGCGAAAGCATGGCGGGGAAGTGGTCTCTGCAACGCAGGATTCAGACTACACCCAATTGCGCCATCTCCTCGAGAACGCCGATGTCGTCCTGGATGGCGTTCTCGGCACAGGCACACAACTGCCGCTCAAGCCAGAAATCGCCACCGTGCTGCAGGCCGTCAATCAGGCACTCTCCGAGCTGGCCATGCCGCCTTACGTCGTGGCAGTAGATTGTCCCTCTGGGGTAGATTGTGATAGTGGGCAGGCCGCGCCGGAAGTCATCCCGGCCAGCGTTACGGTGTGCATGGCTGCCGTCAAACGCGGTCTGTTGAACCTGCCGGCCTTTGAACTCGCTGGCGAATTGCGCGTGACCGACATCGGCCTGGATGAGGAAATGCCCTCCTGGAAGAACATCCGCCATTTTGTAGCCGACTCAGAAATGGTCAGCGAGCTGCTGCCCGCCCGGCCTGCCGACGCGCACAAAGGCACCTTTGGAACTTTGCTGGTGACTGCCGGGTCAGTCGGTTACACCGGCGCGGCGCTCCTGGCAGGCAAATCGGCTTACCGCGCCGGGGTCGGCCTGGTGCAGATGGCTGTTCCGGGCGCGCTGCACCCCATTCTGGCCGGCGCTTTCCCCGAAGCCACCTGGATTTTACTCCCCACCGAAAAAGGCGTTATCGCTGAACACGCTGCCGAAATCTTGCTCAAGAACCTGGAGCGCGCCACCGCGCTGTTACTGGGACCCGGATTGGGAAACGAAGAAACCACCGGAAAATTTCTCGAAGCCCTGCTCAACGGCACGGGTGGAAAGAAACCCGCCGCGCCCATCGGCTTCGTTCGCCGCGATGCGGCTCAGACCGAAACTGGCGTCACCGCGACTCTGCCGCCCATGGTGATAGATGCCGATGGTCTGCGTCACCTGTCGAAACTGAGCGAATGGCACAAACGCCTGCCCCCCGAAAGCATTCTGACCCCGCATCCCGGCGAAATGGCCGCCCTGACCGGCCTGGAAAAAGACCAGATTCAAGCCAACCGGCTGACGATTGCCGCAGAATACGCCGCAGCGTGGGGACATGTGGTGGTTCTCAAAGGCGCATTCACCGTTATCGCCGCACCAGATGGACGCACCACGCTCATTCCGGTTGCCACCCCGGCCCTGGCACGCGCCGGAACAGGGGATGTGCTGGCCGGGCTGATTGGCGGCCTGCGGGCGCAGGGCCTCTCAGCCTATGAGGCAGCAGTGGCCGGCGCCTGGATTCACGCCCAGGCCGGGCTCAAAGCCGCTGAAACGGTTGGCGCGGAGGCTGCGGTGCTGGCCGGAGATGTGATGGAAACCATCGGCGCAGTGTTGAGCGGTTTGTAAGTTCTTCGGATATAATCGAGAAAAAATTCACAAGAGGAAAATCTCATGCGTACTCCCCTGGTTGCAGGCAACTGGAAAATGAACAAAACCGTCGCCGAGGCGCGCGAGCTGGTGGCGGGGATGGGACAAAATCTCAAACGGATTCAAGGCGTGGAGAAAGTGCTTTGCCCGCCTTTCATGTCGCTGGTAGCGGTCGCTAACCTGCTGGGCGGCACCGACATCGGTCTGGGCGCGCAAAACATGCACTGGGAAGACAAAGGCGCTTTTACCGGTGAAGTTTCGCCGGTCATGGTCAAAGAATTCTGTCAATACGTCATCCTTGGCCATTCCGAACGCCGCACCTACTTTGGCGAAACGGATGAAACCGTCAACCGCAAAGTGCTGGCAGCCCAGCGGCATGGTCTCACCCCAATTGTATGCATCGGAGAAACGCTGGCGCAATACGAATCCGGCCAAACGGCAGATGTAGTGCGTCGTCAGACCCTGGAAGGCCTGAAAGGGGTGGATGCCGCATTTGCGCCGCGCCTGGTGATTGCCTACGAGCCGGTTTGGGCCATTGGCACCGGCAAAGCCTCTTCAGGAGAAAACGCTGAATTCGTTCACCGCGACGTGATTCGCCCTGCGCTGCGAGAGCTTTTTGGTGAAGAAACCGCCCAGTCCATCCGCATTCTGTATGGCGGGTCGGTCACTGCCGCCAACGCCCCCGAATTTTTTGCCCAACCCAACATCGATGGTGCGTTGGTGGGTGGCGCCAGCCTGAAAGCCGAAGAGTTCGTCGCCATCGTCCAGGCGGCGGTTAAGTAAAAAAGGAGTTCTTTATGGTCAAATCTGGTTTGATTGTCGGCGCAGTGATGTTCTTCATCGTGCTGCTACTGGCTGTAGGGATTAGCCCGTTGTGTGCGCTCTGCGTGCCGCTGTTCACCGGTCTGGGAGCAGGCTACCTGACCGGCATATTCGATAAACCGCTCTCCAACAGTCAGGCCGCCCAACGCGGCGCCATCGCCGGAGCAATTGCAGGCGGCATTTCTCTGCCGGCCCAGATGATTGCATCCGTGATTAACGCAATGGTACTGCAAAATCCACAGTTCCAGCTTAGTCAGTTTTTCGGCGGCGAAGTGGTGGACCCAACAACAGTATGGCTGGCACAAATTGCCTTTGCGATATGCATTGGCCTGCTGAACATCGGCCTGACAACAGCCTTTGGGGCGGGTGGCGGCGCCATCTGGTTCAGCACAAAAGGCGAGAAACAGGTGCCTGTCATCTAATTGAGCGTTCTGAAGGTACACATCTCCCGAAGGTTCTGTAGTTTCACCTTCGGGAAGTTTTCTTTTCTCATGCTTACGGCATTCGATGGTTTCTTGTGGGCCACCACCGCAATGGCGGGCTTACTTTTCTTGCAGCGCGCCTTACACCGTGAAATTCAAGCCGTCTTCCTGATTGCCACCCGCAACCCCGGCGTTACTGTTATGGCTTTTTCTCTCATCTTTTTGCCGGGCGTCTTTTTGCACGAACTCAGTCACCTGCTGGCGGCCAAACTGCTTGGCGTGCGCACCGGACGCTTCTCGCTGCTCCCCACCGTCTTGCCAGATGGACGCCTGCAATTAGGCTATCTGGAGGCCGCGCACAGCGATATTGTGCGCGATTCACTGGTGGGTGTTGCCCCGCTCATCAGCGGCCTGCTCTTCGTGGCCTATGCCGCAGTGAAACAAATGCACCTGGTGGTGATGTGGGATACCCTGCGTAACGGACAATGGGAGCTGTTCTGGATGGGATTGCGTCTTTTGCCCACCCTGCCCGATTTTTGGGTATGGTTTTACCTGACCTTTGCAGTATCCAGCACGATGATGCCTTCTGAATCGGACCGACACGCCTGGCTGCCGCTCGGCATGGTCAGCGGTCTGTTGCTGGGCCTGGTGGCACTGACCGGCGCCGGCCCCTGGATGCTCGAACATCTCGCCCCCTGGTTGAACGAATTCCTGCGCGGCACGGCGCTGATTTTACTGGTGAGCATCCTGATTCATGCCTTATTGATACTACCGCTTCTGCTCCTGCACCGCCTCCTGACCCGGCTCACCGGCTGGGACGTGGGCTAATCCGTTTCTCCGCTTTCCAGCGTGAACACCGTTATCTCCGGGCGGCAGTTGAAGCGTACTGCCGGAAACGTCATGCCGACGCCGCGATTGGTGTATTGAAACATCCCCTCCACCCGATACAAACCGGAGACATACTTCTGCCCCCATTTGGGCAACACCGGCGGCCCAACGAACGGCAGCACCACCTGACCACCATGCGAATGACCGGACATTTGCAGGTCGAACCGCCCTGTTGCTGCACTACGGTCAGCAAAATCGGGGACATGCGAGAGCAGAATTGCGCCTGCTTGCGGCGGAAGTTGAGACAAAACAGCATCGAGATTGTCTTTTCCCTCGTAAGCATCATCGATGCCGGCAACGTAAAAACGTGCATCGCCACGCTCCAGCACAGAGACCGCATTCGATAGAACCTGCACCCCACCCGCCTCCAGCGCGCCGCGCACCTGCGCGGCGTTATACCAGTGGTCGTGATTCCCCAAAACGGCAAACACCGGCATCCGGCGCGTATATTCTGCCAGCAGCCCAGCCAGCTCGCCCAGCTCGTCTTGATAGGAAAGGTTTCGCCATCCATACGTCAGCACAAAATCACCGGTCAGCGCCAGCGCATCAGGCGTTTCGGAAACCGCCATCTCAAACAGTTCGCGAACACGCTGCAAAGTCATCCATGGACCGATATGAATATCACTCAATTGCGCCATGCGCCAACCGGAAAAAGCACGCGGCAAGCGAGGCAAACGCAGCGAAACATGCCGCACGTCCACCCACGTCGGTTCGATACGGGTGATATAGCCAAAACCAGCAATTCCAAGCAGCAACGTATCGAACCCCAAAATTGCAGATACTTTGAGAAAATCGCGCCGTGAAAAACGCCGCTGGGGAGAAACTGACCTTTGACTTGCGGTAGGCTTCATTGGCCCTCTGCTTCCATACGTGCAATTATAGCGGATTGGTGCCTTTTGCGGCATTTCTGCGCAAAGCATGACAAAACTCCCCCAAACCAATGACACCCATCGTATTCCCAAAATTGAATGTGTTGTAGAATACATTCATGAAAGCGAATATGGATATTTTGATTCTCTCCGAACGCATTGCTCAAATCTTTCAACTCCTGAGTTCGCCCGCGCGGATTGCCATCCTGCTGACCATTGGGCGCGGCGAAGCCTGCGTCTGTCACCTGGAAGCCGTCCTCGGCTGGCGGCAGGCTTACCTTTCCCAGCATCTGATGACCCTGCGAAAAGCCGGCCTGCTGCAAGACCGCCGCGAAGGACGTTACGTCTATTATCGCTTGCGAGACGAAGCCGTTCTCGCGCTGGTGGGCCAGGCCGCAGAACTGAACGGCATCACCCCCCAAAACGTGGACGCACTGACCAACCCGAATCCGCACACCCGCTGCGAATGTCCGCACTGCGCCCCGCAGTTCACCGCCCTGCTTCAGCCCTGAACCGATATGGAAACGCTCTCTCTTCCACTTGACCACGCGGGCAAACTCCAAATCCCCAGGCATCTGGCCGACGAACTCGGCGCAGGGCCAGATGGTGAACTCTCCCTGCGCGTCACGCCGGAGGGCATTCTGTTGCGCCCCTCGCTGCACCAGGCGCGCAAGGTGTACATCGAGCCGACCGGCAAATGCAACTTCAACTGCCGCACCTGCATCCGCCACGCCTGGGAGGAGACGCCCGGCGCAATGAGCGAAGCCACCTTCCGGCGGGTTCTGGAGGGCGTTGCTGCCTTTCGCCCACGCCCCTCGGTCTTCTTTGGCGGGTTCGGCGAACCGCTCACCCATCCACGCATCGTCGAGATGGTACAGGCCGCCAAAAACGTTGCGACACGGGTGGAACTCATCACCAACGGCGTGCTGCTTGAGGCAGAAACCGCCCGGGGATTGATTGCCGCCGGGCTGGATACGCTGTGGGTCTCGCTGGATGGGGCCTCGCCCGAAAGTTTTGCCGATGTGCGCCAGAGCGAATCGCTGCGTGAGATTTTGGAGAATATCAAACGCTACCGCGAAGCCTACCGCCAGACGCGCGGCGGCACGGCAGACATCGGCGCAGTGTTCGTCGCCATGAGGCGCAACATTCACGAATTGCCGAAACTGCTGGAGATGAGTTCCAAAATCGGCATCAGCCGCTACATGGTCACAAACGTCCTTCCCTACACGCCCGAAATGTGCCAGGAAGTCCTGTATCACCGCGCCATCGAACGGGTTGCCTGGCAGGCTTCGCCCTGGCATCCACACGTCAGCCTGCCGGAAATGGACTTGAACCAAGCCACCCGCGAGGCGCTCTTCCAGGCCTGGAACACTCGTCCTGGCGTCATGTTCAAAAAACACGACCAATGCCCCTTCATCGAGCAGCGTTCGGTCTCCATTCGCTGGGATGGCGGCGTCAGCCCATGCCTGGCCTTACTGCATTCGCACGAGAGTTACCTGTTCGAGAAGAAACGCAACGTCAGCGCTTGGGTTATCGGCAACGTGGACGAAACCCCGCTGCCTGACCTGTGGAACCTGCCGGAGTACCGCGCTTTCCGTGAGCGGGTCGAGCAGTTCGATTTCGCCCCCTGCACCTACTGCGCCAGTTGCGAAATGGCCGAAGCCAACCAGGAAGACTGCTTCGGCAACACCTTTCCAGCCTGCGGCGGCTGCCTGTGGGCGCAAGGCGTCATTCAATGCCCATAAAGCCGGACTCCAAAGTCTCTTGACTTTGGGGTAAGTCCAAAATCGGGAGATTTTGGACTCCAGGTATCATCGGACCAGCGAAAAACTATGGACTTTATCCTACACCTGCTCACCAGCGGCCTCGGCAACCTGGCCGCTTACCTGGCTGCGCACGTTTTACTCTGCCTGCTGCCGGCCTTCTACATCGCCGGGGCGATGACGGCTCTCATCCCCAAAGAGGCGGTCACGCGCTTTTTGGGGCGCAACACGCCCAAATGGATTTCGTACCCGGCTTCGGCGGCGGCGGGCTTCCTGCTGGCGGTCTGCTCCTGCACGGTCATTCCGCTTTTTGCCGGAATCTACAAAAAAGGCGCAGGACTCGGCCCGGCCATCACCTTCCTGTTTGTTGCGCCGGCGGTCAACGTGCTGGCACTGGTCTATACCGGCAAAATCATCGGCACCGATTTGGCCATCGCGCGGCTGGTGCTCTCCATCGCCTTTGGCATCGGCATTGGCGTCATCATGGCACTGCTGTTCAGCAAGCAGGATGCCGAACACGATGCCGCCACCGACGCGCTTTTTGCCGGGCAGGCTGCCATGCGCCGCGCGGCGGTCGTGTTCCTGCTCGTTCTGGTAGCCCTGCTGGTGGCGGGAACCTTTCAGTTCGACTTTCTGAAGCAGACCTACGCCGCGCTCACCCTGCCCATCGGGTGGGTTCAGCCCTTCCAGACCTGGCTGGCGCAGCTCGTCCCGTTCGACCCGGCGCGAGGCGAGGAGGGCGTCACCGCCCAGGGCGCGATTCTGATTGGCCTGCTGGCGCTGATTGGGCTGGCCTCCTGGCGCGGAATCGAGACCATCCACGAAGGCTTCAACCGCTGGACGTGGATTTCCACCGCGCTGGTCGGCCTGACCCTGGTCTTTGCCGCGCTACGGATGACGCCCATCGCTGGCGGCGTGACCCTGGCTTTTACCGGCAAATTCTTTGGCGTGCTGGCAAGCGTGGTTGCCCTCGGCTGGATGTTGCGGCGCGGCCTGACCGAAGACGAAACCCGCGATACGCTCTGGGAAACGTGGAAGTTCGTCAAACAGATTTTCCCGCTCCTGCTTGTGGGCGTCTTTGCAGTCGGTGTCATCCGCCAGCTCGTCCGGCCCGAATGGATTCAGGCGGTGGCGGGGCAAAACACCCTGCTGGGTAATTTCGTCGGCGTGATGTTTGGCGTCTTCATGTACTTCCCCACCCTGGTTGAAGTGCCAATTGCCCAGATGTTCCTGTCACTCGGAATGCACCGCGGCCCCTTGCTGGCCTACCTGATTTCCGACCCGGAACTGAGCCTGCAAAGCATCCTGATTACCGCCACAATTATCGGACGCCTGCGGGCATGGGTATACGTTTTCTGGGTCGCGCTGTTCAGCACCCTGGCTGGTCTGCTCTACGGCGCGTGGGTGGATGGCGCCAGCCTGGGGCTGATGGCGCTCTTTCTCATGGCGTTCCTGGCAACGCTGGGTGGTCTGCTCTGGCTGTTCAGCCGCCGCCAGGAACATCAACCAATTTCAACTGGAGGATAAACATGTTAACTGTCAAAATTTTGGGTTCGGGCTGCGCCAATTGCAAGCGAGTCGAGCAAATCGCCCGCAAAGTCATCAGCGAGATGGCGCTGGAGGCCGAAGTGGTCAAAGTCACCGACTACAAAGACATCATGGCTTACAACATTCTCTCAACCCCCGGACTGGTCATCAACGAAAAAGTCGTATGCAGCGGACGCATCCCCAGCCCTGCCGAAGTGACCACCTGGCTGGCAGACGCGCTCGAAACAGCCTGAATCTTAACAAGACCATAACATTCTCCTCGCGCAGGACAGGATAATATCCTGTCCTACCTACCAGAACGAGGAGAGAAACCATGAAAAAAGTCTTGTTCCTTTGCACCGGCAATTCCTGCCGCTCGCAGATGGCGGAGGCGATTGTGAACGCCCGCTTTGGAGACGAGTGGCAGGCCGTCAGCGCCGGGACGCGCCCGGCAGGCTACACCCACCCCAAAGCGATTGCCGCGCTGGCCGAAATCGGCATCCAGCACCAGGGCCGCTCAAAGCACGTGGACGAGTTTCTCGGCCAGGAGTTCGATCTGGTCGTCACGGTCTGCGATTCGGCAGCGGAGGACTGCCCCGTCTGGCTGGGCAAGGGCAAAAAAGTGCATCACAGTTTCTTCGACCCGGCCATAACCGACGACATGGCCGACTTCCGCCGCGTGCGCGATGAAATTGCGCAGGTCATTCCAAATTTGTTGCGTGAGGCAAATCTCTGATTTGCGCTATGCGCCGCGAATGGGAAATGAGAACAAATCCTGGCACGGCGGTTTCAAGGAGACAAACTGGTTCATCCATTATCCGAACTCCTGTATGAACCTCGCAAAATCCATCTTGACGCTGCACGCCCCCAATGATATAACTGCGCCCAATATGACCCCGACCTGCTCCAAGACGATGTCCATGACCACTACCCCTCGGTTGCCCCGCGGGGTTTCTGTGGTTGGATGAGTCAGGCCGAGCGCCATACCTGTCCACACAAACGCCCTGCGGGAACGCGGGGCGTTTTGATTATGCAATTGAGGAGAGAACATGTCTCAGCAATCATCCCCTGGAACACTGGTCATGAAGTTTGGCGGCACATCGGTAGGCTCTGCGCGCGCCATGACGAACGTCGTACAAATCGTGCGCGAAGCACGCAGCGAATGGCCGCGCGTGGTGGTCATCACGTCAGCGCTTTCGGGCGTCACCAACCTGCTGCTGGAAAGCGCCGCACAAGCCGCGCGCGGTGAAACTGCCCAACTGCCCGAAGCCGAGCAAACCCTGCTTGCCAACCATCAGACAATCGCTACCTCGCTCATCCCTGAGGAAGCACGCCGCACCGCCGTGCTGGATGAGATTGCCGGGTTGGTGCGCTCGTTTGTGGAGCTGTGTCACGCCATTTCGGTTTTGGGAGAAGCCACCTCCCGCGCGCTGGATGCGGTTGCCTCGCTGGGCGAACGCATGAGCGTGCGGCTGTTGGCTGCCGTGCTGGAGAGTGCCGGCATTCCATCCAAAGCCATCGAAGCCAGCGAACTGATTGTCACCGATGACCATTTTCAGAGCGCGCACCCGGATTTTTCGCTCACCACCGAACGCACGCGCCGAATCCTGCTCCCGCTACTGGAGCAGGGTCTCACCCCGGTCATCACGGGCTTTTTGGGCGCGACCCGCGATGGCATTGTCACCACATTAGGGCGCGGCGGCAGCGATTACTCCGCCGGCATCATCGGCGCAGTGCTGCCTGCCGATGATGTGTGGATTTGGACCGACGTGGATGGCGTGATGACCGCCGACCCGCGCCTGGTGCCACAAGCACAAACCCTGTCGCAGATTTCGTACAGCGAAATTGCCGAGCTGGCCTATTTTGGCGCGAAAGTGCTACACCCGAAAACCATCCGTCCGGTGGTGGAAGCCGGCATCGGCTTGCGAATCTGTAACACCTTTAACCCATCGCATCCTGGCACACGGCTGATTGCGAACGGCAAAGCCGAAAAGCCACAGACAGGAGAAAAAGTCATCAAAGCCGTCACGGCTATCCGCAAACAAAGGCTGGTGACCATCGAGGGGCGCGGTATGCTGGGCGTGCCGGGCGTTGCAGCGCGTGCGTTTGCAGCAGTGGCCTCCACCGGCACCAGCGTTCCGCTGATTACGCAGGCTTCTTCGGAACAATCTATTTGCTTTTCCATCCCATCAGAGGCTTCTTCCGCCGTTTTGACTGCGCTGGAAAAGACCTTTGCCGCCGAATTGACCCAACGCGATATTGACCGTGTGTGGGCCAGCGAGGATGTTTCGATTATCACAGTGGTAGGGCATGGCACACGCCATACCCCCGGCGTCGCCGGGCAGATTTTCACACAACTGGGACGAGCGGGCATCAACGTCCTGGCGATTGCACATGGTTCTTCTGATGTCTCTATCAGCATGGTGGTTGAGTCTGCCGAAACAGAAAAGGCCGTGAAAGCCCTGCATGAATTGATTGTCGCCTGAAAAGGAGTTCTCAATGTCTCTTGGTTCCCCTCTCCCTGTTGCCGTTCTCGGCGCCACCGGCTCGGTGGGACAACGCTTCGTTTCTCTGCTCGATAAGCACCCCTGGTTCAAGGTCGTTGCCCTGGCAGCCAGCGACCGCTCGGAAGGCAAACCTTACGCGCAAGCCTGCCGCTGGATTCTTTCCGAGCCGATGCCCGTCTGGGCGCGCGAGATGACCCTGCTCCCCTGCACGCCACAGGCCATGCCCGAAGTCCGCATCGTGTTTTCGGCGCTGCCTTCGGAACAGGCCAAAACGCTCGAACCGGAGTTCGCTGCCGCCGGCTTCGCCGTTTGCTCGAATGCTTCTTCGTACCGCGCAGAAAGTGACGTGCCGTTGCTCTTGCCAGAAGTAAACGCTGGGCATATCCACCTGGTGCGGCATCAACGCCTGGCGCGCGGCTGGAGCGGCTGTATCGTCACCAACCCCAACTGCACCAGCACCGGCCTGACGGTGACGCTTAAGGCGCTCGATGGTGCCTTCGGTGTGCGGCGCGCATTTGTCGTTTCGCTCCAGGCGCTTTCGGGTGCGGGGTATCCGGGCGTGCCGTCTCTCGATATTCTGGATAACATTATTCCGAACATCAACGGGGAAGAAGAAAAAGTAGAATGGGAACCGCGCAAAATGCTCGGTCATCTCAACGAAGACAGCATCACGCTTTCGGACATACAGATTTCCGCGCACACCAACCGTGTGGCTGTGCTGGATGGTCACACAGTGTGCGCCAGCGTGGAACTGGCAACCCCCGCACTGGTCGAAGAAGCGGTGCGCGTCCTGCGCGCTTACCAGGCACCGGAAATTGCCCGCGCGCTGCCGTCTACCCCCAACCCTGTCATCATCGTCCGCGAAGAAGCCGATAGACCCCAGCCGCGTCTCGACCGGTTGACCGGCGGCGGGATGACCACCGTAGTGGGCAGGGTGCGCCCCGACCCGTTGCTGACGCTTAAGTTTGTGGTTCTCTCACACAACACTATTCGTGGTGCAGCAGGCGGTTCAATTTACAACGCCGAATTGCTTGTAAGCGAGGGGTTACTCTGAAACCGCAGGTTGACTGCCTGAAGGCGGGAGCATAAACCCCACCTTCAGGCGGCGCAGCTGCAAACATTTATAGTTCGAGCGCAACGGCTCTCTTTTGCAGCTCCCAGAGCAGTTTTTCCTGGTCTACCGGCAGAGAGTCAAAGCGCACGCCAACGGCGTTGTAGATGGCATTGGTGATGGCCGGCGGGGTGGGAATCAGGACAATTTCTCCCACGCCTTTTGCGCCGTAGGGGCCGGTCGAAACCGGGTCTTCAACCACAATCGGGATGATTTCCGGCGTGTGGACGATGGATGGCACACGGTAACGCGCCATGCGGTCGGTCACGACATAACCGTTTTCGGTGATGAAGTTTTCGAGCAGGGCATGCCCCACTCCCATCACCACGCCGCCTTCGATTTGCCCGCGCAAACCCAGTGGGTTGAGAGCATGGCCGACGTCGTTTGCAGCAATCACCCGCAAGACCCTCACCTCCCCGGTCAGGGTATTCACTTCGACTTCGGCGGCCTGCGCCGCAAACGAGAACGCCACGTGCATATCACCCGGTGTGCCAAGCGGAGTGGTGGCTGGAGCGTGATAGTCGTACAGGACGCGCGGCTCTTTTCCGGCGGCTTTCATCTCCCGGTACACTTCTTGCATGGTAAGCGCATGCCCGTTGACATGCACACACCCTTTCTCAAAGCGAATGGCTTCAGGCGGCTGGTCGTATTTTTCGGCCAGCGTGGCAGTGATTGCTTCGCGCAGGGTGCGCGCAGCCAGACGCGAGGCATTGCCGGTCACGTAGGTCTGACGCGAGGCGGTGGTGGGGCCGCCGTTGGGGGTCAGGTCGGTATCCATCACCCGCACGCGCACCTGTTCGGGCGGTAGGGAGAGCTCTTCGGCTACGACCAGGCGCATCACCGTCACCAAACCCTGCCCCAGTTCGGCAGAAGAAGAGCGCACCTCGAACAACCCGTCGGCGTAGAGTTCCACTTCCGCCCCGGCACAATCATCAGCGCCGCCGCCCAGCCCGGTGTTTTTGAAGCCCACCGCAAAGCCCCACGCGCGTATCAAATGGGGGGACTCTGGCACACGCCGCGCTTTGAACAACGCCTGGCGCAACAAACCAGATACCTGAACCATGCGCTCTGAAACCTTGTCAATACATTCCATCAGCCCCACGCTCTCGCGCAAGACCTGCCCGGTGCTGGTTTCGGTATCAGGGCGCAGGGCGTTTTTGCGGCGCAATTCAATCGGGTCTAACCCCAGCCGTTCGGCCAGCATGTCCATCGCGCTTTCGATGGCAAACGCCGATTGCAAAACCCCAAACCCGCGAAACGCGCCTGCCGGAGGGTTATTGGTGTACATGGCATAACAATCGGCGTGAACGTGCGGAATGACATACGGTCCAGCCGAATGTGTGGTGGCACGGGTCAGCACTTTTTCGCCAAGCGAAGCATACGCGCCCGTATCACCATACAGTTCCGTCCTGACAGCGGTCAGCGTTCCGTCTTTCTTTGCGCCAATTTTGACGGTGATTTGTGTGGCGTGGCGTTTGGGATGCACCAGCAAACTTTCGCGGCGGTCAAACAGAAGTTTGACCGGCCTGCCGGTGGCATTTGCCAGCAACGCAGCATGAATTTGCCCGGCGATGTCTTCTTTGCCGCCAAAGCCGCCGCCCATCAATTGCCCCACCACGCGAACGCGGCTCTCCTCCCAGCCCAGCGCGCGCGCTACCTGGCTCCTATCCTGATACGGTATCTGGGAGCCGACGTAAATTAACATCCGCTCGCCCTCTGGCACGGCGATACTGCATTCCGGTTCGATGAACAAATGGTCGTGCGCGGGGGTGTGAAAGGTGTGTTCCAGAATCACATCCGCTTCGCGGAAGCCAGTTTCGGGGTCGCCCTTGCGAACTTTGATGTGCTTGAGTAGATTGCCTTTGGGGTGCAACTGCGGCACATCGGCCTGGCGCGCCTGAACAGGGTTACTGATGACCGGTTGCAGGTCGAACTCGACTTCAATGGCCTCCACAGCCGCACGCGCCTGTTCCTGGCTCTCAGCAGCCACAATCGCAATGGCATCGCCCACGTAACGCACGCGCTCACCAACTCCCACCATCACAGGCCAATCACGCGTCACCAGGCCGTGCAAATTCTCCCCGGGGATGTCTTCTGCTGTCAGGACGGCGGCTACACCGGGCATCTGACGGGCGCGGCTGACCTCGATGCGGCGCACAAAGGCGTGCGGCACGCCCGCACGCCGCACGGCAGCATACAGCATGTTCTCAAAGACCAGGTCATCGGTGTAAATGGCCTGACCCGTCACCTTTTCAACCCCATCAGGACGCAGATGCAGATGTCCAACCACCTGTCCCTGCTGCGCTGAAGGAGAAACATCTGGCCCGGCGACGGGTTCTCCGGTACGCAAGGCATGAGCCGCCGCTAAAATCGCCTTCTCGATGGTGGGATAGCCCGCACACCGGCAGATGGTATCTTTGAGCGCATGACGAATTTCGGCAGAGGTTGGGTCAGGATTTCTGGAAAGCAGGCCGTAAGCGGTCATAATCTGTCCGGGGATGCAGAACCCGCACTGCACCGCTCCATGTTTAATGAAGGCTTCCTGTAACGGATGGAGTGCCGCGCTCAACCCTTCTCCCTGCGGAAGCGAGGCGTCTTGTTCCCGCCCCTCCAGGCGGGAAAAACGCGTAGCAAGGGAAGCCAGCCCTTCAATCGTCAACACCGTCTTGCCATCGGCGCGCTCGGCAGGGGTAGAACAGGAAAGAACCGGTTCGCCATCCAGGATGACCGTGCAGGCACCGCACTCGGCCTCGTTACAGCCAATTTTCGTACCGGTCAGACGCAAGCGTTTACGAAGCAAATCTGCCAGCGTTTCGCCGGGAATTGAGGCCAGCGTGTGGATGGTCCCATTGACGGTTAGGGTCAGGTGTGTTTTTCGCATGGAATTCTCGTGCTGATTGGAGGTCTGATATTCAGTGACCATAGTTTTACCCTGCATTCGTCGAGCCAGACACTGCTTGTTGATTACTGTTGATTGCTCCCTGGATACTGTCCCGCTCGCTGCCAGGCTGTGGTCAGGGCATTTTTGAGCAGAACAACCGCCAGCGCGCGGCGATATTCAGCAGTCGCGCGCGCCGGAGAGGTGCGAAAGCGCGCTTCGGCCAGGAGGGTTTCCTGGGCACCTGCAATCGTCTCAGCAGTGAAGGGCTTACCGGTGAGATAGGCGCTTGTCTGTACAGCGCGGAACGGCGTGGGGCCAGCCGGGCCAACGGCTACCCGCGCAGCGCGAATGGTCTCCTCCTGCCGTTCCAGCCAGACAGCCAGGTTCAAAATTGGCAGAGCAATGCCCTGCGCTCGCATCACGCGCACGAAGGCAGAACCCTGTCCCGGTGCCCGGAGCGGAAGATAAAAGCCCACAATGATTTCTGTCGGCGCGAGCGTAGATTGGCCCGGCCCGCGAAACAGGGCTGGCAAAGAGACCCGGCGGCGGCCTTCGGGGGAGGCAATTTCGGCTTCGGCTTCCAGCGCCAGCAGGCCAATCGTCCCATCGGCGGCGGGCAAAGCGTGCGCCACGTTGCCGCCCAGCGTGGCCATGTTGCGTACTTGCGGCCCGCCAATCAGTCCACAGGCCTCGACAAGCGAAGCGGCATGTTCACGCGCCAGCGGCGATTCGACAATGCGATTGTGCGGCACGCCCGCTCCAATGAACAACCATTCGCCGCGAATTTCCAATGCACGCAGTTCGGGAATGCCAGTCAAATCCACCAGCGTATGCACCGGTGGATGATTGCCTTGCTGCAAATCGAGCATCAAATCGGTGCCGCCCGCAATCGGGATAGCGGGAGAAGCAGCGGCAGATAACGCCTGAACAGCCTGTTCTACGGTTTGGGGATGGAGATATTCTTTCCAGAGGCTCATAGGGTCGGCTCCTTGTCTCCCTTGGGCGCTGCCTCCACACACGAACGTGCGCAAAAACAGGTCAGAGGAAGACCAAAGAAGGGGGGTCAGCGGCACTTTTCGAGAGACTTGCTCACGCCGCCGGGCCGCCCCGGCGACCGCCGAACCCATGTTGTAACTGGATAGATTGTTAAGATTTCGGTCAAACGCTGGCCGTAAACACATTTCAGACACAGCGCACCGATTACACCCATTGTACAGAACGAACGTCACGGATTCAAGTTGCGAATGTCACCTCTGCGGGTTAGATTGCAACACCCGCTGGAAGGCCCGCAACAATTCGCCGCGTTGTTCGTAACCGCTTTCCCCCAGTTCGGAAATGCCAAGATAAATCTGTTGCCGGCAACGATGCAACAAACCGCAAACCAGCCGCGCCAGGCTCTCACGCCCGGCCTGAACTTCATCGGCATCCGTCCACACCCGTCCCGGCGGCCAATGACGCGATAGCACGTAGGGGTGCGTAAGCGGTTGGGCAAGCCGTTCGTACCAGCCGCTCGAACCGGCGTCCAGCCAGATTTGCACACTGACCGGACGATTCATCATCAAATAAGTGTACGCAGGTGACACCAGCACCGATTCGTCCCATGCGCTGCTCCAGCCTTGCAGATATTGCGCCGCCAGCACCCCCTCTTCGAGCAAGAGCAGATATTCGCGGCCCAGGTCAGGCCAGGAGATGACGTTCTGAAGCGCCTGGCGGAATTTCCGCACCGATTCGACCAGGCTGGAAGCCACCCGCACAGCGTCCAACTCCCGATGAAAGCGGAAACCGGGCTGCGAGAGCACTTCTCCAAACAATTTGCGCAGAAAGTGGTCCAGCGGCAGGCGGTCTCCTTCGCGGTAGAACAAGAGCCAATCGCGCAAGCGGTCAAACCGTTCGCCCAGCACGTAGGTGATGCGTTCGCGCATGTTGGCCTGGATGGCCGAAAAAGGCGTGAAGGTGAAATCGCGCGTGCGGTAGGTAATTTGCGTCAGCAGCTGGGCGCGTACCAAATCCAGGTCTTCGATGGATTGCATCAGAGCGTAGGAAACATCATACAGTGGCGGGCGAAGGTTCCATTCTGGATGCGCCAAAACCGCCAGGGTGAGCAAAGCACGGCTGGCAGGTTCTTCGCGCAGCGAGCGCGAGGGGCGGTGCGAGCGGGTAGGAATGCCCAGCGCATCCAGCCGCTGCATCAACGCGAAGCGCAATGAATCGGACAAGTAGGGAGCAACAATGACTATCTCGGAGGCCGGCAGGCCCTCATCGAGCAGGCGGCGGGTTTCGGCAGCCACCTGGTCGAGCAGTTCCGGATAGAAGCGGGCCTGGAGTAGCGAGAAAGCAAACGGAAAATTGGAAGATGATATGGGCGCAGATTCATCTTCTGGAAGCAGAGGGAGAAGCCGTGCCTCCGTTCCTGGCAAAATAGCTGCTGCGAGAGCATTGTTCAGCCGTGCAACCGGTTTGCTGACCACCAGCGATTCGTCCCACACGATGCGTTGTTCGCACAAATCGGCCAGAGCGCGGGCGGTGTCAGTATCGGCGCCCAAAAAACTGCGGTAGCCTCCGCCCTCGTCATAGACCAGTAAGGCCGAGTCGAAATCCGGCAACCATTCACGCACCAGGTCATGGGCGCGGGGAGCATCTTCCTCCACGTTGTCATAAATCAGATGACGATAGGAGCGGGTCAGATAAGCGCGCACAAGCGGGTTGGGCCACAAAAAATGAAGGAACACTTCCAGTTGAAGGGAAAAATCCAGCAGGTTGTGTTCCAGACAGTACGCACGAAAGCGGTTGGCGCAATCCTGCGCATCGGCATAGACGCGGCGCTGAGCGGGTTCCCCCAGCCAGGCCGAATCGAGCCGTGCGCCGATTTCGGTGTGCGGAAAGCCAATCAGGGCTGCTTTGTTCAGGTTATCCAGAATCTGGGAATACAGGCGGTTGCGGTCCATGGTGAGCGACTCGAAGTACCCCTGCGCCAGCAAAGGGCGGACGAGATGCGCCATGAAATATTGCGCTGTTTCGAGCGTGAGGAAAGTGGGAGGAAGGTCAGGATGATGAAAGCCCGCCGGTTCTGCCGCGAGCGGCCAGAACAGTTCCACCATGCGGCGCGCCAGGCCACCGAGGGTGGCAGAGGTCACTTCGCCGCCCGCGCCGCGTTCGGGGCTGGAGAGCAGGTCGAGATATGGCTCTTGCAGGGTGCGCTGTGGCGTGAGCAAGAGGATGCTTTCCCCCGGAATTCCGTTTTCGAGCAAAGCACGCAGACGTTCGCGGGCTGCTGTTGTTTTGCCACTTCCTGCCGGACCAGAGAGGAACAATTTGGCGTTGAGGGGAGAGTGGACGATAGCGCGTTGAGCAGATGTGAGGGACATGGCACAGAATCTGGTGAATGGGTCATCTACCTGCTCATTTTACACCACTCACCGCTCACTGTTCACGCAAGCCCTGTATCCGCCTTTGCAAATAGGCCGAAAAATAGCCATTGTACCGCTCCCACAATTCCGGGCGTTTCCAGTCGTCGCCCGTCACCCGTCCACGGCAAAGCGGCGAGCCACACGCACAGAGAAACTCGTCGAAAGCGCTGCTATCAGACATGGCGTAATCGAAGGTGATTTCCTCCCCCGGTGCAATCGGACGCATGGCAACCAGCGAGACCTGTCCGCGAATGCCGGCGTTAGGGTCACAGGAATGGTTGATGTAATCGGCAGGTTCTTCTTCGGGGCCGAAGGGAGCCAGGTAAATCTCGTCCTCTACTTGAATCGTGTGGCTGCGTTCCAGCGGAGAAAGTCGTTCGAGCTCCTGAAAGGTGACGGCGCGGCCCGTCCAAACGCAAATCAATTCGTCTTTTGCCAGGGCTTCGCGCGCAAAGACAGCAAAACCGCCCTTTTCGGGGGCGGCGCGGATTTCGAGTTTAGGGGAAAGGTAGGAGGTAGGCATAGCCCGATTATATCAAGCCTGCTGTAACGTCAAAAATCGTCCGTTCTTTTTCAACCAGTCACGGTGAGTTTTGTAATCGGGCATCATCCTGGCGACTTCGGCCCAAAAGGCTGCCGAATGGTTCGGATGGCGCAGGTGCGCCAATTCGTGAACCACCACATAATCCACCACTTCCAGCGGAGCCATGACCAGCCGCCATGTGAAGCTGAGCGTACCGTGCGAACTGCACGACCCCCACCGCGTCTGCGCCGAAGAAATGCGAAGTTTCTGATATGTCAGGCCAAAAGTTTGGGCATAAAAGCGCGTTCGTTCGGTCAGGATTTTGCGCGCCATCGCTCTGTACCACCGCTCGAACAGAGCAGCAGCCTGTGGCAGATTTTCAGAGTTCAAAACAAAACCTTCTGAAAACCATAACCCGGTCTTCGGGCCGCCTGCCAGGCGCAAGGGATATTCCCGCCCCAGTACCGGAAAGGTCTCCCCCTCGGCAAAACGGCGTTTCCGGTGCGCCACCTGTTGCTGAATCTCTTGTGCTTCGGCTTTCCTGGCCGCAATCCACCCGGCTTTGGATTGAACAAAGGCCAGGATTTTCTCGCGGGAAAGCCGCAGCGGGGCGCGCACGATAACTTTGCCATCGGGTCGCACGAGAATGGCAACGGTTTTGCGCCTGGAACGGATAACCTGGTCAACAAGGGGAAGATTCATGGAGAAGAGCGCGCGGCGGGTTATTTCATGTGTTTCTGCTCAGAATCTGGCGCTTCGCGCAAGAGTTCGACCGCATGGGGCAGGGCCGGGGCAATGACCAGCAGGTTTTCCACCGCCCCTTTGGGACTGCCTGGCAGGTTGACGATGAGAGTGCGTTTGCGAATGCCGCTGACCGCCCGCGAGAGCATGGCGTGGGAATGGATGTTCAGGCTGGCGGCGCGCATGGCTTCGTCCAGGCCGGGCGTCAGGCGTTCAACGACTTGCCGGGTGGCTTCGGGGGTCACATCACGGGGGGCAAAGCCAGTGCCACCGGTGGTGAGAATCACATCAAAATGCGCCGAATCGGCCCATTCGGCCAGTTTTTGGGCAATCACTTCACGCTCATCGGGCAGAATGGCTGTTTCCAACACCTGCCAGCCTTGCGTGCGCACGGCTTCGGCCAGCGCCGGGCCTGAAAGGTCGGGACGCTCACCGCGCCAGGAACGGTCAGAAATGGTGAGAATGCCAAAGCGCATCGAGTCACCCAAAATTTTTACCAAACAGGCGCACGCTGGTCATTTCGCTCCAGCCGCGCTTTTCGTACATCTCGGCTGCGCTGTTTCCGCGCTTGACGAGCAAGTAAGCGCGGCGGCAGCCTTTGGCCTTCAGTCGGGCTTCGATTTCGTCCATCAGGCGCGTGCCGATTCCGCGTCCACGAAATTCTGCATCTACAGCCAGGTGATAAATCAGGCCGCGCCGGCCATCAAAGCCGCCAATCACTGTGCCGAGAATACGCCCATCGCTTTCGGCTACCAGAAACAAATCGGGGGCAAAGCGGGTTTTCTTTTCGATTTCTTCCGGCGTATCCGATAGTCCAATCCCCAGGCCTTCTCCGGCGTTTTGCCAGAGCGCAAAGACGGCTTCGTAGTCGTGGGGAAAGCGAAATTCGCGCAGGATGATTTCGGTCATGCGGCGCGGCCGGCTAATCCGCTTTTGATAGCGTTGATGAGCGTATCAGGCATGTAGGGTTTGACCAGGAAATCATCAGCGCCGGCCGCGCGCGCTTCTTCGGCCAGGTTCATGCCCGACTGCATGATGACCAGCACCCGGTCCAGGCGCGGGTCGCTGCGAATCTGCCGCAGCAACTCAACACCGTGTCCCTGCGCCAGGTGAACATCGAGCAGGACAGCATCCGGTCGTTCCCGATAGATGAGCTCCAACAGGTTGGCCTCGCTGTCCAGGGAGACCGTCTCGAACCCTTCCATCTTCAGCAACGTGCGAAGCAGGGAGAGCATCGTGGGGTCATCTTCGGCTAATAAAATTTTCGGCATGAGTGCATTCCTTGCGTCTTTAAACTTTACCTGGTCCACAGAACTGCCCACATGCAAAGTGTTCAGGGCGTCTCCGGGTTCTTTTTGCGTCTCTTTCGGCTCTTTCCTTCATCCAGGTCTGCTGCCTGGGACGGTTCGGCTTGAAGGGGTGTTTCGGTTTTTGGGGCGGCAGGCTCCAGTGCGGCGGCAATCACTTCGTCCACGTTTTCCACAAAGACGAACTGCATTGCCTGCTTGATTTCTTCCGGCAC
This sequence comes from Anaerolineales bacterium, assembly GCA_025056175.1. Classification (GTDB taxonomy): domain Bacteria; phylum Chloroflexota; class Anaerolineae; order Anaerolineales; family Villigracilaceae; genus UBA5195. The sequence goes on from JANWWK010000064.1 coordinate 126,850, forward strand.
ATCTTCCAGGTCTGGTTCGTTACGTTTGGGCAGGATGACGGTCTTGAGTCCGTTGCGATGCGCCGCCAGCACTTTTTCTTTTACGCCGCCAATCGGCAACACCTGACCGCGCAGGGTGATTTCACCGGTCATGCCCACACCAGGCTTGACCAGCCGACCGGTCAGGAGCGAGACCAGCGCCGTTGCCATCGTCACCCCAGCGGAAGGGCCATCTTTGGGTTGCGCGCCAGCGGGAATGTGCAAATGCAGGTCGGTCTTATCGTAAAAGGAGGGTTCGATGCCCAGTTCAGCAGCATGAGAGCGGACGTAGGAGAGCGCCGCCCGTGCCGATTCCTGCATCACATTGCCAACCGAGCCAGTAATTTGAAATCCTTTCGCGCCGGGCATGCGCGTTGCTTCGATAAACAAGACGTCGCCGCCGTAGGGCGTCCACGCCAGGCCGGGGACAACGCCCGGAACGGAGGTACGCACGCTCAATTCTTCGGGGCCTTGCAAAGGCGGGTGTTTGAGAAATTCACGCACCAGTTCAGGCGTCACTTCGTAGGCAACGCCTTTGCCCTCCGCAATGCGCGTTCCGATTTTACGACAAATTGTGCCAATTGTACGTTCAAGATTCCTTACACCTGCCTCACGCGTATACTGGCGTATGATAGTGTAAAGCGCCTCATCGGTAAAAGTCACTTCGGCGGGCTTCAGGCCATTTTCGCGCACCTGGCGGGGGATGAGATAGCCGCGCGCGATGGCGACTTTTTCGCCTTCGGTGTAGCCGGAAAGGCCGATGATTTCCATGCGGTCGCGCAAGGGGCCGGGGATGGTTTCCAGCGTGTTGGCGGTGGCGATAAACATCACCTGGGAAAGGTCAAAGGCTACTTCCAGGTAATTATCGCGGAATTCGTTGTTCTGTTCGGGGTCCAGCACTTCGAGCAAGGCCGAAGACGGGTCACCATGAAAATCGCTGACGAGTTTATCCACTTCATCCAGCATGAAGACCGGGTTGCGGCTTTCTACGCGGCGCAGGGCCTGGAGAATGCGCCCCGGCATGGCGCCGATGTAGGTGCGGCGGTGTCCACGAATTTCGGCTTCGTCGCGCACGCCGCCCAGCGAGATGCGGATGAACTTGCGTCCCATCGCGCGGGCAATGGATTGTCCCAGAGACGTTTTTCCAACGCCAGGCGGACCCACAAAGCACAGAATGACGCCTTCGCGCTCGCGGCGAATGCGGTCTTGCGATTCGGTCTGTTCGGCGCGACGCTCCAGTTTGAGTTTGCGAATTGCCAGAAATTCGAGAATGCGTTCTTTGATGTCTTCCAGGCCGTAATGGTCTTGTTCCAGCACCTGGCGGGCGTGCGCGATGTCGAGATTATCTTCGGTCCCAACCGACCAGGGCAGGGAAACCAGCCAATCCAGATAGGTGCGGATGACGCCGTATTCAGCCGCAGCGGTAGGCAGGCGTTCCATGCGCTGAAGTTCGCGCCGCGCCATTTTATCGGCCTCTTCCGGCATTTTGGCAGCCTCGATTTTGCGGCGAAACTCCTCGATTTCGACCGCCTGCTCGTCTTTTTCGCCCAGTTCTTTTTGAATGGCTTTTAACTGCTCGCGCAGGAAGTATTCGCGTTGAACTTTGTCAATTTCGGAGCGGGCTTCATTCTGAATTTTCTGCCCCAGTTGCAGTACTTCCGTTTCGCGCACCAGGAAGGCCACCAGTTTGCGAAGTTTCTCAGTAGTCGAGTCGAGTTCCAGAATCTGCTGCGCCTCGGCCAGTTCGATGCGCTGGAAATTAACGATGGCATAGACGGTCTGCAGCGGGTCTTCGATGGCGGCAATCGAAGCCACCAGCTCGCGTGGAAAGGAGGGGATGAGTTCGGCAATGGCAGCGAACTGGTCGCGGGCGTTGCGCGCCAGCGCGTCAATCTCCAGGCCGGTTTCCACCGTTTCGGGATGGCGCTCAATGCGCGCCATCAGGTACGGTTCGGTTTGAGTAAATTCGACAATGCGAATGCGCTCCAGCCCTTGCACCAGCAGGCGGATGGTGCCATCGGGGGCGCGCAGTAAGCGGTGGACTGTGGCAATTGTGCCTACGGTGTAGAGGTCACCGGGGCCGGGGGTTTCCAGTTCCGGGTTGATGGCGGCCACCAGGCCAACCAGCCGGTCGCCGGCAACGACGTCATCGACCAGTTTGATGGAGCGCGGCTGCCCAATCGTCAGCGGGACGGCGGTTTGAGGAAAAACCACCACGCCCCGCAGCGGCAGAATGGGAACAATATCTGGCGGGGCAGGTGTTTCCGATTCAGAGACATTTTCGGCGGCAGGGGATGTGCCGTTCTCCAGTTTGGGAGGAAATTGCATAAACAGTGAGGGGATGAGCATATCGAGCAACTCGATGTCGTTTTCATCCATCCAATTGAACAATTCAGCAGAGTGGGTCTGCCAGCGAGAAGCAGGCATAGAAATCCTTCGTTAGCGGATGTAGATTTTGCTCGGAGAGGCTTTGGGTAAAGTGACAGTCAGGAAGCCATCTTCGTATTCGGCGGAGGCTTTTTGGGCTTCCACCGGGCCGGGCAGTGCCACAGTGGTGCTGAATTCACCAAAGCGGACTTCCATCTGGTGGTAAGCGCGCCGCTCAGGCGTGTCGGGACGGGTGCCGCTAATGGTCAGCAGGTTGTTTTGCAGCACCACGCTAAAGTCATTCCGGCGCATCCCGGCAACTTCCACACGAACGATGTAGTGTTGCTCGTTCTCGAACAAATCGGTGGGCGGGCTCCAGACGTGCGGCTGAATACGTACCTGCCAGCCAAGCGTTTCCAGCAGCATTCTGCGCTTTTCGGGTAAATCGGGCCCACTTGTGGAGCGTAAGATGACCGTCGCCATACAGCACCTCTTTTGCTTATAACTGCATTCGCCACTTTTGTGGATGGTTTCGCAGGAAGGGTTAACGAGAATTCAACAATCGGCGCTCTGCAACTGGGCAAAGCATATTTGGATTATACCGAAAAATCGAAAACGGCGGCTACCCTCTCGGGCAGCCGCCATCTGTTCTGGTAAGGGTTGGAAGCGGATTCAACCGCCCAAGCGCATCAGCACTCACTGTATCCGCACGCATAACACTTGCGGCAGCCTTCTTCGTTCACTACCGCCGCCTCGCCACACTCCGGGCAAAGGTCGCCAATTTTCATCATTGGCTGGGTGAGTGTTTCATGCTGACCGTTGCCGCCGGTATGGGGAGAATGCCCGTTCGGCGCTTTATTGCTGAAAGACGAGGCCATCTGCGCAGCGGGAGACTGCTCTTCGCGGTTGTGGAGGTATTCATCCAACACTTGCCCAACCCCATCAGGGAGGGAACGCACACGGTTGGGGCCAAAGCCAAGCGAGCGTCCACCGCCAATGCCAGTAAGTTGTGTTACCACTTCGCGCAGGCGGTCTACCGGTGCAATCGGCGAGGCCAGGCGGAGGATGTAAGAAATCAGGCGTCCAATGGCCTCCGAAACCGCCGCTGTATCGGAGCCGGCTTTGGAGGTGTTGATGAAGACCTCGAAGGGCTGGTTGCCGCCGTTTTCGTTAATGGTGACAAAAGCCTTGCCAAGCGGCGTCTCGACATTGTAAGTGTAGCCTTTCAGCAGACGCGGACGCGGTTTTTTGGTCTCGTGCCAGATGACTTTTTGCGTCAGGGCTGGCTGCGGTGTCTCAGCAGGCGCAGGGGCAGCCACTTCTTTTTTCTGCGCGGTGGCATGAGTCTCCAGCACCACCTTGTCGCGCGAGCCGGTGACATAAACGGTGATGCCTTTTGCGCCCAGTTTCCAGGCCAGCAGATAGGCAGTCGCAACGTCTTCTTCGGTTGCGCCTTCGGGGAAGTTGATGGTTTTGGAAATGCTGTTGTCCACAAACGCCTGCAGAGCCGCCTGCATGCGCACATGTTCTTCAGCAGTAACATCACCAGCGGTAACGAAGACCTCGCGGATGTCCGCCGGGACGGCGGTGATGTTCTGGCAGGTGCCGTACTTCATCACATCTTCAAAAATGGCCTGACGGGTTTGCTCATCTATGCCAGCTTCGGTCAGCGCTTTTTCAAAGAGCGGCGAGCCGTAGGTCAATTTCAGGTCTTTGCCGTTGTCATTCACGTGCCGGATGTAAGCCAGCGCAAAGACCGGTTCACAGCCGTACCCCTCACAGCCGGCAACGGTGGCGATGGTGCCGGTGGGGGCGACGGTGGTTTGTGCCGCGTTGCGAATACCGTGCCGTTGAATACCTTCCACGATGTCGTTCCAGTTCAACGCCGGGCGTCCCCAATCGCGCTTGTAGGGCGTCAGCGGCTGCGGCGGCGACCAGCGCAAATGTTTCGGGTCGTAGATAGAGCCTTCGATGGCCGGGAACGCGCCGCGTTCTTTCGCCATTTCCACCGAAGTCAACATAGCGTGATAGCGGACGAACTCCATGACTTGCGCGGCAAACTCCTGCCCGGCTTCGGAGCCATAGCGCACGCCCACGTGGTACATCAGGTCAGCCAGCCCCATAATGCCCAACCCAATGCGGCGAGCGCGATGGGCGGCTTCTTTCAATTGCGGCACTGCCGGGACGTAGGCATTTGCTTCGACCACGTCATCCAGGAAACGGGTCGAAAGCACAACGCTCTGACGCAGGGTTTCCCAGTCCACAGTGCCATCGGGGCCGAAGTGTTGCGCCAGGTTGACCGACCCCAAACAGCAGTTCTCGAAGGGACCCAGCCACTGTTCGCCGCATGGATTGGTTGATTCGAGTTGATACAAATGCGGCACCGGATTGGAGCGGTTGGCGGCATCCAGGAACAGGACACCCGGTTCGCCGTTATGATGCGCCTGACGCACGATTTTCTGGAACAGTTCGCGGGCGCGCACGGTTTTGTAGGTGCGAATCGGAATACCCTGGGCGCGCGCTTCTTCCAGCGTGCCGTGAAAATTGCGGTATTCGGGTGCAGAAATATCCGGGAAGACCAAATCCCAATCGGCATCGGCTTCGACGGCCTGCATGAAGGCATCGGTAATGCCCACCGAGATGTTGAAATTGGTGATGGCATTTTCGTCGGTCTTGCAGGTGATGAATTCCTCAATATCGGGATGGTCTACCCGCAAAACGCCCATGTTAGCGCCGCGCCGGGTGCCTCCCTGAGCAATCTCTCCAAAAGCATGGTCATAGACGCGCAAAAAGCCAACCGGGCCGGTGGCCTGTCCGGCAGACGATTTGACCAGGCCGCCTTTGGGCCGCAGACGGGAGAAAGAAAAGCCATTGCCGCCGCCAGTTTGCTGAATGAGTGCGGCATTTCGTAAGGATTGGAAAATGCCTGCCGGGTCGCGTCCCATATCATCAGAGATAGGCAGGACGAAACAGGCCGCCAGTTGCCCCAAGGGGGTGCCGGCGCCGGTAAACGTGGGAGAGTTGGGGAAGAATTTCTTGCTGGTGAGCAAAACGTAAAATTCACGGGCGCGCTGTTCGACATCACCGCCCCAGGCACTTTCGACTTTGGCAACATGCCAGGCAACACGCCAGAACATCTCTTCGACCGTTTCGACCGGTTTGCCGTCATCGCCGCGCCGGACGTAGCGGCGAGTCAGCACCTGTCGGGCATTTTCGGTCAGTTCCACCTTCGGCAAATCGGCTGGGAGAGGTGGGGTGGGCAAGAGGCCCGTAGGTCTGGTTACGGTATGGGCGACCATCTTGAAACTCCTTTGTAAAATTTTGGAGGGAAAAAGCTTGGGGATTAACTTTCCAGCAGGCGGTCAATTTCGTTACGAAGTGCGCGCAAGTCGTCGAGCCGCAAATACACAATCGCATAGCGAATGTAGGCAATCTGGTCCAGATTTTTCAGCCCGTTGATGACCATATCTCCCACCACGCGGGAGGAGACTTCGGCTTTGCCCATCTTTTGCAATTCCGCTTCCACCTGACCGACCAGCCGTTCGATATCTGCCGCCGAAACGGGGCGCTTGGCACACGAAATGCGGATGCCGCGCGCCAGTTTTTCGCGGTCGAACTCTTCGCGCGTGCCATCCTGTTTGATGATGAGAGGAGTGGAAAGGATGGGGCGCTCATAGGAACTGAACCGTTGGCCGCACTTCTGGCATTCGCGCCGGCGGCGAATACCGCCATGACTGTCGTGAGTCGTATCTACGACGCGGGAATCGTCGTTTTGACAATACGGGCAACGCATATACGCTCCAATACTAGAACATTTGTACCCGCCACATATGGCGGATGGGGTTCTTTGACCCCCTACCTGTTGGGTGACGACATTCTAGCATAATCCACAGTGCAATTCAAGAGGACTGACGGGTGATTAATCTTAAAATATCCGGCAGCCTGGACGGCTGCCGGATGGTTTCGGAATTCCAGGTACGGAGCGCCGCATTATTCTTCTAAAAACCAGGCTGCTACGAAGCCTTCTGCGCCGAGCGGTTCGCGGACACGAATCCACTCGTTGAACTTGCCGACTTTCAGTTGGGCGGCGACAGGGTCTTCCAGCACATCCAGCGGCGTGCCGATGGCGAGGGCGCGAATGACTTCGCCACTTTCGGTGGGCTGTTTCCGCAGGCGCAGGCCGCCCCGTCCGGCCAGGCTGGAGACGTACACGCGGTATGTTTCAGGGGTGGTGAAATCGCTGACCGAGAACGAGACGGCGGTCTGAAGCTGCGATTTGGCCGTATCGAGTTCCACCAGGCGGGCCGAAACGAAGCCTTCCTGGTTCTTGCGGTTGCGTACCTGAAGCCATTCGTTTTGTTTGCCAATTTTGGCGCGTTCTTCCGGCTTTACGAGCCGCAAACTGGCGCCGGGCGGTTCCACCGAAACCAAAGCCCCTGCCAGGCTGGGCATTTTGCGCATTCGGATTCCGCCAGGGGCCAGCGCCTTGGAGACGGTGACGTAGATTTTTGGCCGGTCTTCTTCGGGTGGGGTGACCGGCACAGGCTCAGGAGCAGGCGGTTGGGAGGGGGGTTCCGGCTGCGGTTCCGGTTGGGGGGCAGGGGCAGGCGTCGGTTCGGGTTGCGGCGCCGGGGCAGAGGGGAGCGGCGGCAGGGCGGCATAGAGCGCGTTGAAGGCGTCGTAACCGGTTTTCATCAGACTGGCATAGTGAGATGCCTGACCAGCGCCATTGTACACGGTCGCAAAGGCCAGAAAGTCGCGGCGGCGCAGATGGTTGAGCGCGCCCCCACCCGGCAGGACGTTGTTCACGAAATCGAAGAAGCCGATAATCTGGTCGCGGTCGCTGCGGGAGAAGGCATTGAACATATCCTGCACCGAAGCGTAACCGATGAGTTGAAAGTTGAAGCCCATAATTTGGGGCGCGCCCATGCTGATGGCGCGTTTGGCGGCGGTGTCATCGAGGCTGCACGCAAACTGAAAAACTTCCCACTCGCGCGCCTGGTTGCCGTGAAAGTCCACCCACGCGCCGGAGGGGTTGGCGCGAAACCGGTGACCTTCCCAGCGGCGGTTGAGGTCGAAGGTGAAATGCTGGCCGAAGCGAGTCGGGTTGTTCCGTCCCCAAAAGTCGAAGAACAGATGGTTCTCGAAACGGATGAGCAGGCGGCCATCCGGGCCGAAGGCCTGGCCGCCAGATTCGACGGCAATGACGCTGACGGCAACGGCGGGTTCAATTCCCAGCCGTTCCGAAAGGGCCAAAAGCAGGCCGCCGTAGCGGTTCCAGATGTCGGCCACCAGGCGGGTGGTGGGGGGCTGGGAGGGGGAGGCGCTCAGGCGGCGGTCGGCGGGGGCGGGGGTGGGGAGGTTCTCCAGGCCTTCGGCAACCGAGGGGCGCACGCGGTTGACGATAACGGGAGCAGGCTCCGGCGGGGTCGCACCAGGTTCGGGTTCTGGAGCCGGTTCGGGCGCGGGGGGCGTGACCGGAACGGGGGAAGCGCCCGGCGCGGTCTCCACAAACCAGGCGGCGCAATACCCTTCGATGCCCTGCGCGGTGCGGACTCGCAGCCACTGGTCGAAGACGCCGACTTTGGGCCGGGCGGTGGCTTCGGCTTCGATGACTTTGAGCAGCGCCGGGGGGTACTCAATCAAAAGGGTGTTGGAGTTCGTGCCGGGCGCGGAACGGATGCGCAGCCCGGAGACGGCTTGCGGGCTGACGCGGACGTAGAAGCCGCCATCCGCCGGGGCGCTGGCAGGGGGCGTTTCGACCGCGAGGCCCGGTTCCAGGCATTCGTACCAAACGACGGCGGTGATGGCGCGCTTGAGTTCTTTGCCGTGACTGTAGCGACTCATCAGCGAAACGTCCCGCCCGTCTTCGGTGGGAAAAGGCCAGGGGTCGAGGATGAGAAAGTCTTTGCCGACTTTCTGGTAGGCCACCACCCAGTGGGTTTGCAATCCGGCGCGCGGGGAGCTGTCTACTTCGAGCAGCACGGGCTGGCCGGCGCGCACCGAGTCGCCAATCGTTTCGATGGGGGCGTCGGTATCCCGGCACAGGGTGATGTTTTTGAAGCGGATTTTGGGGTAGAGGCCGCTCACAGCCGCCCAGACGATGGCATCTTGAACGAACCCGCCGCGTTGTTTGAGCCTGTCGTTCAGGCTTTTGGGTGTTTCGGTGTACCCAAACCCACTCAAATAGATGGCAACGCTGGTGAGGGCGCAGCCAAATTCGCCGATGGTGGAGGTGCTGCTGAAACCGAGCAGGTCATTTTTCCAGCGGGGGTCTTGCTGGGAGTAGCGGACAGGTTGGAAGGTCATGCGCGGCCTCCATGCCGATAGAAAGTGGGGAAGTTGCTTTCATTATGCCATATTTTGGAGGCAGGTGGGGGGAAGGGATGAGCAATGGCCCGGAGAGAAATCTACAGGCAAGATGACGGACGAGCATGTTTCAGAGAGCGTGTAGCACAAACGCCTAGGCCACCCGTCCTAAATCCAGCGGCGTGCGCTGTAGCACTTCTTCCAGAATCACGCCGGCGGTGCGTCCGCGCAGTTCTGCTTCGGGGTGAACAATCAAACGGTGGGCGAGCGTCACCGGTGCAAGATACTTGATGTCATCGGGCAGGACGTGGTCGCGTCCACGCACGGCGGCCAAAGCCTGGGCTGTTTTGAACAAAGCCAGGCTTCCACGTGGGCTAATCCCCAGCGCCAGGTCGGGGTGCGCGCGAGTCGCCGCCGCCAGGGAGACGATATATTGTTGCAGCGTCTCATCCACATGCACCTCCCACACTTGCTTTTGAAGCCGCAACAACGCCAGTCCATCCACGGCTTGCTCCAATTTCGTAATCGGATGTTCGCGCCATAAATTGAGCAAAATCTGCCGTTCCTCGTGCGGAGGCGGATACCCCAACGAAAGCCGCATCAAAAAACGGTCTAACTGCGCTTCGGGCAGCGGAAATGTCCCCTCGTACTCAATGGGGTTTTGGGTTGCCAGCACCAGAAAGGGACGCGGCAACGGGCGGGTGACTCCATCCACTGTTACCTGCTGTTCCTGCATCGCCTCTAAGAGCGCCGACTGTGTACGCGGGGTAGCGCGGTTAATTTCATCGGCCAGTAAAATGTTCACGAAAACCGGGCCGGGTCGAAACTCGAACTCGCCACTTTTCTGGTTAAAAATCGAAACCCCGGTAATGTCGTTCGGCAACAAATCGGGCGTGCATTGCACGCGCTTGAAGGCCAACCCTAAACTTACCGCCATTGAGCGCGCCAGCATCGTCTTACCGGAACCTGGCACATCTTCCAGCAAAATGTGACCTTCGCACAACAGCGCGACGACCATCAACTCGATGGCTGTCCGTTTGCCAATGATGACCTTTTCCACATTTTGGATGACCTGGTCGGCAAATTCCTGCACCTCGCGCATAGCGGCATCCTTTCCTTTGCAGACGATTTGTGCGATACTGAAGGGGTATCATATCCCAAACAAGAGCAAACCGCAACCGCCGATGGAATACTCCTTTCCCCGCTACTTGCTTGCCAAACAAAGCGTAGATGACCGCGCCCTGAACAAAGACGTGCTGGCTGCCCTGCGCGCCGAAATCGCCGCTTTGCAAGCCGCACCTGCCGCTTCTCAGCCATTCCGTGTGATTGAGATTGGTGCAGGAATTGGCACCATGCTGGCACGTCTGCTACGCTGGAAGGTGTTACCTGCCGAAACCGAATACACCCTCGTGGATTCTCTGCCTGAAAACATCGCCTTTGCCCGCCAATGGCTGCCGCAGTGGGCGCAGGAGAACGGCTGGTCGGCCGAGACTGTGTCCGAGGAACACATCCGTTTCTCTGCTTGTGCCTCCGTTCCATCCGCTTGGTCTGTGTCCATCCGCCTGGTACAGGCCGATGTCTTCGACTTCATCCACTCCTTCGGTTCTCTGCCCGGTGACCTGCTCATCGCCCACGCCTTCCTGGACCTGCTCCCCCTGCCAGAAAGCCTGCCGCCGTTGTTCTCGCTGGTACGGAAAGACGGTTGCGCCTGGTTCACTATCAACTTTGATGGAGTGACCACCTTCGAGCCGTCCTTCTCGCCAGCAGTGGACGCGCTTATCGAGAAGCTCTATCACGAGACCATGGACACCCGTCCGGGCGGCGGTGACAGCCGTACCGGACGTCACCTGTTCGGATACCTTCAGCAGAACGGAGTAGAGATACTCGCTGCCGGCGCTTCCGACTGGGTCGTTCACCCGGTCGGCAGCAGTTACCTGGCTGACGAGGCCTATTTCCTGCACTTTATCCTGCACTTTTTTGAGACCTCGCTGGGTCACCATCCCGGCCTGGATTCCCATCTGCTGGCAGCCTGGTTACAACAAAGACGCGCCCAAATTGAGCGCGCCGAGCTGGTCTATATTGCCCACCAGATGGATTTCCTCATCCGCTGCTGATGGCCCGCGCCGACTGTAACAAATCCGAAGCCGAGCGCAGCGTCCCCTCGCTGACCTCGCCGAGCATGCCGGCCAATTCCAGCAACCGCTCATCTCCGTCCAGGTGCCGTACCTGCGTGGTTGTGCGTCCATTCCGAAACACCTTTTGCACCTGAAAATGCTGGTCACCAAAGGCTGCCAGTTGTGGCAAGTGCGTAATGCACAAAACCTGATGAACCCGCCCTAACTGCCATAGCTTGTGTCCGACCACACTGCCTACACGTCCGCCAATGCCCTGGTCAATTTCATCGAACACCAGGCTGGGAACGGGGTCGGCCTTTGCCAGCACGTTCTTGAGCGCCAACATCAGGCGGCTGGTCTCGCCGCCAGAGGCAATTTTCGCCAGCGGCTTGAGACCCTCGCCGGGGTTGGGGGCCACTAAAAATTCCACACGGTCAAAGCCGGTTGCATCGAAAGCCACCCTGCCGCCGGTCACCGGCAAGCCTGCGGGGTCTGGTCTGGTCTGAAAATCTACCGAAAAACGCGCCGCCGCCATCTTCAGGTCATCAAGTTCCTTTTCAATGCTCTTTGCCAGCTTCTCAGCCGCTTTCTTGCGTTGTTCGGAGAGTTTTTCACCGCGTGTTGCCAGTTCATTCAGCAACACAGCCTCACGTGCTTCCAGTTCCTGGATTTTTTCCGCCGCGCCGGTGATGTTCTCCAGTTGTTTCCGGGCATTGGCCCCAAAAGCCAGGACGGCTTCGATGCTTCCGCCATACTTTCGCATCAGACGATGAATCAAATCCAGGCGGTCTTCGACCTGTTCGAGCCGTTTGGGGTTGTATTCGATTGTTTCGAGGTAATCACGCAGTTCGTGGGCTACATCCGCCAGGTTTTCGAGCAGGGCTTCAGCACGCGCGGCCAGCTCGGCTTTGGAGGAATCGACCCGTGCCAGAGAAGCCAGCGCGGAAACCACCTGTCCCAACTGGTCGCTAATGGCAGGTGTATCAGGTGTGCCTTCATCCAACAGCAAAATGGCCTCTTGCGCGTTGGCGGCTAACGTTTCGGCGTTTGCCAGGCGGTCACGTTCCTTGCGAAGTTCTTCATCTTCGCCGGGTTTCAACCGCGCCGCTTCGATTTCTTCCACCTGAAACGTGTACATCTCGATACGGCGTGCAGCATCCGATTGGGCGGCACGCAGTTCGCCCAATTCACGGCGCACGCTTTGAAGCGCCTGATACGTCTGGCGGTAGGCGTTGAGCAGAGTATCTGTTCCAGCGTAACGGTCGAGCAAAGTCAGGTGTGAGCGCGTATCGAGGAGAGAGAGATGCTCGGTTTGTCCATGAATATCTACCAAAAGCGCGCCAACTTCCCGCAACAGCCCGACGTTGACCGTACTTCCATTGATGCGGGCGGTCGAACGCCCCTCACGGCGCACTTCCCGCGTCAAGGTGACATAATTCTCATCATCCAGCAGGTCTTCGCGCTTCAAAATCTCGTTGACGGCCTGCCGCGTGAGACCGGAGAGCTTGAACACCCCCTCCACCACAGCGCGTTCAGCCTGAGCGCGGATGACACCGGACTCGGCACGTCCGCCTAACAGCATTTCGAGCGCATCCATGATGATGGATTTTCCTGCGCCGGTTTCACCGGTAAACGTAATGAGACCGGGACCAAATTCCAGTTCCAGCCGGTCAATAATCGCAAAATTTTCGATGCGTAGTTCGGTCAACATAGATTGATACCTGGTTCAGCAGTGAGCGATCATCCACTTGCGCCCATCCGCATCGTCCGTTTTTCTACTTGTTGAAGAGTTGAATGCCGCTTAAGCGATAATACGCCGTAGGGGCTGAGATAAACAGATAAATCGCCTGGAACAAAATACCGAAAACGTTCAGCGTAAAAATCTGAATCAACCCCATCGGCAACGCGCCCACGATGAGCCCAGCCAAAATGACCCGGAACAACAGCGCAGAACGGCGACGGCGGGTGACGAAGCGCAAGGCTTCTGCAATCAGGATGCCGGCAGTGGGCGCAGCCAGGCTGACAAGAATCAAACCGAAGAACCCCACAAAGCCAATCAGCATGATGAGAAAACTCCCTATCAGCGAAAGCACTACCGCGGCCGCAAAACCGAGAAGATAATCAATGGTTTCGGCGGTCTCAAAGGCTTTTTGCTGTGCGCGCGAACATTCCTTACAAATATAACCGGTGGGTGTGCGTACGGCGCACTTCGTGCAGATATATTTTTCACACCGGCGACAGCGCAGCGTGGTTTCCACTGAGGGGTGATAAGTGCAATAGGTCACTTCGGTCATCGCGGCAATCCTATCAGTGTGTTCTGGTTCATGTGTTCGGTCAGGTTACGGTAAAAATAACCGGGGTCGCCAAAGCGGATGAATTTGACGGTATTTTCACCGGCGCGCACATCCACCCGGTCGTGTTCTTCCAGGCCAAGCGGCGTCTGCCCATCCATACTCAAGATACCGTTATCGCTCAAAATCGTCATGCTCACAGTCACACCCTCTGAAAGGACAATCGCACGGTCAAACGAAAGATGCGGCGCAATTGGAATGAGAAGGATATTGCGGAGTTCGGGCGGCAAAATTGGTCCGCCGCAGGCCAGCGCGTAAGCGGTAGAACCGCTGGCCGTTGCAGCAATCAACCCATCGCAGACAAAGCGGGTGAGATACTGCCCATCTACGCTGGCCGTGACGTGAATGGGACGCATATTGGGGCCGCGCGCCACGACCACATCATTGAGCGCCTGCCAGGAACCAAGCCGCTCTCCGGCGCGGATATGTTCGGCGCGCAACATCATGCGGTGTTCCACCCAGTATTTCCCCGCCAGCAGCCATTCCAACATTTTGCGCCAGCCGCCCTCCACAATCTGGAACAAGAAACCCAGCCGCCCTTTGTTGACGCCCAAAATGGGGATGCCGCTGGGCGCGCACAAATGCCCGGCGCGCAACATCGTGCCATCGCCACCGACGGCGATTAACAAATCGAACTCGCCGGCATGCACCTGGCGACGCAAGGTTTCATCGTACAGTGAACCGTGTGCGGTCTCCAACCCTTGTGCCATCAGAAAGGCGGCAATTTCGGCGGCTTCGCGGATGGAATCGGCCAGTTTGGGATGGCCGAGTACAACGATGCGGGATGGAGAGACAACGTTCGTCATGCGGATATTATATTACAGCCGCTGGTCACAGGTCTGACGGAAGCCGCACTTCGCGCAGCGAGCTGCGTTCTCGTGCGAGCGGGGAACTTCGGCACGGCGCTCATCGCGGCGGATTTCGGCCAACAGGTGGAGCAGGGCATCCTCCAATTCACGGGTGTAGTCTATGGCAAAATCGCGGTCGGTGTAATGGAGAATTCCATACGGTGGACGCCGGCCCAGGGTGCGCTCCACCAGCAGACAATACGCAGCCAGCTGATAAATGTGAGAGTCGTAGGGGGCCTGAGGGGCGCGGCCACTCTTGATCTCGACCGGAATAATTTGTCCATTTTGCTCCACCAGATAATCTGGCTTGCCGGTCAGTCCAAGCGTGGGGTCATACAGCGGTTTTTCCACTTTTCCCCATGCGCGCGTATCAGTATAAATGATGCGCCCGCCGGGTAAACCAGCAGCGCGGCGCGTGCGGCCCGAAACCCAAAACAGGACGAGCGCGACCAGCAGCAAAACGAGGGCGGTGTAAAATAAAAACATCTTATCCAGACAAAAAATAAAACAACCCAAACGCTGTCAACATCACACAAGCCATTAGCAAGGCTAAAAAGGCCAGCCCGCGTTGCAGGCTGGCTACCAATACTTTGCGCCCATGCCGGCGATGCAGTTCCGTGCCGGCAACCAGTTCTGCCTGATTGAGAGATTCTTTTCCCTGCTGGCGATACCACCAGGCACGGCGGCAATAGAGATACGAGCCGATTTCAGAAGCGCGGATAGGTCTCATTAGCACATTTATTCTAACAGAAAATCGAAAGGTTGAGTGCTTCTGAAACCTGTTGAAAAACGCTGGCAGGGGAACAGACCATCTCAGCGCCTCTGCGCGCGAGCAAAAACGCGCTCGAACTCTGCCAGGTATTGCCTCGCAATCTGTTCATCGAAAAAAATCATGACGTTTTCATCGTTTTTCCGTTCGGCGCTGGCGCTGAAGTTGTAAGAGCCGGTAATCACAATCTTCTCGTCAATGATAATGACTTTGTGGTGCATTTGCCCGGGGTTGCCATCCAGAAACACGTTCAACCCGGCCTGTTGCAGCGTCTCAAACTCACCGCCACGGTTCGATTTCACCTGTTCCTCTTCCATTACGCCGAAGACGCGCAATCCTTCCTGCGCTTTCTGGCGCAGCAGGTCACCAAAATCATCGGCGGTGAGCGAGTAAGCCAGAAAATAAATGCTCGCACGCGCCTCGCGCAGTAAGCGCACAATGCGGGCAGCCACGCCATCATCGGGAGAGAAGTAAATTTCCACCGGTACACCTTGCAGGGTCAGTTGCGGATAGGGAGTGTTGGGCAGCGTGTCCGGGCCAAAAAAATCTTCCTCGAACATTTCCTCGAATTCGGTCAGGTAGTTTTCGGCCACCTGCGCCGAGCGGATTCGCACCAGATTATTGTTATCTTCGTAGGCACCGCTATTCGTAAAGTTCATCGAACCGGTCCACACTTCCGAGCGGTCAATGATGACGAATTTATTGTGCATCAGCCCCTCGCGCCGGTCACCGAGCAAGGGGATGCCCTTCTCGGCCAGCAAACGCGGTACGGGGCGGTCGAGGTTGTCGCTCTCCATCACAATCCGCACCTGTACGCCACGCCGATGCGCATTCAAGAGTGCATCACGGATAGAGTTCAGGCTCATGCTGTAAACCGCCACCTCTACAGAAATGCGCGCTTCGTCAATTGCGCGCGCCAGGGGAACATCAATCCCTCCTTCTTGCTTTTGGGAGGCCGGGCGAAAGGGGTCGGTAAAATAAATCTCATAAAACGAACCGCGATACCCATACCCCGCCTGCAGCGCGATGGCCTCGCCTTGTGGCAGTGGAGCAGTGACCGGCGTCTCAGTAGAGGGCTGCAGCGGTGTAACCGTCACGACGCCAGGCGTTTCGGGCAAGGGGGCACACGCCAGCGCAACAACCAGAAGAACAGAGAATGCCAACCAGAAAGGTTTCATCAAACACTCCCAGATACGAATGAATCAGGCTCGAACCTTTCAATTCTAGCACACGCACTCTGGGGCTGCGATATACTTATTCTCATGTCCCAATCTACCAACCGCCAAATTGCCCGCGCCGCCGGAACGGTGATGGTCGCTATCGTCTTCGGACAGGTTATGAGCCTGATTCGGAGCATGCTGGTTGCCCGCGCTTTCCCCCTGGCTGAACTGGATGCCTTCTACGCCGCGAACCGTGTCAGTGAAACGCTCTTTACCCTGCTGGCTGCGGGGGCGCTGGGGTCTGCCTTTTTGCCGACGTTTACGGGCTTTCTCGTGCGCGGAGAGACGGGGGCTGCCTGGCGTCTGGCTGTTTCGCTGGCACTGCTTGTCACCCTGGCACTCAGCCTGCTCGCCGCGCTGGCAGCGGTGTTTGCGCCGCTGCTGGTGCGCTATCTGCTCGCGCCCGGTCTCGCTGCCGACCCGCGCCTGTTTACGCTGACGGTGGATATGCTGCGGATTCAGTTGATTTCAGCCGTTTTGTTCGGGGTAGGCGGGCTGGTGGTCAGCATCCTGAACGCACATCAGGTTTTCTTTATCCCGCAACTGACCGCTTCGATGTACCAGATTGGACAAATTTTCGGGGCAGTGGTGCTGGCGCGCTGGCTGGGCATTTACGGCCTGGCATGGGGAGTGGTGTTAGGCTCAGCGTTTTACCTCGCCATTCAACTTCCCAGCCTCATCAAACTCGCCCCGCCCG
This sequence comes from Anaerolineales bacterium, assembly GCA_025056175.1. GTDB lineage: Bacteria > Chloroflexota > Anaerolineae > Anaerolineales > Villigracilaceae > UBA5195. The sequence goes on from JANWWK010000064.1 coordinate 143,543, forward strand.
TTGCAAAAGAGGGGATATGGTTAACAGCCGCCCGTACCCTGTGGAGTAACCCTGCCGTGTGGCAAGTCATCCGCCTGATGGGGCCGCGCGTGTTGGGGGCAGGGGTCGTGCAGTTGAATTTTTGGGTCAATGCCTGGCTGGCTTCGCAAATGGCGTCTGGCAGTTACGCCGGGCTGGTGTATGGCTTTACGCTGATGCTGATGGCGCAGGCCGCCATCGCACAATCGGTGGCCATTGCCGTGTTGCCGACCTTTTCGGCGCAGTTTGCGCGGGGCGAACTGGATGCCATGCGCCAGGCACTGGTTTCGGCCCTGCGCGGGATGCTGCTCCTGGCGATTCCGGCGGCAATCGGGTTGATGCTCTTGCGGCAGCCAATTGTTGCCATGCTATATCAACGCGGCGAATTCAACGCCGCCGCAACCGAGATGGTGGCATGGGCGCTGTTATGGTATGCTGCCGGGCTGATAGGCCATGCCATCCTGGAAGTGTTGACGCGTGCTTTTTATGCCCAGCAAGATACGCGCACACCAGTCCTGGTCGGCGCGCTGGCAATGAGTTTGAATGTGGTCTTCAGTTTCGGCTTTTCGGCCTGGTTCGACCAAATCGGATGGATGCCACACGGCGGCCTGGCACTCGCCAATTCGCTGGCAACAGCGCTGGAAGCGGGGATTTTATTTGCGCTCATGCGCCGCCGCTTAAATGGCCTGAAAGTCGGTTTCCTGCTGGATGGTGTGGCCCGCATCAGCCTCGCAGCCTTCGGAATGGCGCTGGCGCTCGCGGCATGGCTTGGACTGACGGCAGAGGCACGTTTCTGGCTGAGAGGCCTGGGGGGTGTCGTTTTGGGCGTGGCCGTGTATGGAGCAGGCATTCTGCTGGCGCGCATTCCCGAAGTCCACCATCTGCTCACGCTCATCAAACGAAAGTTCACTTCACACGCAGCCTTGTGAGGACAAAAACATTGTCACCCTCCAGTCACCCTGACTTCTGCTTCTCTCCCGACAGAAGAGGGAAGACATTGCCCCATTGGCTACGGTTGCAGGCGTCCCTGCTGGATGAGCGCCTGGCAAAACGCCAGAATTTCCTCGATGCCCGCCTGGTCGGGCGACTCGGTCCCCTGCCCCTCCAGTGTCAGTTCGACGGAAAGCGCATCGGCGACAGCAGGGTCGCTTTGCGAATACGCAATTTTGGCGAACGAGTCGTACCACCCGTAGAGCCTCTCCAGTTGCCCGGCGTCGAGTCGGAAATCTATATCCACATCTTTGCAACTGGAAAGCAGCACTGACCCATCCAGATAAACTTTGAGCGAATCGCAGAACCCGGCAAAACCGCCCTGACGAGAATAGGTGAGCGCCAACCCCCAATCAGCCTCCGGCCGGCCCGATTGCGCCGACAGAAAGTGAATTTTCAGCCACTCAGCAATGGCGCGCTGCTCGGCAGGTGTGGCAGTTTCCGTTCCGATGCCATCGAAAATGACCGTTCCAGCAGGCGTTTCTGCCTGAAACGGCGCCAAACGCGCCAGAAAATCGGCCATCGCCGCAGGAATCTGGTCATTTTCCCACTTTTGCAAAGAATGCGTTCCCTGGCAAGGCCCAAACGAGAGACCTTCCGGCAGTAACAAAGCCTGTTCGGTACACTCGGCATTTTGCCAGGCTGCCAGAAAGCGCGGCTCATCCACACCCACCTGGAAAGAAACCCCCAACTCACGCCGCAGATTCAGGCCACGCGCATCAGTACGATAGACGTATTCCACCCCCTCCAGGGCCAGCGTAATGCGATAGCCCGGAACAATTGCCAGCGTACAGATTTCCTCCGGTGCTGCCAGACCCAAACAACCATCCGGCCATTCCACCGCTTCAAGCGCGCGGATTTCAATTTGTTCCGGCTTCACGCCCAATAACTCAGCCAAAGCACGGCGGGCGGCATCGGCAGCAGCAGACAGTTCTATCGGCGCGGCGGAGGGTGTGGGTTCAGCCGTTGATGCGGGGGTCGGGCGCACCGCCTGATTTTCCATCGGCAAAACGGAGGCTGGTTCTGTTGGTGTCTCAGACGCACACGCGGTGAACAACAACGAAATCAGGAGAAACAGAGGGACAATTTCACGTTTCATCGCTACTCGCTTTCTTTGAGGAGGGTTTCCGTGCAATAGACGCGCACAGCCTGTGCTTCGTTCCTGCGCGTTTCGTGAAGAGATGCGCACGTCACCCACACAGAACCTAACAAAATTGTAAGGCCATCTTGCCCTCGCCCAAATGGGGGATATACTGCCTATAGGATATTACGCTTTTTCGCGTGATAATCTTCTCATCCACTCCACCAGCCCCAGAATTTTCTCGGAGGAATGACAATGAAAAGGATTCTTACTTTCATGCTCGCAGTTGCGATGCTGTTAGCCGCGTGTGGCGGCAATCAGCCCGGCGGCCTCGGAACGGGTGACGTTGGGAACGCCAAAGAGAAAACCGCTTCCAAAGACAAGATGAAAATGGTATTCATCGCCGGCGGTTCATTTCAGATGGGCGGCCTGACCGATAAAGCCCAACCCGATGAAGAACCAGACCATAAAGTCACCCTCAAAGGCTTCTGGCTCGACCAGACCGAAGTGACGAACGCGCAGTATGCGTTGTGCGTTGCCGCCGGGGTGTGCGAGATTCCCCGCGAACTGAAATCGGCCACGCGCCCCAACTACTACACCAATCCGGAGTTTGCCGACTACCCGGTCATCTACGTCACCTGGAATCAGGCCAAGACCTACTGTGAATGGGCTGGCCGCCGCCTGCCCACCGAAGCCGAGTGGGAATATGCCGCGCGCGGCAACGATTTCCGCAACTTCCCATGGGGAGATGCCGACCCCACCGAAGAACTGGCGAACTTCGGTTACAAAAACAAAGATACCGTCAAAGTAGGCAGTTACCCCAAAGGTGCCAGTCCCTTCGGAGTTCTGGATATGGCCGGAAACGTTTGGGAATGGATCGCCGATTTCTACAGCCCGACTTATTACCAGAAATCGCCCGCCGAGAATCCCACCGGCCCCGATAAGCCCGGTCCGAACGGCCTGCAAATGGTGGTGCGCGGCGGTTCCTGGGCAGATGACATCGTCGAACTGCGCGTGTCCAACCGTGGCTTTGCCTTAGCCCAAAACCTGGAGGCCGATAAACTCTCCAACGCCTATGCCGGGCAGGCCAACGACCGCACAGGTTTTCGTTGCGCTGCGGATGAGTGACGAACGCGAAAAACGCATTCCCAAACATCAAGCGGATTCCCTCTTCGGGAATCCGCTTTCATTTCCATCCGTGTTTGCCGCGTAACAGCACGAACGCCACTGGCAGGATATTTGCCCTTTCCAAATGGCTGCCTTGCTTGAGCCAGACCTCCAGTTGTTGACTGCCCCGCGTGCTCATTCCCACGGGGATGACCAGCCTGCCGCCGTCATCGAGCTGCTCCAGCAGCGGCGGAGGCACCGCCGGGGCAGCCGCTGCAACCAGAATGCCCTGATACGGCGCGGCAACCGGCCATCCGAGCGAACCATCGGCACAGTGAACATAAACGTTTTGTATTCCCAGGTCTTCCAACGTTTGCCGGGCACGTTCGGCCAGCGCAGGAAGCAGTTCTACCGTATGCACTTCTGCTGCCAGTTGTGCCAGAATGGCAGCCTGATAGCCAGAGCCAGTGCCGACTTCCAGCACACGCTCCGTGCCGGTCAGCCGCATTAATTCGCTCATCAACGCCACAATATACGGCTGGGAAATCGTTTGCTCGTAACCAATAGGTAAAGGCGCATCGTCATACGCCGACGCGCGCAATTCTGGTGGCACAAAGCGGTGACGGGGAACGTTCTCGAAGGCCGCCAGTACACGCAGGTCACTGATTCCTCGCCCGCGCAGATGTTCGGTCACCATACGGTGACGAGCCTGAGAAAGCGATTCTTCGTCCATCGCGTCGTTTCCGCTGCTCAAGCCGTCATCAGCGACGTGAAGACGGCATCGAACGCGGCACGCTCGCTTTCCTCCAGCGGTAGCAGCGGACGGCGAGGCGCGCCAACGGCGAAGCCCAACAGTTCACAGCCGCGTTTAACCTTTTGGGTGTAATTGCCACTCTCCAGCGCACGCAGGAAAGGCATGAGTTTTTCCATCGCGGCGCGGGCAGCCTGAAAATCGCCGCGCAGAGCAGCCTGCAGTACCGCAGCATGTTGACGTGGAGCGCACGAAGCCCCGCCGCCAATCCAGGCGGTGCTTCCCCACAGGAAATAATCCAGCGCCTGGTCATCCGAGCCGCAAATCATCTGAAAACGCTCACCGTAGCGTAGACGAAACTCGTAAACCCGGCTCATCTCGCTGGAGGCTTCCTTGATGCCGATGATGTTCGGCAGGTCAAGCAAACCGTCCATCACTTCGTAGCCGACCTCAGTGCCGGCGCGCCAGGGAAAGTTGTACAAAATGATAGGCAGACCGGTATTTTGCGCCAGCAGGCGGTAATGTGCCAGCAATTCGCGCTGGGTAGGGCGCGAGTAGGGCGGCACGGCGGCCATTAAGGCCTGATACCCCATCCGTTCAGCGGCCTGCGCAAAGCGGATGACCTCCCGGGTGGCGCCAGCATTCACCCCGGCAATCAGCATCGTACGCTCTCCTGCACAGTTACGAACGAATTGGAACAATTCCAACCGTTCGGCCTCGCTCAGAGCATACACCTCCCCGGTCGTTCCGCCTGGCACCAGGCCGCTGATGCCGTTTTCGATTAAGAAATCAATCAAGCGCTCAAGAACGGGGTAATGGATATTTTCTTCAGCGTCGAAGGGCGTGACGATAGGGGCGTAAATGCCGGTCAATTTCATCGCAATCTCCTACATGATTTCTGGCGCACGGATTGCCAGCAAGCGCAGGCTGTTCGATAACACCTGTCTGGCGGCAGCAACCAACGCCAGGCGCGCCATTCGCATTGTCTCACTCTCAGCTTGCAAAACCGGTACAGCGTGATAGAAACTGTGGAAGGCAGTTGCCAGGTCATAAGCATACGCTGCAACCACCAGGGGGCGATACTCGTCTGCTGCCTGCTGCACAACGTTCGGAAAACGTGAAATTTGCTCAATGAGTTCAATTTCGTGGGTCGTTAAGGGGTACTCGAAGGAGGGCGAAGCGGCTTGCAGAGTGGTGTTCGCTTTCCGCAGAATGGAATTAGCACGCACATAGGCGTTCTGAATGTAAGGCCCGGTGCGTCCATCGAAGCTGAGCGCCTCATCCATGACGAAGACCATATCCTTGTTGTTGTCCACCGAGAGCATCGAATAGGCCAGCGCGCCCATCCCCACCATTTTTGCCACGCCCAGCCGTTCGCTTTCGGGCATGGTGGGATTTTTTTCGGCAATCGTTGCCAGCACGCGCTGAATGGCCTCGTCATAGACATCTTTGAACAAGACCACCCGCCCCCGTCGGGCCGACATGGCCCCTTCGGGCAGGCTGACAAAGCCATAGCCTAAATGGAAGCACTTTTCGGCCTGCTTAAAGCCCCACAATTCCAGGATTTTGAAGGCTTGCTGAAAGTGCAGGCTCTGGCGGTTATCTACCACATAAATCGAACGGTCAACACCATACTGTTCGAACTTGACCTGCGCCAGCGCCAAATCTTTGGTCAGGTAGAGGGTGGTACTATCCGAGCGGAGAATGACAGCAACGCGGTATTTTTCCTTCGTCAGACCGAGCTTCTCGTCAATTTTGACAATCACCGGGCCGCCGGTTGACCGCTCATCTTCAGCAATGCCCCGCGCAATCAGCTCTTCCACAATTTTTTTGGAAGGCTCATCCACCTCGCTCTCGAAGAACCAGACATCTATTGCTACATCCATCATCTCCAGGATGTCACGCAGTTCGATGAGGCTCCACTCACGTGTTTCCAGCCACAACTGACGCACGTAGGGGTCGCCAGCATCCCATTTACGATACATCTCCCGTCGTTCGGCTTCGTATTGCTCCCGTTGCGCCTTTTCTTCGGGCGTTTCATCATCTTTAGGGGTAAGCAGGTTCGTGGCCTCAACGTAAATTTTCAGCAGCCACTGCCCACGCTCATGCACATCGGAGGGTTCCTGGCCTTTGTAGAACTTATCGTAGGCCCACAGAACCGTAATCACCCCCAGACCAATGTCGCCCGGATAACTGGCGCGGATAGTCTCGAAGCCAGCAAATTCCAAAATCCGCGCCAGGCTTTCGCCCAGAATGGTGTTGCGGTAATGACCGATGTGAAAAGAGTGATGGGTGTTCGGTTGAGCGTACTCCACCATGACCCGCTCACTTTTAGGCGCGCCTGCCCCAAAGCGAGTTCCCTGAGTCAGAACGGTTTCCACCACCCGCCGGGCAGTCTCGGCGGTGGAAAAATACAGATTGAGATACCCCTTGACGGCCTCAGCGCGGGCGATACCCGGCGCTCCGCTCAGCACGGTTTTCACGGCTTCGGCAATCTCCTGCGCACGCACTGGAACTGGAACACCTTTGTTTTTGCCCGTCCTGGCTTCGGCAGCAGCGGCGGCAAAGAAGGAGGTAGAAATGCCCCATTCTCCACTGAACGGAATCGGCAGCCACTTCACCTCAGGAAGTGGAATGTCATTTTCAGCGCAATACGCGCGGATTTGCGCTTCGATGGCTTGTTGTTCGCGCTCGAACATTGTTTCACCTTAAAAAATAAAATGGCGTGAGAGATTATACCATCCTGCCGCGAGATGCCGCGCCTGTGAGTGGCGGGGTTCCTTCGCAATCTCCTGGAGAAACATCTTTTGCGTGCTCTTGAACAAAAGCACAAAAGCGGGAGCGCCAGAGGCGCCCCCGCTGAGGCAGAAACGGGAAGTAAAAGACGCTATTTGCCGAGCGCAGCCAGCGCCTTCATCAGGCGGCTTTTGCGGCGGGCGGCATTGTTCTTGTGAATGACGCCTTTTTCGGCGGCCTTATCCAGGCGGCTGACGGCTTCCAAAACGGCTTCGCGCGAGGCAGCCACTTCACCGCCAGCAAGAGCAAGACGCGCGTCACGCACGGCAGCGCGCGCTGCACCACGGAACATGCGGTTGCGTAAACGGCGTTTTTCGTTCTGGCGATTGCGCTTGATTTGAGACTTGATATTAGCCAAGGTACTTCCTCCGGGAAAACTATCCTGTTACAGCGGGGGTGGATTTTAACCGATGGACGGGGTTTTGTCCAGGTTGAAACTTCGCCACCGGAGAGACAAATGCAGGGTCAGGAAAAAGCAGCGAACGAGGTGGAATGCAGGGATGGAGATTCATCTCGTTGAGAGAAGAGACGGGAAAAGCCCGCACAGCGGCCAACAGATAATAGAACAGAAAAGCCCCGCTTTTCGATGAATATCTTCATAGAAAACCGGGGTTTCTCGGCGCGCAAGCACTGCTCTGTGCGGCCCCGACGGGATTCGAACCCGCGATCTCGGCCTTGACAGGGCCGCATGTTAACCGCTACACCACGGGACCAGTTGCTCTACCAATTGAGCGGGCGATAGTTTATCACGGTGCGCGGGGGGCGTCAAGACCCAGAAAAACGGATTCGGGTATAATTCCGGTGGCTTTGTTGGTCCAAATACCTCGGAGGTCTGCATGGAAATCAAACTCGTCCAAATTGAAAAACCCGAACCCATCAATTTTATTTTAGGGCAATCGCACTTCATCAAAACGGTCGAAGACGTTCATGAAGCACTGGTCAACGCCGTGCCGGGCATCAAGTTCGGGCTGGCGTTTTGCGAAGCAAGCGGCAAGTGCCTGGTACGTACCAGCGGCAACGATGCAGCCCTGCTGGAACTGGCTGTCAAAAATGCTCTGGCTATCGGCGCAGGCCATTCGTTCATCGTATTTCTGGGAGAAGGGTTCTACCCCATCAACGTTCTGAACGCCATCAAGAATGTGCCTGAAGTGGCACGCATTTTTTGCGCCACAGCCAACCCAACGCAAGTGTTGGTAGCCGAAAGCGAGCAAGGACGTGGCATTCTCGGCGTGATTGACGGTTCTTCCCCCAAAGGCGTGGAAGACGAAGAAGGCAAAAACTGGCGCAAGAACTTCTTACGCATGATTGGCTACAAGTTATAACCGGGCGAGCGGTCATGTTTCGCGCCCGGGCCATCATCATCCGCAAACAACACATTGCGCTCATCAAACGCCAGCGCAATGGGGAGGAGTATTACGTCTTGCCCGGCGGTGGCATGGAACCTGGTGAAACACCCGAACAAACCGCCATCCGTGAGAGCCGCGAGGAACTGGGGCTGACAATTGCCATCGAACGCCTGCTGGCGAAAATCACCTTTCGCGGACGGGAACAATACTATTTCCTTGCACGTGCTACCGGCGGTCACTTTGGCACCGGTCTCGGCCCGGAAATGACCGGAAAATATCCGCCAGAACGCGGCACCTACACCCCGGTTTGGGTGCCGCTGCACGAGGTGGGACGCATCAATCTCTTCCCACCCTCCATTGCCGAACTGATGCGAACCGCCTCCGAACGCGGCTGGCCGGAAAATGTGGTGGAAATCCGCATTGACGAATAAAACAACGAATGGGGTGATTGACAAGACGGTTTACGCGGTGTATGCTGTTCACATCCTTTTATGATGAAAGCGAGGGAAAATGGAAGAAAACACACCCAAAACACGCCGGACACTCATTGGAAGCATCTTACTGTGGGTGATAGTGCCGCTTGTGCTGGGGTCACTGACCGCATTGCTCATTTCGAGGCCGGTCATCGGTATCATCACACTGCGCGACAGCATTTACGCATACACAGCCGAAAATCTCATCAAGCAAATTGAGTATGCCAGAGAAAACGAGAATATCGCTGCGGTTGTCCTGGTGCTGGAAAGCCCGGGCGGAACGGTCGTCCATACCGAAGCCATCTACCTGGAACTGCTTGCCCTGCGGAAGGAAAAACCACTGGTGGTTTCGATTGACGGTATGGCGGCCAGCGGCGCCTATTACCTGACGGCTGCCGCCGATTATGCTTTTGCCAAGCCAACTTCGATGGTGGGGAATATTGGCGTGATTGGAATGCTGCCCGATGCCCCCATCATTTTCGAGAACATCATTTCAACCGGCCCCTATAAGTTGTGGGGTTCGCCACGCGATACATACATGCGCCAAATCGAAACCATCAAACAAGCCTTCTATGAGGTCGTGCGGGGCGGGCGCGGCGAGCGGCTCAAGGCCAAAACCGATGTCGTTCTGAGCGGACAAATCTGGCCGGCCACCACCGCCTACCAGTTGGGATTAATTGACGAACTCGGCTCGCAAACGCAAGCGGTGGAAAAAGCCGCCGAGATGGCCGGTGTACGCAACTATAAAACCCAGGACCTGTCCATCTTTGCTTCCTCCTCAACGAATGCGCCCTACGGCTTTTTCGCACAATCGGAAAACGGGACGCTCCTGCCCTACCCCAAAGAAGCGGGCATCTATCTGCTCTACATCCCCCCGATGCAAGCCGGGCAGAAATAGGAGACCGATATGAAAAGCATTCTTCGCATCCTCCTGGCACTGGTGCTGTTTCTCCTGCCGATTGCAGGGCGTTACTTGATGTATCATGACCCTCGGGCCACCTACGAACCCAGGGTCACCCCAGCAGACTTCACCCGCTTCACCCTGCCTGAACCGCCCACCCCTTCCGCCAGCCTGCCTGCTGCTTTCGAGCCGGTGCATGCTGGAAAAGTGGTGTTGCTCGATGCAGCGCACGGCAACCAATACGCGCCCAATGAAATTGAGCCGCTCATCACCGCCCTGAGCGCACGCGGCGGGCGCGTAGAATTTCATTCAAGCGGTCAAGCCCTTGGGAGTCAACTCAAATACGCCAGCGCATACATCGTATTTTCGCCTTCTTCGGACTTCAGCGCCGAAGAACTGCTTGCCATCCAGCAATTCGTAGAAAGCGGTGGTCGCCTGCTGGTCTTCGCCGACCCGACACGCTCCTTGCTTTCGTATGATTTTTTCACAGGGACGGTCACTGCTTTGCCGGATGTCAATTACGTCAACCCGCTTCTGGCGCCGTATGGGATGTCCGTTGTGAATGACTATCTCTACAATCTGCAAAGCAACGAGGGCAACTTCCGCAACGTGAAGTTCAACGAGTTTGCAGAACACCCCCTCACAAGCGGGCTAAAGATGGTGGTATTCTACGGCGTTCACTCCATTCAAGCCGGAAACAACACTGCCCTGATTCGCTCCGATAAAAACACTTATTCTTCTCTAACCGACCAGGGCAGAGCCTACACGCCCCTTGCGGTCAGCGCAAACGGACAGGTTCTGGCCGCAGGTGATTTCAGTTTTCTCACCCCTTCGTTCAGTCAGGTGGCAGACAATGCCGCGCTGGTAGGAACGATTGCCGATTTCGCTCTGGGAAGCAAACGCACGCCCTCGTTAGTGAATTTCCCCTACCTGTTCTTCCGCCCTGTCAGTCTGGTTACCCTCGGCACACTTACCCTGGATGCCAATCTGCTCCAACCAGTGGCCGCACTTCAAAATGCACTCAGCCTGGTGAACGTGCCTCTTCAGGTGCGCGAGAAAGCCGCGGAAGGGAATGACGTCATTTTGCTGGGGACGTTCGAGGACGAGGATGCGATTGCCGCTTACATCAAACCATTTGGCATTAGCATCGAAACGGACGCAGAGACCGAAGAAAGCATCGTACAAATTCGAGGCATTGGCAAAGTCAGCGGCAAAGAGAGCGGGCTGCTCCTGTTCAGCACGAACACCAAAGCGAACACCCTGGTTTTGCTGGCCCCGAACGCTAAAATGCTGCCGGAACTGGTCAGCCTGACAGCGGCAGGAGAACTATCTTCCTGCGTCGTCCAGGGAAGCATCGGTATTTGTACCCTGACGCCGAGCGAAGATGAAAATGGTTCCTTCTATGAGGATTATCAAGACCCTTATGGAGGCTAGCACTTTGTAAGCGCCCCCAACATGGCTTGAATTCGCGCCTGCTTCGCCTGAAAAGAAACCTTTAGACGACAAACAACAGCACAAAGCGCCTGAATCACGAGCGTTTCGCCATCTTGAGACGGCGAAACGCCTTTTTTCAGCACGCCTGAGTGTAAGACCAGGTCAAACTTCAATTGTTTGGTGCGCCTGCATTCACCCAATCAGTTAACAAGCGGAGCTCCTCCGCGGTCAGTTTTGGCCCGCGTTTAGGCATCTTGCCCTCTGCCGAAAGCGTAATGAACGAGCTCCTGGTGGAATCGCCGGGGGTAATGACGCTTCCATTTTCCGAGCCGGCCATCAGCGCATCATACGTTTTCATATCCAGGCCTTCGGCAGTACGCTGACCACCATGACAATTGATGCACTTATTCTGTAAAATCGGCAAAACGTCTCGCGCAAAGCTGACTTCGCCAGCAGAAGTAACTGGCACGGGAACAGATTCTGGGGTAGTTGTGGCAGCAGGCGACTGGACAGCAGGCGAAGCCACAGGCGCTTCGGTTGCCGGGGACAGGGTAGCAGCCGGGGCCACAGGCTCACTCCCGGTTGGAACGTTTGCGGAACAGGCTACCAGCAAAGATATCATCAAAAACCCCGCTACAACCAGCCACAGGCTCTTTTCTACACGCATAATTTTCTCCTTGTCAGGACAGAGTGATGTCTTTTTATGTCCAAAGACTTAAAAATAAGATAAATTATACGGAATTTATCTTAAAACAACATGACAAAAACACCAGAGAAAGCCTGCAACAGAACGCAACCTGTCTATGCCCTCCTGGATGGCAGCGTCTGGTGATGTCAGGGCGTTGCAGAGGGGGTTGGAGAAGGCGGCGGGGTGCGCACAATGCGCGGGGCAACCCACAATGCGCGGTCACCGGAGGCAGAGCCAAACGCCTGTACCTGAAGAACGAATTTGACTTCCTGCCCACCAAAGGGGCTCAAATCCACACTGGTTTGAAAATAACTGCCATCATACACTTCGCCAATGCGCCAGAATCCGAAAATTGGACCGTCTCCAATCTGATAATCAAGACGGAAGAGAACCAGGCAGGAGGTTGCTCCACCTTCGCAATTGACGAGCGCCTGGAAACGGTCACCGGGTTGGACGAAGAACGGCGGATACACGCCTTGAATGTAACCGTCGGTCACGTTTTGGGGCGCGGTCAAGAGGCCAGGCAGAGAGACGATGGAGCCGTCTTCCAGTTTGGGATTGAAAATCCGCAAAACGAATCCCTGACTATCGCCATCACTGCCAGGGCAGGGTAGACGGCCTTTTCCACTCGACCATTCAGCAGTGCAGACATTGGCAAACATATCATAGGCGGTGCCTTCAAGTGAGGTTTTATTAACCTTTATAGCTACCCAAATCGGGTCGGTTGAGAGGTCGCCCGTACCAAACAACTTGCCGGAGGGATTCTGCAGCATCCACGAACCGCGATAATTTCCTGCAAAAGGTGGAGAAAGCAAGTTGACGGAAATGTCCACCGTCTGCTCTGGAGCAACGTTGCGTGGAAGCGGCACAGAAACCACACTTCCCATCGGGTCGCCGCCGGTAAAGACCAGTTTGTAGTCGGTTGTCCAGGTACAGGTACCGATGTTCTTGAGTCGCCAGGTCTTGACGAAAAAAACACCGGGATTAAAAGCCGTCCCGTCTGGCACGGTAACATCGCTAACAAAGCGGAAACGGTCACAACGTGGGTCAGGGGTACGAGTGGGGGTGTTCGTAGGAGAAGAGGTTAATGTAAAAGTGGAAGACGGTGTGGGGGTAAAGGTCGGCGTTCGCGTAAAGGTTGGGGTGGGGGTAGAAGTACGTGTTGGGGTTACCGTGCGGGTAGGTGTATTCGATGGGGTGAACGTTGGGGTTCTGGTTGGACGCAACGTTGGGGTAAAGGTCAGGGTGAAGGTTGGAAGGGGCGTGCGCGTGGAAGTCGGCGTAAACGTGGCCGTCGGCGTGCTGCTCGGCGTCCAGGTCGCGGTGGGTGTCCGCGTAGCGGTCGGCGAAGCGGTGTAGGTCGGGGTGAACGTAGGCGTTGCGGTAGGCGTCCGGGTGGGCGTGAACGTGGCCGTGGGCGTGCTGCTCGCTGTCCAGGTGGCAGTCGGTGTCCGCGTAGCGGTCGGCGATGCGGTGTAGGTCGGGGTGAACGTGGGCGTTGGCGTGGACGTCCAGGTCGGCGTGAAGGTGGCCGTCGGCGTGCTGCTCGGCGTCCAGGTCGCGGTCGGCGAGGCGGTGTAGGTCGGGGTGAACGTGGGCGTTGC
>JANWWK010000041.1 GCA_025056175.1 Anaerolineales bacterium
CCTCCCTCACCCCCGGCCCCTCTCCCGTAGGGAGAGGGGAGAAATGGCCCAGATTTTTGCCGCTTTTGGCAGCGACATCGCCGATTTGCGGCCGTTTCCCTCTCCCTTTGGGAGAGGGTTAGGGTGAGGGTAGATAGTTACAAAAAATTCTAAATTCTTCCTCCTTAAATTTTCAAACAAACCCCCCTTTTGATTGAAAATCCCAAAAACCTTTCACAAATTCTTGCTCAAGCGGATACCGATATTGCCGGCCTTGCGCGCCAACAGAGCCACTCCAACTCCTTCCTGCAAATCAATCGGCTCAACCTGCACCTGGCATTCTCAATGTTGTTCTGGATATTGCAACTATGTCTGCCTTCCTCCTCCAACCTCCACCCCTGCCCCAACTGCGACACGACCGCCCCTCGCCACCCCGACCCAGACACCAATAATCACTCCCACCCAGCGCCCCTGCGGATGCTCAGGCGGAGTATGTGGCGGCTCCTGCTCTGCTGGATTTGAGTGCAAAAGCGAGGGAGAGGCTTAGGGTAGATAGTTACCATCCGGGTTCAAGACTTCCCGCACGCGGCGATAGGTTTGCTCCAGTGTTTCAGGCAAAACACGCACTTCGCCAACGGTGGACATGAAGTTGGTATCGCCATTCCAGCGTGGCACAACGTGAATATGAACATGTCCTGGCACGCCGGCGCCTGCGGCGGCACCAATGTTAATGCCCACATTGAAGCCGTGCGGCTGGTAAATCTGGCGCAAGGCTGTGATACACTCAGACACCAGTTCCATCATTTCAGCGCGTTCTTCCGGCTCAAGCAGTTCCAGTGAGGGCTGGTGTGCTTTGGGCGCTACCATCAGATGCCCGCTGGTGTAGGGGTATTTGTTGAGGATAATGAAAGCACGCTCCCCGCGCCGCACGACCAGGTTTTGGTCGTCATCGCGCCGGGTGAGCGCAGTGCAGAAAATACAGCCGCTTTCTTTTTCAGCATGGGTGATGTATTTCATGCGCCAGGCAGCCCAGAGACGTTTCATGAGAACATTCCTTTCGGTGCGTGGAATTTTACCCCGAGTGCTGCAATTGGTTGACACATCCCTGCATTGCGGGTATCCTTCCGGCAGGAAAGCGTCCTATGAACCAGATGCCGCTCTTCGAGACTCCCCGCCTGAGCGTGAGCGAGTTCACGCGCCGGATACGCCGTCTGCTGGAAGGTGATAAGGCACTCCAGGATGTGTGGGTGCAGGGAGAACTCTCGAACGTTTCGCGGCCCACATCAGGGCATTTGTATTTTACGCTCAAAGATGCAGGGGCTTCCCTGCGTTGTGTGATGTGGCGAAGCGAAGCGGCACGTCTGGGCGCTCTTTCGCTCCGAGATGGGCTTTTTGTGGAAACACACGGCAAAGTGACCGTGTATGAACCCAACGGGCAGTATCAACTGATTGTGGATGTGCTGCGCCCGGCAGGAGAAGGTGCGCTGTATGCCGAGTTTCTGCGCCTGAAGGCTCTGCTGGAGGCGGAAGGGTTGTTCGACCCGACCCGCAAACGTCCCATTCCACCGTTTCCGCGTAAAATTGGCCTTGTCACTTCACCGACCGGCGCAGCCCTGCGCGATATGCTCAACGTGTTGCGCCGCCGCTTGCCACTGGTGGAGGTGATGCTGGCGCCCTCGCCCGTGCAGGGCGAAGAAGCCCCCGCCGCCCTGGTCATGGCGTTGAAAAAATTGAATGAACAATTTGGTCCGGATGTCATCTTGCTGGCGCGGGGGGGTGGGTCTATCGAAGATTTGTGGGCGTTCAACGATGAGCAGGTGGTACGGGCAGTGGCCGCTTCTACTGCGCCAGTCATTAGCGGGGTTGGACACGAGACCGATTTTACTCTGGTAGATTTTGCTGCCGATTTGCGTGCGCCTACGCCCACAGCGGCCGCCGAGCTGGCAACCCCCATCACACGGGAGGAGCTGCTTGCTGCGCTGGAAACCAACCATCAACGCCTGCAAGAACGTATGACACGCCAGATAGCAGAGCGCAGGCAGGCTTTGCACACGCTCCAGTCCACACTCAAATTCTATGCGCCGGCGCGGCGGCTGATGACCGAGCAACAACGTCTGGATGACCTGACGCACCGCCTGACGCGCGGGCTAACAGCGCATTTTGCGCTGGAAACGACACGCCTGAACGGCTGGCGCGACCGACTGGAGACCCTCAACCCGCTGTCAATTCTACGGCGTGGATATGCTGTTGTCAGTCGGGTAGAAGACGGTCGGATTTTGCTGCGGGCGCAGGAAGCGCCGCCCGGGTCGAATCTGCATGTGCAGCTGGCCGAAGGAAGGCTGACAGTGGAGGTTAAATGACCACATCCAAACCGATTGAAGAAATGACGTATGAAGAAGCCTTTGCCGCATTGCAGGCGGTGGTCACTGCGCTGGAGAGCGAGAGTCATTCGCTGGAAGAAGCGCTGGCTCTGTATGAGCGTGGTCAGGCGCTGGTTCGGCATAGTGCAGCCTTGCTCCAGCAGGCCGAGTTGCGTGTGCGTCAGTTGAACGGCACAGTCTTCGCCGAAGAGAGCTGAACGTATGTGGAACGAGTTGATTAGCAATCATGCCTTGTTGAGCGGGCTGGCTGCCTGGTTGCTGGCGCAACTGCTCAAGCCGCCGCTGGAATATCTGCGGAAAGGGGTGTGGAACTGGGGCTATCTGCTTAGCGCAGGCGGAATGCCCAGTTCGCACTCGGCACTGATGGTCGGCACCACGGTCGGGATTGCTCTTCACGTTGGCTTCGATTCGCCGGTGTTTGCGATTGCCGTCGCTGCCACGATGATTGTGATTTACGATGCGGCGGGTGTGCGGCGCGAAGCCGGGCGGCACGCCGAGAAAATCAACGTTCTTATCGAGGAATTGCTCTCCGGTCATCCCATTTCTGAAGAGGAACTGCGCGAAGTGTTGGGGCATACCCCCCTGGAGGTGACCGGCGGTGTTTTTTTAGGCATTGTGGTTGGAATTTTGTACTGGATGTATATTGGGTGATGAATGTGTTGTTATCTCAACGCAGCAGCCCAAAAATCTTTGCAAGCTTTGCCCCTTTGCGTTGAGAACCAGTTTTTACCCTGAACTCAAAAAATATGGAGGCATGTATGGACGAACTGGTTAACCTGGTGGTCGAGAAAACCGGGTTGCCCAAAGAAACCGCCAAAACGGTGGTGACGCTGGTGGTAGATTTTCTCAAGAAAAAACTGCCGGCGCCTGTGGCGGCGCAAGTAGATGCGGTGCTGAACAGCAAAGGCCTTGCTGGGGATGCCGCAAATCTGCTGGGCGGCCTGCTGGGCGGTAAAAAGTAATCTCCCAAAAACGTCCTCTGGTAATGCAGAGGGCGATTGCCATGCAGAGCAGTCGCCTGTTTTGAATGTGCCTGTTTTTGGCAAGCGTTGAAAATTCAACCCAACCAGCGCTCAGCCAGTTTGGGCAGGTCGGCGGCGTTGCCCTGTCGCAGGGTGCATTTGGGTAAACTTTCCAGAAAGAGCCGCCCATATTGTTTGGTCAATACCCGCCGGTCGAGGATAGCCACCACGCCGCGGTCGCTGGCCGTGCGAATCAGACGGCCAAACCCCTGACGAAACTTGAGAACGGCTTCGGGAATCTGATATTGATTGAAGGGGTCCTCGAACGTTTCGGAACGCGCGGCGATGATAGGGTCGGAAGGCACCTCGAAGGGTAACCTGGTGATGACCACCACCGAAAGCGCTTCGCCCGGCACATCCACTCCTTCCCAAAACGAGCGCGTGCCGAGCAGAACGGCCTGCGGACTGGCTTTGAAGGCCTCCAGCAGGGCTGCCGGGCTGGCGCCTTCTCCTTGTTCATACACCTGAATCTCATGCTGACTGAGTGGACGCGCCAACGCCTGCGCAGCGCGCTTGAGTTGGGCATAACTGGTGAACAGGGCCAGCATCCGTCCGCCGGTGGCAATTGCTGTTTGCAAAATGGCGCGATTGACCAGCTGTTCGTAATTCGGTTGGTTGGGTTCGGGAATGTCTTTGGCGAGGAAGAGCAGGGTGGAATTTTCGTAATCATACGGCGAGCCGAGCATGAGTTCATCGGCTTCGTCGGCGTGCAACACATTTCGGAGGTAGGTGAAATCTCCGGCGGCAGTGAGCGTGGCCGAGGTCAGGATGACCGATTCTTTCTCGTGCCACAAATGTTTTTCGATGAGGGGGCCAACGCGCAGGGGAGCTGTGTTCAAAGTCAGACGGTTGCCCTGGGGCTGGGTTTCTATCCAGTAAATCGTTTCGGGGTTGGGTTTGCTTATCATGCCGTTGATGGCAGCTTCAGTCTCGCTCATGCGGCGGTACAGGCTGCTGAGACCACTGAGCGAGTCTTCCAGTTCGTCCACACCGCCATTGTAGAGTTCAGAGGCCGCTTTGTACAGTTCGCCGATGAGGTTGACGAGCAAAGCCATCGTTTCGGCGGCAGTTCCCCACGTGATTTCGATATTATCCCAGCCCGGCTGGGTGCGGCTGGCTGGCAAAATGCGGGTGGAAAAAGCGTACAGGCTCTGTGGGCGGCCTTCCTGCTGATAGGCCATGAACTCGCCAAGCGCGTAAAAGAAATCACGGCTGTAACTCTCCAGCCGAAAGGCCGTATCGCTGGCGCGGGAGGCCAGTTGCGAGAGCCTGGCGTAATCGGCAGGGCGTACTTTGCCGTTGGCAGCAGCCAGCAAGTGTCCCAGCACACCAGTGGATGTGCCGCCCACCTCCTTCAGCATGCGCTCGAAATCTTGCTGCGAGAGACGGAACGACATCGCGCTGGTGGTGGCGCTCTCCAGATGATGGGCTTCATCTACAATGAGATACTGGTATTCGGGAATGACTTTTGAACCGGTCGCAACATCGGAGAGCAACAGGGCGTGGTTGACGACCAGAATGTGTGCATTCAGGGCGGTTTGGCGCGCACGGTAAAAGGGGCATTCGCCGCCCATGCGTCCGGCGCAGGTTTCGGCGGTGCAGGCCTCATCTTCAGCAGAAAGGCGGTTCCACACTTCGCGCTCGGCGGGGCGGTTCAGGTTAATTTCACTGCGGTCACCGCTGGCGCCATCCCAGCTCCAGACCAGGATTTTGGCAAGGACGCGCATCTCGTCTGGTGTGGCGGGGCCGTTCTTGCGCATCCATTGTAGCCGGCGCGGACACAGATAGTTCGAGCGTCCTTTCAAGACGGCAGCGCGCAGGTCAATTCCCAGCGCATTGCGCACGGCGGGAATGTCTTTCCGAATCAACTGGTCTTGCAGGTTGATGGTGTTGGTGGAGACCACCACGCGGGTCTGGTTCTGAATCGCAAACAAGGCTGCCGGAATCAGATAAGCAAACGATTTGCCGACGCCCGTACCGGCCTCCACCATGAGATGACCGCTCCACGAGAGAGCGTTGGTGACCGCGCGCAACATTTCCACCTGTTCCGGGCGGTATTCGTAATTCTCGAAATAACGCGAAAACGGACCGCCATATTCCAGGATGGCGGCCACTTCATCGGGGTCGAGCGGAAGAGGTTTTTCGACTGGGCCGAGCGCCGGGGAGGCTTTGGACGCCTGGCCGAAGAGGGGCGTTTCTTGCC
Source organism: Anaerolineales bacterium (assembly GCA_025056175.1). Lineage (GTDB taxonomy): Bacteria > Chloroflexota > Anaerolineae > Anaerolineales > Villigracilaceae > UBA5195. Next base: position 5,586 of record JANWWK010000041.1, read on the forward strand.
GTGCCGGGGCGGCTTTGCGGGCTTTGGGCGATTCGCGCAAGCGTGAACGCAGCGCCTGTTGAAAGGCATAGTTGCCGGCCCAGTCAAGTGGTTCGCCGTGCCGCACAATTTCTGCCAGCAAATCGAGCGGCAGTTCGGCAGCCAGGTCCATCAACCGCAGGTAAACCGCATGGGTCACGCGGGCATCGTCCAGGGCGCGGTGGCTGGCCGGGAGCGGAATGCCCAGCAATTGCCCCAGCGCGCCCAGATTGTAGCGGCTGGCGGTTGGAAGCAAGACGGAGGCCAGTTCGTAGGTATCAATAACCGGGTTGAAGAGCAGAATGCGCTGTTTTTGCAGGAAATCCAGGTCAAAACGCAGGTTCTGACCGAGCACAGGGGAATCGCCCACGAAGTCTTGCAAATCGGCAGCGACTTCGGCCAGGCGTGGGGCGTGGCGCACCATCGAGTCCTCGATGCCGGTCAGCGCGGTGATGTTTTCCGGGATGTGCCGCTGCGGGTTGATGAAGGTTGTCCATTCGTCTTCGATGCGGCGTCCGTTGAAGCGAATCGCCCCAATTTCGATAACGGCGTCTTTGTTTGGGTCCAGGCCGGTGGTTTCGATATCAAGCGCAACAATAGAAGTCATGCCGCAAGTTTACCATGAAACAGGTGTTCGAGATTAGGGCGGTTTTTTTGTTGTAAAATTGATGTGTTTCGTCATTATTCATGCGGAAGTCATTCCCCGCCTTGCTGAGCTTCTCTGTTTTTGGGAGGCTTCCCTGGGCCGCTCTCGACAGAGAGAGGCGAGAAATTGTCCGTATTTGTGCCGCTTGGGGCAGCCAAATTGTCGCCCGGTGGCCGTTTCCCTCTCCTGCTGTTAGGAGAGGGCCAGGGTGAGGGTAGATCGTTGCCGAATGCCATGAAATTACTCCAAAACTTCTTTTCCCTTCCTCCGGTTCAGGATGAAGCGGAACGCCAGACAGCGCAAGTGCTGCGAATGGCGTTGTTGTTCTTCAGCATATTGGCGTTGTTGTACGGTGTTTTCACGACAATCTTCGATCTTGCCAATTGGGAACGGTACACTCTCCAAACGGCTGTCCTGTTTGCTGGCATGATGCTGGCGATGTTTTTTTTACGGCGAGGATACGTCCGTGCGGTTTCTCTCGCCATCACTTCGTTTATCTGGCTGGTGTTCACCTATTCTGCCTATACGGGAGGCGGCGTTCGCAGTTCGGGCTATTACGGTTATTTGATGGTGCTGGTAGCGGTAGGAGTGCTTTCGGGTCGGTGGATAGATACGCTCGTGATGACCTTTCTGTGTTTGGGAAGTGGTTATTTCATGGTGTATGCCGAACAAAATGGCTTTCTTCCCGAACCAGCGGTGCCGATGACTTCGTTTGCACTCTGGCTCGATAGCATCTTCTTTGCTGTCGTTGTGTCCAGTCTGTTGTTCATGACCATGCGCATCAAGTACCTCTCCATGCAACGCCTGAACCAGGAGCTTGCCGAGCGCCGGCTGGCCGAACAGCGGGCTGCGCGGTCAGCCAGCCAATTGGCCATGTTGAATGAAATTGGACGCACTGTCTCCGAAGTCACTGACTTGCGCATGGTGTTAGAAAGCATTCGCCAGAAACTGACTGCGCTGATTCCGTTCGATTTCTACTCCGTGCGCTTGTTCGATGCTTCAACGCGCATGGTCACGTATCTGGCCGTGTACGAAAGTGGCCGGTATTGGGATGAAGCGCCTGCGCCGCTTCAAACTGGCAGTGAAATGGCAGAATTGTTTGAAACCGGCCAATCGGTTTTGCGCCTGTACACGCCGGATGAGCTGGAGAGTATCAAGAACCATCTGCATCGCGTTGGCGACCGAACGCGCCCCACCGCTTCGGTGATTTTTGTGCCGCTCAAAAAACAAGGACAAACCATTGGCGTACTCACGGTACAACAATATGCTTTCAATGCCTACACCGAAGAACATCTGCGGCTGGTCGAAGCGGTTGCCGTTCAGGTCAGTATTGCGATTGAAAACGCGCGTCTGTTCGAGAATTTACAGCGTGAGCTGGCAGAGCGCAAACAGGCGGAAGAACTGACCCGCCAGGTCAACTTTCAGCTTCAACGCCGGCTGAAGGAATTGTACGCCCTTAACGCCGTCTCGCAGGCGGGTGCTTCGGCTAAGGAAGAAGCAGATTTACTGGAGGCCGTTGTCGAAACGCTGTATCGCTCTTTGTATCCCGATGTGGTTTCCATTGGGCTGTGGGATGAGCAGGAAGGCGTTCTGCGAACCCATCCGCGCGCCAATCGCGGCCTTCCCAAAACGATTGACCAATCTCAATTTGTTTTTCGTGCCGGGGAAGGAGTGGTGGGCCTGGTGGCGGCTTCGCGCAAACCGCACCGGGTGAAGAATGCCGATGACCCGCATTACATTTCACTTGACCCTGCGTTGCGCTCCGAGTTGTGCGTTCCCATCCTGGCCGGAGAAAAACTGCTGGGTGTCTTAAATATCGAGAGCCGTCAGCCCGATGCGTTTACTGATGCTGATGAATCACTGCTCGTAACCGTCGCCGCGCAACTGGCCGCCGCGCTGGAGCGTTTGCGCGCCGAACATGAACTCCGCCTCTTGAATGCAAACCTGGAACAGCGGGTCAGTGAACGCACTGCCCAACTCGAAGCGGCCAATCGCGAAATGGAGGCCTTCTCTTACTCCATTTCGCATGATTTGCGCGCACCGCTTCGTTCGATTAATGGCTTTGCCAGAATGCTGGAAGATGAATTTGCTTCTACCTGGCCGCCCGAGGCTCGTTCTTTTCTGGAGAAAATCCGTACTGCGGGCAGGCAAATGGCACAAATGACAGATGCCTTGCTCGATTTTTCCCGTCTGGGGCGCAAACCGCTCAACCGGCAGCGTGTAGAAAGCAGCGAGTTGGTGCGCGGCGTCATCGAGGCGTTTACGCAGGAAACCACATGCCGCCAAATCGAATGGGTTATCTCTTCGTTGCCGCCTGCCTTTGCCGACCCTCTTCTCCTTCAGAGAGTCTATGTCAACCTGCTGGGGAATGCCGTAAAGTATACTGGTACGCGCGAACAAGCGCGCATTGAAATAGGTAGTTTTGAGCAAAATGGCGAAGTGGTCTACTTTGTGCGCGATAACGGCGTGGGGTTCGATATGCGTTACGCTGACAAATTGTTCGGCGTTTTTCAACGTTTACACCGCGAAGATGAGTTTGAAGGCACGGGCATTGGGCTGGCGATGGCCCATCGCATCATTACTCGCCATGGCGGACGGATTTGGGCTCAGGCCGAAGTGGGGCAAGGCGCGGCATTTTACTTTACGCTGGGAAGGGAGCAGAAAGAGTGAATCAACCGTCTTCGTTTGGTATCGCTAACCTCCTGCAGCCGCAAGATGTCAGCCGGTTTCTCCAGACGGTCTTGTGGGTCTTTTTGGGATTCCTCATGCTCGGTAGCCTGACCTACCGAATCGCTCCTGGTCTGATGAGCGAACTGCTCACCCGGAATTCGCTGGCAATGGCCTCAGTGACCGCGCTGGCCTTGTTGTTTTTGCGCCGTGGATGGATTACCTCTGCCATTCTCCTGGTTGCTGCAGGTTGTGGCAGCATTTTGTTTCTGGCAGCCTGGAATGGAATGGGAATGCGTGGCCCGGCATTTGCCGCCCTCGTCTTGATAGTCTTGGGAATTACGCAATACTGGGGCCAACGTGCCGGCGTAGGGACAGCACTGCTGGCTTCTGTTGCCGGCCTGGTTCTGCTTCTGGCCGAACGTCAGGGATGGCTACCCAATGTTTCCCGTTTCCTGGATGACTGGTTTGTGTGGATAATTATGACGGCGGTTTTCATTCTGGCAGCGCTGATGACCGGTCTGATGCTGCGTTATCTGGAGCAATCTGTTGGTCAGTTGCGGCAGGAACAGGAAACCACACGTCGCCTGAACGCCGACCTGGAGCGGCGTGTTGCCGAGCGCACTGCGGAACTGGCCGAGAGTGAGCGCCTGCTCAAAATCATCTCTGAACATACACAGGATGTCATCTGGATATCCGATTTACGCCTGCGAACCCGTTACATCACCGAATCGGGCGCGCGATGGTTGGGGTATGCTTCGGCAGAAGAGGTGCTGCGCGTGCCGCTGAAGGCCGTGCTGACCCCTGAATCGTATGCACTGGCAAAGCAGACCTTGCAGGAAGAGTTGCAAAAAGAATCGCAAGGCAGTGTGGACCCTTATCGTTGGCGCGCGCTTCAACTTGAATATGTGCGAAGGAATGGCACTCGTCTACAGGTAGAGGTGCGCGCCAGCTTTCTGCGCGATGCTCAAGGCCACGTTATCGGTGTCACCGGCGTGAACCGCGATATTACCGAGCGGCATTGGATGGAAAAAGCCCTGCTTGAAAGCGAGGAACGCTACCGGCGCATCACCAGTGTCGTTTCGGATTACATTTACTCGGTCAAAGTGGATGCCGCCGGCAATTTCTCGCCCGAATGGGTAGCCGGCGCTTTCGACGAGATTACCGGTTACCAGTTCGATGAATATCTGGCTGCGGGCGGCTGGGATATTTTGCGGCATCCCGATGCGCTTCAGCAGGATGAGCGCGACCGCCAGACCTTGCAGGAAAATCGTCCGCTCGAAGGTTCTATCCTGAAAATTCGCCGCAAAGACGGTCAAATTCGCTGGGTGCGTAATTTTGCCTATCCGGTCTGGAATCGAGAAGAAAACCGTCTGGTGGGCGTGTACGGCGCAGTGCAGGATATTACCTACCAGAAGGAATACGAGGAACGTCTGCACAGGCTCAACCAGGAACTCGAACGGCGGGTTGCCGAACGTACGCTCAGGCTTGAAAATGCACTTTCGGAACTTGAATCGTTTAGTTACTCGATTTCCCACGACTTACGCGCTCCTTTGCGGGCCGTCAATGGGTATGCCGGCATGTTACTGAGCGAACATCGCACCGATTTTGGGCCGGAGATCATTCGCAAACTGGAAGCCATTCAGCAAAACGGTCAACGCATGGGGCAGCTGGTGGATGGTCTGCTCGAATTTCTGCACAGCGGCCATGCGCCTATCGAACGTCAACTACTCGAGCCGAACGAAATCGTGCAAAGCGTGCTGGCGCGCCTGCAAACTCAATGGGAAGGCCGAGAGGTCAACTTCCTGGTTGGCGACCTGCCTGCGTGCCGGGCGAACCTGCGCCTGTTAGACAAAGTCTATGAAGGCCTTATCAGCAATGCCATCAAATTCACACGCGACCGCCAACCGGCCATCATCGAAATTGGCGCGCTTCAAAAAGAGGGTGCTTCTGTTTACTTCGTGCGCGATAACGGCGTGGGGTTCGATATGCAGTACTACGACAAACTCTTTGGCATGTTCCAGCGTCTGCACCATGTGAGCGACTTTGAGGGTGTTGGCGCCAGCCTTGCCATCATCCAACGTATCATCAATCGGCACAACGGACGTATCTGGGCCGAGGCCGGGGTGGACCAGGGAGCGACGTTCTACTTTACGTTGGGGTGACCTGCCGCCTGTCAGGACTGAGTGTCAAACGCTGCCAGCGGATGCCCGGCGCTGACCCAGGCGCGCACCCGTGCGCCAACCGGCATCAGGCAGGTATGTTCCTTGAAGGCGTGCAGAATCCGTCCTGAATCCAGCTGCAAACGGTACACATGGAATGCCCCGCGAAAGAATCGCCCGGCGATGGTGGCATTGCCTTCGGCATCGAGAGCAAAGTCAATGTCGTCAGCCCGCACGGCGAGTTCCACGTGCTTTGCCGCAGGGGCTGGCTGGGTCAGTAGCCCCAGTTCGGTTTCGATTCCCTCTGGCTGCGTCAGGCCGGGTAGAAAGTCGCTGCCGCCCATGAATTCGGCCACGAAGCGGCTGACGGGGGCGTGAAAAATCTGCTCTGGCGCGCCAATTTGCTCGATTTCCCCTTCTCGAAAAACAGCCAATCTATCGCCCATGAATAAGGCTTCTTCCTGGTCGTGCGTGACGAAAATGGCCGTAGTCCGCATGACTTTGAGAATATCGCGTACTTGCTCGCGCATTTCCAGGCGCAACCCGGCATCAAGACTGCTGAATGGCTCATCCAGCAATACCAGCGCCGGGCGCGGGGCCAGGGCGCGCGCCAATGCAACGCGCTGACGTTCACCGCCCGAAAGTGCGTGCGGATACCGCCGCGCGTGAGATTCCAGCCCCACCAGCCTTAACATTTCTGAGACAATTGCCTGCACTTCGGCGCGCTTGCGTCCCTGCAGGCCAAATGCAACGTTCTCGAAGATGCTCAGGTGGGGAAAAAGCGCATGGTCTTGAAAGACCATCCCTACGCCGCGCTTTTCCGGCGGGATGAAAACCGTTTCGGAGGCAACCAGCGCGCCATGGATAGCAATAGAACCACTATCGGGTCGTTCCAACCCGGCAATCAGCCGCAGGGTAGTGGTTTTGCCACATCCGCTTGGCCCAACCAGCGCCAGGATTTCGCCCTCCTGCATCGAGAACGTGATGCGGTTGACAGCGGGAGTTTTAGCGTTGGGAAAGTGTTTGGTCAGGTTGTGAATTTGGAGTGTCATCATGCGAGGGTTCTTTGAGAAAAATCCGAGGGGGAGATTATAAAAGCAATTTTCCGGCGCGGAACAAGAAAAGAACTGCCGTGAGACCGATGACCAGAAGCGTGAGTGAAGGCAGGGCGGCGACCGACCAGAGCGATTCGGCCGCGGCCATGTAAGCCCAAATGGCGAGCGTATCCATACCAAAGGGACGCAGAAGCAGGGTCGCTGGCAGTTCCTTGAGAACATCTACGAAGACGAGTGTAACGCCGGCTGCCAGGCCGCTGCTGATAAGCGGGGCCTGAATACGATACAGAATGCGTGCTGGTCCCGCTCCCATCAGCCGCGCCGCTTCTATCAGACTGGGGGTCACTTTTTCCAGGCTGGCTTCGGCACTGTTATAGGCCAGTGAGAAAAAGCGCACCACGTAAGCATACACCAGGCCGAACAATGAGCTGGTCAGCATAAAACTGAACCATTTCTGTTGGTCAAGAAACGAGAGCAATATCAGCACACCGGCGGCAATCACTGCGCCAGGCATGGCATATCCGGAAGTTGCCAGACGGGTAAGAACAGCGCGGAAGCGGCTGCGTGTAGAGCGGGCGTATTGGGCTAACATCGTCGCCAGCCCCACTGCGAGCAGAGAAGCCAAAAGTGCCAGTCCCACTGACGTGCGCAGATACCGATAGAAGACCGCGTCGAATATGCCGGGTGTGCCTTTGCCGAATTCTTGCACAGTCCAAAAAGATAGTTGTGCCAGCGGTAAGCCCAATGCCGCTACCAGCACGCATCCGCAAATGAGAGCCGCCACCCAGGCGCGCACACCGCGCAATTGAAGCGGTTCGAGACGCCGATAATGGCTATCGGCTTGAAAAAACCGCGCTTCTCCGCGCAAGATTCTCTCCAGGAGAATGACCAGCAGCGCGGCAACCAGCAACAGGGAGGCCAGTGCCAGCGCCGAAGAGCGGTCGAGCGCGCCTTCCCATAGCCGCACAATCCCTTCACTGATGGTGGAAACGCTGAAGAAGCGCACCGCTCCGAAATCGGTCAATGCTTCGAGCATTGCGAGAGTTACACCGGTTGCCAGAGAGGGACGCGCCAGCGGCAAAACAAGTTTCCAAAACGTTTGCAGGCGGGTGTATCCCATCAACCGGGCGGCTTCGAAGGTACTGGCTGCTTGCTCCAGAAATGCTGCCCGTGCCAGCACATACACATATGGATACAACACCAGGCTTAAGACCAGAATAGCGCCCCCCAACGAGCGGATTTCGGGGAACCAGGCCGCTGACCCCAGCCAGGCGCGCAAAGCTTTTTGCACGGGGCCGGCAAAATCGAATAGTCCCATGTACACATACGCCAGAACAAACGACGGCATCGCCAGCGGTCCAATCAACAGCCACTCGAACACGGTCTGCCCTGGAAAACGATAGGCTGAGACCAGCCAGGCCAGGCCGGTTCCCAACAGGAAGGTCCCGGCTCCTACACCAAGAGTGAGCAGAGCGGTCGTTATCATCATTTCAGGCAGGCGCGTATTCCACAAATGAATCCACACCTCCCAGCGAGGCGCAAGCCATTGTCCGCCCACCACGAGAATAGGCAAAAGAATGAAAAAAGTGAGAAGGATGGAGATGATACGCATGAATTACGGCAGAGAGGGCCGCCCGTCCGGTCGTGGGGCGGCCCTCGCACAGAGAGGAGGAAAAGTACTACTTATAACCAGCGCGTTCAAGCAATTTTACGGCTGCTTCTTGAAACTCGCCGTACACCGTCAGCGAGATGGGGTTAATTTTGAACTCGCCGAACGTTTGTAGCACAGGATGCACCGGTGCGTTCGGGTTAGCAGGATACTCGAAGTTCCCGCCTGGCAGGCCGGTATTGTCGGCGGCTTGCCCTTGTTCGCTCAGCCACTCGATGAGGCGGATGGCGTTTTCCCGGTTGCGAGCAGCAGCGGTGACGCCCATGCCGGAGATGTTGCGGTGAACGCCCGACCCGGCCTGATTGGCCCACAGCAGCGCAACGCCGAAGTTCGGGTTTTCGCTCAGTTTGCGCGCCAGGTAATAGTGATTGACAATCGCGACATCACAACCGCCGGCTTCGATGGTTTCCAGAATGCGGGTATCGCTATCAATGTACTGGGGTTCGTTGGCAACCCAGCCTTTGACGATGGCTTCGGTTTGCGCTTCGCCCAATTCCGCAATCATGCTGGCCACCAGTGCAACGGTGTAGATGTGTGTGGCCGGGCGCAGGCACAGGCGGTTCTTCCATTTCGGGTCGGCCAGGTCGGCATACGATGAGAGCTCTTCTGCTTTAACCACAGCTGGATTATATACGATGGTGCGTATGCGCTGACTCAAGCCAAACCAGCGGTTTTCCGGGTCGCGCAAGTTGGCCGGGATGTTGCGTTGCAGGATTTCGGATTCGATGGGTTGTAACAACCCCTTGCTGGCTGCTACAACCAAACCGCCAGCGTCAATAGACAGGAACACATCGGCAGGAGTTTGCTTGCCTTCGGCTTCCAGCCGCTGGAGCAGGGTTTGAACCGACCCCTGGGAGACAAGCACCTCGATACCGGTCTCTTGTGTGAATTTCTGCAGTACGCCTTCCATGGCGCCGTAGTGTCGTGCCGAATAAACGTTCACAACACCTGCACTGCCGGGCTGGGGCGTTGCAGTGACAACCGAAATGACGGTTTCTTTAACCGGAACAGTTTCTCGAACCACCACCGTCTCTTTTTGAACTTGAACCTGCGGTGTGGGCGCAGCGCAGGCCGCAAGGAAGCTGAACAGCAACATCATGCTGATTAAAGAACGAAGGAACGGCATGTTTTACATCTCCTGAAGCAGAGTTAAAGTGAGAAATTGTTGATGAGGATGTGCAACCGGTCGCGCGCGTTAGTATATGCTAATTTCAAAATTTAGCATATGCTTTGATGTCATGAATTTGGATGATTTTTGTCATAAATCTTATAAAAAATACAAAAAAAGAAATAGAATCGACAATGAGAACCGCACGAGCATTGTCCTTAATTTCACAAAGTGCGGTAGAATGCGATAAATTTTATCGTATTTTAGAAAGGACGGATTGGTATGGATACGCTGTGGAAATCCCGAAAAGTAGTGATTGTGGGCGCGGGTGCAGTCGGCTCGACGTTTGCCTATGCCCTGGCGCAGCGCGGTGTGGCCGATGAAATTTGCCTGACAGACATCAACCGCGAGTTTGCCGCTGGACAGGTGCTGGATTTGGCGCATGGACTGCCTTTTTACCCCTCAGTGCAGATTCGATTAGGAGAAAACAGCGACTACGCTGATGCCCAGGTCGTGGTCGTGACCGCAGGCGCCAAGCAGGCACCGGGGGAGTCGCGTCTCAATCTTTTACAGAAAAATGCCGCGATAATCGAATCCATTGTGGACGAGATGGTCTCCCAAAAATCACAGGCGGTGCTGGTGCTGGCGACCAACCCGGTGGATGTGCTGACCTACGTGGCGCTGAAGCGTTCCGGTTGGCCGAAGGGACGGGTGATTGGCTCCGGCACGGTGCTGGACAGCGCGCGTTTCCGCTATCTGCTCAGCCAGCACTGCAAGGTGGATGTGACCAACGTGCATGCTTACATTCTCGGCGAACATGGCGATAGCGAGGTGGCGGCCTGGTCGATGACACATGTGGCGGGCGTGCCAATGGATAAATACTGCCCGGTGTGCGGCAATTGCCGCGATTGGCACGGTCATCGCGAGCGTATCGTCAAGGAGGTGCGCGATTCAGCCTATCACATCATCAATTACAAAGGCGCAACGTATTTTGGAATTGGCATGTCGCTGACGCGCATTGTGGCGACGATTTTGCAGGACCAGAACAGCGTTCTGACCGTCTCGACGCTGCTGACGGGCGAATACGGCATTCGGGATGTCTGCCTGGGCATTCCGGCCATTGTCGGCAGCGGCGGTGTGAAGCGGATTGTGGAGACGCAACTCTACCCCGAAGAGCAGGCTGCTCTGGAGGCTTCGGCCCAAACGCTGAAAAAGAGTATTGCCAGTTTGTATCGCGTTGCCTGAGGGAATCTCTGCGATTTTCGTCAGATGCGGCGCAGCGGAAATGGTTGATTCTCTATGCCCACGCTCTTGTTCTATAAGCCTTACGGCGTACTTTCTCAATTCACCGATGAAGGGACAGGACACCCTACCCTGCGGGACTATATTCCCATTCCACAGGTGTATCCTGCCGGACGGCTCGACCGTGACAGTGAGGGCCTTTTACTCCTGACGGATGACGGCGCCCTGGCGCACGCCCTGACGCATCCCCGCCGGCATGTAGAAAAAACATATTGGGTGCAGGTGGAAGGGGAACCGACCGAAGAAAAATTGCAAACCCTTCGGCGTGGTGTGAAAATCAAGGGAGATTATCTGACCCAACCCGCCCGGGTGCAGGTGATTGCGGAGCCACCCTTGCCGCCGCGTGAGAAACCCGTCACCCCGCATGGGCCAACCGCCTGGCTGGAGATAGGGTTACGCGAGGGCAAAAAGCGCCAGATTCGACACATGACCGCTGCCGTCGGGTTGTTCACCTTGCGGCTGGTGCGTGTGGCAATTGGCCCGCTGAGCCTGACGGGGTTAGCGCCGGGTCAATGGAGGCCATTGCGTCGGGACGAGCTGGCGAATCTCAAGCGTGAAATCCGGAGTGTGGGGATGGCTAGCGGTGGCGGCGGGCGAGCTCGTCGAGAACCTGCTGGAGAGTGAGCCCTCTGGCGGCCATCAGCACGAGTACGTGGTACGTTAAGTCGGCGATTTCCTCTACCAGGCGGCTGTTTTCCTGCGCCAGGGCAGCCACCACAACTTCAGTGCCTTCCTCGCCCACTTTTTGGGCAATGCGCGGCAGCCCGGCGTCGAAGAGCGAATTAGTGTAGGAGCCGGGTTTTGGGTTGATTTTGCGGTCGAGAATGGTGGCGTAAAGGTCGTCGAGAGTCATTTGCGTTTTTCCCGCAGCAAAGCCTGGAACCCGGCTTGCTCGAAGTGTTGGTCAGCTGTGAGTGCCTGTGAGATATTTCGCTCTCGCATGACTGCAAAGGAGATGCAGTCGGTTAATCCCCAGTCTTTGTCCGTGCGAGAAGCGTATAAATCGAATGCCTGACTAAATAACGCAGGCGAGACAGACAGAATTTCTACCTGTGCATCCTGGCGAAGCTGGCGAATAGCATTGATAGCTGTTTTTCTCCAGGCGGTGCGTGCAAAGGCGTTGCCAAGTTCTGTCAAGACGGCTTCGGTGGTCAAGAGCGGAGCGTCTATCTGGTCTGCCAGCTGCAATGCCAGGTGATGATATTGGTCACGCGCGTTCAACAAAGCCAACAGGTAACTGGTATCTACAAAAACAGGGGTAGACGTCATCGTTTTTTTGTGCCGTACAGATAATGGTCATGTTGTTCTGCCAGGTCAGAAATTCCCGTGTCAATCGCTTGGGTTGCAAGTTGTTTCAGGACTTGTGTGGCTGGTTGTTCTGGTTCAATTTCGGATTCAATCCGGATGAGATAGCGTTGGTTAGGGCGCAATTTCACTTTTCCCTCGGGAACGAAGGCGCGTCCGTCAAAAATCACATATAAAGTCTGGTTCATTTCGACCTTCCTTCGAGACCTTAATCGGTAATTTATCTGGCTGTCCTGACCCATGCTTCTTGCCCATCGAGAGAGGGAGAAATTGCTCAGACTTTTGCCGTTTTCGACAACAAAATTCGTTTTGGTATTCGTTTCCTTCTCCCTATCAGGTAGGGTCAGGGCCAGATAGTTGTGTTTATTTGCATTATACCTTTTCTGGCAGATGAGAAGTGAATTCTTCAGATGACGAATACCACTTTCGATAAAAACAACTGACTGCCCCGGTGTGGCAGGCCGGCCCGGCGGGATGCACCAGCACGAGCAGGGTATCGCCATCACAATCGTAGCGGATTTCGACCACTTTTTGGGTGTTGCCGCTGGTGCCGCCTTTGTGCCACAACTCGCCCCGCGAGCGGCTATAGAACCAGGTTTCGCCACTTTCCAGGGTTTTCGCCACCGCTTCGGCGTTCATCCAGGCCACCATCAGCACGTCTTTGGTGGCAGCATCCTGAACAACAGCAGGAATCAGACCGTTTGGGTCAAATTTCAGTTCTCCGGTTATCTGCTTCGTCAGCGCATTTATCATTTTGCATTCATCCTTCTGACTTTAATGCCCCGCCCCGCCAGGTATTCTTTAATCTGCGCCACCGTGTACTCGCCATAGTGCAGCATGGAGGCCACCAGCGCGGCGTCGGCTTTGCCTTCGGTCAGGGCGTCGTAGAGATGCGCGGGATGTCCGCCCCCGCCAGAGGCAATCACCGGCACCGAGACGGCTTCGGCAATGCGGCGCGTCAGGGTCAATTCGTAGCCTTCTTTCGTGCCGTCGGCGTCAATTGAATTGACCACCATCTCGCCCGCGCCGAGTTCTTCGCCGCGCCGCGCCCATTCGATGGCGTCCAGGCCGGTGCGGATACGTCCGCCGTGAATGACAATTTCATAGCCGCTGGGAATGGATGGAGAGGGAGAGACTCGCAGCACATCCATCGAAAGGACGACCGCCTGCGCGCCAAAGGCTTTGGAGGCTTCGGCAATCAGTCCCGGGTTTTTGACCGCCGCCGAGTTGACGTTGACCTTCTCGGCGCCGGCCAGCAGCACGCGGTGACAGTCTTCCACCGTCCGCAGGCCGCCGCCTACCGAAAAGGGGATGAAGACCTGTTCGGCCACCCGGCTGACGACCTCCAGCAGAATGCCGCGATTCTCGCTGGAGGCGGTGATGTCGTAAAAGACCAGTTCGTCGATGCCGGCTTCGTAGTATTCGCGCGCTTTTACCACCGGGTCGCCGATGTCCTGGGTATCTACGAATTTGACCGATTTCGCCAGTTTGCCATCGCGCACGTCCAGGCAGGCGATGATGCGTTTGGATAACATGGGGACTCCTTGGGGCAGTTATCAGTCATCAGCAAACAGCATACAGTCACTGCTCACTGATTACTGTTCACTGAAATTCTCCAACACCCGCAATCCCACCGCGCCGCTCTTTTCCGCGTGAAATTGCACGGCGAACAGGTTGTCTTTGCCTATCGCCACCGGGAATTCGCCGCCGTAGTCGCTGACGGCGTAGATGTGAGCCGGGTCGGCGGGCTGGGGGTAGTAGGAGTGGACGAAGTAGAGCTCGTCGCCGGGGCGCAAATGGGCAAGGAGCGGATGGGGCTGGATGACGGTGACGGCGTTCCAGCCCATGTGGGGGATTTTGAGTCTTTCCCTCACCCCGGAGCAAGAGTCCTCCTCTCCTGCCGGGAGAGGGGTGAGGGGTGAGGGCAATTTGGGGCGAAACCGCACAGTTTTCCCGGCCAGCAGCCCCAGGCATTCGGCGTCATCCTCTTCCGAATGCTCCAGGATGATTTGACAGCCGATGCAGATGCCCAAAATGGGCGTGCCTTTGGCAAAGGCTTCTTTCAGCGCCGCGTCCAGTCCGCGCTCGCGCAGGGTACGCATGGCCGCGCCCGCTGCGCCCACGCCGGGGAAGATGATTTTATCGGCACGGCGAACCACCTCCGGGTCAGCGCTGATTTGGCTGGGAATGCCGAGGTGCGTTAAAGCCCGTCGGACGGAGGTCAGGTTTCCGGCGTTGTAGTCCACCAATGTAATCATAGAAACTCCAATCCAGAATGATGAATCAAAATTCATCATTCATCATTTTGCATTCTGCAAGCGTAATTTTTCCTTCGTACAGCGCCCGCCCGATGATGACGCCCGCCAGCCCGGCCTGTTTGACGCGGCGGACATCTTCCAGGCTGGAGACGCCGCCCGATGCAACGACGCGCAGGCCGGTGGCGGTTTGCAGCTCAACGGCAGAATCCAGGTTGATTCCGCTGCCGACTCCATCGCGGCGGACATCCGTTAAAACGCACCACGCCAGCCCCTGGGCTTTGAAGCGCCGCCCGGCCTCCAGCAGGGTCAGGGGGGTGGATTCCTGCCAGCCGCGAATCATCACGTTGCCATCGCGCACGCCGAGGTCAGCGGCGATGCGCTCTGCGCCATAACGAGCCAATGCCCAATCTACCAGCGCAGGGTTCTGGATGGCGGCGGTGCCGAGAAAGACGCGCTCCGCGCCCATTTCGAGCGGGATTTTGACGGATTCTTCATCCCGAAGGCCGCCGCCGAACTCGACCTTCAACCCGACGGTGAGAATGGCTTCGAGGGCTTTCAGGTTGGCGGAGGCCTCCTCCCCAAACGCGCCGCTCAGATTGATGACGTGAACCCACGCGACGCCCTCATCTTTGAATTTTTGCGCCTGGGCGCGGGGGTCATCGCCGTAGGTGGTCTGGCGGGCCGGGTCGCCCTGCGCAAGGCGGACGATTTTGCCGTTTCTTAAATCTATCGCAGGGAATATTGTGAAGGGTGGCATTGGGAAAACCTTTTTGGGGACACGGAAAACACGGATTAAACGGATTTACACGGAAAATTGTAACTATCTAGCCTCCCTCACCCCCGGCCCC
>JANWWK010000088.1 GCA_025056175.1 Anaerolineales bacterium
AGAGATGGGCAAAATTATCGGTCAGATTACGACCAACTGGGATTTCAACACAGCCAAGAACCTGGCCGAAGCGAACCTGACGAAGGCGACGGCAGCGGACAAGGGCAACGTGTTCATTCTGGCCCCGAACGATGGGACGGCACGCGCGATTGCGGATGCCTTCCGCGCCGATAAGGACGTGACCAGCTACGTGGTGACCGGTCAGGATGCGGAAAAGGCTTCCATCCAGTACATCATTGATGGCAAGCAGTCCATGACGGTGCTGAAGGATGTGCGCACGCTGGTTGCGGATGCGATTAGCGCGGCGATTGCCTTCCTGGAAGGCCGCACGCCCCCGCAGACCACCACCTACAACAACGGCAAGATTGACGTGCCTGCCAAGCCCTCTGCCGTGATTGCGGTGGATAAGGACAACGTCAAAGCGGCCATCATCGATTCTGGCTACTGGCCTGCCAGCGATTTCACCGGCCTGCCGTAATTCATCACCGTAAAACATACAGGAATAGTGATGGCACAGTCCGTCACTATTCCTGTATAATCTCTGGTACATTCTCACTTTTGTACGGGAAACCATCTTTCGATTGGCAAGCGGAGCGGGTATGAAACCTCCCATCCTGGAGATGAAGAACATCACCAAAGAATTTCCCGGCGTCAAAGCGCTCAGTGATGTCAGCTTTCGCGTGGCGGAAGGGGAAATTCACTGCCTGGTCGGCGAAAACGGGGCGGGCAAATCTACACTCATGAAGGTTCTGAGCGGCGTTTACCCGTATGGCACGTATAGCGGCGAAATTTTATTCAACGGTCAGGTTCAGCGGTTTTCCGGCATCCGCGATAGTGAACAAGCCGGCATTGGTATTATTTATCAAGAATTGGCACTTGTCCCCGAAATGACCGTGTACGAGAACATCTTTCTCGGCAATGAAATTCGCCGCGGTTGGACCGTGGACTGGAATGAAACCATTCGGCGCGCCGCACAAATGCTCGCCAAAGTGCGTCTGAACGTCAACCCGGAGACAAAGGTGCGCGATTTAGGGGTGGGCAAACAACAACTGGTGGAAATTGCCAAAGCGCTCAGCCGCGATGTCAAACTGCTTATTCTCGATGAACCCACCGCCGCACTGAACGAAGACGATAGTGCTAACCTGCTCAACCTGTTGCGCGAACTGAAACAGCACGGCGTGACCTGTATCCTGATTTCCCACAAGCTTAAAGAAGTCATCTCGATTGCCGACACTGTGACTGTATTGCGCGATGGAAAAACCATCTGCACGCTGGATGCAAAAAAGGGGGAAGTCTCCGAACAGGTTCTCATCAAGCACATGGTGGGACGCGAAATCAACAACATCTACCCGCCTCGTGAGCGAATCCGCTCTGATGAAGTCGTTCTGGAAGTGCGCAACTGGAGCGCCTACGACCCCAAACTGGGGCGGAATGTCCTCAAAGACGTTTCGTTCCATCTCAAGCGGGGGGAAATCGTTGGGTTTGCCGGGTTGATGGGGTCGGGGCGTACCGAATTGGCCCGCAGCCTGTTTGGCAACCCGGATGGATACGAAATTCGCGGAGAGATGTACGTAAGAGGCCAAAAACTGCGCTTCGGCCATCCGCAAGAGGCTATTCGCGCTGGCATGGCCTACGTCACCGAAGACCGCAAAGCCAAAGGGTTGATTTTGATTCAGGATGTGAAGCAGAACATCACACTGGCGAACCTGAACGAAATTGCCAATCACGGTGTGATTGATGGAAATGCCGAAGTGAAAGTGGCGAACGACTACCGCGAGTCCATCAACATCAAAACCCCTACCGTCGCGCAAATTGTTGGCAATTTGAGCGGCGGCAACCAGCAAAAAGTCTCGGTTGCCAAATGGTTGTTTGTGCGCCCCGATATTCTCATCCTCGATGAACCCACACGCGGAATTGATGTGGGCGCGAAATATGAAATTTACACCATCATGAACCGCCTGGTTCAGCAAGGCATGAGCATCATCATGATTTCTTCGGAGCTGCCCGAAGTACTGGGCATGAGCGACCGTGTTTATATCGTCTCTTCTGGACGTATCAGCGGCGAATTGCCCATTGAAGAAGCAACGCAAGAAAAAATTATGCACCTGGCAACGAACTGAGGAGGCCCGGCATGGAATTTTTCCAGGATTTAGAAAAGGTTTTGCGACAAAACATCCGCGAATACGGCATGTTCATTGCCTTGTTCGTCATCATGGCGATTTTCACCTACACCACCGAGGGCGTTTTCATTTCCTCGCGCAACATCAGCAACCTGCTTAACCAGACCGGCTACATCGCGGTTCTGGCTGTGGGGATGACGCTGGTCATCGTCATTCGCCATATTGACCTTTCGGTGGGCTTTCTGGCCGGTTTTCTTGGCGCTGTAGCGGCCATTGCACTGGTGTTTTGGAAGCTGCCCGTGTGGATGGTGATTCCAATGGTGCTGGGGATGGGGGTCATCGCCGGTCTGATTACTGCCTTTCCGGTGGCACAGTTGAAGATTCCTTCCTTTGTGGCTTCGCTGGCGGGATGGCTCATCTATCGCGGCGCACTGCTGCTCAGCACAATGGGCACTGGCACCATTATCATCCCCGATGATGCCTTCAATGCCATCGGCAACGGCTTCATTCCCGATATCCCTGGGCTGGATTTCTTCCTGCCCAAAGTTCACAAGCTGACGCTTTTGCTTGGTTTGTTAGCAATCGTCTTGTTCATCTTCAGCGAAATCCGCAGCCGCCGCAAGAAACAGGAGTACAACTTCGAGGTGCTTCCACTGGAGATTTTCATCCTGAAACTGGTGTTCCTCTCCGTGTTGGTTGGCGGCATTACGTGGGTGCTGGCCGGATACAATGGTCTTTCCTGGACGGTGGTCATCATGCTGATTGTGGTGGCCGTCTATCATTTTGTGACCACACAAACAGTGCTGGGGCGTCACATCTATGCAGTGGGCGGCAACCCTGAAGCGGCAGAGTTGAGCGGCATTAACGTTAAGAACATCACCTACGTTGTGTTCGGCTCAATGGGCTTACTCTCCGCGCTTTCGGGCATTCTGTTCACCTCGCGCCTGCAATCGGCCACCACCACCGCCGGGACGCTGTTCGAACTGGATGCGATTGCAGCGGCCTATGTGGGCGGCGTTTCTGCCGCAGGCGGCGTAGGCAAGGTCACCGGTTCTATCATCGGCGCACTGGTGATGACCTCGCTGACCAGTGGCATGAACCTGATGGGCATTGATATTTCCCTGCAATACATCGTGCGCGGTGCAGTCCTGGTGGCGGCAGTTATCTTCGATGTCACCACCCGCACCAGCCGCAAGTGACCGGTCGAACAACATTTGTTGGAAATCGCGGGTAGATTAGGAATTGCTGAAGAACGCAAAAGAAGTGCAGCGTATCGGCTATAATGTTCTCACCCACTCATGAAAGGAGACGAACATGATTAGCAAAACGATGCAAGATGCCATCAACGAGCAAATCAACAAAGAGTTGTTTTCCTCGTATGTTTATCTCTCGATGGCTGCCTACTTCGAGGACATCAACCTGCCCGGCGCTGCTAATTGGATGTACATTCAAGCCGAAGAAGAACGCGAACATGCCATGAAACTGTTCCAGCATCTGGTAGACCGGGGTGGACGGGTGCATCTCAAGGCGATTGCCGCCCCCGAAACCGAATGGGCCAGCCCCCTGGCTGCGTTTGAGGCCGCCTACGAGCATGAACAAAAGGTGACCAAATCCATCCATGATTTGTACGAAACGGCTCTGGCTGAAAAAGACTATCCCGCCCAGGTCATGCTTCAGTGGTTCATCGAAGAGCAGGTGGAAGAAGAAAAGAACGCTTCTGAAATCGTTGCCAATCTCAAGCGTGTCGAGGCGCACGAAAGCGCTATCCTGATGCTCGACCATCGCCTGGCGAAGCGCAAAAAAGAAGAAGAGGACGAAGATTAGTGCTTGCGCTACACCGAGACCCTGAAGGCCTGCGCCTTTGGGGTCTTTTTTCGTCAATCCTTTTCTCTTCACAAGGAGGATAACGTGCAATACGCTCAACTGGGTCGCACTGGTCTCAAGGTTTCGCGTTTGTGTCTGGGGACAATGAACTTCGGCCCGTATGCCACCGAAGCCGAATCGTTTCAAATCATGGATAAAGCGCTCGAATTGGGGATTAACTTCTTCGATACGGCCAACGTGTATGGTTGGAAACTGGGAGAAGGCGTGACCGAACAAATCATCGGACGCTGGTTTGCCCAGGGCGGCGGACGACGCGAAAAGACAGTGATTGCCACCAAAGTGTATGGGCGCATGGGTGATTGGCCCAACCAGAGCCGTCTTTCGGCGCGGCACATCCGCGAAGCTGTGGAAGGTTCGCTGCGCCGCATGAAGACCGATTACATTGACCTGTATCAGTTTCACCACATTGACCGGCTAACGCCATGGGACGAAATCTGGCAGGCATGTGAAACGCTGGTGGCGCAGGGCAAAGTGCTGTACATCGGTTCATCCAACTTTGCCGGCTGGCACATTGCCAAAGCCAACGAAACAGCCAAAGCCCGGCATTTTCTGGGGTTGGTGAGCGAACAGAGCCTGTATAACTTGAAAGACCGCATGGTCGAACTGGAGGTCATTCCCGCCTGCCGTGATTACGGGCTGGGGCTTATCCCCTGGTCGCCGCTGGCGGGTGGCCTGTTGGGCGGCGCACTGGAGAAACTGGAACAGGGACGCCGCGCTTCAGAAGACAAACAGAAACAAATCAACGAATTGCGCCCGCAACTGGAAAAGTGGGAGGCGTTTTGCCGTGAACTGGGAGAACGCCCGGCCGATGTGGCCCTGGCCTGGCTGCTGGCAAACCCGGTCGTCACCGCTCCCATTATCGGGCCGCGCACCCTGGAGCAGTTGACCGGTTCGCTGCGCGCCCTGAGCCTGCAACTCGATGAAGCAGTTCTCAAAAAACTCGATGAAATCTGGCCCGGCCCCGGTGGGGAAGCTCCTGAAGCCTACGCCTGGTAACCAGCAAAGAGAGCGGGAAAAGCCCCGCTCTTTTTGCTCATTTGCGTTCCTTTGACGTACAATTGCATGCAAAAGTGCGTCCCAAGACCGCACATCCTATTTTACTAACGAGGTTTCCATGTTCAACGCTCCACACCGCCGTTTCAACCCTCTCACCGGCGAATGGGTGCTGGTTTCTCCCCACCGTGCCAAACGCCCCTGGCAGGGACAGGTCGAAAAGACCCCGCCGGAATACCTGCCGCAATACGACCCCACCTGCTACCTGTGTCCGGGCAACTTGCGCGCTGGCGGGGTGCAAAACCCCGCGTACACTGGCACCTTCGTGTTCGACAACGATTTTTCGGCGCTGTTGCCAGAAGAATCCGATGACCGGCACGAAAGCGGTCATCCTCTGCTGGTTTCTGCCCCAGAGCGGGGAATTTGCCGCGTGGTGTGTTTTTCACCCCGTCACGACCTGACCTTGCCGGAGCTGGAAATTCCGACCATCGAATCCGTCCTGGAGACCTGGACGCGCGAATCGGTGGATTTGGCCGCCCGTGACTTTATCCGATATGTGCAGGTCTTCGAGAACAAAGGCGCCGTGATGGGTTGCTCCAACCCGCATCCGCACAGCCAGATTTGGTCACAATCGAATGTGCCGAACGAAATCGTGAAGGAACTGGAACGTCAGACCGCTTACTTTGCCGAACAGGGCCGCCCTTTGCTGGTAGATTACATTCAGGAAGAACACAAACGTAAAGAGCGAATTCTGGCTGCCAACGACCACTTTACTGCGCTCATGCCGTTTTGGGCGGTTTGGCCGTTCGAGGTGCTGGTGAGCGCGCATCGTCCTGTTGCCCGCCTGTCGGACTTGACCCCTGCCGAAGTGACTGCCCTGGCCGAAATCTTCAAAGAAGTCACCACGCGCTACGACAACCTGTTTGAGATTTCGTTCCCCTATTCGATGGGCTTCCATCAGGCGCCTGCTGACGGACAGCCACACCCCGAATGGGTTCTCCACGCGCACTTTTACCCGCCCCTTTTGCGTTCGGCCACCGTCCGCAAGTTCATGGTTGGCTACGAAATGCTTGCCATGCCCCAGCGCGACATCACCGCCGAAATTGCCGTTGAACGCTTGCGCAGCCTCTCTGGCATTCATTACAAACAACGCGCTTGAGACCTTTCAACCCGCCTGCCCTGTGATGTTGCTGACCGAAGCCGAATGTCTGGATTTTCTCGCCCGGCATGGCCTGCGCTTTGAACGCATGGAACATCCGCCGGTATTTACCTGTGCTGAGGCCGATTTGTACTGGCCTGCTGGAGAGGCTGCAGCAACCAAAAACCTGTTCCTTTGCGACAAAAAAGCGCGCCGATTTTTTCTGGTGGTGACGACCTGCGAAAGAACGGTGGCTTTGGAGCGTTTGGCGATACAAATCGGCGTACCGCGCTTGCGGTTTGGTTCTGAGGAAAATTTGCAGCAACTGCTTGGGGTTCGTCGCGGGGCCGTGACGCTGATGGGGCTGCTGAACGACGCGGAGCATCGTGTGGAATTATGGGTAGAGGCCGAACTCTGGCAGGCTGAACGCTTCCTGGTTCATCCCCTGGTGAACACGGCCACGCTGGTGCTATCCAGACAAGACCTGCTGCGTTTCTTGAGTATCACCGGTCATGCGGTGCATTTTTTCACTTAACTGGAACCATCTCTCCTCACTCTGACCCTCCCTCTTGTGGAGAGAGCGGAAGAGCGAAACCAGCCAAAGGCCATAAGCCCGGGAGATGCCCGGCTCTGCGACATCAGGCAGCCGGATACTTATGAAGGATGAACAGATGGCGGCACAAATTCGTTCATCCTTGCATTGTGATGGCGCGCTGCCATGCTATAATCATTCCATTATGGCGTTAACATGTCCTTTATGATACAAACAGTGACATGGCCGAATCTTCACTCATTCAAATCAAAGGCATTCGAGATGGCCTGCTTGTGACGCTAGGCGAAGCTGCCTGGCCGGTAGCCCAGCGTGCCTTGCTGGAGCGCATTGAAGCCCAGCCAGAATTTTTCAAAGGCGCACGGCTCTCGCTGGATGTTGGTGCCCAGGCGCTTAGAACGGCGGAACTGACCGCCCTGCGCGACCAGCTTTCGGAGCGCGGCATCACCCTGTGGGCGGTGGTCAGCACCTCGCCGGTAACTGAAACCACAGCGCAACTGTTGGGGCTGGCAACGCGTTTGTTCAAACCATCCCCCTCGCGTGAAGCACCCTCCCGCACATCCTCGCGCGCTTTTCCGGTTGCCAAAGGCATTGACGATGAAACTGCACTGTGGGTAGGCAAAACCTTACGCTCCGGCACACGCATCGAGTTCGATGGACATGTGGTGGTGCTGGGTGATGTGAACCCCGGCGCCGAAATCATTGCCGGTGGCAGCATCATCGTGTGGGGGCGCCTGCGTGGTTTTGTCCATGCTGGCGCGCGTGGCAACCGTCAGGCTGTGATATGCGCGCTCGACCTGGCCCCGACCCAGTTGCGCGTGGCCGATGAAATTGCCGTCCCTCCGCGGCGCCATGGCAAGCCCCAGCCCGAAATGGTACGCTTGAAAGATGGCCTGCTTCAGGCAGAACCCTGGCCGGGAAGCGAAAAATAGAAACAGACATAACCATCTACCCTCACCCGGTCCCTCTCTCGCGGGGCCACGGGCTGGCAGGCAGCCCCGCACGGCGGCGTGAGGGCAGCCAGATAGTTACAGATAGATGAATGACCAGTACTCAGGAGTGCGCATGACCGGAACTGTTGTCACCGTGACCTCTGGCAAAGGCGGGGTCGGAAAAACCACCGCCGTTGCCAACATCGCCGTGGCCCTCGCTTCGGAGGGCAAAAAGGTCGTTTGCATTGATGGCGATATTGGTTTACGCAATCTCGATGTCATCATGGGGTTGGAAAATCGCATCGTGTATGACATTGTGGATGTGGTGGAAGGCCGTTGTCGCACTCGCCAGGCGATGATACGTGACAAACGTCTGCCGGAACTCTTTCTCATTCCGGCAGCGCAAACTCGCGATAAAAACGCCGTCTCGCCCAGCGATATGGTGCGTCTGTGTGACGAATTGCGCGCCGAAATGGATTGGATTTTGATTGACTCGCCTGCGGGTATTGAGCGTGGTTTTCGGAATGCTGTTGCCCCGGCTGACCGCGTGTTGATTGTGACCAACCCTGAAATGTCTGCCGTGCGCGATGCCGACCGGGTGATTGGCCTGCTGGAAGCCGAAGAAAAACCTGCACCCTCCCTCATTATCAACCGTCTAAATCCCAACATGGTGCGCCGCGGCGATATGCTCTCGGTGGACGATGTGTACGACCTGTTGCGCATTGACGTGATTGGCATTGTGCCAGAAGATGAAAATGTGATTGTGGCCTCCAACCGTGGCATGCCCCTGGCGCTGGATGGCAAATCGAAGGCCGGGCAAGCCTTTCGTAACATTGCCCGCCGACTCAACGGCGAGCAGGTACCTTTCATTGACCTGGAATCCACCAGCCTGTGGGACCGGCTGGTGAAACTGGCAGGAAGGAAGTGAGTTATGGGCTTCTTCGAGCGATTGACCGGCAAAAAAAGCGCCCGTAGCGCCAAAGAGCGCCTGCAGCTGGTTCTGATTCACGACCGTACTGATTTGAGTCCTGCCATGCTGGATGTGCTGAAAGACGACCTGATTGCCGTCATCTCGCGGCATATTGAAATTGACCCCAATGCTGTGCGGATTGACCTGACGCGCGAAGGCCGCGAACAGCGCCTGGTTGCCGATATTCCCCTGCGGCCCGCCGTTCGCCGCCGCGCCAACTGAATCCCTCAGTCTTACAACTACAATCCTTATGCGTGGAGGTTTCTGGCGGCATTTTGACTTTTGGCTCCTGGGGGCCGTTACCATTCTGGTCATCATCGGCGTGACGATGATTCGCTCAGCAGTGGCTGGAAATATCGAATTAACCACCACCACCAACCTGGTCAACCGTCAGATGATTTTTGCGGCGGCGGGGTTTGTGGTCATGCTTCTGACGGCTTCGATTGATTATCGCATGTGGGCCTCCATCAGCCAGACGTTGTACGTCGGCACGTTCATCGTTTTGGGCGCGCTCAACATTGCCGGGCAAGCCTTATACGGTTCGGCGCGCTGGTTCGATACCGGCGTCATCCTGATTCAACCTTCAGAAATTGCCAAAATCGTCATGATTCTGGTCATGTCGAATTACTTTGCCGTTCACCTGAACCAGATGCACGAACCACGCTGGACTTTCCGCAGTTTTTTTCTGATGATGGGCATTACCGGCTGGGTGCTGGCCCAGCCAAACTTGAGTACCTCCATTGTGTTGTTCGTCCTGTGGGGCGTGTTGTTGTGGATAGCCGGCCTGCCGCTCAAGATGGTCTTTGGCTATGGGTTGGCCGGATTGCTCGCGGTAGTCATCTCCTTCCCGGTTCTGGTCGAAGTCGGTGTGATTCAGGAATATCAGTTGCGACGCATTATCAACTTCATCGCTCCAGACCCCAATGCCACCTATGGCGACCTGTACAACATCCAGCAGGCGCTCATCTCCATCGGTTCCGGCGGTTTGTTTGGACAGGGATACGGACACGGCACACAGGTGCAGTTACGGTTTCTTAAAGTGCGCTGGTCCGATTTTATTTTTTCCACCATTGCGCACGAACTGGGTTTCGTGGGCGCGGTGCTGGTCATCGGGTTGGTGGTCTTTGTCGTTTGGCGCTGTTTGTATGCAGCGCGCGTGGCACGTGACCCCTACGGCGCGCTCATTTCCTACGGCGTTGCCACGCTGATTGCGTTTCAGGCGCTGGTGAACATCGGCGTTAATCTCAACGTCATGCCAGCAACCGGTCTGACCCTTCCCTTCGTCAGTTACGGCGGCAGTTCCCTGCTGGCGAACATGATTGCCATCGGTTTGGTGCAAAGCGTCATCATGCGCCACAAGGCGCTGGAAATTTGAGTTCGCCAGCCCGCCGATACCACTTCTCTGGAGGAAATTTTGAACCAATCGAACCCTGTTCGCGTGCGTTTTGCCCCCTCTCCCACCGGAAGAATGCATCTGGGCAGTGCGCGCACCGCTTTGTATGACTATCTCCTGGCGCGCCGCCTGGGCGGTCAGTTTATTTTACGCATCGAAGATACCGACCGCAAGCGCTTTGTGCCGGGCGCCGAGCAGGAACTGATTGAAGGTCTGCGCTGGTTGGGGCTGCACTACGACGAAGGCCCCGACATCGGCGGCCCTTACGGTCCCTACCGCCAGACCGAACGCCAGGAGATTTACCTGCGCTGGGCAAATGAGCTGGTCGAGCGTGGGCATGCGTTTTATTGCTTTTGCCCGCCCGACCGCCTGGAAAAGGTGCGCCAGGAACAGCTGAAGAACAAACAACCTGTGCGTTACGATGGCACCTGCCGCCATCTTGACCCGGACGAAGCCCGCCGCCGCGTGCGCGCCGGCGAAAGGCACGTCATCCGCTTTAAGATGCCTTATGAGGGCGAAACCCGCGCCGTAGATGCCTTGCGCGGCGAAATTGTCTGGCAAAACCGTGACCTGGACGATGCCATCCTGCTCAAATCGGACGGTCTGCCCACTTATCATCTGGCGGCGATGGCCGACGACTACGAGATGAAAATCACGCATGTCATTCGCGGTTCCGAGTGGCTCTCCACCTTTCCCCTGCACGTTAACCTGATTCGCGCTTTGGGCTGGCCCGAACCGGTCTGGATTCATCTCTCAGTCTTCCTCAAGCCGAGCGGCAAGGGCAAAATGTCCAAACGCGAGGCCGCTGCTGCCCTGAATGATGGCTATTCCATCTTCATCAAAGACCTTAAGGAGTTGGGTTACATTCCTGAGGGAGTATTGAACTGGATTGTCCTGATGGGCTGGGGCGTGGCCGAAGACGATGTGATGACGCTCGAAGAGATGGTGCAGCGTTTCGATATTCGCAATCTCAACCCCGCGCCGGCAGCCATTAACTTCAGTAAACTCGACCATTTCAACGGCACACACATCCGCCGCCTGCCCGCCGACGACCTGGCCAGACGCATCAAGCCGTATTTCGAGCGCGCCGGTTATTCGGTGGATGACACTCTTCTGCTCCGCATCGTCCCCCTCATTCGGGAGCGCCTGGTGACGCTGGATGACTGCCTGCCGTTTGCCGGGTGGTTCTTCAAAGACAACGTAACCCCAGCCCCCGAAACACTTGTGCCGAAAGGCTTGACCCCCGCCGAAGCGGCCTCTGTTGCCCGCCGGGTGTATGACCTGCTCGCTGCGCTACCGGAAATTACGCACGCTTCTGCCGAGCCGCCCTTGCGCGCACTGGTAGAAGCATTGGGACTGACTCCCAACCAGGTGTTTGGCCTGTTGCGTGTGGCTGTCACCGGGCAGGCCGTTAGCCCGCCGCTCTTCGAGAGCATGGAGTTGCTTTCACGCGAGACTATCCTGGCGCGTGTGCAAAACGCAATTGCTCTGCTCGAACGCATGTAACTGCACACCAACGGGAGACCGCCCTCAGGGCGGCCTCCGCTTTTTTAAGATAGCGCAGAAGTTTTGCGCGTAAAATAGCCTGAACAACGGAGCAGATATGGCAGAACGTGGAAGTGAGTGGGTAACCTTTCTGCGCGTTTTGGCAATTTTGAAGCGCCTGATGCAGGGCCCGGCAACGGGTCAGGCGTTGATTCAATCCGTGCTCGACCTGGTCGGGGCAGATGCCTATCCTTCTGCGCCTTCGGCCAGGAGCGCGGCCTTTAAACACGACCGGGAAAGTCTCAAACATCGGTTGGGGGCTTCCTATTTTTTCGACTCTGACCAGCGCGTTTACATTCTGACCGACCCCGGCCCCTTTGGGCGGGTTTCATTTTCGCCGGAGATGTTGCGTGCGCTGGCACTTCTTTCCCGGCAGTACGATAATGAAACCGGTAACCTGGCGGGGGTGCGCCCGCTGGTACAACAGCTGATTTCCTGGCTGCCGCCTGAAGCACGTCGAAGTGTCGAAACCGCTTCCCCCAGCCTTTTGCTTGACTTTGGGCAGGATGTGGACCGCGGCGAAATTTCTCGGAATGTTTGGGAGAGAGTCAACCTGGCCGTGAAGCAGCAGCGCAAACTGACCTTTCACTACCTCTCTCCGCGCCGCGCCGACCGAACGCCGATGTACCACGAACTTGCCCCCCTTAATCTGCAATTTCAAGAGGGTCACTGGTACTTGCGAGGATATAGCCTGAATACCGGCTGGTCAGGCGAAACGCCCTTTTTACGGTTTCGTCTCAACTACATTCTGGATGACGAGCGCCTCTCTGTTTCTCCCCAAAAGGTGGAGACCCATCACCGGTGCCCGCCGCGTTTCGTGGTGCATTACCAGTTGATGCCAGAAGTGGGGCGGGGAGAAATCAGTTACCGTTTTCCCGAAATGCAAATCACCCGTCACGAAGATGGCAGCGCCGAAATCCGCGCCGTCACCGACGATGTGTGGCAGGCGGCGCGTACGTTGTTATCGTATGGTGAGGCCTGCATTGTGCTGGGCGGCGCCGAATTGCGCCGGGAGATGGAACGTCGCGTGAAACAGATGGCAAAAAACTACGGGTTTTACCACGAAGGCTTTTGATGCCCCGCTCGCAAGGGGGTGGGGCATGTATGTGGTCTGGGTTTTGTTGTAAGATAACATGCAACCGGCCAAACGGGGCGGAAAAGGGGGCGCGCCGGGTGCGTTGGAGGTCGTCATTTATGTCGAGCATAACCACCTTGCCTGTCTT
>JANWWK010000050.1 GCA_025056175.1 Anaerolineales bacterium
CTGGGAGGTCTGCCATGCCCCGCCTGACCCGTTTTCTGCTCGCTGCGCTGCTGCTGGCCCTCTCGGCCTGCCAGTCGGCCACCCCGCCGCCCACGCCGACCGTCTCGTCCACCGCTGCGCCCTCGTCCACCCCCCCCCCCCCCCCCACCCAAACCCCCAACCCAACCGCCACAGCGACCCCCACGCTGGAGCGGATTACGCTCACCGGCACCTTTGGCCTCTCCCCAGAAATGGCTGGAAAATTTAAGGGCGCTGAAGCCCACATCCGCCGCAGCGAAGACGGACAAAACTTCCTCGTCACTGCCAGGATGAAAGACCCTCAAACCGGCGAGCTTGTGCCGGTTGAGCTTGTTCTTGTCCCAGGTTCTTTTTCAGATAACCCCAACATCAAAAATCCCCTCTCTCCTCTGACTGTGCGGGCAGTTTTGCCTGCTGGACAAAGCCCTGAGTTTAGCGCTTCTGCCATCACTCCAACCCCTGAACCCACTCCTTCACCCTCAGCCACAAAACATCCTGAACATACGCCAACGCCTGAAAACACCATCACCCCCGCTCTTGAGCCTTCTGCTAATCCTGAAACTTCCTCTTCTTTCAAAGAATACACCCTTATCTGGAATGGCAAAGAGTTTCGGGTGGCTTATGAATTCCCAAAGCTGTTTGAAGGCATTGATACTGAAAACCCAACCTTCCATTACGAAAAATTGCAAGACGTGCCTTTTATTCCTATCGAAGACATTCAAAACGGCATTGCTGCCCAATCTGTCCTGACCAAAATTCAGCAGGACGGCTATCAACCGTTTTACGATGACACTGTCTATTATTGGAAGAAAAATGGCGGATTTGCTCTCCAATTTATCATGACCCCCAAAAACGAAAAATTTGTTATCTTGAAAGCCAGAGCCAATGACCGCGATACAACCAAAGGCGATGCGCCATTCAGCCGTAAAAATACTGCCATTCAAATCACTCCTTACTGGCTCAAAACCCAAATCGGCGAACAAGCCTATTACATCAATGCCCTCGCGCTTTTTGACCCTGCCAACCCCGACTCCCCAGATAAACGCGAATACAAAATCGTTTTTGGGTTGCCTATTTGGGTAGGTGAAGGCGAAAGTGTCATTTCTCTTGAAGACCTAAATTACGATTATTCAGCCTTTTACAAAGACCCAAAAAATGGCTTATTGCGGCCAAACAATATCCGACTTTACGCCGACGAAGCCTACCAAGCCAATCACCCCCTCCTCTCCCAGCTTTTGGCAATTGAAGGGAATGATGCGAGAGTATTGAATGGATTTAATCCGGATATTCAATATTATATAGACCAATTAAGCTCCGAAAACAGAATTATGGAATCACCAATGACAGGCCCTGGTTATCATGTCCCACTTGATAAATTAATCCAACAAATGCTCTTTATCTTTGAAGTGGGAGTAGCGCAGTGAACAGTGGGCAGGGAGCAGGGAACTGTGACGGCGCTTGCCGTTTGCGGCCGCTTTCCTCTCCCGCCTTGTTCCCCGCAGGGGGCTTGCCTTCGCAGAGAGTTGGGAGAGGGTCAGGGTGAGGGTAGTCACACACGAGAGGGGTAGAGGAGGCGGATGGTTACCATCATTTGCGGTTATACTTGGAATGTTGTTCTATGCCAAACCGCATTGGTATTTTTGGCGGCACCTTCGACCCGCCGCATCTCGGACACCTGATTTTGGCCGCCGAAGCGCAGGCGCAACTCGGGCTTGACCGTGTGTTATGGGTGCTTACACCCCAGCCGCCCCATAAGCCGGAGCGCGCTATCACCTCACTGGAACACCGGCTCGAAATGTTGCGCCGCACCATTCACGGTTGCACCGGGTTTGAACTCTCTCTGGTCGAAATGGAACGAACCGGCCCGCATTACACCATAGATACCCTGTCCATTCTCCAGCAAAAAGATCCGACCGCGAAATTGGTTTTATTAATCGGCGGCGACTCGCTGCGTGACCTGCCCGGCTGGAGCCGCCCGGCTGAAATCGTTGCCGCAGTTCATGCCCTGGGCGTGATGCGCCGTCCCGACGACCGCATTGAACTCGAGACTCTTGAGCGGCTGTTCCCTGGTATTTCCTCCAAAATCCGCTTCGTAGATGCACCCCGGCTGGACATTTCCTCGTCTCTCATTCGTCAGCGAATTGCGGGTGGCGGACACTATCGCTACTATCTGCCGCCCGGCGTCTACGATTACATCCAGAAAAACCATCTTTACCGCGTCACTATCTCATCTTCGGTTGCCCGTTAACGGCGCGCGCCCCCTTAAAACAGCGGGCGCGGCCAGACCAACTCAGAGGGAGGAGAGAGTTTTTAAGCGGACGGAGGAGGAAGGCCGCCCGGCTTGGACAAAATTAAAGTGGTTCGTGGTTCGGGTTCGTTCCACACCAGACACAGGTGGGTTTATCGAACAGATTGCACTCTTTGGCGTTAGAACAGCGGCGGGCAGTGACACGCGGCGGGTCGGGAAGATAATCCATCGGGTACACCACTTCTGTCTCAAAGGCCACCTCGTGACCTGCATGGTCGCAATAACGAACTTTGGTCACTTCCCAGCGTTTCTCTGCCATACGTACCTCCAAAGGTTGATTGTATTTTAGGCCATCCGGGTCAGGTTTGCCAGTGACAGGCGTCACAAGACGGGCTGACAAAGGACATATATCGGATGACATCTCTCCTATTTTTTCTCCAACCGGTACAGATTTCCGCGTGAATAATCGGCCAGATAGATTTCTCCGGCATCATCCAGTCCAAAGGTGGAGATTTGAAAACCGGTCTGGAAGAACAGCGTTGCGGCGTTGAGAGGGTCACTCACGGCTGTTGTTTCAATGGGAAGCCCCCATACCTTGCCGGAGCAAAAATCGCCGAACAGGTAAATGCCCTGCCAGGCGGGGAGCGCGTTCCCGGTGTACGTTTCTCCACCGGTGACCGAGCAGCCCAGAGAGTGCGTGTATTCAGCAACTGGCGAGGTGAACTCTGGGCGATTGTTGCCCTCATACGGGCGTGTTCCTTCCATTTCGTTCCAGCCAAAGTTAAACCCGCCCGGGGCGCCGCCGGGGACACGATTGATTTCCTCGCGCGCGTTTTGACCTACATCCGCAATCCACAAAAAGCCGCGCAGGTCGAAGGCGATTTTCCACGGGTTACGCAGGCCAAGCGCCCAGATTTCCGGAGCAACGTTGCCAGCGTTTACGAAGGGATTATCCGCAGGGATGCCATAAGGGTCGCCGTTGTCCACGTCAATCCGTAGAATTTTGCCCAGCAGTGAATTGTCCGCCTGCGCGTTATCGAATGGGTCGCCTTGAGAACCGCCATCGCCCAGCCCGATGTACAGATAGCCATCCGGGCCAAAGCGTAATGCCCCGCCGTTATGGTTGGCGTAAGGCTGTTGGGCGGTCAGCAGGCGTTTTTCACTGCGCGAGTCGGCCGTTGCCCCGTTGGCGGTGAAGCGCGAAATCCACACATCGCCGCTGCGGTCGGTGTAGTACACGTAAAAATAGCCATTTTGGACGAAATTGGGGTGAAAAGCCAGCCCTAACAACCCCTGTTCCGACGATTGGCTTCCCACCCGGTCGGTGATGTCGAGAAAGGGTTGGGTTTGTAATTCATCCTTCACCAGAACGCGGATTCGCCCGACCTTTTCCAGCACGAATAAGCGGTTAGACCCATCTCTCGCGCCGGTGATGTCGGTGGGTTGGCGCAAGCCGCTGGCAATTAACCGCCAGGTGTATTCTTCGGGGTTTGGCAACACCCGTGGTGTTGGTTCTGCGGTTGGGGAAGGCGGTGGTGTCGTTACGTCTGGCGTTTGCTCTGGGGTTGAGGGTGGGGCAGTGGGCGGCGGCACGGTTGGGCTGGCAGGGGCTGCCGTTGGCGGCGGCGCGCTGGCGGTTGAGGTTGGTGCTGCGGCAGGCGCTCCGCACGCGGTGAGAAGTAAAAGCAGGGTCGAAATACCGATAAACAGATTGCACGCTTTCATGAGTTCTCCCGACTCTCTTTGATGTCTATGACCTCTCCGTCAATCACTTCACCTTCTTCGGAAGGCCGTACGGCGGGTGTTATCTCACCGCCGAGCAAATCCTGCAAATGTTCACGTACTACCCCAGGCGGACACATTTCCAGGAACAGATACAGCCCGGCCCACACGATGGCGATGTCGTCTGCCGTGCCGATGATGGGTGCGATGGCATTGGGGATGAAATCGAGCGGTGAAATCAGGTACACCAGCGCACCAATTGGCAAGAGTTTCAGCAGGAAATTGACGCGTCCATCACCCATCAGCCGCAAGATAAGCCGGGTACGCAGGGCAAAATCACGGAAGATGCTGCCCTGCGACGGGATAAGATTGCCGGAAGGGGGTTTATCCATATCTCCTCCGAAAATGGTGGTGGAATGATAGTGTAGGAAGTTAAGAGCTGTGTGAAATCTACGCACGAAGCGCCGTTTGGTTGGCGTCATTGTAAACCAAAAACCCTGTGATAGAATAGCCCGCATGTCCCCTTTTTACACCCGTACCGGAGATGAAGGCACGACCGGCCTGTTGGGCGAAGGCCGCGTGCCGAAGTTTGACCTGCGAATTGAGGCCCTGGGTGCGCTGGATGAAGCCACTGCTGCGCTGGGGCTGGCGCGTTCGCTGGTCCTCGCCCCCACTGTTGCCCCGCTTTTGATGGAAATTCAACGGGATTTGTATCATCTCATGGCCGAAGTAGGCGCGACACCCGAAAACGCGGCACGTTTTCGCAAAATCGAAGCAGAGCGCGTACGCTGGCTGGAAGAGCAAACCGATGCAATCGAACAGCTGGTCACGCTTCCCAACGAGTTCATTTTGCCTGGCGAAACACCTGCCAGTGCGGCGCTTTCGCTGGCGCGCACGGTCGTTCGACGCGCTGAGCGGCGTGTGGTGGAGTTATTCCATGCCGGCGGGCTGGAAAATCGTGCTTTGCTCGCCTATTTGAACCGCCTTTCCTCGCTGTGTTTCGTGTTGGAACTGCTCGAAAACCAATCGGCGGGGCAATCTACCCGCCTGGCAAAAGACCTATGACCGGCACTTTTCTCAACGTTGTGGCGATATTGGCAGGCGGGATGCTGGGCTTGCTGGTTGGCGCGCGTCTTTCGGATAAACTGAAAGAAACCGTTGTTGCCGGGATGGGATTGTTTACCACCGCCGTTGGCCTGAAAATGTTTCTGGACACGGAAAATGAACTCATCGTCTTGGGTGCGTTGCTGCTGGGGGCGATTCTGGGCGAAGGGTGGGGATTGGAAGACCATTTGCGGCGTTTGGGCCTGTGGCTCGAACGCCGCTTTGCAGGCGGTAGCGAGGACGAATCCAACCGCTTTGTGCGTGGGTTTATGACGGCTTCTTTACTCTATCTCATCGGCCCGATGGCGATTCTCGGCGCGATAAGTGATGGCCTGACCGGCGATTACAAAACCCTGGCAATCAAATCGGTGCTGGATGGTTTTGCCTCGATTGCGTTTGCGTCCAGTCTGGGAATTGGTGTCTTGTTTTCGGCCATCCCCACGCTGGTTTATCAAGGTGGCATCAGCCTGCTGGCGGCGCAATTGAGTGTGCTCATCACTCCCTCGATGATGGGCGAATTGACGGCGACCGGTGGAGTCTTGTTGATGGGCGTGGGGGTGAGTAGTTTGCTGGAGTTGAAGAAAATCCGTGTGGGAAATCTCTTGCCTGCGTTGCTTATCGCACCGTTAATTGTCTATGTGGTCGAAAAGGTGGTCAAATGAAGGCCTTGTGGCTTGAACATCGGCAATTGCGCCTGCGTGACGATGTCCCTATGCCTGCCCGGCGCGGCGAGGCGCTCATTCGGGTGCGTCTGGCAGGTGTGTGCGGTACCGACCTGGAGATGGTGAAGGGCTACTACCCCTTCACTGGTGTTCTCGGCCATGAATTCGTGGGCGAAGTGGTACAAATTGATGACGCGTGTTCCGATTGGCTGGGAAAACGGGTGGTGGGAGAAATCAACGCCGTGTGTGGGCAATGTGAACAGTGCCGAAACGGCAGGCCAACCCATTGTGAAAACCGCACGGTGTTGGGCATTCTGAATCGGGATGGTGTGTTCGCGGAATACGTGAGCCTGCCGCCCGATAACTTACATCGGGTGCCAGATTCTGTCCCCGATGAAGCGGCAGTGTTCACCGAGCCGCTGGCGGCGGCTTTGGAGATTCAACAGCAGGTGCAAATTCGGCCTACTGACCGCGTTTTGCTGGTGGGAGCAGGACGTCTGGGGCAGTTGATTGCCCAAACACTGGCGCTCACCGGTGCTGGTGTGCAGGTGGTGGCGCGGCACTCCCACCAGCAGGAGTTACTTCGCGCACGGGGTATCTCCGTCCTGAACGAAGCCGATGTTGCTTCACGCCGCTACGATGTGGTGGTTGAAGCAACCGGCTCTCCAGAGGGGTTTGCCCTGGCGCGTAAGGCCATCCGTCCGCGTGGAACCTTCGTGTTGAAAAGCACCTACAAAGGCGAAATCTCGCTCAATCTTTCCCCGCTGGTGGTGGATGAAATTACGATAGTCGGTTCGCGCTGTGGGCCGTTTGCACCGGCTCTGCGCCTGCTGGAAAAACGAGAAATAGACCCAACGCCCCTGATTGCGGCAGAATTTGGGCTGAACGATGGCATACGCGCGTTCCAGGAGGCGGAAAAGCGCGGCGTATTGAAGGTTTTGCTTCGGAATGCGTGAACGGGGCTGACCGGGAGCGCGCTTAACGGGGGATGTAAACAGTAAACGTGGTACCTTCTCCCACTTTGCTGCGAACTTCGATGCGCCCGCCGTGTCCCTGCACAATCTGTTTGCAAATGGAAAGTCCCAGCCCGGTGCCGGTGGCTTTGGTTTCCAAACCTTTAACGCGATAGAATTTTTGAAACAGGTTGGGGAGTGCATCTTCCGGGATACCATATCCCGTGTCCGAAACGGAGAAAAACCAGTCTTTTTCTTTGTGCCCCGCGTTGACGGTGACTCGTCCGTTGGCGCGGTTGTATTTGATGGCGTTACTCATCAAGTTCATCAACACTTGTTTCAGTTTGTCGCGGTCACCGGCCACAATCGGCATGTCTTCAGGGATGTTGATTTCTATGGAGATGTGGTTTTCTTCGGCTTTAGAGCCAAGCACACCTTTACACTCCTGACAGAGTGGCTGGAACGGGAAACTCGATTTGTTGAACTGCACACGCCCCGATTCGAGCCGTGCCAGGTCTAGAAACGACGAGGCCAGCGCGTTCAAACGGATGGTCTCCTGGTGGATGTTAGAAATGATTTGCTCTGCTTGCTCGCGGGAAATTTCAGGGCGCAACAGGAGATAGGTGGCCGTGCTGAGCGAAGCCAGGGGGGTTCGGAGTTCATGGACAAATTCGGCAATCAGGTCAGACTGTTGAAACAGGCGAGTATTCTCGATGGCAACGGCGGCTTGCGCACCGAGAACGGTCAGCATGTCTTCATCGGTTTCGGTAAAGTCGCCATCCGCTTTGTTCAGCACTTCCAGCACGCCGACCACTTTTTCTTTGGTGATGAGCGGCACGCCCATCAGCGATTTGGTTTGAAAACTCAGGGTTTGCGCCACGTTCTTGAAGTAGCGGTTGTCTTTGCGGACGTCGCTAATCCGTACCGGCTCGCGGTGAATCACAATCCAACCGGCAATGCTATCCATGGGGATGACCATGCCGCGCATCATCGGGTCGGGGTTGGTGGCGGCTTGAAAGTAGAGTTCGCGGGCAGTATCATCATACAGGAGGATGGAGGCGGCTTCGGCTTCGGTAATATCGCGGGCGGCATGGATGATGCGGTTGAGCAGAGAATCGAGTTCAAGGGTGGAGGCCAGGTCGCGGGAAATCTCGATAAGCCGCTTATAGCGTTCCAGTCGTTTGGGGTAGTTTTCGAGCATATCAAATCCGTTCTCCGATTGCTGGCAAGACGCGCGCCGCATCGTCTCGCAGCACGACATCGGCTCGCACGTTCAGGTAAGTGATGCTGTTGTTGATGATAATCAGGTGAGCGCCGCGGTCAATGGCCTGCATGGGAAGCCCCGCTACCGGCAGGACTTCGAGGGAGGAGCCAACGACCATCATCAGGTCACAGGTGCGGGCTTCGCGTTGTGCCTCGAACCACGCTTTTTGGGGCAGTTGTTCGCCAAACAGGATGACATCCGGCTTGAGGATGGCGTCACAATCTGGGCAATGGGGGATGTCACCGTTTTGAATGAAAGCCGGAAGGTAGGCTTCGTATCCCTGCTGACGATAACACTGCGTGCAGGAGAGCGTTCGCAATGTTCCATGCAACTCGATGACGCGCCGCGAACCGGCTTTTTGATGAAGCATGTCAATGTTCTGGGTCATCACGGCCTGAATGCGGCCTTTGGCTTCCCATTCGGCCAGCGTGATGTGACCGGGGTTGGGGCGTGCGTTAAAAATCTGGCTGGCGAGCGGTTGAAACCAGCGGAAGAACTGTTCTGGTGCGGTGCGAAAGGTCGTCAAAGAGGCCACTTCCAGCGGCTCGTCGCGTGACCACAGCCCCGTGCCTTCCGACCGGAAATCGGGAATGCCTGAGGGGGTAGAAAGACCGGCGCCGGTCAATACCACCGCGTGCCGGGCTTTGGAGAGCAATTCAGCGGCGTATTTGATGAGTTCCAGGGTTTGGCCGGAAAAGGCAGGCATCAGGAAGAGGTGGAGCGGGGTGCGCGGGTTTCGATTTTCCGTGCCAGGCTGGCATATTGCTGGTTGGTCAGGCTTTCGTACTGTGCCAGATACGCCATGGTTTGCATCCGAATGGCCTGGAGCATTAATTCGGGCGCAGGCGTAAAAGTGACTTCGATGGCGTATTTCAGCCGGTCTTGCACTTGCGGCACCGAGAGTTGCGCTTCGGAGCGCAGGCGATAATTCACAGCGACGCGAATGCGGGTTTTATCCACGCCTGTTTCCACCAGGTCATCAATCAGGGCGCGGGAATGCCGCAGGGAATGCTCGAACGGTTCTACAATGACGAGCAACTCGCTGAACGCGGGCGCGAGTTTTTGTGTGAGCGGGGTTAGACCACTGCCCAAATCTACGATGACGTATTTCGCCATGTAGCGCAGACGGTTGAGCAGCACCTCAAAGTGTTCGATGCGCGCTTGCAAAACACCATCTTTGGGCTGAGGGGAGGCGACGAGAATATCCAGGCCTGAAGGATGGACGATGAGACGTTCTTTGACGGCATTCCGGGTGATTTGACCGGCCTGTGGCAGAGTCAACAGTTCTACCAGCCCGGTTGTTTTGGGCAGGTTCAGGTCGTAAGCCAGCGTTCCCTGTCCGGGTCGGAATTCCGCCAGGATGGTGGACAGGTTGAGGGTCTTTTGGATGGCAACCGCCAGGTTAGAGGCAACCGTTGTAACGCCTAATCCGCCGCGTGCTGCCAACACACCTATCAAGTGTGCAGGGGCTTCGCTTGGCCCGGTGGGTGGGTTGACTCTGGATTTGGCCGAGCGCGCCAGCAAGGCTTTGACGTGTGCTTGCAGTTCGGACGGGTGGGTGGGTTTGGTCAGGTAGTCGTCGGCGCCAGCCTCGAAGCCGGTCACTTTGTCATCTAACTGGCTTTTGGCTGTGAACATGAGGATGGGGATGTTGACCGTGAGTTGATTGGCGCGCAACTGCCGTGCTACTTCGTAGCCATCCATGCCGGGCATCATCACGTCCAGTAAAACCAGGTCGGGCGGGTTCTCGAAGGCCATCTGAAGCCCCTGAGGCCCCGAACTGGCAGCCATGATGCTATAACCCTGTTTTTGCAACATCAGACCGACCAGACGCAGGGTATCCAGGTCGTCATCAATGATGAGAATCTTTTCGGCCATTTCCACTCCAGGGAATTAATCTATATCAGTTTAGCATTAAGAGAATGTTCAATCAAGCGATTGAAAAAAGGACGCGATGAACTTGTAACGAACCCACTAGTTGCCTGGCTTCGTTACGCTTTTTGTGGTCACAAACAGTTTTTGCAGGCAATTCATGAATGATACCCGGGTCAGGGTTGATTTTATCTTCATCCTCGATAAAATGGATGTATCACTTTTTTCTGGAGGGTACGATGGCATTTCTGGCGGCTTTGTTTTTTGGGTTTGTTCCCATGTTTTTGTTTGCCTACATCCTGTACTGGTTCGACCATTACGAGAAGGAGCCTCTGCCTTTGCTGGTGGGGGTCTTTGCCTGGGGGGCTGTGGTGGCGGCAGGCGGCTCGTATGTCTTGAACACCTTGTTTGGGATTAGCGTCTTTAGCCTGACCGGTTCGGAAGCGTTGAGTAACCTGACAACCGGCTCCATCAGCGCGCCGTTGTTTGAAGAGACTCTGAAGGGGTTGGCTGTGGTGGTGGTGTTTCTGGTTTTTCGGCGCGAATTGGACTCCATTCTGGATGGGATTGTGTACGCAGGGATTGCCGCACTCGGATTTGCGGCCACCGAGAATGTGTTGTACATCTGGCGCGGCTACATGGATGGCGGCTGGAACGGATTGCTGGCGCTGGTGGGGATTCGGGTTATCCTGGTGGGGTGGCAGCACCCGGTCTATACCTCGTTCATCGGCATGGGACTGGCGATTGCGCGCAACAACCGCTCGTTTTTCGTCAAAATTTTGGCCGTGCTGGCGGGCTGGTTTGTGGCAATGTTTACGCACTCGGTTCACAATACACTCGCGGCGTTCACTTCTCTTGAAAACCTGACCTGTTTCATTGGCCTGTTTCTGGATTGGCTGGGCGTCTTCTTCCTGTTCGCTGTTATCATCTGGGCTGGCTGGAGCGAAAGCCGTAACATTGCGCGGCACCTTAAGGAAGAGATGCAAATGGGAATTATCCAGGCCTATCACTACCACACAGCGACCTCTGCCTGGCGGCAGGGCATGGCACGAATTACTGCTTTGTTCGGCGGCAACTATCGCGCCACCAGCCGCTTTTATCAGGTGATTGGTGAACTGGCGCACAAGAAACAGCAGCTGGCCCGACTGGGCGAAGAAGGCGGCAACAGCCTCATCATTCAACGCTATCGCGAGGAACTGGCGCAACTCGCGCCGCAGGTGCGTTCCTAGGATTCTGGTTTGTGGTAAAATGTCCTGCGCGAAGTGCCCCCGTAGCTCAGTGGACAGAGCGTTGGCCTCCGGAGCCAAAGAGCGCAGTTCGAGTCTGCGCGGGGGTACAGCCGTAGGGCGAGAGAAACTCTCGCCCTACGATAGTTTTAATTTGACGGCGCTGCCCATCCGTACAGTTTTGCTTTCCCCTTGGGAGCGGAGCGGCAGAATGACGTGAAACGCACTGCCGGGGCATTTTTCTTCATCGTAGCCTGGGCTTTCAACCCAAATTTTGCCGCCATGTGCTTCTACGATGCCGCGTGAGAGTGCCAGTCCCAGCCCCACGCCCGCGCCCTTGAATTTGGTTTTTCCGGTCGAATGGCGGTTGAGCAACTCATTTGGCTTGTAGAATTTTGTAAAGATGACTTCCTGATAGGCTTTGTCCACGCCAACGCCGGTATCGGCCACGATGATTTCTACCCCGCCTTCGGGCAGGTCGCGATTGTTAGGCGGCACATGCCGTCCTGTGATGGTGATTTTGCCCTTGTTGGGAGTGAATTTGATGGCGTTAATAATCAGGTGATAGAACAGTTTTCTTAAGGTGTTGGGGTCGGCTTTGATGGAGGGGAGTTGCGGCAAATCCAGGCTCATTTCCTGTTCTCGCTCTGCCGCGTATTTTGCCAGTTCTTGAAAGACGGCGCGCACCAGTTCGGTCACAAACACGTCCTGACGTTGCAAATCGAGTGTGCGCGTATCTAATTGTGCCACGTCGAACATCGAATCCATAATTTCGTGCAGGCGCAGTGTACCTTTATGAATGCCTTTGACGAAGGGCAGAATCTCCGGACTCAATGCCGGGTTTTCCAGCAACATTTCAGTATACCCTTTGATGGAGGTCAGAGGGGTGCGTAATTCATGTGAAGCGATGCTGATGAAGTTCGACTTGGTCATCTCCAGTTTTGCCAGGTCGTGATTGGCTTTATCGAGAAACGCATAGGCTTCGCGCAATTGGGCGGTGAGTTTCTTCTGGCTATCGAACAGGCGGGCATTTTCGAGCGCTACACCAGTCTGACTGGCGATGGCGGAGAGCAGGTTCAGGTCTTCGGCAGAATAGCGGCGCGGCTTGGGGCCGAGTGCCAGCAGGCCAATCCACTCTCCGCGCGAGAAGATGGGAGCATACGCCTGTAACCCCAATTCACTGAACCATTTTCGCTCTGACAGGGAGGCTTCCCGAAAATCAGGGCTGAAGTCAATGTCGTCTTGTAACAGCGGCACGTGCTGTTCGCGGAAATAGGCCGAAATGGGACTATCGGCGCCCAGGACGATGGAATGACCTTTTTTGCGGCGTGAGGTGGTGCTTTGGGCGGGGGTGGTGCTGGTTTCTGCTTCCGCAGCGACGTTGTGCGGCCAGACCTCCCGCAGGCGAAATACCGGCTTATTCCCTTCGCCGATTTCCGGGTCTACCAGAAAGAGCATTCCCCGTTTGATTTCCAGGGCCTCCATAATGAGGCCGACTGCCACCGTTGCCAGGCGTTCCAAATCCAGAATGTTGCTAATCGATTGGGCATATTCTCGCAAGGTCTTGGAAGGGTCGTAACTCTCCAGCCGGAACATCCGGTTCACAAGTTTTCCCATCAGACTAAAGATGGGGGCAAACAACAAAGAGATGATGGCCGCAACCCCTGCGCCCACAAACAGGGTTTGGTATCCTGGTGTGTTGCGGAGCAGAGAATCGGCCAACCAGAACATGCCGAGATACAGAATGACAATCAGCAGGGTGGAGAGTAGATAAATGAGCAGCTGGCGCAGGAAATCTTGCACATCCGGCAGGTGAGGCACCAGCACGGCGTACGACATCGCTATCACCGCCATCACCCGCAGAAAATCGCCCTCCACTCGGCTTAGCTGATAGAACAGGACGATTTCATTTGCCAGGGCGAATATCAGGACTGGCGTCCAGAAGAAGACGCGGCTGCGCAAGAGCGGCTGTTGTGCTTCTCGCATGGTGCGGACAAAGTAGGCAATGCTCAGAGATGCGAAGAACAGCCAGGCAAAAAAGATGAGTGTGTAATTTTGATAAGCCACCACTCCTATTGAAAGGAGCATGCCGCCCCCCAGCCACGTCAGGGGAGTTACCCATTTTGCCAGACGTTCGCTGCGGGAAGCAGAGGCATCCGTTTCAATTCGTTTCGTCTTTGAAGGCAGGGGCGGCAGGAAAGCGCGCAAACCCATGAAGAGCAGAAACGCTAACATCACTGCGCCCGATTGGTCGAAGCGCAGGCGGTTGACGAAATCCATCCAGGGTAACCATCCATGCCGCCCCGCGGCCAATAGCGCGTGTAGGGTCAGTCCCAGCAGGGCATAGCCGGTCAGCCAAAAGGCCGGGGAGTTCCAGCCTTTGGCGCGCCGTGCCGCCAGAAACAGGACGACCAGATACGGCACCCCAAGCACGGTGTCCAATATCAACAGTATCAGGTCCGGATTGCTCGCGCCCATCGGGTTAAGTATACTCGAAATCGCCCTGCTCCATTTCCCCCATTCGGCGGTGGATGGTGTATAGTTAACATGAACCGACATCTCACTCAGGAGACGCTGCCATGAAGTCTTGTTTGCCGTTCGAGTTCCACGTTTCCCGCTGGGCGCGGGATACTTACCGCTTCGAAGCCGGGTTGTTTGCCACCGATGGGCGCGTAGTCCTGGCCGATTTCAGCGCCGCCCGTCGTTTTGCTGCGCAGATGACCGCTGTGCGCGGCGCGCCTGTGCCGGCCAGCCACGTGTACGCAATGGGATTGATTGACGAAATTCTGCATATTCTCATTCGCCAATACGAACTGCAAAATCCCGGTGTGATGCAGCGCGCCCTCTCTCAGGCCCGCGAGCGGATGGGCGCGCACGCGTTTGAGCAGGCACAATTGCGCTTTCTGGAAACCTTTCCTCCGGTGGCGGTGTACCAGAATCAGATGACCGAAGCAGACTATTTGAATGGAGAAACAGCAGGCAGGCCACACCGTCAGACCACCCTGGAGGAGATGCTTATCCTGAACGTCACCAACCAGAACCCGGCGGTCTTGCCATATAAGGAGTTATTCGATGACGAACCGCTCCGGCGTGGCACGGTGTATGAGGCGCTTGTTCAGGGACTGGCTGATTTTTTGAATGCTGAACCGGCCTTTGGCGGAAGCGGCGCAGGAGAAACGCTTATCGAAGCCTTGCGCGCCCCGGCGCGCGTTGCGCCTTATTCTCTCGAAGGACAATTGCAATTTTTGCTCGAACGGTGGGGCGCGCTGTTGGGAGAGGCTTTCATCCAACGCATTTTGCGCGCCATGGATTTCGTTAAAGAAGATGCTATTCGCGGCAACTTCGCGGGTGGTTTTGCCGGAAGCGCGCCAGTTCCTCAGTTTGGTGGTGCGTATGCCGAATACGAACGCTTCAGCCCGGATAGAGATTGGATGCCGCGCTGTGTGCTGATTGCCAAGAACACCTACGTCTGGCTGGAGCAGTTGAGCCGCTGGTATCAGCGCGATATTCATACGCTGGATGCCATCCCCGATGAAGAATTGGACAAACTGGCCGCGCGCGGAATCACCGGCCTGTGGCTGATTGGCCTTTGGGAGCGCAGCCGCGCCAGTCAGCGCATTAAACAACGTATGGGTGACCACGATGCGGTGGCTTCGGCCTACTCGCTCTACTCCTACGACATCGCGGCCGATTTGGGCGGCTGGCCGGCGCTGGAGAACCTGCGCTGGCGTGCCTGGCAGCGCGGCATTCGGCTTTCGGCAGATATGGTGCCAAATCACATGGGCATTGATTCCAAATGGGTCATCGAACATCCCGACTGGTTTCTTTCTTTGCCTTACCCGCCCTATCCGGGTTACACCTTCGAGAGCGAAAATTTGTGCGATGACGAGCGGGTTGCCGTTATTCTGGAAGACCATTACTACTCTCGTTCCGATGCAGCGGTGGTGTTTAAGCGGATAGACCGCTGGACGGGGGATGTACGCTACATCTATCATGGCAACGATGGAACCTCGATGCCCTGGAACGATACGGCGCAGTTGAACTATCTCAAACCCGAAGTGCGCGAGGCCGTCATTCAGACCATTTTGCACGTGGCGCGTAACTTTCCAATTATCCGCTTCGAT
The DNA here is from genome assembly GCA_025056175.1 of Anaerolineales bacterium. GTDB lineage: Bacteria > Chloroflexota > Anaerolineae > Anaerolineales > Villigracilaceae > UBA5195. The sequence goes on from JANWWK010000050.1 coordinate 15,194, forward strand.
GCAGCCATGACGCTTGCCAAGAAGCACATTCAACGCCTGTGGTTTCCGGAACCGGGTTCGGGCGGCGCCATCCCCTCGCGTGCCGAACACGGCATGACCCGCGCTGAGTTCGATGCGCTGATGCCCCAAGAGTTCTGGCGCGAGGTGGTGGACCGTGTGGCCGCTGAAGTGCCCGATACCCTGCTCCTGGCCGAAGCCTTCTGGCTGATGGAAGGTTACTTTGTCCGCACCTTGGGGATGCACCGCGTGTACAATTCCGCTTTTATGCACATGATGCGCGATGAAGACAATGCCAAGTATCGCCAGGTAATGAAGAATACGCTGGAATTTGACCCGCAAATCATGAAGCGGTATGTCAACTTCATGAACAATCCTGATGAAAAAACGGCCATTGAGCAGTTTGGCGATGGTGATAAGTACTTCGGCGTTGCAACCATGATGTCCACCTTGCCCGGCTTGCCGATGTTTGGACATGGGCAATTTGAGGGTTTCCGCGAAAAATATGGGATGGAGTTTCGACGCCCGAAATGGGACGAATGGCCAAACGAAGGGCTGATTCGCGGTCACGAGTGGCGCATCTTCCCGCTTCTGCACAAACGCTACCTGTTTGCGGAGGTGGAAAACTTTTTGCTGTATGATTTCTTTGTGGAAGGCGGATATGTGAATGAAGACGTCTTCGCGCACAGCAACCGCTTTGGCGAAGAACGCGGCCTGGTGGTTTACCACAACAAGTACGCGCACACCGCCGGCTGGGTGAAAACTTCGGTCGGATACATGGATAAAGCCAGCGGGCAAATCGTTCAGCGCACGCTGGCCGAAGGCTTGAACCTGCCCAAAGACGGCTACGCCATCTTCCGTGATTATGTCACCCATCTGGAATACATCCGTTCCTGCGCCGAGATGTGGGAGAAAGGGATGTTCTTTATTCTGGGCGCGTATCAGTGCCACGCGTTTCTGGATTGGCGTTTTGTGAGCGGAGAGAAGTGGCAAAAAGTGTATGAGGCGCTCAATGGCGCAGGGGTCGAGTCGCTTCAGGCCAGGTTTGATGAAATGTTCCCGCCTGTGCAAGAAACACCCAGAGTCGAGAAGAAGAAACGGGCGACCCGCAAGAAAACGCAAGAATCGATTTCCAGCGAAAAGAAACCTACCGTCCGCAGAGCGCGAACGTCAAAAAGGGGAAAAGCAGGGGATGAATCCGCGCCTTCGGACATGCTATAATTTGGACGATTGCGGGTCAATTTTGATGCCCGCACATCCCAGACGAGATAAACGCGAAAGGATGGCAGAAATGCCCAGAAAACTGAACTTTCACACTCTACTTGGCCCGCTGGTGGCGCTGTTGATGGTTCTGACACTTTTGCTGGTCAGCGCCACGCCTGCTTTTGCGGATGACGACCCGCCCAAGCCGATTCCCGGCTTAGGAAAAGTCAGCAATGCTGACCTGACCTCGATGTATAAAAAACTGCGCGCCTGGTACGACAGCCAGGCAATTGTCATTCGCGAATCGTATGAGCTGGCGAAGCAATTCCAGACCGTGATTGATTTCTACAAGAAAAAAGGCCGTGATGTGACCGGTCTGGAAACGGCGCTGGTGCGCTTCAATGACGAAATTATCAAAGCCGAAGCGGCGCGCGTCTATACCAACTCGTTATTCACGCGCAATGCCGGGTTCAACGGCTTCTTCGTGGTTCTGGACCGCTCGCTGGCCGCGCAAACTATTTTGGAAGCGCGCACCAGTCTGAAAGGGACGCACATGGATTTGGAAGAAGCGGTGCGAAACCTCAAGCGTGATTACAACGCCTGGAGACGGTGGATGCTGGGCTACCAGAACTAGCATGAACCTGCAAAAGCCTTCTTTTTTCCTTGCGCTGGGCCTGGTTTTGCTGGCTCTGCTGTCGGCCTGTGGTGGCAACGGAGATGCGCGCGAAGCCCAACCTTCGGCAACGCTCCCGCCCCCACAGGTGCGGGTTGGATTGCTCCCCACCTTTACTCCAGAGCCGGCCACGCTTACGCCCGTGCCTGAGGCAAGCGGCACGCCTACCCCTGCACCGCAAGTGCAGGCGTGGCCTACACTCGATGAGGAGCAGTATCTGCTCAATTTGATAGACAGCATGATTGAAAAAATTGAACGGCGGTTGAACAACACCAACACGGATATTCGCCCATAGCCATCCAATTCGACTGCACCCTGCATCTTCTTGACAGGTGCGAAATTCGGCGTAAAATCGGGCGCAATGTCTGCACAACATCGCTTCTGCAACGAACCGGGTGGCCTCCGCTGGCGGAAGGTGTTTCTATTTTGAAGCAACCAAAAGAGTCGCGTTTTGCGGCTCTTTTTTTTGCTGCCATGGGTGTGTGGTCACCTGAGACGAAACCCCTATTCTCGGAGGAAGAAATGTTAAAACAAACTGAAAAACGTCCCAAAATCATGGGCTACCTGCCCAATGATGTGCCGCCGTTTGGGCAAATCGTTTTGCTTGGTTTTCAACACGCGCTGACGATGTTTCCAGCGACGGTGCTGGTGGCCTTGTTGGTCGGTTTTCACACCAGCACAGTCCTGCTGGCTTCGGGCCTGGCAACGATTGCCGCTTTGCTCGGTTCGCGCTATGGCATTGGAAAATTCATTCCCCTGTATTACGGCTCGTCGTTCAGTTACATTGCTGCTATCCTGGCGGTGACGAATGCCTCGTTTGGTCAACCGGTGAGCGATGAACTAATCCGCGTTGCGCAAGCCGGAATTGTCGCCACAGGTATTATCAATGTCCTGGTGGGGTTGCTGATTCGGTTTGCGGGCGGCAAACGTATGCTCGATACCATCCTACCGCCTATCGTCACTGGCTCTGTGGCAGCAGTTATCGGTCTGGCACTGGGCAAAGCAGCGCTGGACATGGCCTCTGGCGTCGCAGGCGGCATTTCTGGCGGCGATTTAAAATGGTGGAGCGTTGCGCTGGTGACGTTGTTTGCCACTATCCTGTTTTCGGTGTATTTGCAGGGCAAAGGGTTCATTGGAATGCTCCCCATTCTGCTGGGCGCGGTGGTGGGTTATGCCCTGGCAGCTTTGCTCGGCATGGTAGACTATTCCACCATCACCCAGGCGCGGGTCATCACCGCACCGCACATCACCCTGCCGAGTTTTACCTCGGCTTTAAGCGCAACGGCCATCGTCAGCATTTCGGTCATGGCGATTGCCACTATCCCCGAAAGCACCGCACACCTGTATCAGATTAGCCTGTACGTAGACCATCTGGCTGAGGAGCTCAAACAGCCCAAATATGGCCTCAGTCAATATGTCGGCCTGAATCTCATCCTGGATGGTATCGGCGATATGATTAATGGCCTGCTGGGCGGGGCAGCTGGCACCAATTACGGTGAAAACAACTCGCTGATGGTCATCACCCGTAACTATAGCGGTGTTTCTCTCATTGCAGCAGGAGTCATCGCCATTCTCATGTCATTCAGCGGTCATCTGGCAGGGATTGTGCAATCGGTGCCGACCGCGGTGAGCGGCGGGTTGGCAATTTACCTGTTCGGTGTCATTGGGATGCAGGGCATTGCGCTTCTGATTTCCGAAAAGGTGGATTTCTTCGACCCGAAAAATCTGGCAATTGGCGCAGTGGTAATGGTCATCGGCATCGGCGGACATATCGGTTTCCCTGGCGGATTCTTGCCCTTGCCGTTGCTGCAAAGTGTCTTCCCCTACGGTTGGCCTGCCATTGCGACCGGCGCGGTGGCAGGGATTTTGCTCAACCTGGTGTTTCAGGTCTTCCGTCCTGACGGAAAATAATACGACTGGCGTAGTCTGCTCTGCAAACAACCTTTTGTACGCCACTTTTCGGTGAGACTCCGGGATTTGGCGTGAAAACCGGTACGCGCAAGACGCGGAATGGACGGAAACGCACGGAAAAAGCAGTTTGGATAACGATTTCTCTGTGTTGCTCCGTTTCTTCCGCGTTTTCCGTGTACAAAAAGCGCCGGTTTGCGGCTATTTCCCTTCTTTCTGCAGTGCTGCGAAGCGCACTGAAGGCGAATGCCTGGGGATAGACTTCAATTGGACTTCGCTGTGCTGTGCGGCGGTATAATCGAGCGATATTTCACAAAAAGGAGGTGTACATGAAGAAATACTGGCCTGCTTTGCGCGATTTCGCGCTGATTCTTGCCGGCACGCTCACTCAGGCCGTGGCGTTGCGGATTTTTTTTGTCCCGGCCAACCTGGCCTCAGGCGGTGTGAGCGGCATTTCGCAACTCATTCATCATTTCACCGGCTGGCCGATTGGTCTGATGGTGTTTCTTGGCAATATCCCGCTCTTTTTGCTCGGCTGGCGTTTTTTGGGCGGACCGGGCTTTGTGCTGCGTACGGCGTTTGCGATTGCCACCTATTCGTTCTTTGCCGATGCGCTGTTGTGGCTTCCGTTTTTTCCGCCGCGCGGAATCACCGATGACATTGTATTAAATTCGCTGTATGGGGCGGTAGTGGCTGGTTTTGGGTATGGATTGGTGTATCGTGGACGCGGCACCAGCGGGGGGAGCGACATCCTGGCGCGCATTCTCGTTCACTATCGCGGTATTTCAATGACCCAGAGTTACCTGATGACCGATACGCTTGTCATTTTGGGCGCCGGTTTCGTTTTTGGGTGGAAAGAAGCGCTCTATGCAGTCATCACTCTTTACGTTAGCGGGTTGGTGGTGGATACCACAATGGAAGGCGGCGGCACTGTCCGCACGGCGCTGATTATCACGTCCAAAGCGGATGAAGTGGCGCAACGGATTTTGACCGATATGGAGCGTGGCGTGACTCGGCTGAGCGCAACCGGCGGCTACACCGGTCAGCAACGCACTGTGTTATATGTGGTTCTCTCTCGTTCCGAAGTGCAAATTTTGAAAGACATCGTGCAAAGCATCGATGAACGCGCCTTCATGGTGGTTGGCGCAGCACATGAAGCCCTCGGCGAGGGGTTTCAGCCGTTTCAAAAGTGACCGTCAGCGTGAAAATACTGCGGGTTTGGAGGAGCGAGCGCCAAGAAGCCCTCGTTCCTCTGGCATCATCCTGACGGCAGATTCTGCAAATAGGCAGCAAAGATGGGGCTGAAAATTTGCGGCACATGTCCCTCGCCGGCGATGAGCAATTTCTTGGCGCGCAGGGCTTTGATGGCGGGCGAAGCATCGGCCATGTTGCCTTTGGCAAAGTCGAGAATGCCGGCCTGCTCCTCCGGCTCCAGGCTTGCCAGCAGTTTACGGCATTCTTCTTTGATGGTCTCTTCTTTTGCCAGCCAGCGCGGGTCGAAGCGATAGGCAACCCCTTCCACGGTGCGGCGCATGTTTGTGAACAGGGCCAGGACGGTGCCGGGATGCCCGCCACTGACTTCGTAGATTTTCTCGCGGGCGGTTTCGTTCAACGGATATTCGAAGCGTGCTTCCAGCTGCAAGAGCATCGCACGGACATCTTGCCATGAATACGGGCCGATAGCAATCTGGTTACGAGAGAGCAGTTCATAAAATCCTTCGTGTTCGTTCAGGTTCGGGCGCAGGTAGGTGGGCGGGTTACGCATCAGCAGCGCGTAGCACAGGCGATTCTTGTTTGCGTCGCGAATGCCGCGTAAGTGCGCGAACACTTTAGCAGGCAGGTGGCGATAGGCTTCGTCGAATTCGTCCATCAGTAAGCATAATGAGAGGTCGTTATCCACTACCATCAGGTTGGTGATGACCAGTTCCAGAAAGCGCAGGGCTTTGAGCGTGTTTCCGGGCTGGTCTAACACTGGCAAAAGGAAGGTTTGCAGAAACCCTGCCGATTTTCGCTCGATTTCAGGGATGCTGCATTGCCCCGAAACCTGCACGATGTTGAACAACATCAGTTCGTAAAATTCCCACTCCGAGTAATCGCTCAGGCGGTTCATATCCAGCCGGATGATGAGCGTGTGAGCGGCTTTTTCTCCCAGATAGTGCTGCTGAACATCGGTTCGTATCAGATGGTCGAGCAGGCGGGTTTTGCCCATGCTGCCTGCGCCAATCAGATAGCAGGAATCCGCGCTTTTGATACAGTCAAAGAGTGGTTTCAACACTTCCTGACGGTAGTGGACATCATGTTCCTTGCCGAGTTCGCGCATGGTGCTGGTTTGGCGTGGGTCTATGGGGTTCATGGGGTACCTCGTTGGGAGAATTGGTTCGAGAACAGAAATCAAAGGGAAGGGACTCAGGGTTCCAGCGGTGGGAGAAAGGTGACTCCAGGCAGGCCGGGGTCCGGGGGATACGGCCACCGAAAGACACAACAGGTTTCGTTCAGGTCGGCCAGGTTGCTCAGGCGAGAAAGGCGCGTTGTTTGCTGGTGGAGCGGTGTCAACTCCAGAGATTGCAGGCGCGCACACCAGATTTGGGCAGCAGAGGAGTGGGCTGGATGGATGACAAAGAAGCCTGGCGCAAGCAAATCGGCACTTTCGCGCGTAAGTGCTGCCCCCACGGGCCGCACCAGCGAATCAGGGACGCCTGCCGGACAGAGCAGATGGACCTGCACCAGGTAGTACCGCTTCCAGGGGTTCAGACGTCGTTCGATGAACGGTTCGACCCACTTATCGAACGGTTGCGCCGGGTGTAGATTGGAAACTTCCTGATAGGGTACCGCTGCTACCGTTTTCATATCCCACAACAGTTGTCGCTCATCGCCTTCCAGGATGCCAGGCTGCAGGGTGACGTTGTACAGCACGGGGTGCGGAAAATTTGCCAGCACACGCCAGATTTGCTCATCTGCCCGCTCACTCGTTTGCCAGAAACCGGTGATGTAGGCCAGGTTGTTGCGGGTGCGGATGGGGCTCTCAAAGCGCATAATCCGCGCCAGGCTCTGGGGATTCTGACACGCCGTCAGCAGGTCTTGACCGGTCAGTTTCCTGAACGTGGCACGGGTCAGGGCGGGGTGGAGTTTATAGTCGTAAGGAAAGGTGGAGGTGATTTCCCGGCAGTATTCGAGCGCTTTTTGATGCGCTGTGCTTTCGCTTTCGGCCTGCACTTTACCCAGCAGAGCCAGCACAATCCCTTCGCCGGGCAGCGTGTGCGCGCGTAAGGCCAGCACACGCGCACCCGCAGAAGGTTCTTTCAGCGGGTCGCCATGAAATTGAGACTCAATGAAGAGTTTTTGACGCTCCAGGGCTTCGCTCATCAACGCACCGGCATTGAAGCCCCAGCGCAATTTTTGCAGTTCTGCCAGTGGCTGAAGACACACCTGCACGGCAAATTGTGCCTGCCAGCCGGTGGAGGCGGGTTGGAGTTCGACCCAAGGGGAGCGTGCTTCCATGCTGTTGGTCTCGACTTATCGTTTTTTCTTGGGGATGAGCAGTTCGATGAACTCGTCCTGGGTTTCTCTGGCACCTGGCTGTTTGGGTTCGTTGACCGGCGGGCTTTCTATTTCGCCGGTGATATGCGGCATTTCGGAGAGGATTTTCTCGACCAGTTGTTTCAACTCCTCGATGCTGCGCGGGTTCCCCGGCAATGCCTGCGCGTTCATCAGCGTCTTGAGGGCCTCGATGCGCGCTTCGATGATTTTTAGGTTCTCCTGATGGCTGAAGCGGGGCAACTGCCGCATTTGTTCCAGCTCAACTGCCAGTTTTTCGGCTGCCAGCAAAATTTCGCGGCGTGTTTTTTCATTTTCGGCCTGTTGCTGCGTCACGCTGCCTTGTTCTGCCGTCAGCAGGCGTTGTTTTTGGGTGATTTGCGCCCGTTGTTCGATTTGCTTCAGTTCGCGTTTGCCCGTTCGCATCTGCACGGCTTCCTGCTCGCGCACATCGAGCAGGCGCAGGTGTCCCTGCCGGTCCAGAACGTGAACGTTGTGTAAGGTGAAGGGGCGGCAGGCCTCGCTCACGCTCACCTCGCGCTTGACCGCTTCTGAAATTTGCTCGTTGCTTATCATTGTTGGAACCGGCAAATCCAATACTTCTTCTTGCGTCTCACCAATCAATTCATCGTGACGATGTGTGCGGATGATGTGCCGCAAGGCGGCTTCGCACGCTTTGACAAGCGCATCTAACGGGTTGCGGATTTTCTGCACTGCCAGTGCATCGTTGACGGTAAACGTGATTCCGCAGGAAATTGTCACGTTGGCGCCGTCTGTCGTTGTCGCTCGTACATCAGGCAGGGTCATATACCGCTCCTGGCGGTCTACATAGTAGATTTTGTAACGACCGGGCGGCAATTTGATATACCCGCCTTGCGCAAGAAGGCGTTCTCCATCTGCCGAGACCACGATGGCTTCCAGGTTGGGAAAGGACGGAACATACCCTGCACCCAGCAGGTTCACCTCCAGCGGATACGGCCCGGATACGATTTCGTTTTCCCCGAACTGAGGCGGCAGCAACTGCTGACGGCGACCCCAAAACTCCGTTAACTTCTTGACGAGATTCAGGTCAAGGTTTTCTTCGCCTTCCTGGTCAGGAATCTGGTTCATGGCTGCACTCCCCGTGACGTGGACAAATGGTGAAAGAGAAGAAAAGAAGAACGGTGTTACGTGTAACAACATCAGTGTATATCGAATTCGGAAAAAATTCAATCGGTTGGAGGAAATTTTCTAAAAAAGTCCTGCGGGCGATAAATCTCCGGGCAGAATAGCGCAAGAACCTTCCGTCGTAACCAAAATAGATACGAATTTTGTTAACCCTGTCCGCTTGTTTTTACATTTTGCGGCGCAGAGATTGTTATAATACCGACATGGAGGAACAGACGATGATACCCACTCCCGGTACCCCCGCTCCCGATTTCGCACTTCCCGACGAAACCGGCGCTGTGCGCCGCCTGGCCGATTTTCGCGGTCAGACAATTGTGCTTTATTTTTATCCCAAAGACGATACGCCCGGCTGTACCACCGAAGCCTGTAACTTTCGGGATGACTATTCCGCTTACCAGGAAGCCGGTGTGACCATTCTGGGCGTTAGTCCGGATTCTCCCAAGTCGCATGCCAGGTTCAAAGAGAAATTTCAGCTTCCGTTCTCTCTCCTGGCGGATGAAGACCACCGCGTTTGCGAAGCCTATGGTGTGTGGGGTCAGAAGAAATTCATGGGCAAGGACTATATGGGCGTTTTGCGCACTACTTTTATTATTGACCCGGAAGGCAGGGTCAAGAAAGTGTTTGAGAACGTCAAGCCTGCTGAACACAGCGTTGAAGTGTTGGCCGCCGTTCGGGAGTGACCGTCGCGCATGGATGACCGCGAACTGATTCGAGCGCGCTGGGCTACCTTTGCCGCGCTTGTGCTGGTGTTTGGCTTCTACCTTTCAATGCAGGCTCCCTGGGCGCTGTGGGTTTCGGTTGTTATCACGCTTCTGACCGCTGGCCTGCTCACTGCTGTTCTGGAGTTTTGGCTTCGGCTTTCTCTGCGCCGCGTTGCGCGGCAGACACACGGAGAAGATACCCGTCAGCAGTTACAGGCAGTGCTTGCGCTACAACATAAATTCCTGCAGGCGCATTCCGAAAAAGACATCCTCGAAGCCGCATTGGAGAATGGACAGAGTATTCTACGTGCAGCGGGCGCATCGCTCATCCCTCTCGATGAATGGCGACAATCGCTCCCGGCGCTCATTCAGGGACAGGTGCCTTCGGCGGCTTTGCAAACCTGGTCTCAGCGCCTGACCAGCCCTGAAACCCGTCAGGCGTGTAAGAATTGCACCTCGCGGCATGGCGAACGAGGCTGCCCACTTCTTCCAGCGGAAACACCTTTTTCGGCGTATGTTGAGTGTTTTTTGCTTCAGAGCGGTGGGCGCGACGTGGGGATTGTGAATTTTTACTTTGATGAAAAGCCTGCCCTTGAGCCGGAAATCCGTCAATATATTGAAGACATTCTGCGACTTACCGGCCAGGCATTGGAAGCTCTACAAAAGCGCAATCAGGAAATTGGGGCATTGCTGTATCTGCAAACTTCGGCAACGCCGCGCTCCGACCTTTCGGCCCTGCTTAAAAGCCTGCTGGAGAATATCCGCAAAACTCTGGCGGTTGATTTTGCGTTGCTTTACATTCCAACCGGCCTGCCGGGACAAATTCAAACGACACCGCAAGTGTTTTCCTGCACTGATTCTTCCGCTGCCAAACCGCCCACGCTGCCCGATGAATTATTCCTGGAAGGCATCTGGAAGAGCGTTCTTTCCAGTGGAAACAGCCTTTCGCTTGAAAATGTGGCGCTGAACAAGCGGGAAACCTGGCGCGTTCTGCATGCGGTGCCGCTTATCTGGCAAGACCAGGGGCCTGAAGGCGTCTTGCTGTTGGGTTCCAATGCCGCACAGTCATTTGCTCAGCGTCATCAGGCTCTGCTCGAAACCCTGGCCGGGCAGGCTGCTCTGTTGATTCAAAATTCCCGCCTGATGGTACAACTCGAATACCAGGCGGTTGTGGATGAACGCGCCCGCCTGGCGCGCGAAATTCACGATGGTCTGGCACAAACGCTTGCGTTTCTCAAACTGCAGGCTGCGCAAATGCAAAACTACCTGCTGCGGGGCGAAACCGAGCGGCTTACCCGTACTCTACAAGCCAGTTACCGCACGCTCTCTGATGCCTACGTGGATGCCCGACAGGCCATCGAAAACCTGCGCCGCGCCCCGTCCGTCAGCCTGACCGATTGGGTAAGGCAGGTTGCCGCCGATTACGAACAGGCCACCGGTCAAACGGTCTCGCTCGAGTCCTTCCATGTTTCGGTGGACTATCCGCCCAATGTGCAGGCGCAGTTGATTCGCATCATTCAAGAAGCGCTCAGCAATGTTCGCAAACATGCCGAAGCTGCCCGCGTTGCGATTCGCGGCTTTCAGACTGCCGAGAGCGTAACCATCGAAGTCAGTGATGATGGAAAAGGATTCACGCCCGAACAGGTGGATGACCACGCCCGTTTTGGCCTGCGCGGGATGCGTGAGCGCGCCGAGAGCATTGGCGCCGATTTTCAGATTGCCAGCCGGCCCGGAGCAGGGACGGTGGTTTCTCTGCGCCTGCCCTTGCCGGTGAAGGAGAAACCATGAACCGCGTTCGGATTGTCGTCGTAGATGACCATGCCCTCTTCCGGCGGGGACTCATCAGCCTTCTGGAAGAAATGCCGGAGTTTCATGTGGTAGGCGAGGCCGCCAACGGACAAGAAGCTTTGACGGTGATTGAGCGCGCCCGCCCCGACATCATCCTGCTCGATATTAACATGCCGGTTCTGGATGGCCTGCAAACGTTAGCGGCCATCCGCAAAAAGGACTCTGCACAAAAGGTCTTGATGCTCACCATCTCCCAAAACGATGATGACCTGATTGGCGCGATTGTAGCTGGCGCCAACGGTTATGTGCTGAAGAACGCGGAACCGGAAATGCTCAAAAACACCATTTTACAGGTCTACTCGGGGAATTCGGTTCTCTCCCCCGAAGTGACGGCGCGCGTCTTGCAGGCCGTCCGCCGTTCTCAGAACGACCGCAATCGTGGCCTGCTGAGCGAGCGCGAAATTGAAGTGCTGAAATGCCTGGCGCGCGGACAGACGACCGCCCAGATTGCCAGTGTTCTGTTCATTTCCGAAAACACCGTCAAAACCCACATTCGGCACATTTTGGAAAAAATGGAAGTTAACAACCGCGCTGAAGCGGTGGCAAAGGCAGCACAAATGGACCTGCTGTAAGGGTGATGAAGAAATCACCCGCTTTTTTCTCCGAAATCCCCCCAACGCAACCTGACGCTGACTGACAAAACGGAGATAATTTGGTAAATTATCTCCGTTTTATTTTGTTTTAAGGTGCGAGAGTTTCGATGAGCGATTCCCCTGCCCAAGCCCGGCGCATTCTGATTGTCTCGGCCAATCCGCTCTTTCGTGAAGGCTTGCGAAAGCTGTATGCGGAACGCTGGGGTGAACAATCGGCAACGGTTCACATGCTTACCACGCTGGAAGAAGCCTTGCCCGCCCTGGAAACACACCCCGACCTGGTGATTGTAGATTACGATGACAAGGCCATCAACCGCGAGGCATTTATGAGCCGCTTTGTAGCGGGAGAAGCCCCCATGCAGGTGATGCTGGTTTCGTTGCAGGAATCGGGGCAGGTGGTGGTCTACGACCGCCGCACGATGACCTTTGCTCAGGCTGAACACTGGTTGAGCAATCCCTGGGAGGGATAATCTCCCTGCCAGCAGGAGGCTCACTTCTTTATCGCATTTCCTCCGAGGAGAAACCCCTTATGCAGAATGTGCGTCACTTTGTTATCCTTGCGGTTCTCATCGCCGTTGTTTCAGTGCTGACCTATTTGGGGTTGGATGCACTGGAATTGATGCCGGTGGCTGCCGCTGCCCAGGCCGCGCCGATTGACTGGCTGATGGACCTGCAAGTCAAACTGATTGCCTTCTTCTTTGCGCTCATCGTTGTTCCGCTGGTATATAGCCTGGTGGTTTTTCGGCGCAAGCCCGGCGAAGCGGGCGATGGCGAGCACATCGAGGGCAGCACTTCGCTCGAAGTCACCTGGACGTTCATCCCCCTGGTCATCGTTGTCGTACTGGGATACATCGGCGCCGACAACCTCGCCCAGGTCAAGCGCGTGGACCCGCAGGCCGTCGAAATCAAGGTAGTCGGCTATCAATGGGGATGGCGTTTTGAATATCCTGAGGGCTTCGTCTCCAATACGCTGTACTTGCCGGTGAATAAACAGGCCGTTCTGAAGATGGAGTCCAGCGATGTGCTGCACTCCTTCTGGGTGCCGGAGTTTCGCGTCAAGCACGACCTGGTCCCAGGCCGGGTGGAAATTTACCGCATCACCCCCACGCTGATTGGAGACTATAAAGTGCGTTGTGCCGAGATTTGTGGCGCTTCGCATGCTTACATGGAATCGCCCATCAAAGTCATCAGCCAGGAAGAATATACTGCCTGGGTGAATGAACAGGCCGCAATTGCTGCTGCCGAAGCCGCAGCCGCCCTGGCGAACCCCGACCCCAAACGCGGCGAAAAGCTCTACAACGAAGCCGGGTGCAAAGCCTGTCACTCGATTGATGGCTCCAAAGGCGTTGGCCCGACCTGGAAAGGGTTGTGGGGGTCACAGGTGCCGCTGGCTGATGGCACGACCGTGCTGGCAGATGAGGCCTATATCACCGAATCCATTCGCAATCCTTCGGCCAAAGTGCATCAGGGCTTTTCTCCTAATGCCATGCCCAGTTTTGCTTACCTGAAAGATGGGCAAATTGCTGACCTGATTGAATTCATCAAGACTCTCAAATAGCGGGAGGATGAAGCATGTCTCATGCATCCACTTCTTCTTCGACGGGCAGTTTCAATCGCGCCCTGCTCTTCTTTTTGATAGGTACGCTGCTCGGCCTGGGGCTGGGCATTGGCCTGCATGCCGCCGTTTCGGGCGGGTTCAACGCCACTTACCTGAAGGACATCCCCTCCTGGATGTTGGGCTTGCTGGTGGGGACGCTGGGCTTCTTCTATGGTCTGCTCGGTTACTACGGTATCGTGCGCGGGCTGGTCTTCCAGGTGATTGGTACGCTGGCGGGCATTCTGCTGGTCACGGCCATTCGCGCAGCCATGGGCTTGCCGTTCTTCGACCCGGCCAAATTCGGCTTTCATGAAGGCGCGTGGGTGTTCGGTGCGCTGGTGGGAGCAGTTTCGTTCCTGGCCGGAGTAGGCGCTCTCACCGACTGGTGGAAGTGGGCCAAAGGCGAATCCACCCCTGACCATCACGAAGATGTCCCCGGCTGGCGCAAGTACTTCGGCGTCTCGCTCGACCACAAAGTCATCGGCATTCAATACACCGTCACTTCGCTGCTCTTGCTCAGTGTAGGTGGTCTGTTTGCCTTGCTTTTCCGCGTGGAGTTGGCCGAATCGGGCCTGCAATTCCTGACTGTGCTGACCCCTGACCAGACTGCCGCTCTCAACCTGTACAACTCCTTGATGAGCCTGCACGGGATTGTGATGATTATCTCCATCCTGCTGGGCATTGCCGGGGTCATCAACTATCTTGTCCCGTTGCTGATTGGCGCGGCAGACATGGCTTTCCCGCGCCTGAACGCCTTCTCGTTCTGGGTAGCGGTTCCGGCGGCGGTCATCTTGCTTGGTAGTTTAGGGTTGGGCGGTTTCGATACCGGCTGGACTGGTTACGCCCCGCTCGCCACGCGCGCCCCTATCGGGATTCAGATGTTTTATCTGGGCGTGTGGGTGGCCGGTTGGTCGTCCATCCTGGGCGCACTTAACCTGATTGCCACCGTGCTGCGGATGCGCGCACGTGGCATGACCGCCTTCCGCATGCCGATTCTGGTCTGGGCTTCGGTTGCCACCTCTATCATCTCGCTGACCGCCACGCAGTTGATTGGTCTGTCGTTCCAGATGAGCATGTTCGAGCGCCTGTTTGGGATGCCTTTCTTCAACGTTGCCAAAGGCGGCAACCCCATCCTGTTCCAGCACCTGTTCTGGTTCTATTCGCACCCGGCGGTGTATGTCTTCGTCCTGCCCGGACTGGGCGTCATCTCAGAACTGTTGCCGGTGTTTGCTCGCAAGCCGCTCTTTGGCTATCGCTGGGTTGCGCTTTCATCCATTGGCATTGCTCTGGTCGGTTTTCTGGTGTGGGCGCATCACATGTTCACCTCTGGTATGAACGAATACCTGCGTGTGCCGTTCATGTACAGCACCCTGCTGGTGGCCGTTCCGACCGGAGTCAAGTTCTTCTCGTGGGTTGCCACGCTGTGGAAAGGCAAAATTGAAGCCCCTACACCGATGCTTTTCGTCCTGGGTGGAATTGTGGTCTTCCTGCTGGGAGGTCTCTCTGGCCCGCCGAACGCTACCGTCTCGACGGACCTGCATCTGCATGATACGTACTTTATCGTCGGTCACTTCCACAGCACCATGTTTGGCGGTTACGTCTTCCCGTTCTTTGCGGCTATTTACTACTGGTTCCCCAAAGCCACGGGTAAGCGGCTGGATGAAACGCTCGGCAAATGGCACTTCTGGCTGATGACGCCTGCGTTCTTCGTCCTGACCCTGTTCATGATGCGCGTTGGCCTGCTCGGAATGCGCCGGCGCATTGCCGACTATGACCCCATGCTGGGCTTTGACCCCTGGCATCTGGCGATGACGATTGCGGCTTTCCTGATTGCGCTCTCGGTGCTGGTCTTTTTCTACAACATGGTCAAAACGCTTCGCAGTCCCGTTACCGAGACCGGCAACGTATGGAACTCGCGCTCGCCCGAATGGCAGGTGCCCTCGCCCATGCCGGCTCACAACTACGAAAAAGAATTCGAGGTCGTTGGCGAACCGTATGATTACGGTTTGCCCGGCTCGGTCTATGTCAAAATGTAATTCGGGAGGCCCTCTGTGACTCACGCTCACACCTCGCAACATTCCACGCACGTTTCCAAAGACGCGCTTTTTCAGGGAGTGGTCATCTTCGTCCTGTTGGCCTTCCTCACCGCCGTCGAGTTTTTCATCGCTATCACCAACGCTTCGGTCTTGCTTCTTTCGGTGGCGGCCTTGCTCAAGGTCGGACTGGTCGTCTACTACTACATGCACGTCTACAAACTACTCGAAGACGATGACGAACACGACCACACCAGTTTTGCCTGGAAACTGGCGACCAACCGTCTCGGCCTGTGGCTGTTCCTGCTCTCCGACGCTTTCGTCTTTGGCGGCATGTTCGTGGCACGTTTCAATTTGCTCGGATTCACCCGCCCGCACCTGAATCAGGAACTTGGCCTGGTTGTCACTTCGGCGCTCCTGGTTTCCTCGTTCTTCATGAATCGCGGTGAAACGCAGATGGCGCTCGGTGATCGCAAGGGCTTTCTCATCAGCACCAGCATCACCTTCCTGCTGGGGCTGGCCTTCCTGCTCGGCGTGGTGTTCGTAGAATGGCCGGAAGCCATCCATGAAGGTCTCACTGTAGATGGCAGCGCCGCCGGGGGCATCTTCTTCCTGATGACCGGTATGCATGCGTTTCACGTTCTGACCGGCCTGATTTTCCTGCTGGTCATCCTTCGGAATGGGTGGCTCGGCCTCTACACGCCCGAACGACATTGGGCGGTGGAAGCGGCGGCGGTTTACTGGCACTTTGTGGATGTGGTCTGGATTTTCTACTACCCCGCTTTGTATTTGATTGGAAAAGCAATTTAGTCGAGCGAGTCTTTGACTTGCTTGTGTGTTCTCTATGCAACAGCAAATTCTTCGGCGCGTCCTGCTCTGGCTTGGCATTGGCATTCTTCTGGCGGTTGCTCTCAACGAAGGCAGTTTCTTTTTTCTGCGCAGCGAGGCAGGGCGCGCCCCGCGCGCCATCGAACTACTCATCCCCGCCGGCACGGCGGAACGTATGGCGCGCGGTGAGGCCAGCCCCGAAATTCCGGCAGATATGGTGTTTGTCATCGGGGATACGCTGGTTGTCCGCAACGAAGATAGCGTAGCCCATCGGCTGGGGCCGCTCTTTGTACCGGCCGGCACCTCCGCCAGCATGAAGCTTGACCGTGCCGAAAATTTCATCTTCGAGTGTTCCTTTCAACCTTCTAACTATTTTGGCCTGGATGTGCGTGAACCTGTGACATGGGAAACCCGCATCTACGGCATTCTGTTTGCGGGTGTGCCGCTCGGCCTGCTCCTTTCGCTCTATAGTTTTCTTATCTGGCCGCTGCGTCCCTCCGCTGACGGGAGCAAGGCGGGGAGGAAGGAATGAACCTGCTCCTTGCCATGTTCAGCCGAAAATGGTGGTTCACCACCCTGCTGGTGCTTCTTGGTTCGGCGGTGTGCGTTCGCCTGGGAATCTGGCAGCTTGACCGACTGGAACAACGCCGTGCATTCAACGCGCACTACCTGGCGATGACCGCCCTGCCTCCGCTCGATTTGAACGCCGTTCCCCGCGAAGACCTGACCCGCATGGAATACCGCGCCGTGACCGTGACCGGCGTCTTCGACTTCGACCATCAGGTCGCTCTTCGTAACCGATACTATCAAAACGAATATGGCTATCACCTGCTCACGCCCCTGGTTATGGCCGACGGGAGCGCGGTTCTGGTCGAACGTGGCTGGATTCCCGCCCAGGGCAACGCCGCGCCTGCTGACTGGCGCAAATATGACCAGCCGGGCGAGCAAACCATCAGCGGAATCATTCGTTTGGGTCAAACCAAACCAGATGTCGGCGGGGTGCCAGACCCGGAACTGGCTGAAGGTCAGAACCGTCTCGATTTTTGGAACATCGTCAACCTGGAGCGAATCTCCCTCCAAACCCCCTACCCGCTGCTGCCGGTTTTCATCCAACCCAATCCCGATGACGCCCGCGGCGCGCCGCCCTACCCCTACCAGCCGGAAATCGAAATCACAGAAGGCCCACACTTCGGTTACGCCCTGCAATGGTTCACCTTCGCCTCGATTTTGTTCTTTGGTTATCCCTTTTACCTGCGGAAAGCAGCACTCTAAGCCGTTTTACCGAACGGTGGACATCCACCGGAAGCCCTGTTTATCCTCTGGAGTTATGATGAAATTCTCTCTCTCCACCTCGTTTGCCAAACTGACGCTCTTTACCCTGCTTGCGGTTGTCTTGTTGACTGCTGGGGGGCGGATGCTGGCCCAAACTGGCCTGAATGCGGATTGTGTCTGGCCGCTTTGCTTGCCGGGCAGTCTCTCCGCGGCGGCGCAGTTGTTTCATCGTCTGTCTGCGGGGGCTTCCGCTGTTCTCATGCTCGCCCTGCTTTTCCATGCCTGGCGTACCCAGCGCGACCATCGCCTGCTCTTGCCCTTGACTACCGTCACCGTTACGCTGTTCTTCGCGCAGGCTTTTGTCGGCGCGATTCTTGTCACCCGCGGCTTTCCGCTTCATTTGCAGGTCATGCACGCTCTCACGGCGTTGGCAGTGTGGGTGTTGCTCTGCGCCTTGACTCTGGCTGCCGGCCTCTATGCCCGTGATGCCGTAGCGTTTCCTCCGCTTGACCTGCGTCAACGCCTGCACGACTTTTTTATTCTGACCAAACCGGTCATTGTTTTGCTCCTGCTCGTGACCACCTTTGCCGGAATGGTGGCGGGCGCTAAAGCCTGGCCTTCGTTTTCCCTCGCATTTTGGACATTGCTCGGTGGTGCGCTGGCGGCGGGCGGCTCTGGCGCCATCAACCAGTACATTGACCGTGACCTGGATAAAAACATGCAGCGCACAGCCAGACGTCCCCTGGCCGCTGGACGTATGACCCCTGCCGAAGGACTTTCGTTTGGGTTGGGTCTTTCCATCGTCAGCTTCTACATCATGGCTGGGCTGGTCAACCTGCTGGCTGCCTTCTTGACTCTGGCGGGCATTCTTTACTACGTCGTTTTGTATTCCATGCTCCTGAAAAAAGCCACCGTGCAGAATATCGTCATTGGCGGCGGAGCAGGTGCCATACCGCCGCTGGTGGGATGGGCTGCTGCCACTGGCACGCTCTCTCTGCCGGCGCTCATCCTGTTCCTGATAATTTTCATGTGGACCCCGCCGCATTTCTGGGCATTGGCTATCGTTCGCCGCAAGGACTACGAACGTGCGGGCGTTCCCATGCTGCCGGTTATTCGCGGTGAAGCCGAAACCCGCAAACAGGTTCTGATTTACACCATTGAACTGGTGGCTGTGACCTTTCTGCTCCCGCTGATTGGCTACACCGGCACGGTTTACCTGCTTTCTGCCGCCTTGCTTGGGGGAATCTTGCTGTATTACGCCTGGAGAGTATACAAACACGATGGCAACAAAGTTGCCTGGAGCATGTACCGTTACTCCAGCATGTATCTGGCTTTTCTCTTCCTGGCGTTGATGGTGGATGCCTTGATATAAGGTCCACAACATTAGAATTGAATCAGACCAATCGGTCGGTTTTGCACTTAAATCCCACCTTGGGGGTACAATACAGCCCGGTTGAGGCCTTTTATGGTCAATTCTCTGTTGTCCTCCGTTTCTTCTTCATCTGTTGCGCCCCTCATCGAATTGCGTGGCGTGGTCAAAACCTATGCGAGTGAAGCAGGAGAGTTTACCGCCCTCAAAGGGATTGATTTGCAAATCTACCCCGGCGAATTTCTGGGCATCATTGGCAAATCGGGAGCGGGTAAAAGCACCCTGCTGAACATGATAACCGGCGTAGACCATCTGACGCGGGGGGAAGTCATCGCTCGCATCGGACCGTCGCCGGTTTCGGTACATACCCTGGGCGAAAACGACCTGGCCCTGTGGCGCGGACGTTCGATGGGCATCGTTTATCAGTCTTTTCAGTTGCTTCCCATGCTGACTTTGCTGGAAAACGTCATGTTGCCGATGGATTTGTGCGGCCTCTACCACCCGCGCGAAAGCCGCCGCCGCGCTCTGGAACTGCTGGAGATGGTCGAAATTGCCGAACATGCCAACAAACTCCCGGCCTTCATCTCTGGTGGACAGCAGCAGCGCGTGGCAATTGCCCGCGCCCTGGCTAACGACCCGCCCGTGCTGGTGGCGGACGAGCCGACCGGCAGCCTCGATTCCGTCACTGCTGACCACATCTTCGACCTGTTCGAGCGGCTGGTCGAACAAGGCAAAACTATCATCATGGTCACGCATGAAATGGCGCTCATGCCGCGCTTCAGTCGTCACATCCTCATCGAGGATGGGGAACTGGTCTCGACCCTTCAGCCAAAGGCCAACTGACATGACGATTCCACGTTCCTCCGTTGCCTCAACCATTTCTCCAGCCGCTTCGATGCTCGACATCCGCCGCGTGGTCAAAACTTTCAAAAATGCCGCCGGAGAATTTACCGTTTTGAAAGGCGTGGATTTGCAGGTAGCACGCGGCGAATTCGTCTCGATTGTCGGCAAATCTGGCAGTGGTAAAAGCACCTTGCTCAATATGATGACCGGCATAGACCGTCCGACCAGTGGTCAGGTCATTGTCAATGGACAGGATTTGTACACTGCGCTGGATGAATCTCAGCGCTCACGCTGGCGCGGCAAGAATCTGGGCATCGTCTTTCAGTTTTTTCAACTGCTGCCCATGCTCTCTCTGCTCGAAAACGTCATGCTGCCGATGGATTATGCCGGCCTGTACGATTTCGACGAACGTCCACGCCGCGCCATGCAATTGCTGGAGATGGTGGGTCTGAAAGAACAGTCTGCCAAACTGCCGATGGCCGTCTCCACCGGGCAGCAACAACTGGCGGCGATAGCCCGCGCCCTGGCCTGCGACCCACCCCTGATTGTGGCCGACGAACCGACCGGCAATCTCGACTCGCGGACTGCGGATGTGGTCATCCAGATTTTTGAGCGCCTGGTTGCGGAGGGCAAAACCATCATCATGGTCACGCACAACCCCTCTCTCACCGCGCGCACCACCCGCAACATCATTATCTCGGATGGTGAAATTGTCAACGAAACGGTTGCCCGCGCTCTGCCCCTGCTCAACCACCGGCAAATGTTGCAGGTCACCAAAAAGGTGCAGCGGCAGAGCGTCCCGCCGGGGCAGGCCATCCTGCGGCGCGATGAGCATGTAGATACGTTCTTCATCATCGAACGCGGCGAAGTAGAAATTGTTTTGCAAGGCAAAAACCGCCAGGATGTGACCGTTGCCCGCCTGAGCCCGGGAGAATACTTTGGCGAGGTGGAATTGATACGCGGCGGCAAAGCCCTGGCCGTCGTCCGCGCCGCGCCGGAAGCGCCGGTGGACTTGCTGACTCTGCCGCGCGAAGAATTTCTCACCCTGCTTGAAGCCTCTCCGCTGACCCGTGAAGCCATTGGCCGCATCGTTCAGAACCGTATCGAACAAAACCGCTCCATAGACCGGCGCGGCAAAGGCTGGTGGCCGTTCCGGTAAATGTGATTCCTGATTCCTGCTTCCATGAGACCTCGCTGGCGAAAAGTCCTCCTTGACCTGTTTGAAAACCCTACCCGCACCTTGCTGGTTGTCTTCTCGATTGCGGTAGGCGTGTTCTCCATTGGCGTGATTGCCGGCGCGTATGTCATCATCGCAAACGACATGAGCGCCAGTTACGCCGCCAACCGCCCGGCCAACATCGAACTCCGCATGGACGATTTCGACCGCGACTTTCTGCCGGTCATTGAAAACGCCCCGGAAATCGGAGATGTCGAACCGCGCCGGGTGTTCAACATCCGCGCCCGCGCTGCCAACAGCCAGGCGTGGACGACGCTCGACATCGTTGCCATCGAAGACTTTGACAAGAACGCCCTCAACCTGCTGACCCCCATGCAGGGACAATCCAAACCGGCCCGGCGCGAAATCGTCATCGAGCGCGAAGTGCTGAAAGAGATAGACATCCAGGTTGGCGAAGACCTGGTCTTTCAACTGCCCGATGGTTCGGAGAAAACCCTGCGGGTGGTGGGTATTGTGCAGGACCCCACCACTGGCGCGGACGATTTCCTGGCCCCGCCCTTCGCCTATATCACGATGGACACCCTGCCAACTCTGCGCCAGCCCGACCTGTTCAACCGCATTTACGCAACGGTGCAGGGCAACGGCAATGACGCGGAATACATCCGGCGCGTGGCTGCTGACCTGAAAGACCGCGTGGAGAAAAACGGCGTCACCGTCCGTCGCACGCGCAGCGCGCTCACCAACCAGCACCCACTGGCTTCCACCGTCAACGCCATTCTGGGCATTTTGCTGGCGCTCGGCGTTTTGATAGTCTTCCTCTCCTCTTCACTGATTGCCAATACCCTGGCCGCCTTGCTCAACCAGCATTTGCGGCACATCGGCGTCATGAAGCTGGTCGGCGGGCGTGATAAACAAGTTTTTGCCATGTACCTGGTGATGATTCTCTCCTTTGGCCTGCTTGCGCTGGCGCTGGCTGTGCCGTTTGGCGGCATTGGCGCTTACGCCCTGGCCGAGTTCATCGCCAGTCAGTTGAGTTTCAACCTGCTTGGCTATCGCATTGTGCCGCTGGCCTTTGTGATTCAAATTGTGGTCGGCATTTTCGTCCCGCTGGTGGCCGGGTTTGGTCCCGTCATCAGCGGCTCGCGCGTTTCGGTGTTGAGCGCCATCAGCGGCGACCTGGCTTCAGAAACGGGGAGCAAGCCCCAGCCCGGCGCGAAGCGCGAAACCCTCTTCGAGCGCTTCGAGAACGCCGTCAACGCGGCCCTCTTGCGGCGCGGAATCCATCTCCCGCGCCCCCTGCTCATCTCCCTGCGGAACACGTTCCGACGCAAACGCCGCCTGGCGCTGACCCTCTTCACCCTGACGATGGGCGGGGCGATTTTTGTGGGCGTCTTCAACGTGCGCACGACGCTGTTTGCCTATATGGATAATGTAGGCCGCTATTTCGTGGCCGATGTGACCCTCGATTTCAGCCGTCCCTACCGCCTGAGCGAAATTGAGCAGGTTGCGCGCCAGGTGCCGGGCGTGCAATATGTGGAAGGCTGGGCTTTTGCTTCGGCGGAAATTCTCTACCCCGATGGCACGGTGGCCGAAAACCTGGTGGTGCTGGCCCCGCCCGCCGGAAGCCGGCTGGTAGATGCCGAACCGGTTTCCGGGCGCTGGGTACAGGCCGGTGATACCAAAGCCATTGCCATCACCGAAGGCATTTTGCGCAGTTTCCCCAACCTGAAACCGGGTGACTACCTCGACGTGAAAGTACGCGGACAGCAAGACCGCTGGCAGGTGGTGGGCCTCTTCAAGTTCATTGACCGCGAAGGGCTGATTGCCTACGGCACATACGAATATTTCTCGCGTGAGACCAACCTTGCCAACCGTTCGGTCTCCTTCCGCGTGGTGACCGACCGCCATGACGAAGCCTATCAGCGCGAGATGAGCGAGAAACTCGATAAACACTTCCGCGATGCCGGCTACCAAATCAGCCAGGCGCGCCCCGGCCTTTCGGCGCTCAACAACGCCACCGAAAGCCTCGACATCCTGGTCATTTTCCTGCTCATCATGGCGCTGCTGACGGCAGTGGTCGGCGCGATGGGGTTGACCGGCACGATGGGCATGAACGTGCTGGAACGCACGCGCGAAATTGGCATTATGCGCGCCATCGGCGCGGTGGACGCCGAAATTATGCGCATGGTGATTGTGGAGGGCATGGTCATTGGCCTGATTTCGTGGGTGCTTGGCCTCTTCCTTTCCATCCCCATCACCTACGGCCTGTCGCTTATCGTCAGTCTGGCAGTCTTCGAGACCCCGATTGAGGTTGTCTTCACCCCGCTTGGCTATCTCATCTGGCTGGGGCTGGTTATCCTGCTCTCGGTGCTGGCGAGCGTCTTACCGGCGCGCAACGCCGCCCGGCTGACCATCCGAGAAGTGCTGGCGTATGAGTAAATGCAGAATTCGGAATGATGAATGATGAAGGATGAATGTAAATCTAATGCTGTGCGTATTCTTTTTTTCCTGAGGTTGCCATGACCAAAAAACTGCTTTTCGTTGTCCTTGCTTTTTCCCTGCTGTTGGCCGCTTGCGCCGCGCAGGCGACTCCTGCTCCCGCCGCCTCCGCGCCGGTGGCCGATTCTGGCGTCATTGCTGAGGGGCGCGTGTTGCCAGCCGAGAATTTGCTCGTCTTTCCACAGGCGCGCGGCACCGTCACTGAAATCCTGGTGGAAGAAGGCCAGACGGTTTCCAAAGGCGAAGTTCTCATCCGCTTAGGCGACCGCGAAGCGGCACAGGCGAACCTGGCCGCCGCCCAACTGGAACTGACGCAGGCCCAGCGCGCCTACGACGACTTCATCCGCGCTGCCGGGCTGAACGCTGCCGCCGCCTGGCAGGAGTACCAGCAGGCGCAAATTCGCCGCGCTGCCGCCCAAAAGGAATGGGAAAAGGTCAAACCGACCGATGTGCAGGACGAAATTGACAAGGCCGAAGCCGATGTGCGTGACCTGAAGAAAAAACTGGAAGACGCGCAGGAAGAATTCGATAAGTACAAAGACCTGAAGACCGACAACCCCACCCGCCGCAAGGCTGAAGACGACCTGCGGACTGCCGAAGCGAACTACAACGAAGCCCTTCGCAAGGTGGAAGAACTTCGCCGCCGGATGGATGGCCCCAAAGCCGCGCTGGACGCCGCCCTGGCCGCCGAAGCCGAAGCCAGACGCAAGTTCGAGAACACTCTGAACGGCGTGGCCGACCCCGACCAAAAAGCCCTGCTCGAAGCGCGTCTGAATAACGCCAAAGCGCAGACCGCCACCGCCGAAAAGGCGCTCTACAATTACGACATCCGCGCCCCCTTCGATGGCGTAGTGACCGATGTCAACGTCACTGTGGGCGAGCTGCTCGGCCCCGAAAAATTCGCCGTGCAGATGGCCGATTTCAGCGCCTGGTACGTGGAAACCACCGACCTGAACGAACTGGAGGTCGTGAACATCCGCGAAGGTCAGCAGGTCGAAATCCGCCCCGATGCGTTGGAGGCCCTGACGCTCACCGGCGTCGTCGAACACATCGGCCAATCGTTCCGCATTCAGGGCGGAGACGTGCTGTACAAAGTCAAAATCCGCCTGACCGAAGCCGACCCGGCCCTGCGCTGGGGCATGACGGTCGAGATTACCTTCTTGCCCTGAACGCTTCTCGCGCTTATGTGGGTCGAACCGGTTGTCCTGGAAGGAAACTTCGTCCGTCTGGAGCCGTTGCGTGAGGAACACGCCCATCCGCTGTTTCTCATTGGCAATGACGCTTCCATCTGGCGGTATATGCTCTACGGCGCATGGGATACGGAAGACAGGATGCTGGCGTGGGTGCGTGAGATGCTCAGGCGTCAGTCGGCTGGCACCGACCTGCCGTTTGTGGTTATCCACAAGGCCAGCGGCAGGGTGGCCGGCGCAACCCGCTACCTGGAAATCCGTCCGGCGCATCGCGGCCTGGAAATTGGCGGAACCTGGTACGGTCTGGAATTTCAGCGCACCGCTGTCAACACCGAGTCGAAATACCTGCTCCTGCGGCATGCCTTTGAGAGCCTCGGCGCTATCCGCGTACAGTTTAAGACCGACAGCCGGAACGAACGTTCTCAACGCGCCATTGAGCGGCTGGGGGCAGTGCGCGAGGGCCTGTTACGCAATCACATGATTCTTGAAGATGGCACCGTTCGCCATTCGATTTATTACAGCATTCTCGATAGCGAATGGCCGTCTGTCAAAGCGCAGTTAGAGCAAAAACTGGCGACATGAGCAAAGACAAAACCGCCCCGCAATTGCGGGGCGGTTTGTGTGCCGAAGGAGGGATTTGAACCCTCACCCCTCTCAGGACTACGCCCTGAACGTAGCGCGTCTGCCAGTTCCGCCACTTCGGCAGGTTCGCTCAAACCCTGCGGTTTGAGCGAACGGTATTTTACTCCAGTTTAGCGATTTGTCAACACTTTCATCGCCGCTTTTTCTTGACGGGTGTCGGTTGAACTGCCTGGACGGGGGCATACGGACTGTGCAATTGCACCGGTTCGCTTACGGCGCGCAGACGCATGTTCAGCAATTCCACAAACACCGAGAATCCCATCGCAAAATACACGTATCCTTTTTCGATGTGTTGATGCAGCCCCTCGGCTACCAGTGCCGTTCCAATCAACAGCAAAAACGAAAGCGCCAGTATTTTGACGGTGGGATGCCGGCTGACGAACGCACTGATAGGACCAGAAGCAAACAACATGATGATGACAGCGATAATCACTGCCGTCACCATCACAGCAATCACACGTGCCATGCCCACCGCTGTGATGACCGAATCGAGCGAGAAGACAATATCGAGCAGGCCGATTTGAATCACAACCGCCGCAAGTGAAGAAGCTACCTTTTCTCCCGCGTGGCCACTTTTGCCTTCCAGCTTGTCGTGAATTTCGTGCGTTGCTTTGTAAATCAGGAACAATCCACCGCCAAGCAGAATCAGGTCGCGTCCTGAAATGCCGATGTGCAACACCGGCAGGGTAAACAGCGGTTCTTCCAGTTTGATAATCCAGCTCAGCGAGAGCAGAAGCAAAATGCGGGTGACCAGCGCCAGCCCTAACCCCATCTGGCGTGCTTTTGCGCGCTGGTGTTCGGGCAGTTTATCCGCAAGAATGGAAATGAAAACGATGTTATCAATCCCCAGCACGATTTCCAGGACGGTCAGTGTGAGCAGCGCAATCCCATTCTCGAGCGTGAACAGGTTTTCCACAGGCATCTCCTCAGACATACAATCAAAATACTGCCCAATTCTACTTCCTTTTCTGGCAACTATCTACTGGATTTTCAACGCACAGTCGCCAGGCGTTTTGAAACCGTTGTGTTTCGTCTTGTCCGAACCGGTTTGATTACAGGTGCAGCTCGTTCTTTTGCGCATTCACAATGGATGGGTCTGGCTGCCTGCCGTCAACCGCACAGCGTGTTGCAGCTTTTGCCCCTCCCTGCTCACTGTTCACTTTTTGGCAGTGACGAGGAAGTTTTGTCCGTCTTCGCTTCAGCGGATATGAGCATCAGCCCCCATGAATTTTCGAGCCATTTCTAGAGAAAGGCCAAAAGTGCGCGAAAGGGTGATGCGCTCTGGTGGCAGTCGCTGTGGCGGTTGAGGTGGGGGCTTCGGTGGAGGTCGGGCTGGGGGTGGACGAGGACACGGCGGTGGGCGAGACGGTCGGCGTGGGCGGCGGGGTGGCTGACTGGCAGGCCGAGAGGGCCAGCAGCAGCGCAGCGAGCAGGAAACGGGGCAGGCGGGGCATGGCAGACCTCCAAATTCGATTATAATCCTGGTCAGGAGCTCGTCTATGGCCTTTGAAGTGCGCGATTACTACGACTTTATGCGCCTGCTGCACCAGCACCCGGAATGGCAGGAAGAACTGCGTCGGCTGGTGCTGACGCGCGAGATTTTGGAACTGCCGGAAATTGTGCGGGAGCTGGCCGAAGTGCAGAAGCAGTTGGCCGAAGCACAGAAACGCACCGAACAGCGCATGGAAGAACTGGCCGAAGCACAGAAACGCACCGAACAGCGCGTGGAAGAATTGGCCGAAGCGCAGAAACGCACCGAGCAGCGTGTGGAAGAACTGGCCGAAGC
>JANWWK010000082.1 GCA_025056175.1 Anaerolineales bacterium
AAAACCGTTCGGGCCAAAATTGGGCAGTTCCAGTTTTTCGGCAATTGCCAGCAGCAGGGCTTCCCACTGCAACGCCATTTCCTGCCCATAGACTTTGACCGTGCCGGTCAGCGGCGCAATGACAGGCTGACGCACGCCCTGCACTTTGAAGGTCACGCTTGGGTGCGAACCGCTGAACTCCCAGCGTTCCAGGAAGGTGACATCCGGGAAGATGTAATCAGCGTACATGCTGGTCTCGCCCACCAGAATGTCGGAGGCCACGAAGAGCGGGATTTTCTCCACATCTTGCAAAATCTCAATCCACTTGTGGCCGCCGGGCAGCGAGTAGACGGGCGAACCCATGTACATGAAGACGGCTTTGATGGGGTAGGGATACTGGTCGCCTGCCGAGGGGATGATTTCCTGGTACACATCCGAAGCGAGCGGGTACCAGTTGCGTTTGGCGGGGTAACGTTTGTCTTCGGGCAGCTCCATGAAGATGGTGGATTCTTCGTACTTGGCCTCATGGCGGATGATGCTCAAACCAAAGGGCGCCAGCGCGCCGGGGTTTGCTTTGTCGAGCATGAAGGGGCCTTCGGCTTTGGCGCCGGTCAGTTCGTAGGTGCTGGGCCAGGACTGTCCGCCGCGCCAGTCGTAGTTGCCGATGAGTAAGGCCAGACTGAACCAGGCCAGCACGTTGTAGTAGCCGTTGGTATGCTGGCTGACGCCGCGGTGAATATCAACGCAGGCGCGCTTGCCATACGCGGTGAACTCACGCGCCAGCTCTTCGATGTCTGCGGCGCGCAGGCCGCTGATTTCGGCCCATTCTTCCAGGCTTTTCTGGTTGGCCGATTCTTTCAACAGCTGCAACCCGGTCTTGACGATGAAATCGCCAACCTGGGCATTTTCTACAAATAACTGCCCGGCCACCACCGGGTTCTCCGCGTCGTTGGGGTCAAACAGCACCGGCTTGCCGTCGGCATCCAGCACGGTAAAGGGGTCGGTATTGAAGACCACGCCCTCGGCGCTGACGTAGGTGATGACCTTTTGGCCGTCTTTTTCTTCCTCTTTTTTCTCAACCAGTTTCAGGTCTGAACCGCGTAGAAATTTGCCGGGCGTGCCTTTTTCTTTGTCTATCTTCACCAGCCAGGCGGCATTGCTCCAGGTCGGCTCTTTGGCTTTAGAGGCGGCGGCTTTGTTGGCGAGCGCCAGATATTTCGCATCGTAGCGCTCTTTGGCAATAATCCACTGAATCATCGCCATCGCAATCGCGCCTTCGCTGCCGGGTTTGTTGGGCAGCCATTTCCAGGCTTTGCCCGCAAGTTTAGAAAGGCGCGGGTCTATCACGGCGAATTTCAATTCGGCCCGCCCCAGCCGGTCGGTAATGCGCGGCACGCGGTTGGTGGGGCCGTAGTTGCCCTCGAACGGTGACGCGCCAACGAAGATGACGAAATCGGCGCTGGCCGTATCGCCCATCCAATACATTTTCGTGCCGCCGGTGAAGCTGGTCCCGCTCCACTGGTCGCTCATGGATTTACCGGCGAAGTAAAGCGACCCCTGGCAGACGGTAGTGTGCCCATGCCGGTTGACCGTTCCCAGACCGGCGCCAAACAGGCGATGCACAAACTCGGCGCGCCCGGCCTTTTGGCGTCCCCAAAAGTACAGGATTTGATTGTTCTTCGGGCCGAAATCGGGATGGTCGGGGTCAATCATCTTGTCCAGATGGTCCTTAAAGTCGGCCTTGAACTGTTCCACCAGGGCTTTGCGCTTCTCCAGGTCTTTCTCCGCGCGAATTTTGCCGATGGCGGCGTTCATGTCCTTCATCACTTTGGCATCGGTCAGGGCGCGCAGGGCGCGCAGGCCTTCCACCTCGCGGTTTTCTTCGCCCGGCACATCTTTGAAGAGTTTGCCGCCCTCGACGATTTCGGTCACAGCCTGGTCGAAGGGAATCGTGACCCATTTGTTCTCGCCGCGCTTGCCGGCGCGCTTCAGCACCTGTTTGATGCGGAAAGGGTCGTAAACGGACTGAATGCCGGCCTGTCCCTTGGGGCAGAGCGGCGCGTCCACCCTGCCCATTTCGGTCACGGGGGTTTCGTATTTCACATGCGGAATCATGTTCCAGGGCGAGTAGGGGTTGCCCTCGATTTTGACCGCCACGCCATCTACGATTTTGACTTTGATTCCGCACTGGGTGTTGCACTGCTGGCAGACGGAGTAAATCTGACAGGCCGGGTCGTTCAAATTGTAGGCCGAGCCTTCTTCGGTTTTGGCAAAAACCTCCCACGTATGCTTGAGGCTGCCCAGGAAGGCCGAGGCCGCGCCGGTTGTCCCGGCGACTTTCAGGAAATCACGACGGGAGAGTTTTTCGTTTTGCGCGCTCATTTCGAAGCCTCCTCAGCGGATATATCTGCATGTGGGCGCAGACGCAGGACGGTAAAGCCAAACAGGAACACCAAAAATCCAAACGCCAGCGCGAACAGGGTAACGAGCCATTCGTTCAGGGTAGGGAAGTAACCGGCCATCAGTGTAGGCCCATGGAAGGCCGCCACCAGTTCTGCTTCGATGATGCCGATGACCACCTGCGCAGGGATGACGATGTTGAGTGGAACGGCAATGAATGTGGTAATGAGCAGGGTCGCCGCCACGCCCACCTGACGGGACGATGGGTTACGTCCTAACAAGAGCGCCATCGGTACGACGACGCCCAGCCCGATGTGAACAATCCAATACACCCACCAGAACGGACCAAACAACGCCAGCCGCAAAGCCTCAGCTTGCGCCGGGATGCCGGGGTAAAGCAGAACCATCCCCCCGAGGCTGGCGGCAACCAGGCCAACCACCAGAAGCCCCAGCAGCAGATTTCCAAGCCAGCGAACGGTGCTGAGGTATTCGGGGTCTTGTTTGTTGGGGTAGAACCAGGTAAACAGGAAGGTGAGCAGCCCTGTTCCGGCCACCAGCGAAGAGATTAAGAAATACAGCGGCAGGCCGTTTCCCTGCCAGGCGGGGCGTCCCACCATCACGCTGAAGACCGAACCGGCAATTGCCACCAGCGCCAGGCCCAGCGGAATGCTGATGTAAGAGAGCGCGCGCCCAATCGCTTTGAGCGTTTGGCTTTTGCCGTAGGCTTCGATGAGCAGCTTGGCGAGCAAAACAACCATGTAAATCATGTGCGCCCAAATCATCCATGCCAACAGCGAACTCCACTGCGGCCAGACCAGTACATGCCAGAAGCGGAACGGATGCCCCAGGTCGAGACCAATCAAAATGAGCGCCATTGCCAGGATGACCAGCGCCGTCAGGTAAAGCGTAACTGCCATCTTGTGCAGAATGGGGTGAAGCTTGAACACGTACACAATCAGCGTAAAGACGACCAACGAGCCGATTTCAAGCCAGACGAAGTATTCATACGTGGCAACCCAAAGCCCCCAGGGGACGTAGGAGCCAAGCGCAGTGGGGCGCAGACCCTCTTGAAAGCGCTGAAACAAGCCAATTACGCCAATCAGCAAGGCCACAATCCCCGCGCCCCACAGAATGCTCAAGGGAGTCAACTGCAAGGGCTTGCGCTGAACGGTTGGGGCAGATTCCGCTTTCGGGGCGGGTTGCGGGGTAGAATGCTCTTGTTCGTTTTCGGGAATGGGATTTTTCTCCGTCATCTCAGCCTCCACTAGACGAGATAGTACACTTTCGGCTTTGTGCCGAGCTCTTCTCGCAGGCGAATCGCGTTCGGCAGTTTGACCAGTTCCGAAACCAGGCTGTCGGGGTCATTGATGTCGCCAAAATAGGTGGCGCGCCCGATGCAGGTGGTGGTGCAGGCGGGCAGTTCGCCCTCGTGAACGCGGTGCAGGCAGAAATGGCATTTGCGCGCATTCCCAACCGGTGACTCGAGCCGACCGGAGCGTTCGCGGGCAATGCCATATTCATAGTTGGCGGCGCGTTCGTAGTCGTCGGCCTCTTCGCGGCCCAGAATCAGCCCTTCGGCCATCGGCAGGCGTGCGTTGACGTACATATAGCCAAAATCGGTCGTGCGCGCACTATAGGGGCAGGCATTCAGGCAGTAGCGGCAGCCGATGCAGCGTTCGTAATTCATCACGACCACCCCCTCTTCATCGGCATAGGTGGCGTTTACGGGGCAAACCGGCACGCAGGGCGGCTCATCGCACTGCATACATGGCCGCGGGATGAACATACGCGTCACATTCGGGTATTTGCCGCGCTCTTGTTCGACAACCGGACGATACACCACCCCCGGCGGCAGTTTGTTCTCGGCCACGCATGCAATGGTGCAGGCATGGCAGCCCACGCATTTGCGCAGGTCAATCACCATCACCCAGCGGCGCTCTTCCGGTTTCTTTTGCAGGGCGCGCTGGAGGTCGTCGTACATGCGGACAAGAACGTCTTTTGGTTCTAGCGCCATAGAGGAGCCTCCTTCAGGGATATTCGGGCAATCTCACTGCCTCCACTTTACCGGTTTCGCGCCCGGTCGGAAAGCAGGAAAAACCCGCCTTTTTTCGGCGGGTTGTAGGGAAAAGCCTGACAAGGGCAGGAGGAATGTCACGATGAGTGAGTTCTATCAGCAACTTTGTTTCAGCATGAAAACTTTCGTGTGTTGTCATTTTCCAGCCGCCTCCCCCGCCTTGCGGGGTTTCCCCCTGCCCTGGCCTTTGGCGCGCTTCACAGTCCCATGGGAGAGGGGGGAAGTGACACGGACTTTTGCCGACAGGCGGCCATTTTCCTCTCCCGCTTGTCCCCACCGGGTCGGGACGAGAGGAAATAGAGCTACATCAGCACAACGAACCCCAGCGGCGGGAGGCTGAGCGCGCCGGTTGGGGAAAGGTGGAGCTGGCCGTAGAGCGGGCGCATGGAAACCAGGTCGGCTGAAAGCGGCGCGTTGGGAGAGAGGCTTTGTTCCTGTTCGGAGAAGTTGGCAAACAGTAAGGCACGGCGGCCTGCAAAGCGGCGCTCATACCCCAGGACATGAACGTTACCGGTTTCTAACAGACGCAGGTCGTGGCCGGAGAAGACTTCGTTTTCTTTGCGCAGCTGGATGAGTTGCTTCAGGCCGCTGTAGATGCGCCCCTCGAGAGTCTGCGGGTCGTGGCGGCGGGCGTAACGCTCCCAATCGGCGCGGGGACGATGTACCCAGCGGCTATCGGCGGCTTTGGCGGGGTCGTTTTGGTAGGAGTAGTCATTCAGCGTGCCGATTTCATCGCCCAGGTAAAGGAGCGGGATGCCGCCCACCGTCAGGATGATGCCGTGAATGAGCAGGATGCGCCGGATGGCGAGTTCCACTTCGTTGGGACCTTCTTCGGTCAGGGCTTTTTCCAGCCCGGCCAGGGAGGCGCAGGTACCGCTGATGCGGCAGTCGCCGGTTTTGGGGTTTTCCTGAAAGGGCAATCCGCGCGCAAAACTGCCCGGAAAGCGGCCCCGATAGAATTCGTTCAGGAAACGGCGATGGTCGAAGCCGTTGACGCCCAAAATGGCCGCGTCTTCATCGGCAAAAGTCCACCCGATGTCATCGTGGCAGCGAACATAGTTGACCCAGGCGGTCTCAGGATGGATTGCGAAGCGGGAGGCCAACGCCTGGGAGAGCAGGCGCACTTTACGGGTTGCCAGCGCGTTCCACAGGAGCGCCATTAAGAGCGGGTTGTAAGAAAGCTGGCATTCTTGCGGGTGAATGTAACGCGCTACTTCGTCGGGATGGACGATGGCTTCGGATTTGAAGAGCAGGGCAGGGGCGGCTATCCGCGCGACGGCATTGAAGGCGCGGATGAGGGTGTGCGCTTGCGGCAGGTTTTCGCAGTTCGTCCCCATCTGCTTCCAGATGAAAGCAACGGCATCCAGGCGCAGAATTTCCACACCCTGGTTGGCGAGGAAGAGCATTTCGCCCGCCATGCGGTTGAAGGTGTTGGGGTTGGCGTAGTTCAGGTCCCACTGGTAGGTGTGGAAGGTGGTCCAGACCCAGCCTGTGTCCCTCACCCCTACCCCCTCTCCCGGTGGGAGAGGGGCATTGGCGGTCGTGCCCCTTTGCGGGGCTGCTTCTAACCCCTTTGCCGGAGGCAGAGGGGAGAACGCGCCGGGGTGTTCTTCGGGGAAGATTTCGCGCAGGGTACGCTCGTACTGGTCGGGCAGGCTGCGGTCGGGGAAGAAGAAGTAGAGTTCGCGGGCGTCTTCGTCTCCGGCGAGGGCGGCCTGCGCCCAGGGGTGTTCGTTGGAGGTGTGGTTGAAGACCAGGTCGGCCACCAGGCTGATTCCGGCGGCGCGCAGGTCGCGGGCAAGGGTTGCCAGTTGTTCCATGGTGCCAAGCGGCGGGTGGACTTGCCGGTAATCGCTCACGGCGTAGCCGCCGTCGTTTTCGCCTGACGGCATTTTGAAAAACGGCATCAGGTGCAGGTAGGTGAGGCCGAGTTCGCGGAAATAGGGAATTCTGGCGCGCACGCCTTCCAGGTCACCGGCGAACAAATCCACGTAAATGACGCCGCCCAGCATGTGGTTTGATTGGAACCAGGCCGGGTTTTGCTCGCGGGATTCGTCGAGGGCGCGCAGGTCGGCGGGACGCTCGAACCAGGCGCGCGCCATCGTCAGGAGCAGTTCTTCCAGGTGATAGAGGAAATCGTAACGCGCGCCGTACAAGTCGAAATACAGCGCAAACAGGGCTGGGAAGCGCGTTTCGAGCCGCCGGAGAAAGGCCTGCCAGCCAGAAGGGTCGGCGGCAATGCAGGCGGCCAGGGCAGTGTGCAGACGAGGCAGCAGACGACGGAGTTCGCGGGAGGGAGAAGGCATAGGAAAGTGCAGAATTCAGAATGCAGAATGCAAACTGTGGAAGGTGGAATGAGCGTGTTTATTCTTCCAGGCTGAGCCAGAGAGACTGGTAGGGTGCCAGAGTGAAGGA
Organism: Anaerolineales bacterium; assembly: GCA_025056175.1. Taxonomy (GTDB): domain Bacteria; phylum Chloroflexota; class Anaerolineae; order Anaerolineales; family Villigracilaceae; genus UBA5195. The sequence continues at coordinate 6,869 of JANWWK010000082.1, forward strand.
GGGACGCAGGTGATAGAGCCAGCCGGTCAACAGGTCGCGCGTTGCGCCGCGCAGACGGGGTTCTACGGCAATGGTTTGGGGCAACGCGCTCAGGTTGTTGAGGACGAGGACGGTTTCACCTGCCAGCGAGCGCAGGTAGGCGGCCACTGCCGGGTTTTGCGCGCTTTCGAGCCAGGTCAGGCCGCCGCGCCCAAAGACGCGATGCCGTTTTCGGACGGCTATCATCCGGCGCAGGCGGTGAAGCAGGGAGTGCGGGTCGCGCAGTTGCGCCGAGACGTTGACACGCGCCGGGGCGTATTCGCCGTTGGGGAACGGCGCATACGGCGCAACAGCAGAAAAGCCGGCGGTGAGGGAATCGTCCCACTGCATGGGGGTTCGCACGCCGTTGCGGTCGGGCAGGGTCAGGTTTTCGCCCATGCCGATTTCATCGCCGTAGTAAAGAACAGGTGAACCGGGCAGGGTGAACAGCAGCGCGTGCGCCAGTTCAATTTTGCGGCAGTCGCCATCGAGCAGGGGCGCAAGACGGCGGCGAATGCCCAGATTCAGCCGCATGACGGGTTCGGGAGCGTATTGTTCCCACATCCAGGCACGCTCTTCGGGCGTGACCATTTCGAGGGTCAGTTCGTCGTGGTTTCGCAAAAAGGTGGCCCACTGACAGGAAGGCGGGATGGCGGGCGTGCGCTTGAGAATAGAGATGATGTCATCAGCGCGGCCTTTTTTGAGCGCCATGAAGATGCGTGGCATGAGCGGGAAATGAAAGCCCATGTGAAACTCATCGCCCTCGCCAAAGTAAGGCCGCAGGTCTTCGGGCCACTGGTTGGCCTCGCACAGCAAGAGCCGCCCGGGGAAGTGCGTATCCACAAAGGCGCGCAATTCTTTGAGGAAGGCGTGCGTTTCGGGCAGGTTTTCACAGTTTGTGCCTTCGCGTTCGTAGAGGTACGGCACTGCATCCACGCGGAAGCCATCTACGCCCAAATTCAGCCAGAAGCGAACCACTTCGAGCATTTCGTGGCGCACGGCGGGGTTGTCGTAGTTCAGGTCAGGCTGATGCGCGTAGAAGCGATGCCAGTAGTATTGTCCGGCCTGCTCGTCCCACGTCCAGTTGGAGGTTTCGGTATCGAGGAAAATGATGCGGGTTTGGGCGTATTCCTGGCCGGTATCGCTCCACACGTAGTAATCACGGTAGGGAGAATGACGGTCGGCGCGGGCTGCCTGAAACCAGGGGTGCTGGTCGGAGGTGTGGTTGATGACCAGGTCAGTGATGAGGCGCATTCCGCGAGCATGAACAGCGTCTACCAGTGCCTTGAAGTCGTCCAGCGTGCCGTAATCGGGGTGGATGGCGCGATAATCGGCAATGTCGTAGCCGTCATCACGCAAGGGGGAGGGGTAAATGGGCAGCAGCCACAGACAATCAATACCCAGAGCCTGGAGGTAATCCAGGCGCGAGAGCAGGCCGGGCAAATCGCCGATGCCATCGCCGTTGCCATCCTGAAAGGCGCGCACATTGAGTTCGTAAAAGACGGCGTCTTTGTACCAGTCAGACATTCCTGTATTTACCCTTTCACTGAACCGGCCAGCAGGCCGCGCACGAAGTAGCGTTGCAAAGCAAAGAAGACCGTCAGCGGCAAAATCATGCTGACGAAGGCGCCGGAGGTGAGTAAATGCCAGTCCTGCCCTTTTTCGCCCACCATTGCTGCCAGCGCGCTGGTGATGACGCGGGTTTTATCGCCCAGAAAGACCAGCGCCACCAGGTAGTCATTCCACACCCACAGGAACTGGAAAATGGCAAACGAAGCCAGCGCCGGAACGGAAAGCGGCAGGATGAGTTGGGTAAAAATGGTGAAGTGCGAGGCCCCGTCTATGAAGGCGGCTTCGAGTGTTTCGCGCGGCAATTCGCTGATGTAGTTGAAAAGCAGGTAAATTGCCAGCGGAAGACCAAAGCCGGTGTGTGCCAGCCAGATGGCAAGATACGTTCCGTTCAGGTTCAGGCGCGTGTAATCTTGCAAAATCGGCACCAGCGCAATTTGCAGTGGAACAACCAGCAGCGCCACAACCCCGATGAAGAACACTTTACGGCCAGGAAAGTTCATCCACGCAAAGGCATAGGCAGCAAAGGCCGCAATCAGAATGGGGATGATGGTGGAAGGAACGGCTACCGCAATCGAGTTCAGAAATGCGCCGCCCAGATTGTTGCCCATGCGTAAAATTTCTTTGCCATCTGCGCCCTTAAAGCGAATCTCCTGCCCGGAGAGGACGTTCCGGTAGTTTTCGAGCGTCAGGTTGGTATCAAAACCGACCCAGCGCTTTTCGTAAACTTCGATGGTGCGGGTGCGCTTGTTGCCGAACCAGACGAGTTTGCGGCCATCGGGCAACACAATACCCTGCCGCAACTGCTCAAAGGTCGCCTGCACGCCTTCCACAGTCATCACACTGTTTACATCTACATCCGGCGGCAATTTGATTTCTCCCACCTTGACTTCGGCGCGGTGGGGAAAGACCGTCCACCAACCGGTCTTGAAGATGTCTTCGCTGTTGCGAAAGGAGGTCACAAACACGCCAAAAGCAGGCGTCAGCCAGACCAGGCAGATGAGCGTCAGAACCAGGTTGACCAGGAACCCGGAGATGCGCTTTGCACGTTTGAAACCAGATTGGGCGGCCATTTAGAAAGCCCTCCTTTCACGGAACTGGCGCAAGTTATAAATCATGACCGGGATGACGGCCAGGAGCAGGATAATCGCAATCGCCGAAGCGCGCCCGGCGTTGCTGTAGGTAAACCGTTGCAGATAAAACTCATTCGCAATCACATTCGTGCCGTTGTTGCCGCCCGTCATCACACGCACGATGTCGAACAGCTTCAGACTGAAAATGATAATCGTGGTGGTGACAGTCAGCAGCGTTCCGCGAATAGACGGGATGATGATGTGCCAGAAGACCTGGAACTCGTTGGCGCCATCTACGCGCGCTGCTTCCAGCACCTCGCTGGAAATGCCTTTGATGGCCGAAGAAATGACCACCATCGCAAAACCGGTCTGAAGCCAGACCATGATGATGATGAGAAAGAAGTTGTTCCAGGGTGGAAGTTGCAGCCAGGGCTGCGATTGGCCGCCCAGCGCCAGCACAATTGCGTTGAGCAGGCCAATTTCCGAAATACCTGCGCCTTCGCCCTTGTAGGTGTATACGAACTTCCAGATAACGCCCGCGCCGACGAATGAAATCGCCATTGGCATGAAGATAATGGCCTTATAGACGCTCTCGAAGCGGCTGCGGTCGGCCAGGACGGCAATCAACAACCCCAGACCCACGCAAAAGAGCGTGCCAAACACCATCCAGAGCAGGTTGTTACGGAAGGCTTCGAGCATCACGCGGTCGGTGAGCGCAAAAATGTAGTTGCCGATGCCAATATAACGCTGACCGGTTGCATCTCGAAAGCTCAAATCGAGCGTGCGGAGGGTGGGCAACGCCAGAAACCAGAACAAAATTGCCAGCGCCGGGCCAACAAAGACAAACGGTTGAAGGCGCATACTCCACTGCGCAGGAAGTTGTTCTACCAGCCAGTTTGCAACCGCATATAACGCCGCCACACCGCCTACCCCCCAGAGAATGGCAACCAGCACAATCACCAGCTGTGGGGCATTGCTATCGCGCAGGAAAATAAATCCCTGCCAGAGAACCAGAAAGGTGATGACTGGCACAAAAACCGAAATAAGAATACGCCCCACATTCGCCGCCAGCCAGGCGAGCGGCCCGCCGGAGAGAGAATCCTTAGACATATTTGCGCTCCTTTTTATTCCCAAACACCAGAAAGCCTTCGTGCTTCCCGAACTTGCGTGACAGGCAATTTTTTGTACACAGAACAGGCAGAAAAAATAGAGCAATGCAGAGAACTCAGCCGCTTGTTTCCGTTTAGTCCGTGTGCCGGTTTCTACGGGAAATCCGAGAGAGCCGAAACATTCAGCCTTCCAGCAAAAAGACAATCCCTTACGGATAAAAGAAGCCCTGAAGACGGGGCATGGGATGCAGATTCCACCTTCAGGGCTTCTGTGTCAGGTCAGAGACCGGTTAGCGCGGCCAGGAGTCGTCAATTTCCTTGAGCGCAGTATCCAGGTCAATGGAGCCGCTGACGTAGGAAGTCATGGATTTCCAGAAGGAGCCGGCGCCCACTTCTCCGGGCATCAGGTCGGAGCCATCGAAGCGGAAGGCGGTGGCGTTCTGCAAGACTTCGGCCACTTTGCGGCTGACGGGGTCCTGGTACCAATCCAGGCTGGCATCTTTGTGCGGGGCAATGGCGCCGCCGGCTTTCACCCAGGCCTCGAGGGAGGCGCCCGTCGAGAAGAACTGGATGACAGCGCGCACTTCGGGGCGGTCATTGAACATGGCGTAGATGTCGCCTGCGCCGAGAACGGGCTTGCCATAGGCGGGGTCAATTGGCGGCAGGTAGAAGAAGTCATAATCTACGCCAGCCTGAAGACCTTCGGGGAAGAAGGTGGTGATGAAGTTCCCCTGCTTGTGCAGCCAGCACTTGGGAGGATTCTCGAACATCGGCTTGGGGGCATCGCCAAAAGAGGTGGTGGCAATGGCCGCGCGTCCGCCATACACGTACTTGTCATTGAACCAGATGTCGGTGACGTACTTGATGGCTTTGCGGACTTCGGGCGAATCGAACTTGAGTTCGCCGCGCACCCACTTGTCGTAGTTTTCGAGCGAAGTGGTGCGGAGCATGGTTTCTTCAATCCAGTCGGTCATCGGCCAGCCGGTCGCCGCGCCGGATTCGATGCCCACGCACCAGGGGGTATCGCCATCGGCGGCAATCTGCTCGGTCAGCGCCATCAGTTCATCCCAGGTTTGCGGCACTTTGTAACCGGCTTCATCGAAAGCCTTCTTGGGGTACCAAACCAGCGATTTGCCGTTGGCGCGCGCCCAAATACCGGCGGTGATGGGGCCGTTCGGACCCTGCATCGTTCCCATTTCGAGCCAGGCCTGGCTGTAGTTCTGCTTGAGCCAATCGGGATTGATGACAGTGTTCAGGTCAATCACGCGGCCTTCTTTGACGAAGTTTGCCAGCAAACCGGGCTGCGGGAAGTCCACAATATCGGGTGCGTTGCCGCCCTCAATAGCGATGCGAATGGAGGCCTCGAACTCTTTGGAGCCGGAATACTGAATATCAATACCGGTAGCCTGCTCAAACGCCGCAACCGATTGCTCGAATTTGACAGCGTCATTGTCCACGAACGGGCCGGCCATCGTGACCACCGTTCCCTTGAATTTGCCTGCATAGGCATCGGCCAGTTCAGGCCCGGCGGGCGGAAGGTTCGCAGGAACTTGCGGAGCAGGTTGTTGTGGCTGTTCCGCAGGTTGTTGCGGCTGTTCCGCAGGTTGTTGCGGCTGTTGCGGCTGCTCAACGGCAGGCGCAGGCGTGGGGGTTGCCCCTCCGCCGCAGGCGCTCAACACCATCGAAGCCAAAACCAGCAGGCTGGTCAAAGACCAGAAAAAGCGAGTGCGCTTCATCTTCCTTTCTCCTCTCAATTCTTTGAACGAAAAATGGTGAAACGAACGTACTTGAGAAAAAACAAGGTTCGTATACGCGGGAAAACATCACCTCCTTTCAGGCCAGGGCGCGGCAAGATTTCCGCACAATCAATTCGGTTTCCAGATTCAGATGTTTGGTGGGAGGAAGTTGTCCTTGAATCAAATCCAACAGCATGACACAGGCCTGCTGGGCCAGGGCTTCGGCAGGCAGGTGGACGGTGCTGAGCGGCGGGTCGGAATAGCGTGACCAGGGGATGTCATCGAATCCCATCATCGAAACATCGTCTGGCACGCGCAAGCCCGCCTCGCGGATAGCCGATTTCGCGCCGATAGCGACGTTATCGCTGGCAACAAAGACGGCTGTGAACGGTTCGTCGCCTTGCAGCAGCGACTTCATGCGCTCGTAGCCGCTTTCCGGGTCGAAGTCAGCATAGCGAATGAGCGCGGGGTTGGGTTCGATTCCGGCGGAGGTCAGGGCATCGAGATAACCCTGCACGCGCTGCGGCGCGGCAGTGTAAGAAGCCGGTGCGTTGGTAATGCAGGCAATGCGGCGATGCCCCAGCGAGAGCAGATAGCGCACAGCCTGCTCGGCGGCGGCGCGGTTATCTACATCCACCGAATACAGGTTCGAGCCGGGCAGGTGTCCCATCAAAACTGCCGGAATTTCCGCCGTTTCGAGCGTCACGAGCGCCTCGTCATCCATGCGCGGGGTGAGCAGAATCATCCCGTCTATCCGTTTTGCGCGCGCCAGTTCCAGATAGGCCTGGCTCTGGTGCGCGGCATCTACCTGCTCAATCATCAGGCGCAGGTTTTGGGTTTTGGTCACTTTCAGCAAACCGCTGATAATTTGGGGGAGAAACGAGTCGCTGGCAATATGGTGCGGACTGCGCGTCATCACCAGCCCAATCGCGCGGGCGCGGCGGCTGGCAAGCGTTTGCGCGGCAGAATCGGGGACATAGCCCAGCTGAGCGGCGGCATCCAGAACCTTTTGACGAGTCTCCGGGCTGATTTGAAACCCTTCCACATTGTTCAGCACGAAAGAGACCGTCGTGCGGGAAACGCCCGCAAGGTTGGCAACGTCCTGGCTGGTAATTCGTTTGGACTTACTGCCCATCGTGCCGCCTCCGCAATTAACGCGAGTTACTAACGCGCGTTAATCATACAACAAATAAAAACGAGAGTCAAGACCCTCGTTGAAAAAAGATACATTTACGGGTTGATTCGATACACCGTAAAGCGCCGGTTGTTGAACACTTCCTCCAGCCGAACGCCCGGACAGGCCGTGATTTGCTCCGGCGGAATTTGCCCCACATTGCCCATTTTCTCATGAATGGCGGCGTAATCCCCCTTCGGCAGGTCTTCACAGCGGGTGGTCATGAACGAATCGCGGTCGGTGAACAGGCGCAGGGCGCGCGGGCGGACGAAGACGATGACCGCATCGGGTGGGGTTTCTGCGCGGATGAATTCGTACAGGTCGTAACTGAATTCATCGAACGGCCCGTTGATTTCCCGGTTCGCGGCCAGGTTTTCCCAGGCCGTGTAGAGCGAAGTTCCGAGCGAGAGCAGGAGCAAGACGCTCCAGAAGCCGGCTATTGTGCGGGAGGCTATCTCTCGTCCGCGCGCAGGCAGGCGCTCCCGCGCCAGTTTCATCCCCTCGAACGCGAACAGGAACAAAAAGGGCAAAACGGGGTAGATAAAACGCAATCCCTGCCGTTCCGGCCACAGGATGAACAGCCCCAGCGTGGCCAGGCAGTAGGCATAGAGGGGCAGGTCGCGCTTCCAGTGGGCTGCCACGCTGAAGAGCAGAAAAAGCGCTAAAATGGGATAAAAGACCACTCCTCCGGGCAATTCCCGAAACGTCCAGGAGGGCAGCCACAGATAGAACCAGAAGTTCTCCCACAAGCGCGTCAGGCTGAACATCGAAAAATGATTCAGATACGAATCCTGCCCGTTGGGAAAGAGCAGGCTGGCGGCGAGATAGAGAGCCAGGAACGCGCCCAGAGGAAGCAAAACCTGCCGCAGGGCGGTTTTCCATTCTCCCCAATATCGAATCAACGAAGCAACCATCAGCGGGACGAAGAGCAGGATGCCGTTGGTACGCAGGAAAGCAGCAACAAAGATAACCAGACCGAGAAGCAGGCCATCTCTGCCCCTCTCCCGTCGGGAGAGGGGTTGGGGGTGAGGGTCAGTCCCCCTCTCCTGCCGCGAAAGATATGCCTCCATCCACCACACCCCCAGCGTAGAGACGGCCAGGAAGGGGATGTCGGAGAGAATCAGGTCGTTTGCCAGCAAGAGCGCTGGGTTGACGGCCAGAACGCCCGTCAGCAACAGGGCTTCGCTTTCCGTCAGGCGGCGGCGGGCGAGCAGGAAGAACACGCCCAGAAACAGCACGTAAAAAGCAATCCCCACCAGTTTGAGCGCCAGCGGATGAACCCCAAAAAGCGCCACCACCGGCGCGAGCAGGAGCGGATACCCCCAGGGGTAAGCAACCGGCCCCGGCGGGTAGGAGGAGTTTTGCACGGTAAAAGCATTACGGCGGACGAACGCATCCATCTCCCCGCTCAGAATGGCGCGCGCTTGCATAACGTAAGACGCAAAATCGTCCCACCAGGGGTGGCCGCGCTTGAGCATGGCGAAACTGAGCAAGGCTGCAATCGAGAGGATGAAAATGAGAACAAAAAGAGTGCGTTTGGTCATCAGGAAGGATTGGAGTTAAGCATCTGGTCTCGTGAAGTTTACGGTCCTACGCTCAGCGAGGCGGTCCCGGCGGGCGGCAGGACGACGCGCAAAGTTGTGCCTTTGCCCAATCCCTCACTCTCGGCCCAGATGCGCCCGCCCTGCGTTTCGATGAGTCCTTTGGCAATCGTCAGGCCAATCCCCAGCCCTCCAAAGCGGCGGGTGGTGTGCGGCTCCACCTGATAGAACTCCTGAAAAATCTTGGTCAAATGCTCCGGCGCAATCCCAATGCCGGTATCGCTCACCGAAACCAGAACACTCCCACCCCGATTGACTGCGCTGATGGTAATTTGACCGCCCGGCGGCGTAAAACGGATGGCGTTGTTGAGGATGTTGACGAACGCCGGCGTCAATTTATCCGGGTCGGCAGTGACCAGCAGCGATTGCGGCGGCAGCTGCAAGACGACCGAATGACGCATTTCTTCGGCAATTGCGCGCATCTCCTCGTAAGCGGCGCGCAACACCTGTTGAACCGGCACCACGCGCGGCTTAAAGGTCAGCCCGCGTGCCTGAAGCAAATGCAGGCTGGTCATGGATTCGATGATGGAACGCATTTGAGTCGCCGCAGCCAGCACGCGCTCGGCGTTTTCGGTCACATCGGGCAGGTTCGATTCCTGCAAAAACGAAGCGTAGCCGATGATGATGCCCAGCGGGGTACGCAGTTCGTGTGAAGCCAGCGCCAGAAAGTTCGATTTCAGGCGGTCGGTTTCGCTGATGTCTTCGTAGGCTTTTTGCAGGGCGCGGATGAGTTGGGCATTGTGGATGGCAATGGCGGCTTGCGAGGCGACCACGCTGAGCAGCTTTACATCTTCGGGGCTGAAATCGCCCTGCCGCTTATTCAGCGCTTCCAAAACCCCTACCCCCTTCTCCTTAATCTTCATTGGCACGCCGAGCAAAGAGCGCGGCTGAAAATCAATTTGCTGACCAACCGCGCCATAATGACGCGGGTCCTGGCGGACATCATTCAGCAAGATGGCCTGCTCTTCCCGAAAAATCGTCCCGGCCAGCGAGCCATCCAGCGGCACGGGGATTTGCGCCAGTTTCTTCGGGTCCGAACCGGTGGCGGCAGCAAAAAACAGACGGTTACGCTTCTCGTCGTAGAGCAAAATTGAGGCCGCTTCACAATCCAAAATCTCGGTGGCTGTTTTGATGATGGATTGCAGCAAATCTTCCAGGTTCTGGGTGGAATTCAAAATCAGGCTGACTTCCACCAGCCGCTCCAGTTGCGCAAGGCGTTTGTTCAAGTCAGGAGAGGGAAGCATGCTTTTCACCGGCAGAGCAATTCAAAAAATGAGCGCTGTGCGCGTATGGCCTGAACAACATTCTTCTGAAGCCAGGCCTCTCCGCGCTGTCTCCAGACACAGTATAGCATATTCCACTTATTCCCCCGAACGCTTGCGGATTTTGGCGCAGCGTGTAGAGTTTGGCGCCGAACCTTCTCGCTGGCAGAACCAATTGCCACATCAAGATGTCTTTTGAATTCTTTTTCATGTCTTCTTTTTGCCCATCCTTCAGCGATGTTGGCCGGGCAGGATTTTGAGGCTCTGCGTATTTGGGATGCCAGGTCGTTTTTTTCAAAAATAGGCAGAGCATTGAGGATTTTGTGGACTTTAACCATCAAAAGATAGGCTTCTTGATAGACTTCCAAATCCCGAAAGGAACGAATCATACAATAATTATCTACCATCAACCATCAAACTTCAACACCAATCATCAATCATCAACCATCAACCATCGACCTTCTATATTCGAGGCTGGAGGGTGGAAGGTGGAGGGTGGAAGTTAGACGTTATTGTGCTGTTCCCACTTCAAAGATAAAGAGCATTTGTTGGAGTTTGTAGAGAAGAGGATCTTGATATGGTTGGGTTTCCATAATTGTATTAGTAGGATTTAATCTTGGAACTGCATCTAGAATGGCTCCTGGAAAATGGGCATAACCTGGAACATACTCCAACTTACTCGCATCATTCCCTTCAATTGCCAAAAGCTGGGAGAGGAGGGGGTGATTGGCTCGGTAGGCTTCGTCGGCGTAAAGGAGGATGTAAGGAAGTAGTGAAGCCTTGTGTTTGAACGCATCTCCAAAACCGATTGGACTGTT
>JANWWK010000037.1 GCA_025056175.1 Anaerolineales bacterium
AACCTGGGTCGAGACCCTGCCCTACCCCAAAGGTCTCCTGAAACTCCTGTTCAAAACGCCCATCCTGCTCTATCGGCTGGGATTGGGCGTTTTGGTTGGACGATTGTTCATGGTGCTGACCACCACCGGGCGCAAGAGCGGTCAGCCGCGCCGCACGGCCATCGAATTCCACGAGTTTGAGAACAAGCCGACCGTGATGAGCGGCTGGGGAACGAAAGCCGATTGGTACCGCAATCTGGAAGCGAATCCCCTCGCCACCGTCCAGACCTGGCGCGGGGCGCAATCCGTCCGCGCCCGGCGTATTGAAACAGAGGAAGAACTGCGCCGCGCCTTCGCCTGGGCGCAATCCAACCCGACCATGAAGCGGATGATGCGCCTGGCCGGGTTCGCTATGACGCCCGAACAGTTCATCGCCGAAAAAGAACGTTTCACCCTCGTCACCTTCGAGCCGACCAGCCAACCCACGCCTCCGCCGCTGAAGGCAGATTTGGTTTGGGTTTGGGCAATTTTGCTACCTGTTTGTTTGTGGTTCGTATGGATGTTGTAGCGCAAGTTTCCAATTTGCGCGCGCAAATCGGAGATTTGCGCCACCAACCCGAGGTATTCTATGTCTGCATCTCCCTCTTCCAAACGCGCCGATCTGACCATCCCCCTCGTCCTGTTCGCCGTCTTTTGGGGCATCGCCCTCTTGCTTTGGCTGACCACCGGACGCATCTTCTACCTGTTCAACTTCGGCTATATCGGCACCGCCCTGGCGGTGGGGCTGGGGGTGTATGCCTCGTTGCCAGCCCGCAAAAAGCCACGCGGACGCCGCCTGGCGCAGTTCCTGGTCGGGGCGTATATGCTCCTGTTCCTGGGCCTGCTCCAGCGCGAGAACATGCAAATCGAAGGCTTTTTCTTCTACCTGCTGGCGGGCATCTTCGCCGGGTCGGTCATCCACTACCTGGTCGCCAAAATTGCCGGGGTGCTGATTTTCAACCGCGGCTGGTGCGGCTGGGCCTGCTGGACGGTGATGATTCTTGACCTGCTGCCCTTCAAGCGGCACAAGACCGCTCCACTGCCCGCTCCCTGGTGGGGACTGCGCTACGCCCACTTCGGACTGAGCCTGGGGCTGGTGGCCTTTCTGTGGTGGGGATTGGGCTACCGCGTGGAGGAACAGAGCGTCACCGAGTTGTACTGGCTGCTGGCGGGCAACCTGCTCTATTACGCCGTCGGCATTGGCCTGGCCTATGCGCTCAAAGACAACCGCGCTTTCTGCAAATACGTCTGCCCCATTCCCACCCTGCAAAAAATTCCGGCGCGTTTTGCCCTGCTCAAAATCGCCGGTGATGCCAATAAGTGTACCGACTGCGGCGCGTGCAACAAAATGTGTCCGATGGACATCCCCGTTTCGGGCTACATTCTCAACGGTCAGCGCGTGGTTTCCACCGAATGCGTGATGTGCCTGGAGTGCGTCAACGTGTGCGCCAAAGACGCCCTGTTTGCCACCTTTGCGGTGGATAAG
>JANWWK010000002.1 GCA_025056175.1 Anaerolineales bacterium
TGCCATCCAATACGTCCCCATGCTATTCAAAGATGCCTTTGGCGGTTCGTATAAATCGGCGCTCTATATCCAGAATCTGGCAAATGTTTCAGCAAATCTGACCATCGAGTTTATCAATGATACCGGTACGGTCGTTCATACCATCAACGAACCCTTGTCGGCCAAAGCCAGCAAGGGGTACTGGCTCTCCAGCATCGCGGGCATCCCGGCTGGCTTCGCGGGCGGGGCCAAAGTGACGGCAGACCAGCTTGTCCTGGCGGTGGGACGTCCGCACATCGGCGCGGAAGTGATGAGCTACAACGGCATGAGCAACGGCTCGACGACTGCGTGGCTGCCGATGTTCTTCAAGAACGGCTTTGGCTCCTATAACACTGCGCTTTATATTCAGAACGTTACGAATAGCAGCGCCAGCCTGATTATCGAATACCTGAACCTGGATGGCAGCATTGCCTGTACCAAAGCTGACACCCTGGCGGCCAATGCCAGCAAGGGCTACTGGTCGCTGGCCGTGACCTGCGACACGGGCAGCCTGCCTTCGGGCTTTGTGGGCGGGGTGAAGGTGACTTCAACCCAGAACATCCTGACGGTCGGTCGCGCCCATCTTGGCAGCCAAATCACCACCTACAACGGCTTCGCGGGTGGCGCGATGATAGCGTATGTCCCCATGTTGTTCCGCAACGCGTTTTCCGGCGGGTCGTACAAGGCTGCGCTCTACCTGCAAAACGTGAGCGGCTCAAGCGCGAACGTGACCATTGAGTATGTGGACAACGCGGGAGCAGTGGCGGCCACCCAGAACATGACGCTCAACGCAGGCGCCATCAGCAGCATCTGGCTGCCGGGCGTGGCTGGGCTGCCGGATGGCTTCGTGGGTGGGGCGCGCATCACGGCCACGCAGCCGATTATTGCCGTCGGTCGCCCGCATCTGGGGTCTGAAATTACTGCTTACAATGGCGCGTCGCTGGGCAGCGGGATGGTCTACCTGCCGATGCTGTTCAAGAACGCGTTTGGGGTGCCGTACAATGCGGCGTTCTACGTACAGAACGTGACGGGAAGCCCGGCGACGGTGAACATCAGTTTCTATGATGACGCCGGGACGCTCGCGTGCATCAAGAGCATCACGCTGGCGCCGAACGCCACGCAAGGCTTCTGGATGCCCACCACTACCTGCGCGCCGTAACACGGAATCTATCTGCTGATAAAAATGGGCTGTTCCAAAAGAACAGCCCATTTTGGTTCAGTGTAAAGACCTGGTCAAAGAATCTCCAGCTCCTTCAGCTTCTCCTCTGGTACAACGCCATTCTTCCAGCCGCGCTTCTCGTAGTATTCGGCCAGCATTTGGTCGAGTTCGCATACGTGGCCTTCTGAGCCAGGCATCGTGGAGGGTTCTTCCAGGAAGCGCTTGGGCAGGTAATCGGACCCTTCGCGGAAGCCCGCCAGGTTATTGTAGTAGCGTTCCAGGTTGTAAATGCGCTCGCCGGTCTTCAAGACATCTTCTGCCGTGAACGGCACGCCGACCATCGCAGAGTATTGCGCCGCATATTCTTCTGCGCCCTGCGCAAAGGCCGAGAATTTGCACAAATCCATGCTGTCTGAGAAGGCGTGCACGTCCTGGAAAATCTTGACCAGTTCACCTTTGCCCTTCCATTCGAGTGGGTCCACCTTGAGGGAGCCAAACGGCATTACGCCCAGTTCGGCAGCGGGGGTGTAGGCGCGCAGGTGGCAGGCGCCGCGGTTGGAAGTGGCATACGCAATCCCCATGCCTTTCAAACCGCGCGGGTCATAGGCTGGGATAGCCTGCCCTTTAACCGTCATCGCCAGTTCAGGGTGACCGAAGTGCCTGGCAACTGCATCAGCGCCGTTCGCCAGCACATCGCCAAAGCCTTTGCGGAAGGCAATCATCTCAGCGGCGCGGGTCATGCCCTCCGGGTCGCCCCAGGCCAGTTTGCCCTCTCCGTTGGTATAGCCTTTTTCGCTGGCTTCCATCCAGACTGAAATAGGATGCCCGATTTCAATCGCATCAATGCCGAAATCGTTGCACAGGTCAATCATCTTGGCAACCAGGCGGGCATCGGGGTTGCCACAGTTTGCACCCACCGACCAGGCCGGCTCGTATTCGACCGATTCCATTCGCAGACCAGCAAACGGCCCGTCTTTGATTTCCACTTCCTTTTTACACGCGACTGGACAGGCGTGACAGGTCGGGTCGTTGACCAGGATGTTTTCTTTTACCCATTCGCCACTCAACGTTTCGGCATGTTCGCCAAAGGCGGTGAACTGGCTGTTCTTGGTGGGATACGCGCCGATGGAGTTGGTGATGTTGGTCAGCACGTTCGTGCCATACACCGAGAGGCCGCCCTTGCGTGGGCTGGTGATATTCTCCGGCGCCATGATACACTCCAGCGCACGTTTGTGGGCGGCCTTCCAGGCCTCGCGGTCGGCGGCTTTGGTGATGACTTTTTCGGCCTTAATGACGATGGCCTTCAGGTGTTTGGAGCCGCCCACGCATCCTGTGCCGCCGCGTCCGGAAGCGCGGTCGTTTTCGTTGACCCAGCAGGCATAGCGCACCAGGTTTTCTCCGGCGGGGCCGATGGCAATCACCGTCAGGTCTTTTTCCCCGTATTTCTCTTTAAAGTATCTGACCGTGTCATGCACGCCTTTGCCCCAGACCTCCGAAGCATCGAGCAGTTCCAGCTGCCCGTCATGGATGTAAGCATACGTTGGTTTTTCGGCCTTACCCTTGAACAACAGGCCATCGAATCCGGCCCAGCGCAGACGCGCTGCACTCCATCCGCCGTGATGGCTGTCGGTCACCGTGCCGGTCAGTGGTGATTTGGTCACAATTGCCATGCGACCGCTCATATTGGCCTCGGAACCGGTGAGCGGTCCGTTCATGAAGCACAGCAAGTTATCTGGCGAGAGGGGGTCTACCTGGGGGCCGTTCTCAAAGACGAACCGGACGCCCAAACCACGCCCGCCGATGTACTTGCGCGCCCAATCTTCAGGGATGGGCTTGTATTCGACCGTTCCGGCGGTCAAATCCACATGAGCCAGGCGGTTTGCATATCCTCCGAGTGCCATAAGTCTCTCCTTTGGGTTGTAAGATTGGGTTGGGGGTTGATTTTGTCAGTTGTATGACATTTTGTGCATTTAGAATAGCATTCTGAAAAATACGAGTCAATGGTTAAGTTTTTCCTTAATCAAAAAATCATCCCTGCCCGTTGTCTGCCACTGTTTTGAGACCACCTCCTGATTTCGGTTATACTTTCTCCGCGTTCAATCCGTTGGTACAACGGGCATCCCATTTTGGAAACCGACATGAAACAACTGCTGCAAAATCTGAAGAACGGCCAAACGACCATCGAAGAAGTTCCCATTCCCACCCCGCGCGCTGGACAGGCGCTCGTCAAAGTAGCTGCTTCGCTCGTTTCCGCCGGCACCGAACGGATGGTGGTCGAATTTGCCGAAAAATCGCTCCTGGGAAAGGCGCGTTCCCGTCCCGATTTGGTCAAACAAGTTCTGCAAAAAATGTCTCGTGAGGGTGTTTTTCCTGCTTTGCAGGCCGCCTTCCACCGTCTCGATAACCCCATGCCGCTGGGCTATTCGTCGGCTGGTGTCATCACCGCGCTTGGAGCAGGGATGGAGGGCTTTCAAATTGGTCAGCGGGTGGCCTGTGCGGGCGGGGGGTACGCCGTCCATGCCGAGTACAACCTGGTGCCGCGTAACCTGCTTACCCCCCTGCCTGCAAGCGTGGATTTTGAATCCGCTGCTTTTACCACCCTTGGCGCCATTGCCCTGCACGGCTTTCGACTGACCGGAGCACAACTGGGGGAAAATGTGGCCGTCATCGGTCTGGGTCTTTTGGGCTTGTTGACGATTCAACTTGCATCTGCGGCGGGATGCCGCGTTTGGGGGACCGATACCAACCCCGAACGGGTTGCCCTCGCCCGGCAATTTGGGATTGCGGCCTGCCCTCGTCACGAAGCCGAAGATTCGGCCCGGGCGTTTACCGCGAATCGCGGTTTCGACAGCATCATCTTGTGTGCTGATACAGCCTCCGACGACCCTGTTCGGCTGGCTGCAACCATTGCCCGTGACCGGGCGCATGTTGTGGCAACTGGCGCGGTCGGGCAGGCTTTGCCTCGCAAACTGTATTACGAAAAAGAACTTTCGTTCGTCAATTCGCGCTCGTATGGCCCCGGACGATATGACCCCAGCTACGAGGAGCAAGGACATGATTACCCGCTCGGTTATGTGCGCTGGACGGAGGGCCGTAATTTCCAGGCTGTTGTTTCGCTTTTGGAAAGCGGCAAGTTAAATGTTCGCCCGCTCATCACACATCGCTTTCCCATCGAACGAGGGGCTGAAGCCTACGAAATTATCACCGGCAAGAAGAAAGAGCCATTTTTGGGAGTGCTTTTAAGGTATCAGGTGTCAGAGGAGGAGCCAGCTGGTGTCACCCATCGGGAAGCAGGCAAAGTTTCTCTGACGCCTGACACCCGCACCTTCGATTCCCGAAAACCTGATACAGTCCAGATTGGCGTCCTTGGCGCCGGTCTTTTCGCCAATGCCACGCTGTTGCCTGCGCTCAAAAAGGTAAAAGACGTGGAACTGGTCGGAATCGCCTCGTCGGGCGGGTTACATGCTGCGCACTCCGGCAAAAAATTCGGCTTCCGCTATGCCTGCTCGGACGAGGAACAAATTCTACATGACCCCGACATCAACACCGTCTTCGTTCTCACCCGTCACGATAGCCATGCCGACCTGGTCGTGAAGGCGTTGCGGGCCGGCAAGCATGTCTTTGTAGAGAAGCCGCTGGCGGTGAATGGGGAGCAGTTATCGGCCATTCGTGAACAGTTACTGGTGACTGATACCTGTTTGCTGATGGCCGGTTTTAATAGACGCTTCGCTCCTCTGGCGGTTTCACTTGCCGCGCATTTTGCGTACCGCACCGAGCCGCTGTATATGCACTACCGCGTCAATGCCGGGTATATCCCTCCGAATCATTGGGTTCACGACCCCCAACAAGGCGGCGGACGGATTGTGGGTGAGGCCTGTCATTTCATTGATTTTCTTACTTTTCTGGTTGGCGCGCCGCCGTTTACCGTTACTGCTGTGGCTTTGCCCGATGCTGGCAAATACCGCGAGGACAACGTCTCGATGACCTTTACCTTTCCCGATGGTTCGGTTGGCGTGGTAGATTATCTTGCCAATGGCGATAAGTCTTTTCCAAAAGAGCGCGTGGAGGTCTTTTGCGGTGGCGCAGTGGCGGTGTTGGATGATTTCAGGACGCTGGAAACGGTACGGGATGGGAAGCGGAGAACAGTGCGACTGTGGGGGCAGGAAAAAGGCCATTTTCACGAGATTCAGGCGCTGGTGCAGGGTATCCAGCGCAGGAAACCGCCGATTCCGTATGAACATCTCATCGGCGTTACACAGGCCAGTTTTGCCGCTGTCGAATCGATTCGCAAAAATGGAGAGAAGGTGAGTCTGGGCTAGCGATTTTATCGCTCCACAATTTGTTCCCGTTCAGGTCCCACGCTGACCAGCCGCACAGGTACACCTGCCAGTTGCCCGATGGCATCCAGGTAGGTGCGCGCCGCTTGCGGCAGGTCGTTCCAGCGACGAAGGCCACTTACATCTTCCTTCCATCCGGGAAATTCTTTATAGACCGGCTCGAAACCTTCCAGCTCGGTTGGGCCAAAGGGCAGGTCCTGATACACCGTCCCATTTTTGCGGTAGGCAACGCAGAGCTTGACCTGTTCCAGGCCGGAGAGAATATCCAGTTTGGTGATGACCAGTTCCGTAAGACCATTTACGCGGACGGCATAGCGCAACAGGACGCCATCCAGCCAGCCTACGCGGCGTGGGCGTCCGGTGGTGGTACCGTATTCATCCCAGGGGTTTGCGCCTGTCCCGCGCAAACGCAGCGCCAGGTCGTCGAAGACTTCGGTCGGAAAGGGGCCGCTTCCGACTCTTGTCTGGAAGGATTTGCAAACACCGGTGACGGTAGCATCGCGGGCGGCGGTGATGCCGATTCCCAGCCCGGTGAAGACGCCTCCTGCGGTTGTGGCTGATGAAGTCACGAAGGGGTAGGTGCCGTGGTCGAGGTCGAGCAAAGTCCCCTGGGCGCCTTCGGCCAGCACGCTGCCGCCGCGCGCCAGAACCGCACAGGTTTCGGCGGAGGTATCGGCGATGAAGGGCGCTATTCGGGATGCGTATGCACTGAATTTCGCCAGAACAGGCGACAGTTCAAGATGCGGCGCTTCGAGCGAGACCAGGGTGCGGTTGGCCGTTTCGATGTGGGCAGCCAGTTTGTCTCGAAAATCGGGGGAAAGCATTTCTCCAACCCGCAGGTTGGTGCGTGCAGCCTTATCGGTATAGGCCGGTCCGATGCCGCGTCCGGTGGTGCCGATGCTGTCTTTGCCCCGCCGGGCTTCCAGGGCGGCATCCAGCGCACGGTGTGCCGGGGTAATCAGATGTGCGGCATGAGAAACGCGCAGACGACGCGGAGAAATTTCCACACCCAATTCGGCGAGCATATCCATTTCGTGGAGCAGGGATTCCGGGTTGATGACCATGCCGTTTCCCAACACAGCCACCGGTTTGGGGTGAATGATGCCCGATGGAATCAGGTGCAGTTTGAACAACTGCTCGCCGACAGTAACCGAATGCCCGGCATTGTCGCCGCCGTTATAGCGGGCAACAATGTCGGCGTCGGCGGCGAACCAGTCTACGATGCGGCCTTTGCCTTCGTCGCCCCATTGTGCGCCAACGATGATTTGAAGCGGCATACATGCCTCCAGGAAAAGAATGACGGGCAGATTATACAGCAAGCAGGGCGCGCAGCGTATCTGAACTATGCAGTTTTGCCGGTTTCCGTGTGTATTTCCGGGCGTTTTTGTTGCTTTGCGCTCTGGCTGATTCTCTCATCCCTTTCAGCGGCCAGCTGGGTGAGAATTTGTTCCACCGTCAACACCTGCCCATACGCTTGCAGAGCTGCGAGGAAGGCGGCCTGTACCTGTTCGGCGGGAACGGTAACATCGCCAAAGGTCAGTGTGCGGGTGGCGCAGGCATCGGCGGCAACCAGAACCTGAAATCCCAGGTCGGCAGCAGCGCGGGCGGTTGCATCCACGCACAGGTGCGTCATCATGCCGCACAAGATGACGCGCTCGACGCCCCAGGCGCGTAACAGTTCCAGCAAGCTGGTTTCCCGAAAGGCATTTGGGTAGTGCTTTTGAATGAGTGGTTCACCCTCGAAGTGCGCCGTCAGGTCGTGGATGTTCGTTCCGGGGTCGCCGGGCAAAAAGAACGTTGCTCCGGCGCGTTTGGAGACGTGTTGAATATGAACGTGCAGGCCGCCGTGTTCCCGGAAGCATTGCAGAAGGGTATAGGCGTTTCGTGCGGCGCGTTCGGGGTTTTCCAGCGGCATTTTACCGCCGGGAAAGTAATCGTTTTGAATATCGATGAGCAAGAGAGCGGTTTTCATACGCGTTTTTCTTTGCAGTGCTGAAAGGTGTCTTGCTAACCTATCAGAGCTATAAGGTGAAAAACCAGGCGAAGTGGGTAAAGTCCAAAGAGAGCGTTTCTGTTGCCGCGAAATTTCAAAGAAAGGAGGTAGAAATGGACAGCAAGCCGAAACGGGCTGCCCAGGGCATGGTCGAATATGCGTTTATTCTTGTGCTGGTTGCAATTGTCATTGTTGTCGCCATCGCCATGCTGGGGCCTGGGGTTGGCAACCTGTATATGTCGGTCGTCAACAGCCTGTAACAAAAGTTCCCGCCGTCAGGCGGGAATTTTCGTCTCTTCCAGCAATTCCAGCAGGCCAGGCGGGTAGAGCGGGGGAGAGCCAGGGCCGGTTTTGTCTAAATCCAACCACACTGCGCGAAACGGAGATGTCTTCTCCACGCTGAAAATGACGTTTTTGTCGTACAGGCTTTCGTCCACGAAGCGGCCATCATACACCTGAACAATTTCGTGGCCTTTTTGTCCTTCGTAGATGAAAATGTTTTCCAGGGTGCCCAGGTAGCACAAGTCGGTCACTTCGGCGTTGATTTCTTCGCGGATTTCGCGGGCAATGGCCTGGTCAGAATATTCGCCAAATTCTACCCTGCCGCCCAGCGGACGGTAGTAGGTCTGTTGTTTGACGACATCGTAGCCCTCAAAGGCCAGAATTTTGTTGCCATTGCGAAAGACGCAAATGGCAATGACGCGAATTTTATCGGGTTTCATGAGCATTCTCCACAGGGGGATTACAGAGAGAGGACGGCGGGCTGGCGCGCAAGCGTGGCCTGCATGCTCCAGGGGCCAGTCCATGTGATGGTGACAGGCAGGATTCGACCTCGTAAATCATCTTCCGATTCAACAAATACCAGTTTGTTTGTGGGGGTGCGGCCTTTCCAGCGCCCTTTGACCTTTTCTTCAAACAAGACTGGAACGCTCTCGCCAAGATATTTTGCGTTGATTTCGCCAACGACCTGTTCTTGCAGCTCTTCTAACAGGCGGAAGCGGCGCATTTTTTCCTCTTCCGGCACATCGTCCACCATCCGGCGGGCAGCGACTGTGCCTTCGCGCACTGAGTAGCGTGCCAGGTGTGCCACATCCAGTTTCAGGTCGGCCAGCACGCGGTAGGTTTCCATGAACTGTGCTTCGGTTTCGCCGGGGAACCCGACGATGATGTCGGTGGCGATGGAGCAATTGGGGATGCGGGCGCGAATTTTTGCCACCAGGTCACGGTATTGCTGTTGGGTATAGCCGCGCTTCATGTTCGCCAGCACGGTATCATCCCCGGCCTGGATGGGAATTTCGAAATGCGGCATGACTTTGGGCAGTTCGGCCACTGCTTCGATGATGTCGTCATCGAAGTAGTTGGGATGTGAGGTGAGAAAGCGGATGCGTTCGATGCCGTCCACTTCGTGAATGATGCGCAGCAGGCCAGCCAGGTTCGGACCATCGGGAATGTCTTTGCCGTAACGGTCAACGATTTGCCCCAGCAGGGTGACTTCCTTGACGCCCTGCCGTGCCAGAGAGCGAACTTCGGCCACGATGTCACCCACCGGGCGGGAACGTTCGACACCGCGCTTGTAAGGGATGATGCAAAACGTACAGGCATGGGAACAGCCGTACACGACCGGAACATGCGCCGAAACCAGTTTGCCGCGCTCGTGCAACGGTAAGACCAGTTCCTCATCCATCGTCAAGAAGCGGCGGGTGGTCTCGGCGTCTTCCATTGAGCGAATTTCGCCCTGTGTCAGGTACGAAATCAGCGGGCCGGGGTCGGAAGGTGGAGAGAAGACATCCACAAACGGGAAACGCGCTTTGAGTTTTTCGTGTCCGCGCACGCCCACCAGACAGCCCATCAGGTTGATGACCAGGTTGGGGTTTTTCTGTTTGAGCGGGCGGAAGGAGTGCAACCGCCCGTAGGCGCGGTCTTCTGCCGATTGGCGCACAACACAGGTGTTGAGGACGATGACATCGGCCTCGGAAGGGTTTTCGGTCAGTGCGTATCCCAAATGCTCCAGCGCCGACCCTACTCGTTGAGAGTCGGCCACGTTCATCTGACAACCTTCGGTCCAGATATGGTATTTCATCGTTCGTTCCTTACGAATAAAAGACATTGGACGCGAATTATACCGTTATAGGGAAAATTTGGCAGGATTTGACTCATTCCTGCCATTCAAACTCGAATTCTCCAATTAAGACGGTATCTCCCTCCTGGATGCCGGCTTTGCGCAGAGCGTCATCCACGCCAAGGGCTTCCATAAGCTTTTGGAAACGGCGCAGTGAACCGGGATGCTCAAAGTAGGTCATTTGGGCGGCGCGTTCGATGGCTGTGCCGCACACGCGCCAATCGCCGTTGGGTTCGCGCTGAATGGTGAACTCGTTAGGGTCTTCTTTGGGGCGGTAAACCGGCAGGGGTGTTTCGACATCGGTCATGGCAGGGGTTTCGGCCAGTTTTTCAACGGCCGCAAGGAGCAATTCCCTCACATTCGTTCGTGCCAGGGCCGAAATTTCCCACACTTTGCTGACCCCGCGTTTTTTCAGTTCTTGCTTGAGAGCAGGCAGTCGGTCACGCACTTCCGGCTGGTCTATTTTGTTGATGGCCACAATTTGCGGTTTGCGCGCCAGGTGGGGGTCAAAGAGCGACATTTCGGTGTTAATTTGGCTGTAATCGGCCACAGGGTCTTCGGAAAGCCCATCGAGCAGGTGAATCAGAACACGGGTGCGCTGTACGTGCCGCAGAAACTCGAATCCCAGTCCGGCGCCCTGGCTGGCACCTTCGATGAGACCAGGAATATCGGCCAGGACGACCGTGGTCTGGGGGTCTATCTCGGCGACGCCGAGATTGGGTTCAAGCGTGGTGAAGGGATAGGGGGCAATTTTCGGGCGAGCGTTGGTGAGAACGGAAAGCAACGTAGATTTGCCAGCGTTGGGAACACCCACCAGGCCGATGTCGGCGATAAGTTTGAGCTCCAGGCGCAGGCGTTTTTCTTCGGCAGGTTCGCCTTTTTCGGCGGTGCGCGGCACCTGGTGACGGGCGGTGGCGAAGTGCTGGTTGCCGCGCCCACCGCGCCCGCCTTTGCAGACCAGCAGGCGCTGACCGGGCTGGGTCAGGTCACCGAGCAGTTCACCGGTTTCTGCATCGAACACGACCGTACCAGGCGGGACGGGGATGACCAAATCTTCTCCGCTTTTGCCGGACATGTTGTTGGGACCGCCGTTTTTGCCATCTGGGGCCAGGTAGCGCTCTTTGTGTCGAAAGGCGCTCAGCGTGTTCAGGGTCGGTTTGACTTCCAGGATGACATCGCCGCCTTTGCCGCCGTCACCGCCATCGGGGCCACCGCGTGGGACGTATTTTTCGCGGTGAAAGTGTACCATACCATCGCCGCCCTTGCCGGAACGGACGTAAATTTCTGCCTGGTCAATGAGCATACGCTTTCCTTCGGTCAATCAATCATCTATTCGCCATGCGGCGCAAGGAAGCAGGATTATACCAGTGGTTGCGCCGCCCAGGCGTCAACCCACCGTAAAATAAAACGTCGCGCCCTCCCCTTCCCGCGACTCGGCCCATACGCGCCCGCCGTGCCGCTGCAGGATGCGCTGGACAATTGCCAGCCCCATGCCCGTGCCTTCGTATTCGTCAGGACGGTGTAAGCGCTGAAAGATGCCAAACAGGTTGCCGCTGAACTTCATATCGAACCCGACGCCGTTGTCGCGGATGAAGTATTCGGTTTTGCCTTGCGGCTGTTGCGCGCCGATTTCAATTTCTGCCTGCGGACGCGAAGCGGTAAATTTAATGGCGTTTTCCAGCAGGTTTTTCCAAACCTGACGCAGTAGAAGCGCATCCCCCTGACAGTCTGGTAGTTCCGTGATGTTCAGGTGAATGCTGAAAGCCGCTTTTTCCTGGAGCAGCTCGGCAGCCACGGCTTTTGCCAGGTCGGTCATGTTCACCGTTTGGATGTGGAGTGGTATCCGTCCCAGGCGCATATACTCCAGCAGGTCATCCACCTGCCGCCCCATCAAACTGGCGCTTTCGCGGATGCGTTCCAGGCGGCGTAACGAATCCTGGCTCAGGCGTTCGGCTTCGGTTTCTTTGATAATTGAGGCGAATCCGTGCATGGCGCGCGCCGGAATGCGCAGGTCGTGGGCAATGGTATAGGCCAGTCCTTCCAGCTCGCGGTTGGCGGCTTCCAGTTGGGCCGTGCGTTCAGCCACGCGCCGCTCCAGTTGGGCGTTCCATTGGGCGTTTTCGATGGCTAACCCGGCATAGCCCGCGAACAGTTGCAGGGCTTCCAGTTGCTCTGCGTGAATGGCTTTGCCGGTGATGAAGTTATCAACCGCGATGACCGCTACTGGTTTTTCACCAGCCCATGCTGCCAACATCACGTGATTGCGCGCCGCGCCGATTTCTCCGATGAGCGGCGTGGTGCCTGTGTCGATTCCTTCGAGATTCACAGCAACCTGCGCGCTGGCAATCACATTTTGCCAGAACGGATATTCTTCGACCGATTGCAAAAACCAGGAGGTATCTTCAATATCTCCGGCGCGATTCGTCCCGCAAGCGCCTTGAATTTGGCCGGTAGTAGCATCGTAAAGGAATAACCATGCCCGGTCGAAGCCCAGTCCCTTTTGTACGCTTTGGTGAATCTCTCGAAGGCAGTGATTCAAATCCGTAATTTTGGTGACGGTTTTGCCCAGTTCAATCACTTTTTCCATCATCTCACGCCGCCGCTTCTCGCGCTCTTCAATTTGCTTGCGGGGCGTGATGTCTTGTTTGATAGAGACATAACGGAAAATTCTGCCATGCTCATCCCGCACCGGCGTAATGACCTGTTCCTCGAAATACAGGCTGCCGTCTTTGCGTTGGTTGACCAGTTCGCCTCGCCATACGCGCCCTGCGGTCAGGGTGTTCCACAAATTCTCATAAAAAGCGGGCTCCTGAAAACCAGAACGCAGGATGCTGATGTTTTGTCCTATGGCTTCTTCCAACGGGTAGCCAGTCATTGCTGTAAACGCCGGGTTGACCCATTGGATGATGCTGTTTTCATCGGTGATGACGATGGCATTTGCGGCAGCATTCAGTGCTGCTGATTGCAAGCGTAGCGATTGTACCAGGCGTGAATTTTCGATGGCGGCGCCGACCTGATTTGCCAGGGTGAGAAAAATCTGACGGTGTTCTTCGGTGTACATCCCAAACTGATAGTGTTGGACTGAAATTGCCCCGATGACCTTACCCGCCGGTTTCAGCGGCGCAATCATGAGCGAAAGGGTATCTTCGCCCGTGCCATAGAACCCGGAACCAGCATCGAGCATCTCCCAATCCTGGGGGGTCGAGGCCAGCAACATTTCGCCGGTCTGAATGACATAAGTGGTCAGGGATTGTTCGTTGAAGGGAACGCGGTCGTTCGGGTAGCGCCGTCCCTTATCGAACAGATAGACGTAATCTACCTGTTGTTGACGTTCATCGGTCAGGGCAATGAAGAAGGCTTCTACCGGAAACAGCTGGCTGGCAGCCTGGTGGGCGGCATGGTAAATCTCTTCCAGGTTTCGAGCGATGGAAATGCGTTGTCCTAATTCGTAGAGAATGCTTAACCGCACAGTTTGTGCGCGCAGACGTTCTTCGGCCAGTTTTCGCTCGGTCACATCTTGAAAAACGCCCAGAATGTATTCTGCGCGCCCCTGTTCATCGTTGACGCGCACGGCGCGGTCTTGAACCCAGATGTAACGGCCATCTTTCGTCAGGAAGCGGTATTCACGGTTAAGCGCTTCGCCGGCATAGAAACAGCGTTTGTAAGCTTCCTGCGCTCTGGCCCGGTCTTCAGGGTGAATGTGCTCCACCCAAAAGTCAATTTCGCTGTTGACCCCTTCGGCCAGGCTGTAACCGGTCATGGGTTCAAATTGCGGGCTCAGGTACACTGTTTTGCCGTATTCTTTGACTTCATCGAGATAGGTGACGAGCGGTAATTGTTCGACCAACATGCGAAAGCGCTTTTCGCTGGCACGCAGTGCCTCTTCGGCCTGCTTGCGTTCGGTAATGTCCTGCACTGCGCCGTAAATTCCTGCCAGGCGGTTCTCCCGTGCATCCCAGCGGGGGTAGGCATAGACCTGTACCCAGCGAACGCCAGCGTGTTTGGACAGGAAGCGAATTTCACTGGTAATCGGCTGGTTTTGGTGCAGCAGGGCCAAATCCTGGTCGTCTTGAGCCAGGTCATCGGGGTGCAGGCAGGCGCGCCAACCGCCGCGCGCAACATATTCCTTCATTGTGTAGCCGGTCATCTTCTCAAACGCGCCTGCGATGTCTTCGAGAACGATACTGCCATCTGGATTGACGCGGCTAAAGAAGACATAATCGGCGATGACGGTCGAAATCAGGCGATAGCGTTCTTCGCTGGCGGTCAGTTGGGCGGTGCGTTCGGCAATACGCTTTTCCAGGTCGGCATTCAGGCGGCGGATTTTGGCTTCAGTGTGGGAGCGTTCCTCGATTTCCGCGCGCATTTTTTTCAGGGCGCGTTCCACCTGCCAGAGTGCAATGCCAATCAGTTGGGCTGCAATGAAGAAGAGCGCTGTATTCGCAATCCAGGAGAATAGTTCGCTGGCAGGTCGCCCGAGGTTCGTCAGCCAGCCCATGCGGCTTGCCAGCAGCAGGAAAAGGCCATAGAGTGACGAAGCAGTTGCTGCCAGATAACCGGCTTGCCGTCCCAAAAAGAGCGCGGCGGTAAGAACGGACATGATGAGCGCCGCGTATGTGATGCCCTTGACCCCGGCGCCCATCCACGCGGCCAGGGCTAACCATAGGCCGTTTCCAATCACAGCCAGATACACCGCCGGTAATATTTTTTTTCGCTGCAACAACCAGATTGCGGTGCCAGAGACCAACGTGAGCACAAGCGAATTCCCAAAAACCGTCTCCCAGCCTGGCTCTTGCAAAAAGAGCGCTCCGGCCAGGCCGCTCACATTCAATGCAAGCACAAAAAGGAGCGAAAACTTGAGAAAGCGCGCAATATCTTCGGCCTGGAGAATTTCCGGCAAGCCGGGCCATTGTTCAGAAAGACGGAGCATACGCGCCTCACGCAAAAAATGTAACGAACGACGGATGAGTCGAGAAGTCACTCATGACAGATGTCTGGCCTCTTTTCAAAGGACGCGACATCTGGTCAAAACATGGCGGATAAGTGTTTGGGGCAACACACAGCAAACGCAAACCGATGGTGTGGATTGTACAACAAAAACAGACCGGAAAGGGGCAAGCCCTTCCGGTCTGTTTGGAATGTGCAGAATAGGAAGCCGATTATCGCGCCAGTTTCCAGGCAGTTGGCAAGGCCAGCGCGGCCAGAAGCAGTTTGAGCAAATCGCCGGGCAGGAAGGGCAAAATGCCTTTGGCAAGCGCCGCCTGCGGGCCGACGTAGAAAGCCAGCCAACCCGCGCCGAGAGCATAGATGATGACCGTCCCCACAGCAAAAGGCAAAAGCGAGGTACGCAGGTTGCGCTCCAGGCCGCGCTCGGCCAATGCGCCGATGACATACGCGGCCACCACAAAGCCGACCAGGTAACCGCCCGTCGGCCCAAACAGATGCGATGCGCCCGCCGCGCCGCCTGCAAACACCGGCAAGCCGATGACGCCGAGCAAGGTGTATAACCCCAGCGAAGCGAAGCCGCGCTGCGCCCCGAGCGCCGCCCCAACCAGCAGGACGGCAAACGTTTGCCCGGTGAGCGGGACGGGGGTAAATGGCAGGGGGATGCGGATTTGCGCGAAGAGCGCGACCAGCAGCGCACCGCCAAAGACCAGCAGCAAGTCACGTATGCGCTGGTCAACCGAAGGGAAGAAGCGGGTGGTAAGGGTAGGGGCGAGAGGAGTCATAGGATTTTCGGATTGGAGAATTTTCGGATTTTGGGATTTGCTGTCAAAAACGCTGCGTGGAATGCTGTAAGAAAAAACAGCCGACAGGGAAAAAAGTTACGAAACCGTAATAAGGAACAAGGCGCTGGAACTACCCAACGCCCTGTTTACCTGTCTACCGTTTTACCTGTTTACTTGTTCCCAAATTTGCTCTTGAGAATATCCTCCAGCGTTGGCTGGCCGATTTCCTGCAATTCGTAGCGCACACGCTGGTAGGGTTTTTCGATTTTGATGATGCGCGTCAGATCAATCGGCGTGCCGATGATGACCATATCCACGTCGGCGGCGGCGATGGTGGCTTCCAGGTCTTTCATCTGCGCTTCGCCATAGCCCATGGCGGGCAGAATCGGCCCGGTTTTGGGATATTTGGCGTAGGTGGCGGCAATGGATTTGACGGCAAACGGACGCGGGTCCACCACTTCTTTGGCGCCAAAGCGCCGTGCGGCCACGTAGCCTGCGCCATAGGCCATTTCGCCATGTGTCAGGGTGGGGCCATCTTCGATGACCAGCACGCGCTTGCCGCGAATCGCTTCCGGATTCTGCACGAATAGCGGCGAGGCCGCCTCGATGAGGATGGCATTCGGGTTCATCGCGCGCAGGTTCTCACGGACTTTGATGACGTTCTCCGGGTCGGCGGTATCAACTTTGTTGATGACGAAAACATCTGCCGAGCGGGCGTTCGTCTCGCCGGGGTGGTAGGTGCTTTCGTGGCCCGGACGGTGCGGGTCAGCGACGACAATTTGCAAATCGGGCTTGAAGAAGGGGAAGTCATTGTTGCCGCCATCCCACAGAATGATGTCCACTTCCTGTTCGGCCTGGCGCAGGATTTTCTCGTAATCCACACCGGCATAGACAATCACGCCGTTGTCGAGATGCGGTTCGTATTCCTCGCGTTCTTCGATGGTACATTCGTGTTCGTCCAGGTCGTCGTAATCGGCAAAACGCTGCACTTCCTGCCGCACCAGGTTGCCATACGGCATGGGGTGACGCACAGCGGCGACTTTGTAGCCCATCGAACGCAAAATGAGCGAAACGCGGCGGGTGGTTTGGCTTTTGCCCGAACCAGTACGCACGGCACAGACTGAGACAACCGGCTTGCTGGATTGGAGTTGAGTGTAGCGCGTGCCCATCAGGCGGAAATCGGCCCCCAGCGCGTTGACCAGCGAGGCCTTGTGCATTACGTATTCGTGCGGCACGTCGCTGTAGGCAAAGACAACCTGTTCCACATTGTGCTTCTTGATAAGTTCGGGCAGGTCTTCTTCCGCGTAAATCGGGATTCCGGCGGGGTACAGGTCTCCAGCCAGTTCTTTCGGATACTGACGGCCTTCGATATCCGGGATTTGTGTGGCGGTGAAGGCAACGACTTCGTAATCCTTATTCCCGCGGAAGAAGGTGTTAAAGTTGTGGAAGTCGCGTCCGGCGGCTCCCATGATGATGGTTTTGATGGGGGACATGCAGTTCTCCTGTGCAGAAAAGATGGTGTTTCAGCGCGGTCTCTGCCGGTCCGCTGGTTTCATCCCCTTAAAACGCGAGATGACAAAGACCTGCCTGCGCTTCAAGGCGGCCTCTGCCGTAAAAGGAGCCTGCGGATGGAAAAGACGTTGCTGATTTTTTCGTCCCCGTCCGTCACGGGAACGTCACATCACTTCTGGGGCTGTGATGCCCATAAGCGCCAAGAGAAAAGGCGAAACGAGGTGTGCCCAAATTATAACATCCTGCCTGGTGCGTTTCGTCACTTTTCCGGTGGGATGTTCGTCCTCTCCCCTCGTTGTGCTTTGCTTGTGGCGTAAGCCCATATCAGCCGCCATATCGTCATCCCCACGGCCGCTGTGCCGGAGAAGACCACCGCAAAGGTTGGGATGACTACCGTGCCGAGCAGAATCGCTCGCAAAAGCGCGGCCAGCGGGCCGGCAAAGACCATCGTCAGCGCCGCTCGCCACCCCTGACGAACATCTGCCACAATTGGGGGGCGAAACAGCCCCAGCCAGGGCGCCAGACCGAACCACGCCAGCGTCAACGGCACAAACGCGGCGGCCATACGCGGCAAAAAAGCCAGGCCGGTTTCGCCATGCGTGGTAAATCCAATCATTACCAGCAACGCCATTACAAGCATATCGCCCAGAATTAACCAGCGCAAGGGGGGCATGTCGTCTCTAAATCTGGATGGGTTTTCCGCTTCGGGCCGATTCGAGCAGAGCAGCAATCGCTGCCGCGTTGCCGCGGCTATCGGCCAGCGTAACGCGCGGGAGGGTGCCGGTCAGGATGCTATCGGCCAGGTCTTCTACTTCTCCCAGGTAAAGGTCTGCGCCGGGGACTGGGATGGTCTCGGCGCCATCTTCGCGGGTCAGGGTGATGGTTTCGTTCCAGCCTGGCTTGAAGGGGGTGGGGATGAAAATCGTCCCCTCTGCGCCGACCACTTCCACAAAGGAGCGATAAGGGCTGCGAAAGCCGCTGTCGAACTGGGCATAAACGCCGTTGGGAAACTTCATCTGGCCGAAGAAGGAATCGTCTATGCCGGTTTTGCCCGTCACCTGCCAGCCAAAGACTTCAACCGGTTCGGTGCCTGCCAGGTAGCGGGCGTAACTGATGGGGTAACAGCCTACATCCCAAATGCTGCCGCCGCCCATCTCCAGGTTCAGGCGGATGTTGGTTTCGGTCTTCATCCGAAAGGTGAATGCGCCGCGAATCAGTTGCAGTTTGCCGATGGCGCCGCGCTCTACCAGTTCTTTTACTTTAAGTGTTTGCGGATGGTGGCGGTACATGAAGGCTTCGGCAATCACTTTGCCGTGTTGCTGTGCAACAAGGGCCATCTCGTCTACTTCCGCGGGAGATAGGGCGAGTGGCTTTTCGCACAAGACGTGCTTACCGGCCCGAACCGCCCGAATCGTCCATTCCTTGTGCAGATGGTTGGGCAGCGGGTTGTAGATGACGTCAATTTCTGGGTCAGCCAGCAGGTCTTCGTACGTGCCGTATGCGCGCGGAATGTTCCATTCTCTGGCATAGCTGGCTGCCGATTCTGGTGAGCGGCTGGCGACGGCCAGCAGATGGTTGCGCGGGGAAACGCGTAAAGGCGGGATGAGCGCGCGGTTGATGCGGGCGGTGGAGAGTAAACCCCACTGGAGCGTAGATTTGGACATAGAACAAATATAACACAAACTCTTATCAATTCGTTAGTCCAAAAGGCAGGATTCCTGTATAAAATTGAAGTGTCATGACTGACATTAAATCCCTGCCGCAGGTCTTGTATGTGGAAGATAACGCCGATTCGCGCGCGCTGGTGCGCCGTTTACTGGCCGGGCAGTTCATTGTGCTGGAGGCCGCCGACCCGTTGAGCGGCATTGAACTGGCACGCGATACGCAACCCGATATTGTGCTGCTCGATATTAACCTGCCAGGCATGACAGGGGTAGATGTTGCTATCCGTTTGCGGAGTATTTTGCCTCCCCACACGCCGATTGTGGCCGTCACTGCCGATATTACCGACCAGACGCGCGCACGCGGCCTGGCGGCAGGTTTTACCGGCTTCTTGAATAAGCCAATTGAAATTGACACCTTTGAGGAACAGATACGTGCTTTTCTGGCAGGTAAGCGCGAAGTTCTCAAGGATGCCGAAGCACACTTGCGCGCGTATCAGAGCGAGCTGGTGGAACGACTGGAAACGCGCGTGCGGGAATTGACCGACTCTCTGCAACGTAATACCTATCTGCAGCGGCAGAACCAGGTCATCATTGAAGCCTTGTTGCGCCGTCAGAAACTGCTGGAAGCCGGGGCGCGTGTCAGTCATGCTGTGACGTCCATCCTGAATTTGGACGAATTGCTCCGTTCAACGGTGGACATCATCTGTACCGAGTTCGGTTTTTACTATTCCGGCATTTTTTTGCTTTCAGAAGATGGCCGGCGGCTGGAACTGCACGCCGGTCATGGTGCGCCGGGGGCGGCGATGCTGGCCGATGGCTTTGGATTGCCGGTGGATTCAAACTCTATGTCGGGGCGCGCGCTATTGGAGCAAAAAGCCCAGATTGCCCTGGATGTGGAAGGCGAAGCCAGCCGCTTTAAGAACCCGTATTTGCCCCAAACCCGTTCGGAGATGGCGCTTCCGCTGGTTTTTAAGGGGCAATCTCTGGGTGTGTTGACCGTACAAAGCGCCGAACTGAACGCGTTTGCCGAAGAAGACATTACCGCGTTGCAATCTCTGGCCGACCAGATTGCTAACGCCATTCACAATGCCCAACTGTTGCGCCAGCTCGAAGCCGCCAACCGCGAACTCGTCCGCAGTAAAACCTTTGAAGCAATTGCCACAGCCACCGGTGAGGCCATTCACTGGGTGGGCAACAAGGCCGCTCCGGTGCCGGGCAGTGTGCGGCGTGTGCGCGAAGACCTGCTCAACCTGCTGGCGACGTTCCACGCCCTGTTGCCGACGGCAGAGCATCCGCTTTTTCCGATTGCTCAAAGTGTCTTCGAGGAGGCGGCGTTATCTGGCGTTGATTTGCCTGCTCTGGCCGATGCGCTCCAGCGCAAACCGCCCAAACAGCGGCTGGCGCTGGTCAGCCTGGAATCGATTCTCGAAGATTTGCAGATTATCGAGAACAGCGCCAAAACCATCCTCTCCATTAAGGAAGACCTGATTGGCCCGGCACGTCAGCGCAATCCACGCGCCTTTTCGCTCGTTGAAGAGCTGACCCGCATGATTGAGAACATGGCGCTGCCCAAAGGCGTGGTAACAACCGATTTCGCACCCGATTTGCCGCCCATCTTTGGCGACCCACGTCAGATAGAACAGGTCTTCAACAACCTGGTGAAGAACGCCTGGGAAGCAATGGACGGACAATCTGACCCGCACATCCATGTTACGGTCAGGCGCGACTCTAACCCGGCTTTTGTGTTGACCTGCGTGCGTGATAATGGTCCCGGCATTCCGCCGGAAATTCAGGAAAAAATCTGGATGACCTTTTTCACGACCAAAAGCGGTAAAGGCGGCACCGGGTTGGGACTCTCGGCCTGTATGGAGATGGTGCGCCAAAACGAGGGTAAAATTTGGCTGGAAAGCGAATCTGGCAAAGGGGCGGCGTTTTTTGTCCTCTTGCCGGTAGCGAAATGAACTCATCTGGTTGTGTTCTTTCAAGGAGAATGCGAATCTTATGACCACTATTTTGCTCGTAGATGATGAAAAACTGGTTCAGCGCAGCCTGGAAAAAACTTTGCTGCGCGCCGGTTATGACGTACTGACCGCTGCCGATTGCCGCAGTGGTTGGGAGATTTTTCAGACCAATGCCGACACGATTGACCTGGCCGTCTTCGACCTGAACATGCCCGATTTCACCGGCCTGAACAAGCCCGGCGCTGGCTTAGATTTGCTCCAGAAAGTGCTGGAAGCCAGGCCGGCGCTGCCGACCATTGTTCTGACCGCCTATGACGAAGTGAACAAAGCCAGAGATGCGATGGCACTGGGCGCGCGTGCATATTTCGTCAAAGGTCGCGAGCAGGGTCTGGTCGAACTCATTCAGGGCATTCTGGGGAAACAGGAATAGTGCCGTCTTTCCCCTGTCTTAACGGGTTTTTGCGTTTTTTCTAAATCATTTTTGGAAGGAGAACTTAATGAAAGCATCTCATACCACCGGTGCAGAACGCCAGGCCGCGCTGTTGCAGGCTTCGGCGCGTGTTTCCCGCAGTATCGCCTCCATTCTCGACCTGAACCTGCTCTTCAATCGCACGGTGGACATCATCTGCGATGAATTTGGTTTTTACTACGCGGGCATCTTTCTGATTGATGAAACTGGCGAATGGGCGGTCCTCAAGGCCGGGCGCGGCGAAGCCGGGCGTGCCATGCTGGCGGAGCGGCACAAACTCAAAATTGGCGGCAATTCGATGATTGGCGCAGCCATTCAGCATCGCAGCGGGCGCATTGCGCTCGATGTGGGCAAAGAGGCGGTCTTTTTCCGCAACCCCTTCCTGCCGAAAACCCGCTCTGAAATGGCACTGCCGCTCATCGCCGGGGATGAAGTCATTGGCGCCCTGACGGTGCAGAGCGAAATCGAAGCCGCCTTCAGCGATGACGATATTGCCGCTCTGCAAACGATGGCCGACCAGCTGGCCGTTGCAATTGCAAATGCCAGACTGCACCGTCAGAACCAGGAGTTGCTGCGCCAGGCCGAGCGCCGCACCCGCCTGCTTCAGGCTGCCAATAAGGTCGGTAAAGAAGTTACGTCCGTGCTCGACCTGGACAAACTGCTGCCCAAAATGGTGGATACCATTGTGGAAGCCTACGGTTTCTACTATGCTGGCATCTTCCTCGTAGATGAAAGCGGCCAATGGGCGCATTTGCGCGCCGGTTATGGACAGGCCGGCAAAGCCATGCTGGCCGAAGGCCACAAGTTGCAGGTGGGCGGCCATTCGATGATTGGAACGTGCATTCACCTGAACGAAGCGCGCATTGCTCTGGATGTCGGCGAGGAGCGCGTTCACTTTAAGAACCCGCACCTGCCGCACACCCGCTCCGAAATGGCCTTGCCGCTGGCCTTTGGCGAAAAAGTTTTGGGCGCAGTCACCGTGCAGAGCGTAGAAGAACGCGCCTTCAGCCAGGATGACATCACCAGTCTGCAAACGATGGCCGACCATCTGGCGGTTGCCATTCACAACGCCTACACTCTCCAGGCGCTGGAAGCCGCTCACGCCGAAATTTTGCGCAACAAAGTCTATGAAGCCCTTACCGCTGCAACCACCGAAGCGATTCACTGGATTGGCAACAAAGCCCTGCCAATCAGCATGACGATTGCCCGCCTGAAAGAAGACCTGGCTGACGGTCAACCCGACCTGGTCTCGCTGAGCGAAGATTTGGATTTGATTGCCGAAGCTTCCGAGATGATTGTGCAGGTCAAAGAGCAACTCATCGGCCAGGCACGCGAACAGAAACCGCGCCCTGTTTTGCTGGTTGATGTGCTTCAGGCCGCCATCCGCGCGCGTGGCATTTCGGGCGTGGAGATTCAAATTGCTCCCGAAGCGGCTTATGTGATGGCCGATAGCACACAACTGGCGCGTGCTTTGGGCAACCTGCTTCAGAATGCTGCCGAAGCAGGTGCCAGTGCCATCCTGGTCGAAGCCCGTGCTGATGCCAAAGGCCAGGTGTATCTGACCATCACCGATAACGGCAGCGGCATGAGCGCCGAAACGCTGGAAAAGGCCTGGACGCCGTTCTTCTCCACTAAATCTGACCATCATGGGCTGGGGCTGCCGGCTGCGTTACACGTCATTACCCAGTTGCAGGGACAAATTCAACTTCATAGCCAGGAAGAAGTCGGCACCACCGTCCACATCACCCTGCCGGGTGCGCGGCCTGCGCCTGCGGAACTCTCCGGCGCTCCTTCGATTCTCCTGCTTGATGATGACGATGACTGGGCGCGCTTCTTCCTTGCTGCGCTGCCCACTGCCAGGCGGGCAGATACCCCGGCAGAGGCTGACCTTGTACTGATTGACCAAAACCTTACGGGAGCCGATTTCGATACCCTCATCGCGCAGATTCGCCAGGCCGGCCTGGTCGAAAAGACCATCGTCCTCACCGCCGCAATGGATGTGGACAGGATGACCCGTCTCTTGCGCCTCGGCCTGCGTGATGTGCGCCTGAAACCCTACAGCCCGGCGGAAATTTCTGCTTTGTGGCAGGCATAAGATGAAACTGCACTTTCTCGGCGCGGCTCGTACCGTCACCGGCTCGATGTACCTGCTGGAAACGAACGGCCACAAACTGTTGATAGATTGTGGCTTGTTTCAGGGTCCGCGCCGCGAGAGCTTTGAGCGCAACCGCCGCTTTCCGTTTGACCCGCGCAAACTCGATGCCGTTTTGCTGACTCACGCGCACATTGACCACAGCGGGAATCTGCCCAACCTGGTCTTGCAGGGGTTTGATGGCCCCATCTACTGCACCCCTGCTACCGCCGAGCTTACTCACATCATGCTGCTCGATTCAGGCCACATTCACGAACGGCAGGCTGAAGCCGTCTCCTGGCGCAATGCGCAAAAAGGCCTGGAGCCGGTAGACCCGCTTTACACACAGGACGATGCTGCCAGAGTGCAGCCACTCTTGCACGGCGTTCCATACGAGCAGCCCTTTGAGCCGATTCCGGGTGTGCTGGCGCGTTTTGTGGAGGCCGGTCACATTTTGGGGTCGGCTTCTCTTCCGCTGGAAGTGACCGAAAAAAGGGGGCAGACCTCCACCCTGTGGTTTTCTGGCGATGTGGGAAGACGCCGCCTGCCCTTGTTGCGCGACCCGCAACTTCCTGCACAGGTAGATGCCCTGGTGATGGAATCCACCTATGGGGATAAGCCCCACCGTCATCCCGAAGAAGCCTACGAGGAAATGCGGCAGGTCATTCAGCGCACCCTCGAACGCGGCGGTAAAGTCATCATCCCCGCCTTTGCCGTTGGACGTACACAGGAACTGGTCTATAACCTGAACCTGATGCACGAAAACGGTGATTTGCCCGCTGTGCCGGTGTATGTAGATAGCCCCCTGGCCGTCAACGTCACCGACATCTTCAAGAAACATCCTGATTGTTACGATGCCGAAACCTTGCAATGGATAGAGCGCGGACATCCGGCGCTGGAGTTTCCTTTGCTGAAATACATCACCAGTCTCGACGAATCCAAAGCCCTGAACGAACGGCGCGACCCGATGATTATCATTTCCGCTTCGGGCATGGCCGAGTTCGGACGGATTGTTTTTCACATTCGCTGGAACATCGAGAACCCGCGTAATACCATCATGATAGTGGGCTGGCAGGCGCCCGGTACGCTGGGCCGCCGCCTGGCGGAGCGTGAACCCTTCGTCAAAATTTTTGGAGAAACCTTCGCGGTCAAAGCGGAAATCTCCACCATCGGCGGCCTTTCGGCGCACGCCGGGCAGGATATGCTCACAGAATATGCCCGGGCTGCGCGCGCGCAAAAGAAGGGCATTTTTCTGGTGCATGGCGAAGAGAAATCGGCACTGCCTCTACAAGCAAAACTGGAAGAAAGCGGCCTGAAGCGGGTCTTCTACCCCGCACCGGGGGCCGTGCTGGAGATGTGATTTGCGGAAAGCCTTCTCTTCCAGCCGACCCACCTTGCTCCGTGCCGCCGGCTCTTTGCTCTCGGCGCTTCTGCTGGGCTTCCTGCTCGCCGTCAACTGGGGGGAAGTGCAAACTGCCCTGCGCCAGATTGCTCTTCACCATTTTTTGATAGCCTTTGGGCTGGTGTTCGTTTCGCGCCTGTTTACCGTGTTACGCTGGTACATCCTGTTGCGCTCCGGCGGGGTGCCGATTTCTCTCGCTGAAACGGTTTCGCTTACCTTCACAGGCCTGTTTGCCTCGAATTTCTTACCTACCACCATCGGTGGAGATGTGGTGCGGCTGGCCGGAGCTATTCAGAGGGGTTATGACCGCGCCGTGTGCCTGGCCTCTATTGCTGCCGACCGCCTGGTGAACATGGCAGGCATGTCGCTGACTGCGCCACTGGGGCTGTATCAAATCTGGTTGGCGGCTCCGCCGGCAGCCTCTGCCGTGCTTTCTGCGGGGATGGTTGCCTCGCCCTTTCACACTATCCGACAAAAAACCTGGCATTTTTTACGCCGCACACTGGAATCGCTGGCCTTTTGGCTGCAAAAACCAGGCTTTCTTTTCCTCGCGCTTCTGGCTGGTCTGGCGAACATGCTCTGTTTGTTTGGGGCAAATTACGTTTTGTTGCGCGCCCTCGGCGCCGACCTGGCTGCCTGGCGTGTGATTGGCATTTACAGCCTGGCCTATTTTGTGGGTCTTATTCCCATCTCCATCAACGGCTATGGCTGGCAGGAACTGACCAGTTCGGCCTTGCTGGCCGGGTTAGGGGGCGTCGTCCCCTCTCTGGGTGCAGCGGTGGCCGTGTTCAACCGCCTTTTGATGATGATTGCCAGTTTGCCGGGCGCATTCACCCTGCCGGGCGTGCTGGCGCGCCTGCCGAAAGATGAACAACCCTAAAACGTTCTGGCAAACCACCTTTGTTTTCACCTTTTTTGCCAACCTGGTCGTTCTGGTCTGGTCGGCCATGCGCTGGGCAGAAATCGGTGTCATCCTCTACCGCTCGATTTGGGGACTTGCACTTGTGCTGTATCTGGGCGTCTTGGCCGGGTGCATTTTCCTGTTCTTTTGGATACGAAGCGCCGACTGGCGCGTCGGGCGGCTGGTTGCCTGGCTCGAACTCCCCTGGTTCTCGAACCTCCTCTGGCGTGGACTGGGCTGGAGCCTGTTCGCTGGTATCCTCCTGCTGCTTCCCTGGCTGAAGTTCACCCTGCGTGTGGGCCAGGTGGTGAAAAACTCCACTCAGGACCCCGTACTGACCACGATTCTCTTCTACTGGGTGGCGTGGTGGCTGCTTTTACTGGCCTCCGCCGCCCTCAAAGTTGCCTTGCGGGCCTCCTGGCAGGGGGCGTTTGCCGCCGCCCTGGTCATTTTGGGCGTGGCTTACGAAATGTTCGTGCAATTCCGCGCCGTGTCCGATTACCCCTTCTCGCTGGGATGGTCTGAAACCAGCCGTTATTTTTACGCCTCGCTCTACTTCTCCGAATGGTTGTACGGCGAGCGCTTCCCTCTCTCCTCCCTTCACCCCACGCGCTATTTTCTGCAATCGCTGGCTTACCTCGTCCCCTCCTGGGGGCTGACCGAACACCGCTTCTGGCAATTCCTCTTGTGGATGGTACTTCCCGGCGCAGCAGCGATTGCGCTGGCCCGACGTACCTTTGCTCTTCATGCGCAATCTGTTGCGCTCTTTGCCGGTTGGTTCTTCCTGTACCTGCTTCTGGTGGGTGTTTATTATCACCTGATGGTGATGGTCATCTTGCCGCTCCTGTTCGTCTCGCCCAGACACCCCTGGCGGTCGCTGGTGGCCGTCCTCCTCGCTTCGCTCTGGGCGGGGGTCAGCCGTGTCAACTGGTTCCCCATGCCCGCCATGATTGCGCTCGCCATTTACCTGCTGGAACAACCGGTCAGGAACGATAGACCGCAGCCCCTTTTCAACGGTCTGCGGTCTATGCTTGCCTATCTCCGCTGGCCTGTCGTCTGGAGCCTGGCCGGCCTGTTTGCTGCCCTTGCTGCGCAGGCCGCCTACATCCCGCTCTCCGGCAATGCCGATAACCCGGAGATTTTCGCATCCAGTTTCACGTCCGATTTGTTGTGGTATCGCCTGTGGCCGAATGCACTTTTCCCGCTGGGCATTGTTCCGGCCATTCTGATTGTCACCGCGCCGTTTTTGGGTGTTATGGCAGCGGCTACGCTTCAATGGAAGCGCCTGCACCCCCTCCGCTGGCTGGGGTTATGGGGCATGATTCTCTTGTTGTTTGGCGGCAGTCTGGTGGTCAGCGTCAAAATTGGCGGCGGCGGAGATTTGCACAACATGGATACCTACGCCGTTTTGCTTGGCATCATCGCCGCCTGGTTGCTCGGCGGCCAGGTGACGGATGAGCAGGGAGCGCGCTTCTCCGTATCCCTTGCCTGGCCTGCGGTAGCAGCGGCGCTGGTCATTCCGCTCTTGTTCTTGCTCCCCGCGCTCTCTCCGCTCATCACTTACAACAAAGACTGGACAGAAAATAACCTGCGACAGTTGAAAACGCTGGTCGAAGCGGCCAACGGCCCGGTATTATTCATCACCGAGCGCCACCTGGTCACGTTCCGAGACATCCAGGTTCCGATGATTGCAAAATACGAGCGCGTGACGCTGATGGAAGCGGCTATGAGCAACAACCGTAAACTGCTCGAATCCTTCTATGCCGACCTGCGCGCGCACCGCTTTGCGCTGATTGTCAGCGGCAAAGAGAACCTGTTCGTCAAAGAAAATGAGCCGTTTGCCGAAGAAAACAACGTCTGGAATACGCGCGTTTCGCCGTACCTGCTGTGCTATTATGAACCGATAGCCCTCTTCGAGCCAGAGCTCAGCCGCATCGAAGTTTTTGCGCCCCGTGCCGTTTCCCAACCCTGTCCCTGACCCATTTTCGTGTCCTATCACCCATCCCTCATCATCCATCATTCCAAATGTATCTTTTTTCCGAACTTTCCTCTCTCCCGCTTTTCCTTTTGCTTGCGTTGTGGGCAGCTGGTGGCTGGCTGATTCTTTCCCGTTTTAACGTCCCTGACCATGAACGCGGCCTGCTGGGGCTGGGGGTTGGGTTGACCTTCGCCGCGTTACTCGCCAACCTGACGGCCCGCTTGCTCCCAACCACACCGGCGTTCTGGCTGGCGGGCGTCCTCACGCTGCTGGTTGGCCTGGGTTTTGCATGGCCTCGCAAATTAAACCTGACTGTTTCCTCATTCCGGCTTGCATTTTCCACCGCCCCGTTCCTGCAATGGCTTGTTTTCCTGAGTTTGGCTTTCTTTCTCACCCTCATCGGGCGCGGACTGGGCATCTTCGATGACTATCAGAATCTGACCCAACTTTCCAGCATGGCGTTGGGGGATATTCCGCCCCACTTCGTGTATGACTCGCGCATTTTGTGGAGTTATCACTACTTTCTCCTGCTGGTGGCCGCGCAGTTCACCCGTCTGGCCGATGCCCCGCCCTGGGTGGCGATGGATGTGGCGCGCGGGCTGACATTGGCCCTGACTTTGTTCTATGGCGCTTTTCTGGCACAACGTCTGACGGGCAGCCGCGTCGTTGCTATGCTTTCGGCAGCCTTCCTCTTCTTCGCCGGTGGTGCGCGCTGGATTTTGCTCTTGCTCCCTGCCGGACTGCTGTCCCGCATCTCCAACGCGGTCACGCTCATCGGCTCCGGCGCCGATTCGGGCGCCAACCTGGCGGCTGTTCTCTATAACAATTGGAAAATTCAGGGGCTGGGACCGTTTCCCTTCCCCTTCTTCTACGGCTCCGGCCTGGATGCCTCTCTGGCAATGGCACATGCCGGTTATGGTGCGAGCATGTTCATGCTGGTCTTGCTGGTCATTCTCCTCTTTACGGCTTCTTTGGAGAACACAGCCAACGGACAGGCCCCCTGGAGGCAGCAAATTGTTCTCGCCACGTTGTTGGGCGCTCTGGCGCTTGCCAACGAAGTGACTTTTGCCTTCCTGTATGCCGGTTTAATTTTCGCCGTCCTGGTCTGGACGCTTCGTCATCGAACGCTCAAATTGCCTGCTTCGTTGTGGTTTTTTGCTCCGGCGTTGATTGGCGCAGGGTTGATTGCGTTGCTGCAAGGCGGCGTGTTTACGGGCGTGTTGCTTGGCCTGGTTGGACGCTTCAGCGGCGCAGAGACCGGCGAGGCGCTTTACAAAGTCTCTTTCAGCCTGCGCTGGCCAACCGTCCTCTCAGCCCATCTGGGAACACTTTCCCTGTTCAATCCTCTGCACTGGGCCGTCATCCTGGCCGAGACCGGCCTGGTCGTTTTTGCCCTGCCCTGGGTGCTCAGGTATGGCTGGCGCTGCCTGCGCGAGGAACAATGGCTTCAGGCGGGCTGGGTCTTTTCGATGCTTCCCAGCCTGCTGACAATTTTCCTGGAATATACCGGCAACGCCGGCCCCACTGCGCTCTCCCGCATGACCGCGCACTTTTTGATGGTGCTGAAATTCTATGCCGTACCGCTGCTCTGGCAGTGGGGAAGGGAAAAATCTGAAACGGTGCGTGTTGTCTTACTCGGCGGAGGGTTTGCTGCCATCTTGAGCGGTATGGGCCTCTTCAGCCTCCAGATTCCGGCCATGCCCAACCCCATCTATGCCGAATTTCTCGAACCGATAGATGCAAAAATGTACCAGCGACACTGGGGAACGCTTCAGCCTGGTGCGCTGGTCTTCGATACCACGCCTCAGCGCGGTCCGACCGTGCTCGGCCTGCACACTCGCTCTGGCATTCACTACGGCCCGCCAACCTACCCCGAATGGTATGCTCTGTCTGAGTCTCCTGACCCGTTTGCAATGCGCCGCGCCGGCTTCCGCTATTTGTACCTGGAACGCGCTTACTGGCAAAAATTTGCCGACCATTTCACGCATTCTTGCGTGCAGATATTGGATGACCTGCGGGAAACTGCCTCGGATGGCCGCCTGACGGCACAGCGTGTGCTTTTGGATGTGGAAACCTGCCAACCCTGAAGGGAAACGGGGACGTTTGCGCTTGCTATAGCAAATTATTACTATCCGTTAATCCCTCTCTGACAAAATCGTGATATAAACGAAATACATCGGGCGCAGTTTGCGCTGCAGGCATGGACAGCGCCATGCTATCTTCCTTAAGTGGAAATCTCTTTGTATGAGTCAACAACGCCGAATTACTGATGACCTCGACGCCCTGTTAGGCGTCTTGCCACAGAGCATTGTCGAGGCTGTTCACAAAGCCAATAATTACGATAAACTGCTCGAAATCATTCTCGACCTGGGGCGTGTGCCAACCGCCCGCTTCGTGGATGGGGAAATCATCCTGCGCGAGACCGAAATCACCCGTGAAGAAATTGATTACGTAGACCAGCGCGTTGGCGAATTCGATGCCGATAACCGTGCCGGAATCGAACGCACCCTGCACCGCATCTCGGCCATCCGCAACCGACGCGGTGGAATTGTCGGCCTTACCCTGCGCGTCGGACGTGCCGTTTACGGTACGATTGACATCATCCAGGACATCATCGAGAGCGGGAAGAGCATTCTGATTTTGGGCCGTCCTGGCGTGGGCAAAACCACCCTTTTGCGCGAAGCAGCCCGCATTCTTGCCGAAACCCGCCGCGTGGTGATTGTGGATACTTCCAACGAAATTGGCGGCGACGGCGATGTGCCCCACCCCGCCGTTGGGCGCGCGCGCCGGATGCAGGTGCGTGAACCGATGCTGCAACACGAAGTGATGATTGAGGCCGTTGAGAATCACAACCCTGAAGTGATTGTGATTGACGAAATCGGGCGCGAATTGGAGGCCCTCGCCGCCCGCACCATTGCCGAACGCGGCGTTCAACTCATCGGTACGGCGCATGGCAACGCCCTGGAAAACCTGCTCCAAAACCCCACCCTCTCCGACCTGGTGGGCGGTGTCGAAGCGGTAACGCTCTCCGATGAAGAAGCTCGCCGCCGCGGGACGCAGAAAACCGTCCTGGAGCGCCGCGCGCCACCTACTTTCGATGTCCTTATCGAAATCCAGAGTCGTGACCAGCTTGCGATTCACATGGACGTGACCGCTGCGGTGGATTCCTTCCTGCGCGGTTATCCACTTCCAGCGGAACTGCGCATCCGTGATGCCGATGGCAAAATTCGGATAGAAAAAGCTCCCCAGGCAGAAGTCCGTAAATCTCCCTTTGATGCGCGCACGTTCAGGCAAGAACTCCGCGCTGCGAAAAGCGAAAACCGCCTGGAAGCCCGCGAACCCGCGCCGGAGACTGCCTCTTCCAACCCGGAAATCCGCCTTGCTGGCGTCCCATCTCTGCTTCAGCCGGTCAAAATTTACCCGTATGGGGTAGCGCGCAATCGGCTGATGCAGAGCGCCAAACGGCTTGGGGTTCCGGCTATCGTCGTTCGCACGCTGGACGAGGCCAATGCCCTCATCACGCTGCGCTCGTATTACCGCGACCATCAGGCGACAATTGTCGAAGCCGAACATCGCGGCATGCCCATTTACGTCCTGCGCGCCAATTCGGTCAGTCAGATTGAGCAGTTTCTGGCCGACCTGTTCAACCTGCCAGGTGAAAGCAGCCTGCCGCCTGGAAGTACGGATGCAATTCGCAGTGAGACTCAGGCTGCCATCGCTGCTGTTTTGAATGGCGAACGTTATGTAGATATGCCCCCGGCCGGGCCGGCCATCCGCCGCATTCAGCATGAAATGGCGCGTGCCGCCGACCTGGTGAGCCATTCCTACGGCAAAGAACCCCGCCGACACGTGCGAATTTTTCGAGATTGAGCCGCTTCTCTCATGTTCATCACCCTCGAAGGCCCTGAAGGTTCCGGCAAAACCTCGCACATTCCCCCGCTCGTCGAATTCCTGCGCGAGCGGGGCTATCATGTCTTCCCTACCCGCGAGCCGGGGGGCACCTCCATCGGTGAGCAAATCCGTGCCGTGATTCACGACCTGAAAAACGCCGAAATGCACCCCCGTACGGAGACGCTGCTCTATCAGGCAGCCCGCGCCCAAATTGTCGAGGAAGTCATCCGTCCCCGGCTTGAACG
This sequence comes from Anaerolineales bacterium, assembly GCA_025056175.1. Taxonomy (GTDB): domain Bacteria; phylum Chloroflexota; class Anaerolineae; order Anaerolineales; family Villigracilaceae; genus UBA5195. The sequence continues at coordinate 31,510 of JANWWK010000002.1, forward strand.
AGGGGAAATTGTGCTTTCTGACCGGTATTTCGACTCGACCATTGCGTATCAGGGCTATGGTCATGGGCAAGAGCTGGAACAGGTGCGCCAGCTGGTGCACTATGCCACCGGTGGGTTGACTCCTGACCTGACCATTCTGCTCGACCTGGATGTGGAAACTGGCCTGCAACGTAAAGTCCGGCAGCAGGAATGGAATCGCCTGGATGCGTACACCGTCGAGTTCCATCGGCGCGTGCGTGCAGGTTACCTGGAACTGGTGCGCCAGGAACCGGGGCGCTGGCGCGTTGTGGATGCCAGCCGCGCCTGGAACAGCGTGCAGGAAGACCTGCGCAGTCTGTTGCTTGAGGCTTTGCGCCGCTAACCCCGCCAAAAACCGCGCCGCATGGGGCGGACTTCTTCAATGGTGACGAAGGCTTCGGGGTCGGTTTCGTGAACCAGTTGCTCAATTCGCCCTGTGTCTTTGCGCAGGATGCTCACCGAGAGCATACTGACCATGCCATCTTTGCCACGCGCTGGAATTTCCGTCACCCCGAAGCCAGCCTGGCGCAGCGCATTGGCCAGCAAAACGCCCCGTCGCGGGCTTACAATTTGCGCCTGAACATGACCAATTGCCAGACGTTCTTCGATTATCATTCCAATTACGTTGCCAGTAGCAAAACCGGCGGCATAGCCGATGATGTTCAGGGGATTATCCAGGTTGCCCAGTACCGAAGAAATGGCAACCACGAAAATTACCGATTGAATGAACCCCATGCCCCAGGAAATGGCTTTGCGTCCACGCATGACGAAGAGGACGCGCAGGGTATCGAAGGTCATATCGGCCACACGCAGGGCAAAAATGCCCAGCGCAGCCAGCCATGCCGCCGGGGAAAGCAGAATTTCGAGCCAATTCATCTTTTCTGAACCTTTCGAGCCAATCAACGAGTGCGCCAACTTCCTGACATAAACCCGGAGGTCGGTGCGAGAAAACGGGCGCAGGGGGTGCCTGCGCCCGTTCGCTTTTATTCGTTGCGTAAGTACAGTTTTTCGACGTATTCCTTCAACATGCGCCGGGTGCTGAACTGCGGGGTGATGGTGCGCATGGATTCTTTCACTCGCCGTACCCATTTGACCGGCACGTCGTTTGCGTCGCGGTCACCGTAATACAGCGGGATGATTTCTTTCTCCAGCGTTTCGTACAGGCTTTCAGCGTCGGCTTCGTCCTGCACTTCGGCATCCAGGTCGGCATCCGGCCCAATTGCCCAACCGTTATCGCCGTTGTAGGCTTCGCGCCACCAGCCATCCAGCACCGAAAAGTTGAGCGCGCCGTTCAGAGCAGCCTTCATACCAGAAGTACCGCTGGCCTCGTTGGGGCGGCGGGGTGTGTTCATCCACACATCTACACCCTGCACCAGGTAGCGCGCCAGGTTCATGTCGTAATCTTCCAGGAAGACGATGCGCCCTCCGTTTTCAGCCTTCTTGACACGGCGGTACACTTCCTGAATCAACTGCTTGCCGGGTTCATCGGCCGGGTGTGCCTTGCCCGCAAACAGGATTTGCACCGGGCGGTTGGGCTGGTTGATGATTTTGAGCAGGCGGTCGAAATCTTTCAGCACCAGGCTGGCGCGTTTGTAGGTGGCAAAGCGGCGCGCGAAGCCGATGGTGAGAACGTAAGGGTCGAGCATGGCGCCACTGGCGATAACCTGCACCGGGTGGTAGCCGCCCTGCATCCAGCGCTGACGCGAGCGTTCCTCGAAATACAGCACCATTTTGCGCTTCAGATGGTTGCGTACTGCCCACAATTCGTGGTCAGGTATCGTTTCGATGTTTTCCCACATCTCAAAATCATCCAACCGGTCGAGCCAGTCGGGGCCGAAGTATTTTTCGAGCAAAGCACGGATGCGGCGCGCCATCCAGGTGGTGGTGTGGACGCCGTTGGTCACGTAGGTAATCGGAACTTCTTCCACGTTCTCGGTATTCCACAGATGTTTCCACATCCGGCGGCTCACCAATCCGTGTAACTCAGAGACGGCATTGCGCCCTTCGGAGTTGCGCAAAGCCAGCACCGGCATCGAGAAGGTCTCGCCCCACGATTGATGGTGGCGCGCCAGGTCAATGAACTGGTCGCGGGTAATGCCCAGTTCAGGCCACATGGTTGCCAGGTATTTATCAATCAGCCAGAGCGGAAATTCGTCGTTCCCCGCCGGAACGGGGGTGTGGGTGGTGAACACGTTGTGCGGGCGGGTCAGTGCCAGGGCTTCCTCGAAGGTTTTGCCCTGTTTCACCAGCTCACGGGCGCGCTCCAGAATCATGAACGAGGCGTGACCTTCGTTCATGTGCCAGACCGTTGGGTTGAATCCCAACGCACGCAGCGCGCGCACGCCGCCAATTCCCAACAGCACCTCTTGCATGACGCGCAGGTTGATATCTGACCAGTACAACCGGGTGGTGAGCTGGCGCACCATCGGCGGGTTGATGCTCATGTTGGTATCCAGCAGATAGAGCGGAGTGCGTCCAATCCGTACTTCCCAAATGCGCGCCTGCACCGGGCCATCAGGAAATTCGACCTGGATGGTCAGTTCTGTGCCATCTTCTTTGCGGACGAGCAGCAACGGCAGGCCCTCGAAGTCGAGCGGGTTGTTAATGGCTTCTTGCCAGCCGTCTTCGGTAATTCGCTGGGAGAAGTACCCCTCGGTGTAGAGCAGGCCGATGCCCACCAGCGGCAGGCCAATATCGGAAGATTCTTTCAAGTGGTCGCCAGCCAGCACACCCAGGCCGCCCGAATAGATAGGCAGGGTTTCATGCAGGCCAAATTCCATCGAGAAATAAGCAATCTGGTCTTTGCTGTTGGGGTGCGTAGAGGCAAACCAGGTGTCGCTTCGCCGCATGTAGGCATCGAACTCTGCAAAGACCTGGTCATACAGTTCCAGGTAGATGGGGTTTTGCGCGGCAGCATTCAGGGCGGGGCGTTCCGCCTTGCGCAAAAAGATAATGGGGTTGTGCCGAACGCGTTCCCACAAGTTGTTGTCTATGCGGCTGAACAGACGTTGTGCGTTCGGGTTCCAGGTCCACCACAAGTTATAAGAGAGTTCGCCCAGCCGGTTGATGCGCCGCGGCAGGTCGAAGTGATTGGGCAATTTCGTTTTGTAGGTCGTCATAAGCGTTCCTTTCCAAAATAGCGGGGCAAATCATACCACAGCGAGAAACAAGACAAGATGATAGAGAGATTAATTTAGAAAATGAACGAAGTGTGCTTTTTCGTTCGCGGATATAATAGCTTTATGACCACCCTTGCCCGTTACAACCAGTTGAAGCAGGAACTGCATTACCACCTGTACCGCTACCACGTGCTGGATTCGCCCGTCATCAGCGACGCGGAATATGACCGGCTGATGGAGGAACTCAAAGCCATCGAAGCCGAACATCCCGATTGGGTGACGCCTGATTCACCCACCCAGCGCGTAGGTATAGCGGTTTCGGAAAAGTTCGAGAAGGTGCGGCACCCCCGTCCGATTTTGAGCCTGGCAAATGCCTTCGGCGCCGACGATGCCCGCGCCTGGTACGAACGCATTCGCAAACTCGACCCGCGCGTTGAGACGGCCGGGTTCGTTGTGGAACCGAAGATTGACGGGTTGAGCGTGGTGCTTCACTATCAGGATGGCGTTTTCCGACAGGGCGCAACACGCGGCGATGGCGAAATTGGCGAGGATATTACGGCCAACCTGCGCACCATTAGGGCCATTCCCCTCAAAATACCGGTCACCCGCGGGCCAGAAATGCCTGCTAATAGCCAGGAATCCGAAAGCGCGCGGCAGTTGGCTTTGTTCGATGCCTCTCTCTCGCCGGTCAGCGCTTCGGATTTGCCCGCTTACCTGGTAGTGCGGGGGGAAGTCTTCATCACCAACCACGATTTTGAAAATCTCAACCGCCGCCTGGCCGAAGCCGGGGAAAAAACGTATCTCAACCCCCGCAACACGGCAGCCGGTTCTCTGCGTCAACTCGACCCGGCCATCACTGCCAGCCGTCCGTTGACGATTCTGGTCTATCAGGTGGTTTATGCCGAAGGTGGAACGCCCCCCGCTTCGCAATGGGCAGCTTTGCAGTGGCTAAGGGCGCTTGGTTTCCCGGTGACTGACGTGGCCCGGCGGTTCGACTCCCTCGAAGAAGCGCTTGCTTACGTGCAGAGTTGGGAAGACCGCCGCGATGAACTTGGCTACGAGGCCGATGGTTTTGTCATCAAACTGGATGATTTGCGCCTGGCCGAAGATTTGGGCTTTGTGGGCAAAGACCCGCGCGGTGCAATTGCCTATAAATTCCCCGCGCGTGAAGTGACCACCCAATTGCTGGAGATTGAAGTCGAGGTCGGTCGCACAGGCGTTCTGACCCCGCGTGCGGTGTTGGAGCCGGTGGAAATTGGTGGCGTTATCGTCAGAAATGCCACCCTGCACAACTTCGATTACATCGCCGAAAAAGATATACGGATTGGTGACCGGGTGCTGGTTAAACGTGCGGGCGAGGTCATCCCTTACGTCATCGGTCCGGTGGTCGAAGTGCGCACTGGCGCGGAACGACCGTTTACGCCGCCTGCCGTCTGCCCGGCCTGTGGGCAGGCGGTGGAACATTTCGAGGGCGAGGTTGCCTGGTACTGCGTCAACGCAGCCTGTCCGGCACAACTGGTGCGGAACGTGGAGCATTTCGTCTCACGCGGGGCAATGGACATCAACGGATTGGGAATTCGGATTGTCGAGCAACTGGTAGAAGCCGGGTTGGTGCGCGATGTGGCCGATTTGTATTTTTTGCAAAAAGAACAGTTGCTTGCGCTGGAAGGATTTGCCGAGAAGAAAGCTGAAAACTTGCTGCAAGCCATTCGCGCTTCTGCCGCTCAGCCCCTCCACCGGCTGATAACCGCACTGGGCATTCGCGGCGTGGGCGAGGTGATGGCCGCCGACCTGAGCCGCGCTTACCCCGACCTGGAAGCCCTTTCACGCGCCAGTGTCGCGGAGTTACAGCAAATTGCAGGCATTGGCCCGAATATCGCTGCCTCGATTGCGGATTGGTTCAGCCGCCCGGCCAACCGCGCTCTGCTGGCAAAATTGAAAACAGCAGGCGTCTGGCCGGTTGCCTCTAAACAGTCATCAGTAACCAGTCATCAGTCCTTGAGCGGTCTGACGTTTGTCGTGACCGGAACACTTCCCACCTTTACCCGGGAGGGCGTTAAGGAGTTCATTGAACAGCATGGCGGCAAGGTGACCGATTCGGTCAGCAAAAAGACCAGTTACCTGGTCTTGGGCGAGAACCCCGGCTCCAAACTGGAAAAAGCACAGGCGCTCGGCGTGCCGATTCTGGATGAACAGGGGCTGAGGAAACTTGCGGAAGGGTAAAAAACAAAGCAGGACAGGATACACACCTTGTCCTGCACATTTGCTGGAGCGGGTGATGGGATTCGAACCCACGATATTTTGCTTGGGAAGCAAACGTTCTACCACTGAACTACACCCGCTTGTGGATGGGGATTATAGCCACGCTGAATCAGGATGTCAAGCGTTTGTCATTCCCCTTCGGTGGGGTAGCCGGCCTGTTGCCAGGCGGCAAAGCCGCCCAGCAGCGGCGTAACGCGCGTGAAACCATTACGGAGCAGGATGAGCGCCGCACGGGCGCTGGCTTCTTCTGCTGGTCAGGTACAGTAGGGAATAATCCACGCACTCTTTTCTAATTCGCCCAGTCGGTTGGGTAGTTCGTTTTCCGGGATGTTGACGGCGCCGGTAATGCGCTTGAGACGAAACGATTCGGCGCTCCGAACGTCCAGGAAAATGGCTTCTCCCTGCTCAAGCGCCTGGCGAGCTTCCTCCAGGCTGACGCGTGGCACCGAGCGGGTATCTGCTGGCACTGCAGCGGTTGGCGGAGTGGAGGATGGCCGGGTGAGCAGAAACGCTGCAAGTACAATCAGAAGGAGACCGCCCAGTCCGAGCAGGGCGAAGGGCAGGGGGTTTTTATGGGGTCGAGCCGCTTTGGCAGGTTTGCGGCGTGGTTTTTCAGGCATGGGAGGCGTGTCCTTCGGTGATTTCACAAAACAGACGCCCGTCACCGCAACATACACTTTCCAGTTGCAGGGTGGTATGGGCAATACCGTAACGATGGGTGAGCAACTCGTTCAGCGCATCCTGAATGTGTGCACCCTGACTGATAGGAATATCTCCGGTGACCACATGTGCTGATAGCAGCCGTTTTTGCTGGTCAATGCTCCAGACGTGCAGGTCATGAATGCCTTTAACGCCCGGCACGGCGTTCATCTCGCCGACCAGACGTTCCAGGTCAATATCGCGCGGGGTGCTTTCGAGCAAAATGTGCAGGGTTTCCCGCAGAATGTTCCACGCATTCCACACAATCAGCAGGCCGATGAGTGCGCTGACGAGCGGGTCCAGCCAGTTCCAGCGGGTGAAGAAGATAACCACCCCGGCCAGCACTGCTCCCAACGTCGAAAGCACATCTCCCATGAGATGCAGGAAAGCCGAACGCAGGTTCAAGTCGTGTTCGCTGCCGTCCTTAATCAACCAGGCGGTGACGGCGTTGACAAGAAAGGCTGCCAGCCCCACGCCTACCAGCAGACCCGAATTGACTTCCGGCGGGTTCAGGAAGCGATGCCAGACTTCATAGAAGATTCCCAGCGCAATCAACCCGAGCGAAGCCGAATTAACCATTGCAGCCAGGATTCCAGCGCGGTGATAGCCAAAGGTGCGGCGAGCATTTGCCGGTTGCAGCGCCTTACGCATGGCGTACCAGCTCAAACCGAGCGCCAGAACATCGGTGAAATTGTGCGCAGCATCGGTCAGCAGGGCAAGGCTGTTGCCAAGCAGCCCGGCCAGGGCTTCGACGACGACAAAAGCCAGCGTCAGGCCAAGCGAAAGACTCAACCGCCTGGTGGACGTTTGTGCAGATTCGGAAGAAAAATGAGCGTGAGGGGACATGAATCAACCGTGTTGAGCGTGTTCCAGCCCTTTTTGAAACAGTTCAGTAACGTGTTCATCGTCTATGGCGACGAACACCTGCCGCCCCTGTTTACGGGCGCGTACCAGACGTTTTTCCTTCAACCCTCGCAGCTGGTGCGAGATGGCCGATTTGGTCAGCCCAATTTGCCGCGCCAGACCGCTTACAGTGGCTTCTCCCTCCCGCAACGCCGCCACGATGCGCACGCGGGTTGGGTCGCCCAGGGCCGAAAACAGGTCGGCCAGGCGGGTGGCGGTCAGGTCATCGAGAGGAATTAGGGACATAACATCTCCAATAGTTGAGTGTTTGCTCAACTATTTGGTATGATTGTATCTCAACTGTGTCGAAGGGTCAAGCCATGTTGCCGGGAAGAAAACGGACTTCATCCCCCGGCGCGAACAGGAACGGCGGAGTGCGGTTGGGGTCAAACAAGGTGAGCGGTGTGTGTCCAATCAACCGCCAGCCGCCGGGCGATTCGACCGGATAGATGCCAGTTTGAGCCCCCGCAATGGCGACACTGCCGGCAGGAACTCTGGCGCGCGGCGTGGGCAGGCGCGGTACTCGCAGGGCTTCCGGCAGAATGCCGAGATACGGGAAGCCTGGCGTAAATCCCATCATGTAGACCGTGTAGCGTGTGCCGCAGTGCAGGCGGATGACTTCGTCGGGCGCGAGATGGCAGGTTTCAGCCACAAAATCCAGGTCGGGGCCGTTATATACTACCGGCACTTCGATTGTTTGGGTTGGGCGTTGCGCGGTCTCTTCGACCAGGTGCAGGCGGGTTTTCAGCCAGGTACGCACTTCGGACTCGGTCAACGCCAGGGGGTCGTAATGCACGGTCAGCGAAGCATAGCCCGGCACGCATTCTAAAAAACCGGGCAGCGGAGCTGCCTTCAGCGCCGCCGCCAGCAGATGAACGCGGCGGTTAAGTGCCGGGTCGAGAACCTCTCCCAGCCGAATGAGCAGGGCGGTATCGGAGAGTGTGAAAATACGAGCAGCTGGTCTGGACATTTCAACCAAATTCTACCCAACCGCCTTCAATTTGTGAAAAATATCGGGGCGGTTGGACTTGCGTTTTGGCATATAATCAACGCTACAACGTTTCCTATGCCACGCTCTTCTCCCCCATGTGGGTTTCAGAAGAGAAAAAACACCAGAAGAAACAGATTTTCAGGAGAAGGCAATGTCCAAAACCGAATGGATTACCCAGGAACTTGATGGTCTGAAGCAAGCCGGACTGTACAATACCATCCGCACCATCGAATCGCCGCAGGGGGCATGGCTGATGGTGGATGGCCGCCGGGTGTTGAACTTCTGCTCAAACAACTATTTAGGTCTGGCAAACCACCCCAAACTCGTGGAGGCGGCCCAGAAAGCCGTCAACCAGATGGGGGTGGGGCCTGCGGCGGTGCGCTCCATTGCAGGGACGATGACGCTGCATGTTGAGCTGGAAAAACGTCTGGCGGCTTTCAAGGGGGTCGAAGCGGCTATCACGTTTCAAAGCGGTTTTACGGCCAACCTGGCCACCATTCCGGCGCTGGTGGGCAAGGAGGATGTGATTTTCTCCGACCGTTTGAATCACGCCAGCATCATTGATGGCTGCCGCCTTTCGGGTGCCAAAATCATTGCCTACGAACACAACGACGTGCAATCGCTCGAAGAGCAAATCAAGGCTAACCTGAGTCAGTATCGCCGTGCGTTGATTGTGACCGATGGCGTGTTCAGCATGGATGGCGATATTGCCCCTCTTCCCGAAATTTACGAAGTTGCCAGAAAGTACGAGATTCTCCTGATGGTGGATGACGCGCACGGCGAAGGTGTGCTGGGCAAAGGTGGACGCGGCATTGTGGACCATTTTGGCCTGCACGGCAAGGTGGATGTGGAAGTCGGCACTCTCTCCAAAGCATTTGGCGTGGTCGGCGGCGTGGTGGCCGGCAACGCCGTCATCATCGAGTGGTTGCGACAGCGCGGACGCCCATTCCTGTTTTCTTCAGCAGTCACCGTGCCGGATGCGGCGGCTTGCCTGGCAGCCATCGACCTGTTGGAAAATTCCACCGAACTGGTAGAAAAACTGTGGGAAAATGCGCGTTACTTTAAGGCAGAGATGAAGCGACTTGGTTTTGATACTGGCGTCAGCGAAACACCCATCACCCCCGTCATGTTGGGGGAAGCGCCGTTGGCCCAGAAATTCAGCCGTGAACTGTTTGAGCAGGGTGTGTTTGCGATGGCAATTGGCTATCCCACCGTGCCAAAGGGTAAAGCGCGCATTCGCGTCATGATTTCTGCCGCGCACAGCACCGATGACCTGGACAAAGGTCTCGCTGCATTCCAGACCGTTGGCAAAAAACTGGGCGTTATCTGACCGGCTGCGGCTTCTCCAGCACGACCAGAATGCGTGTGGCAAAAACCGGCGGCAGTTTATCCAGCCAGCTATCCAGCGTGCGCAAGAGCGGGTAGAGCGAATCAGGATACAGTTGTGGGCCGGAGTAGCCCCCGCTGGCGACATACGAAAGGGCTGCAAAACGTTTGCGCGTTACAATATTCCAATCGCGCAACAGAGAAGGAGTCAGCCGGCTGAAGAAAACCCGCGTAGCGTTGCCCTGCGCGGCGTAATAATCTACCTGATGCGCGTCCCACCCGGGGGGCGCATACCACACGATTTCCTGCCGCCATGCAATTGGCTCTTTGTGCAACAAACCATAGACCACCACCCCCACCAGGCTGATGAACGGGTCAAACACCAGCACCCGTCCACCGGGTCGCAAAACCCGCCAGAACTCCCGCAGCGCCGTGCCGGGGTAGCGCAAATGGTGAAAGACATCGAACAAAATCAAGTCGCTGACTGTCTCCTTGTCGAAACTCAGGGCATACGCGTTCTCAGTCTGGTCGAGCCAGGGGTTGGGAAAGAGGTCGGTGCGAAGCGCATGGGGAATCACCTCTTTGATGTTCCCGATGCCCGACCCCAATTCCACCACCAGCGGAGAGGGAAGCGTGGAAAGATGTTTCGCAATCTCCTCATGAAATGCGCGGTAAATCTGGCGCAAAATTGGCTTTTTTTGCCAGTAGCCTTCGTTTTGAAGAATTTCGGCCTGATGCTGATGAATGTCCATGATATGATTTTACCCGCAATGCAAACTCATGAACGTCGCTGCTGAGGGAACTCTAACCCCTGAATACTCACCTGTGATGACCGTCTCTCCTGTCTCTTTCTGGCGCGCGGTGTTTGTTTTCACCGGCTTTTTATGCTGGCTGGCGGCCTGGCAGATGCTTGGTGTGGCACAGGCGCTGGGCGTCAACGTGTTGATGAGCAAAACCTGGCTGGCGCTTCTGGGCGGGTTGGGGTGGATGGGTGTCGCCTGTGTGGGTGCGGCGTTTGCCTTGCGCCCGGCCTGGCTGGAACGCTTCCAGCGCCTTAACCTTGCCAGGCGCCTGCCGCGCGGTGTATGCGCCTTCTTGCTGGTGGTTTGGTTACCGGCTTATTCGCTCCTTTTGCTCCAACCGTATTATGGCAAACTGATTCGCGGCGAAGAAGCGGCGCGTTTTCTGCTCTTCTGGTTGCTGGCGCTGGGGGGCGCGTGGCTGTTGCGTGCGGTGTGGCCGCGCATACCATGGCCGGCGGCGTTGGGGTTGATTCTCCTGCTCCAGGCGAGTTTCCACATCGTCCTGGCGTATCTGGCGGGCATTACCGATTACCCCTTTGCGTTGGGCTGGTCGGAGACAAGCCGCTTTTACTACCCTTCGCTCTTCCTCTCCGAAAGGATTTATGGAGAACGCCTGCCCTGGCCGATTCTCCACCCAACGCTGCACCTTGTTCTGGTACCACCGTACTGGTTGGATTCCCCCTTATGGGCGCACCGCGCCTGGCAGATTTTCATCCGTTTTGTTCTGGTAGGAATGATTGCCCCGGCGCTGCTTATCCGGCTGAAACCGGGTTCTGCCCTTTGGGGCTTTGCCACCGGAGCCTGGATTTTCCTGGCCTTGTTCGATTTGCCGTTATATCTGCATCTTGCCCCGCCGGTTTTTCTCGTTTTAGGGGGCTTTTCGCGCCACAATGCGCGCCAGACCTGGCTGTTCGTTTTGCTGGCTTCGGTTTGGGCTGGTTTGAGCCGCCTGAACTGGTATCCCGTGCCGGGCATGATCGCCGCGGCGCTGTATCTGCTCGAAACACCGTTTGGCATGCCCAACCACGAGCGTAAACCGGGACTTCTCGCTTATCTGCGCTATCTGGCTCTGCCCGCATCCTGGTTTCTGGTTGGGACGCTCATTGCGTTTCTCTCCATGCAGGTTTACATCGCCTGGTCGGGGATTGGCCAAAGCAGTGATTTTTACACCAGCCTGACCTCGTCGCTGCTGTGGTACCGGCTGTGGCCGAACGCCACGTACCCGTTGGGCGTTTTCCCGGCCATCGTTTTGTACTCGCTGCCGATGTGGCTGGTCTTGTGGCAGGTCTTGCGCCGCGGTGCGCTTCATCCGCTGCGAGTGAGCCTGCTTCTGGCCGGCCTGGCGGTTTTGTTCGCAGGCGGGATTGTCGTCAGCATGAAAATCGGCGGCGGGGGCGATATTCACAACATGGATGCCTATGCAGTGGCTCTCATTATCGTTGCGGCGTATCTCTTCTTTGGCCGTTATGCGCCGGAGCCAGGAGTTCACCATCCGCCGCTTCACTTCCCCTGGGCGGTCTTGGCGCTGCTGGTTCTCGTTCCCGTCTGGTTTGGCCAGCGCATGCCGATTGGGCTGGTTACTTACGATAAGGCAGCGAGTCAGGCGGTTTTAGCGGAACTCCAGCGCCAGGTGCAGGCGGTCTCTGCGCGTGGCGGCGAGATTCTCTTCATCACCCAGCGGCATCTCGTTTCGATGAACATGCTCCCGTCTGTCAGGATGATTCCCGAATACGAACGCGAAGAACTGATGGAAATGGCGATGGCAAACAACGAAGCGTATCTCGACCGCTTTAAGGCCGAAATACGCGCCCAACGTTTCGACCTGATTGTGGTAGACCCGCTCACGACCAATCTGCTGGGGAGCGATTACGCCATGGGCGAGGAAAACAATGCCTGGGTACGTTTTGCCGCGCGTCCGATTCTGTGCAATTACCGCCCGGCGCAAATCTTTTCTGCCGACCGTATTGTGCTGTATGTGCCGCAAGAAAATCCAAAATGCCCTTAGCCTAAAATTCAAGGTCTGAATACTGGTGTATAATTCAGGCCTTGAATTTTGCTTATGGAAAACTCTCACGATTCCCTGCACGAGCTTTCGCTTTTGGAGAAAATCGAGACCAATCCAGATGTCACTCAGGCTGACCTGGCAACCCAGTTAGGGGTTGCGGTTGGAACGGTGAACTGGCATCTGAAGCGGCTCATTTCCAAAGGTTATGTCAAAGTGATGCGCGCAGAACGGCGCAAGTTGCGCTATATCATCACGCCAGAGGGCCTGGCAAAGCGCGCCCGTTTGACCGTGGATTACATCGAACAGCAGTTCCTGCTCTATCGCCGCATTCGCGGTAAAGTAAAGGACATCCTGGAAGCGCTCAAAGCCGAAGGCATTCGGCAGGTGCGCATTGAAGGTCAGGGTGATGTGGCGGATATTTGTCGTTTGACCTGTCTGGAGCAAGGCGTGGAACTGACTGAAGATACAGACGCGCCGGTTTTGCTGGTCGAACATTTGAGCGTACATCTGCGGAGGGATGAGAAATGAGCGCAAAGCACATTGTGCTGACTGGCGGCGCAGGCTATATTGGCTCTTTACTGGTTGCACGTCTGTTGCGGACAGGTCACCACGTAACAGTGATTGATAATTTGCTCTTTGGCGGTGAATCGCTGCTGGCATTTTTCTCCGACCCGCACTTTCACTTCGCCAAAGCCGATGTGACCGAACGCCGCAGTTTGCGCGACTCCCTGCCGCGCCATGCCCCTCGTCCCAATGCCGTCATCCACCTGGCCGGGATTGTTGGCTTTCCGGCCTGTCAGGCGATTGGACGGCAGGCCACCTGGCACTATAACGTTGACGCGGTGCGCAACATTTACGAACAAGCGGCCAGTTTGGGGGTGGAACGCTTCATCTACGCTTCCACCTACAGCGTGTATGCGCCGTCGGATGATGGCCACCCGGTGAACGAAGAGTCGCCTCTGCGGCCCGAGTCGCTGTATGCCGAATCAAAAGTGGCTGCCGAAGAATACCTGCTCTCACGCACTGACCCGGCGGTGGTGGTTTTTCGCCTGGCGACAGTGTACGGCCTCTCGCCGCGCACGCGCTTCGATTTGGTGGTCAATCAGTTCGTGTTAGATGCTTTCACCCGCCGCGAACTGCTCATTTATCAGCGCGGATATTCGCGCTCTTTCATCCACGTTTTGGATGTGGCGCAAGGGCTGATGTTAGGGCTGGATTCACCGCTGGAGAAAGTGCGGGGACAGGTCTATAATCTCGGCAGCGACGACGGCAATTACACCAAAGACCAGATTGTGGCCTTCATTATCAAGCGCTTGCCGGAAGTGATTGTGGAATACAAAGACCTGACCTTTGGCGGCGACAAGCGCGACATCACAGTTTCGTTTGAGAAGATTCGCCGTGAATTGGGCTTTCGGGCCGAGCGCACGGTGGATGAAGGCGTGCGTGAACTGGTCGGGGCGCTCAAAACTGGCCTGATTCGCAATCCCTACGATGAACGCTATCGGAATGCTCACTTTATTGTTCAATAAACCAGTTTCGACCCCTTTTGGAGGAAAGATATGACCGAAAACTTCTGGCAAGGCAAGCGTGTTATCGTCACTGGCGGAGCAGGGTTTCTCGGCTCGTTTGTGACCGAAAAACTGGCGGCGCGCGGCGCGCAGGAAATTCTCGTCCCCCGCATTCAGAACTACAACCTCATCGAACGAGAGGACATTCGACGTTTGTTGCACGATTCGCTGCGCCCTGCCGATGAAATTCCGGCATCTCTCAAAGCGGCTTTTTTCCAACCGGTGCATCAGACAACCGTCCAGCCAGAAAACATCATCATCATCCACCTGGCCGCGAATGTAGGCGGTATCGGCGCGAACCGGGAACATCCAGCCGAATTCTTCTACGATAACCTGATGATGGGCGTGCAACTGATGCACGAAGCCTGGAAGGCAGGCGTGGGCAAGTTCACTGCCATTGGCACGGTGTGCGCTTACCCCAAGTTTACGCCGGTTCCGTTCAAAGAAGATGACCTGTGGAATGGCTATCCTGAAGAGACCAATGCTCCGTATGGCCTGGCAAAAAAGATGATGCTGGTCCAATCGCAGGCTTACCGCGAACAGTACGGCTTTAATTCGATTTTCGTCTTGCCGGTCAACCTGTATGGCCCGCGTGATAATTTCGACCTGAAAACCTCGCACGTCATCCCCGCGCTTATCCGTAAGGCTATCGAAGCGCAGGAACGTGGTGAAAAAGAACTGGTGGTGTGGGGCGATGGCTCACCCACGCGCGAATTCCTCTATGTGGAAGATGCTGCTGAAGGAATTCTGACTGCCACCGAACGATACAACGCCTCCGACCCGGTCAATCTTGGTTCTGGCTACGAAATTTCCATTAAAGACCTGGCCGAGATGATTGTGCGCCTGACCGGTTTTGAGGGCCGCCTGGTGTGGGATACCTCCAAACCCAACGGACAACCGCGCCGAGGCCTGGATGTAACCCGCGCCCGCGAACGCTTTGGCTGGACGGCACAGGTGCCCTTTGAGGAAGGTTTGCGCCGCACCATTTCCTGGTTCCGCGAAAATCGGGACAAGATTCGATAGTTGGCAGCCCCTTTTCCGGGTCTGCGCCCAATCAACAACCGGTTAAAGACATTATGTCTGAATCCAGCCTTTCATCTTCTGCTTACACACCCACGACGGTATATATCCAACCCACCACAGGCCTGGCGGCGCTCAATCTGCGCGATTTGTGGCTTTACCGCGAACTGGTGTGGTTCATGCTTTGGCGCGATATTAAAGTCCGCTACAAGCAGACCGCCCTGGGGGCAGCATGGGCTATTCTTCAGCCGGTGCTGACCATGCTGGTTTTTAATTTCCTCTTTGGCAACATTGCCCGCATGGAAACGGACGGCGGCCTGCCCTACCCAATTTTCTCATACACGGCGCTCCTGCCCTGGGGCTTATTCTCGATGGCGCTCAATTCGGCCAGCCGCTCGCTCACCTCCAACCAGAACATGATTACCAAAACATATTTTCCGCGTCTGGTCTTGCCAATTGCTTCGGTGTTGGGCGGCCTGCTCGATTTTGCGATTGCCTTTGTGGTGTTGATTGGCATGATGACGTACTACGGCATTACCCCGGGCATTCACGCACTCTGGGCCGTGCCGCTGTTCCTCCTGCTCGCTATCGTCACGGCTTTGGGGGTTGCCTTATGGCTTTCGGCCATCAACGTTCAATACCGCGATGTGGGTTACGCACTGCCGTTTCTCTCTCAGTTCTGGATGTTCCTGACTCCGATTGCTTATTCCTCCAGAGTCATTTCGGAGCAGTGGCAGGTCATTTACTCCCTGAACCCGATGGCAGGCGTGGTCAATGGCTTTCGCTGGGCTTTGCTTGGCGTCGGCAACCCGCCCAACCTGCTGATTGCCGTTTCTGCGGGTATTGCCTTGCTCATCCTGGTCAGCGGTCTCTTTTATTTTCGGAACATGGAACGGACGTTTGCGGATATGATTTAGGTGTTTATGAGCATTGCCATCAAAGTTGAAAACATCAGCAAACGCTACAAAATCGGCCTGGCTTCTCAGCGCTTTCAGTATGGCATGTTGCGCGATGTCCTGGCCGATGCGGCAAAAGCCCCATTGCGCCTGGCCGCCTCATTGATAGGCCGGCCGTTGGAAGACCCCGGCCGGAATGCCGGTTACATCTGGGCGCTCCAGGACATTTCGTTTGATTTAGAAGAAGGAAAAGTTCTTGGCATCATCGGGCGCAACGGCGCCGGAAAATCTACCCTGCTCAAAATCCTCTCGCGTGTCACCGAGCCGACGCGCGGCATGGTCACCGTGCGCGGGCGGGTGGGCTCTCTGCTCGAAGTCGGCACCGGTTTTCACCCGGAACTGTCGGGGCGCGAAAACATCTACCTGAACGGTGCCATTCTTGGCATGAAACGCGCTGAAATTGCCCGCAAGTTCGATGAAATCGTAGATTTTTCCGAAGTTGGGCAGTTCATTGATACACCCGTCAAACGCTATTCTTCTGGCATGTACCTGCGCCTGGCCTTTGCCGTTGCCGCGCACCTGGAGCCAGAAATTCTGGTGGTAGACGAAGTGCTGGCCGTCGGCGATGCCGAATTTCAGCGCAAATGTCTGGGCAAGATGAACGATGTCGCCAGCCAGGGGCGCACGATTCTTTTCGTCAGCCACAACATGAGCGCCATTCTGCGCCTGACGCAAGAATCCATCGTTTTGCAAAAGGGACGCCTGGTGATGCGCGGCCCCACCCCTGAAGCAGTAGATTTTTACCTGGCTTCCGGCCAAACGCAGGCAGGCGAACGCCTTTGGAGCGACGAAGAGATTCCCGCTTCGGCGGCGCCTTTTCAGCCCATTGCTCTGCGTGTGCGCGACCCGCGCGGCGCGGTTTCTGATACCCTGCGTTCGGTCGAACCCATCACGGTCGAACTGGAATATCGTCTCGCTGCGCCCATCACCGGCCTGCGGGTAGGGATTTACCTCAGCACCGTACGGGGTGAATACGTCTTTACCTCCTTCGACGTGGATGAACCGGCGCTCTACGAGCAACATGCGGTTCGGCAAGCCGGTCATTACCTCAGCAAATGCCAGATTCCTGCCGATTTACTCAATGAGGGCCGTTATATTTTGGGCATCAACGCCAGTTCCTTCGGCGTCAAACGGTACTTTATGGATGAAAATGCCCTGGCTTTTAATGTAGACCCGATGGGAGCGCCCGGTATGCAGTGGGCCGAACCGCGTCAGGGACCCATTCGCCCCCGGCTGGCCTGGGTCATCGAACGTGATTGAGACAGGAAACACACCTGCGATGGCGCTCAAACGGTTTCTTTCCAAAATCCCCTACTCCGCCGACCTGTACGACGCGTTGCGTCGTACCCGTCCGCACACACGCTACAACCTGACTCAACTGGAAAAAGCCCTGCCCCAGGCAGCAGCGCAGGTGAGAAATGTTCTCCGAAGCGATTTTGCGGATGAGAGAAACAAAAAAAACGATACGCCGCACAAGCGCATTGTCTTGTTTGCCACCCTGCATTACTGGGTCGAACAGGCCGTCATGATTGGCCTGGCCCTGCGCGGCATGGGACATGAGGTCACCCTTGCCTATTTGCCGTATGGCGATTGGGACAGGGACATCAACCCATTCGACCTGCGCCGCCAGGATTTGTACACGCGCCGGGTGCTGAAACCCCTCACCGGACTGATTCGGTCGCATTCCTTGCTCGAAGTTTCTCCCCTGGCGGCTCTGCCAGACGCCTTGAAACCGGCTGTGGAGACCGCTTCTGCGTTTGACGTGATGTACACCCTCCAGGTGGAAGATTTTGACCGGAATTCGGCCTTATACCGCTTTCGGTGCAAGCGGAACGAACAGGCCGCTTTGGCAGCGCTGTGGCTCTTACAGCAATCTCGTCCCGATACCGTTCTTGTCCCGAACGGTTTGGTGACTGAACTGGGAATTTTCTACCAGGTGGCGCGCTTCCTGAACCTGATGACCGTGACCTACGAATTCAACGACCAGCGCGAACAAATCTGGCTGGCGCAAAACGACATCGTGATGCGTCAGAACACCGATGCGCTGTGGGCCGCGCGCGGGCACACGCCGCTGAACGACTCAGAACGCGAGAAAATTGCCGCCCTCGAAGATGCCCGCACCAGCGCCAAAAAATATGGCAAAGGCACACGCTTCTGGCAGGATGTCCCCTCGATGGGTGGCGAAACCCTGCGCGCCAGTTTGGGATTGGATTCACGCCCCATCGTTTTGCTGGCAACGAACGTGCTGGGGGATAGCCTGACGCTTGGACGCAATCTTTTCACCGCCTCGATGGCCGAGTGGATTGAGAAAACCGTCCAATACTTCGCGCGCCGCACCGATGCGCAACTTGTGGTGCGCGTTCATCCGGGCGAGCGGCTGATGAAAGGCCCTTCTATGGTCGGCGTCATCGAACGCGCTCTGCCGCAACGCCCCGAACACATCCACGTCATTGGGCCGCACGAAAAAATCAACACCTATGACTTGATGGAAATCGCCTCGCTTGGACTGGCTTACACCACCACCGTTGGCATGGAAATGGCCATGCGTGGCGTACCGGTCATCGTAGCCGGACAAACCCACTATCGCGGGCGCGGTTTCACTTACGACCCCGCGACGTACGATGAGTATTTTGGGATGCTGGATGGTTTGCTATACAGTTCTTCATCCAACCGTTTGACCGAAGAACAGGTCGAAACTGCCTGGAATTATGCCTATCGCTTCTTCTTTGAATTTCCTTTCGACTTCCCCTGGCGCTTGATGCACTTTTGGAAAGATTACGAACTCTGGCCGCTGGCGCGCGTTCTCTCCCCCGAAGGCCGCGCTGCTTTTGGCCGCACTTTTGAGTACCTGGCTGGACAACCGCTGACCTGGTGACAAAAACACAACCGATGACCGATACCCGAACATGACCAACCCCAAACAAACCGTTCGTCAATTTTATGACCAGATTGGCTGGCAGCAAGAAGCCGATGGCAACTACCAGAATGCCCGCTACGAAGACCTGCGCCCCGTCTCGGCAGAATATATTCACAAGACGCGCCTGCGCGTCAACGCCGGCTTGATTCCAACCGGCAAATTTTTGCTGGATGCCGGCTCCGGCCCGGTACAGTATGATGAGTACCTGACCTATTCGCAGGGCTATCACCGGCGCGTTTGTCTGGATATTTCCATTCAGGCCTTGCGCGAAGCCCGTCAACGACTGGGAGAACATGGCCTGTTCGTGGTTGGCGACCTGGCAAATTTACCGTTTCGGCATGATGCGTTCGATGCCTTCGTCTCCATGCACGCCATCCACCATTTGCCTATCGAAGAACATCCGCACGCTTACGGCGAATTGCATCGCGTCCTCTCTCCGGGTCGCACGGGGGTGGTCGTCAATGGCTGGTTCAGCCCGCTGCTCACCTCGCTGGCCGAACCGGTGATCGCCGTCTTGCGCCGAATGACCGGACGTGGCCCCAAGAAAAAGAAAAAATGGCTTACCGCCCAAACACCCGAAGGAACGTTTGTAGAAAAACCCACTCCCGCCTGGCTCAAACGCGAAGTTGGCAGCAAAATTCCGCTGGAACTGCGCCCCTGGCGCAGCCTCTCTACCGAAGTGCTGCGCTGGTTCGTGCATCCTCAACTGGGAGGCCGGTTCTTGCTGAAATTTGTTTTCTGGCTCGAAGATGTATTTCCCCGCTTTTTTGCAGAAAACGGTCAATATCCGATGATAATCATTCGCAAAAGGTAAAGGCGCTGAATCAGAGACAGGGTTGGGTGCGCTTGTTGCTGTTGATGTGAATGACCTCGCCGGACATAAAACCGTCGGGGTCTTTTTGAAATTGCTTGAGGCATTCCACCGAGCAAAGGATGACCTGCCGCCCTTTGTACATGACAATCGGATAGCGCCAGGGGGCATCAATTCGGTCGCCGCAGGCGCTGCGGTGGACCAGGGGAGCGTGGGAAGGGGGCTTGCCAGGCATCGGTCAGAAATTATACCGCGTGTCAGGCTTTTTCCGGGTAGCACCTCTGGCGTTGGGCAGAAATTCACACCTGCATTGTGAAAAACTTCTCAACTTCTTTGCCGCCCGCTTCCTTTCACGAATCTTCTCGCAGGCCGATAATACAAACAGAAACACGTCAAAACGCATCCCGCGCCGAAGCGCGAGAAGGAGACCGAAATGAACGAAACCCTGACCATCACCTTTTGGGGTGTGCGCGGCAGTTATCCTGCTCCAGGCGGACATACTGTTCGCTATGGCGGCAATACCGCGTGTGTCGAGGTCAATGCCGGGGGACGCCTCCTTATCCTGGATGCTGGCACGGGCATCATCCCGCTGGGGCGTGACCTGATGCGCCGCTCTCAGCAAACCGGCAAGCCTGTTCAGGCAACTCTGTTATTCAGCCACCTGCACCACGACCATACGCAAGGCTTTCCTTTCTTCGCACCAGCCTACCACCCGGTCAGCCGACTTTTTCTGTTCGGCCCCGGCGCTTCGGAGCAGGCGCTGGAAGAACTGCTGGCGCGCAATCAGATGCCGCCCGCCTTTCCCGTTTCGCTGCGCGACATGAACGCCGCCAAAGAAATCCGCTCCCTGAATGAGACGGATGTCCTGTGCTTCGAGGCCGAAACTCCCTGCATCTCAAAACAGCCCACCGGCGAATTGTTCATTCGCCTGATGAAATCATACGCGCATCCAGGCGGTGTGTACGTTTACCGCATTGAGTGGCGCGGTCTCAGTGTGGTTTATGCGACCGATACCGAAGGGTACATTGGCACCGACCGCCGCCTGGCAGCCTTTGCGCGTCATGCCGATTTGCTCATTCACGATGCTCAGTATTCGGAAGACCACTATCAAGGACGGAACGGTTGGACTTCCACACAGGGCTACGGACACTCGACCCCTCGCATGGCCTGTGAATTGGCGCAGGCCGCAGGGGTAAAACAGTTGGCACTTTTTCATCATGACCCGAATTATGACGATGCGCGGATTCAACAAATCGAACACGAAGCGCAGCAAATCTTCCCGCAGGTCTTTGCGGCTCGGGAGCGATTACAGGTGACCCTCTCTCCTGATACGGCGATGGCTTCTCCGTTTACGGAAATGGACAAAGCCGCTTTTCTCCGAACGGCCAACCGTTTCTGAACGAGAGCTGAAGAGCATCGTCCCTGGCGTGTCGAATGCGATATGCTCTTTCCGGGTGAAAGGATGTAAAATGAACGTGCGTATGCTCACCTCAAATACGGCGAACACCCGTAACTTACTCGAGGGCATTGCCTTATTCGAGGGCCTTGACCCGCTCGATTTGAATTGGATTTCTGCCAGAGCGCGCCGCCGCCTGTTTGCCGCCGGAACGAACATTCTCACTGCCGAGCAGCCCGGCGAGGCCGTGTACGTTATTTTGCATGGGACGGTCAAAATCCATGTAGAACAGGCCGATGGCCGCGATGTGGTGCTGGCAATTCTGGGTGCAGGCGATACGCTGGGAGAGATGAGCCTCATAGATAGCGCTGGACGTTCGGCAAGCGCTGTTACCCTCGAGGAGAGTTTGCTCCTGTGGATGGATAAATCGGCCTTTCAGGAATCTCTGCGCCGCTTTCCGGCAGTAGCGCAGAACCTGGTGCGCATTCTTTCTGCGCGGGTGCGCCTGGCAAACGAACTGATTCAGGCACTGGCTTCGATGGATGTCAACGGACGGGTAGCGCGCCAGTTACTTGCCTTTGCCGATAAATATGGCCGCGCCGAAGGCGCATCCGTCTTGATTCCGATTCATCTGACCCAGAGCGATATTGCCGACCTGGTCGGGGCCTCGCGCAAGCGCGTTAATCAGGTGATGGTGGCCTTTCGAGAACAGGAATTGATTGCAACCAACACAACTGGCCGCATTATTGTCCTGAATCGGGACGGATTGATGCGATATTGCCGCTAGGTGAGAAATATTTCTCACCTGAAGTGTCCCGTATGTCCTTGAAAAAAATGAAAATATGAGAATAATAAGAATTGTGTAAGAACTGCATAGGGGGAGCGGGGGATACACGCTGCAATTATCGCAGGGCCGGAGAGAGACTTTCCGCCCTGCGATTTTTCTTAAACTGTAAACTGGACTTGTTTTTCTCTGCCTGAAACAACATACCAGTAACGAGGTAAAATCCGACTATGCCGGACCCATCATCAGATACCCAGAACATCCTTGCGAGCATTCCACTTTTTCGCGGGTTGAACCAGGCTGAACTGGAATGGATAGCCCGCCGCGCACACCGTAAACTCTTTCCGGCTGGTACGAACGTTTTGGTCGCCGAGCAACCCGGCGAGGCGGTGTATATTATCCTGTATGGAACGGTCAAAATTTACATTGACCAGCTCGACAAACAGCCAGTTGTGCTTTCGATTATCGGGGCGGGAGATATGCTGGGCGAAATCAGCCTGCTCGATAGTGCCGGACATTCAGCCAGCGCGGTCACGCTTGAAGATTCACTGATGCTGTGGATGGACAAGAATGCCTTCCACCAGATGCTGGATGAATTTCCCCGCGTTTCGCGCAACCTCGTGCAGATGATGGGCGCGCGTTTGCGGATGAACAATGAGTTGATTCAATCCCTGGCAACGCTGGATATCAAAGGACGGGTGGCGCGCCAGTTGCTGGCCTTTGCCGACCGTTACGGAGGCAATCATTCGAGCGAACCGGTTGTCATCCCCATTACGCTGACCCAGAGCGAGATTGCTGATTTGGTTGGGGCTTCCCGCAAGCGTGTCAACCAGGCGATGGTGGCTTTTCGTGAACAAGGGCTGATTTCGCTCACGCCTTCTGGGAAATTGGTTGTATTAGACCGAAAAGGACTGGCAAAATTCTGTGAATGACCCGATGGTAAAAAAACGGGACGCTCCATGCATGGAACGTCCTGTTGAATTGGAGCAGGGTGGGGGTGTATGGTCTATTCTTCGAAAGGAGAAGATGATTTGCGCTGGCGGAAGGTGATGCGTCCGCGCGTCAGGTCGTAAGGGGACATTTCTACTTTGACGCGGTCGCCGAGCAAAATGCGAATGTAGAACTTTCGCATTTTGCCTGAGAGATAGGCAAGAATTTCATGGCCGTTGTCTAATCGCACGCGAAATTGCGTCCCGGGCAACGCCTCGACCACTGTGCCTTCCACCATAAGTTTGTCATCATCTTTCGCCATACACACCTCCGGTCGTTCTATTCAGCCAGTTTTACCTGACGCCGCTTGAGACGGCGGGCGGCTTTTTTCTCATCCATGCGGCGCTGTTCGCTTTTGGAAACGAACCAGCGTTTGCGGCGCACGGTGCTGAGGACGCCGCTCTTTACGACCTTCTTGCGAAAGCGCTTGAGCAGTTGGTCCTGAGTTTCGTTGTTTCGCAATACCACAATCGTCATGCTTTCTCACCTCCCTTCTGCGAAGGGATAGGGAAAAATAAATTCGGCTGGTTGCAGACTCAGCCGAATGCGCGCCGTTAACAGAAAGCAACATCGAAATCATTCCACATCCTGCGTTCGGACAACTCCTTTTGACCACCAGAACGGCAATCGAATAGGGCTGGTCTGCGGCGCAAAATTATACTATAGAACCTTTCAAACATGAAGGCGGAATTTTGCAAAAAATCGGGTCACTCCCCTGATTCTCTCCCTCATCCAACCTGCGCGTGGTGGGCGGCGGGGTGGCCGAGTGGCAGGCAGAGAGGGCCAGCAGCAGCGCAGCGAGCAGGAAACGGGTCAGGCGGGGCATGGCAGACCTCCCAAACGAGAACGTATCGAAATGAGACGCGCATTTGCTCGCGGTTTCGATAAATCACGCTGGCTTGTACAGGATGACCTGGCAAGTGGTCTGTCAGGAGGTGGTCAGCACGAGGATTCTTCGAGCAGGGTGGTGGTATCGGGCAGGTTGGGGACGATGCACAGGAACTCGAAGGGTTCGTTGCCGATGTTTTGATACCAGTGCGGCACGTCTGCCGGGATGAAGATGACATCCCCTTTTTGCACTTCAAACACTTCGTCGCCGATGCCAATACGCGCTTTGCCGCCCAGTACGTACTGTTCGTGTTCGACAGTGTTGGTGTGGCGAGGCATGCCGCCGCCTGGTTCCATCACGAAACGGCGCATGGCGAAGTGTGGGCCTTCTTCTGCCGAAATCAGTACCTGTTTGGTGGTCTTGACGCCGTTGGGGACAACGACTGTCGAAACATCAGTAACATGTTTGACCGACATACTGCCTCCTTGCTTGAAAAGAATGTATCCAGATATGCTTTTATGTGCCTGTCAATTCTACCGCGCCCTGCCGCACGCGCCATAGGGTAGATTGGCGCACGAAATCGGCCTCGAAGAAATGCTCATCGGTGGTGGTGAGCAGGGCCTGCTCTGGCCCACTCAGGGCGGTGAGCAAATTGGTGCGGCGTTCGGCATCGAGTTCGGCCATCACTTCGTCCAGCAGGACTACCGGCCATTGGCCGGTTTTTTCTTTCATCCAGGCGACTTCGGCCAGTTTGAGCGAGAGCAGCGTGGTGCGGATTTGTCCGCGTGAGCCGTAATGGCCGAGGTCTACCTTTCCGGCCAGAAAGCGCAGGTCGTCGCGGTGTGGCCCGATGGTGGTGAGGCCGCGTTGGATTTCTTCGGAGCGCAGGCGGCGCAAGGCTTCCAGAAAGCCTTTCTGGATGTCGGCCAGGTGACAGCTGGTGCGGTCTATATCTACATCCATGTTCAAAGGCAGTTGTCCTTCGGGGTGGATGGGGTCGAAGGCAGGCAGGTATTTGAGCCGCAACACTTCTTTGCCGCGCGTCAGGGCCAGGTGGGCGCGTTTTGCCAGCCGCTCCAGCTCTTGAATGGCCTGGATGCGCCATAGAATCAGTTGCGCACCGTTTTCGGCCAGGCTGGCATCCCAGAAATCGAGCTGCGAGGCGTCGCCGCCGCGTTCGGAGAGCAGTTTGAGCAAAGCATTCCGTTGTTCAAGCGCTTTTTGATAGGCGCTCAGCAAACGCGCATAGCCGGGGATAACCTGGGCGAGCGTGAGGTTGAGCAGCCGGCGGCGTTCTTCGGGGCCGCCCTCCAGCACGTATGACATTTGCGGGATGTAAAGTGCGGCGTTGAACGTGCCAATCACTTCGCCTGCTGTTCGTTTGATGCCATCCAGCAGAATTTCTTTGCGCGTGCGCTGACCGTTTTGCGGGCCGACCGGTTCCAGGATGATGCGAACTTCGAGACGGTGCGCGCCGGTGTGGTTGTGAAAATCGGACACAATGCGCGTCACAGCCATGCTGGAAGGGTTTGCGGCAGCAAAAAAGTTGACCAGCTGCCGGTCGTTATGCGTTTGAAATGAGGAGAAAGTGGCGAGGTAGTAGACTGCCTCGAGAATGCTGGTTTTTCCCTGCGCGTTGCTGCCAACCAGCAAAACAGCCCGCCGTGGAACGTCCAGGTCCAGGCGGGCAAAGTTGCGGAAGTTGGTGAGTGAAAGATGGGTGAGGTACATACGAACCGAATTACGAAGGGCAGGTAAATTGCCAGTTGGTCGTCCTTCGTAATGCGAATGCGTAAGCCGCAGGGCGTGGGTTATACCTTGTCTTCCACCACCGCTTCAGGTTTCCAGATTTTGCTGGCACGGTCGGTGAAGAGGACGCCATTCAGGTGGTCAATTTCGTGTTGAAAGATGCGCGCGGTCCAGTCTTTGAGTTTCAGGGTGATGGGCTGTCCATGTCGGTTCTGGCCTTTGACGGTGATGGCCTGAAAACGCTCTACTTCTCCCATGTAACCGGGAATGGAGAGACAACCTTCAGGTGCGGTGACGGTTTCGGTGGAAGTGCGCGTAATTTCCGGGTTGACCACCACGTACAGTCGTTTGGGGAGGTTTTCCGCATCCTCCCGCTCTTCATCTTCTTCTTTTTCAAAGTATTCGACCACGATGACCTGTTCCAGCACGCCGACTTGCGGCGCGGCCAGCCCCACGCCGGGCGCCTGCCGCATGGTTTCGACCATGTCGTCTATCAGAGTTTGCAGTTTGTCATCGAATCTGGTAACTTTTTGCGCTTTGCGGCGCAAAACAGGGTTTGGAACGGTAATAATTTCTCGAATTGCCATGCTTTTTCCTCAGGTAGAAGCAGTTACGGATAAGTAGATGACAATTGTACCCTATCCTGCGCTTTCGCGCGCACGGCGGCGTTCTTCTTCGATTTCCTGAATGGTTTTGTGATAGTAGGCCAGCCATTCGGCCATGCGCTCGCGCTCGGCGGCGGTATCGGCTTCTTTTTTCTTTGCCAGGCGCACTTGCAGGCGGCGGACGATGTCTTGCTGCACGGCAGGGGGGTCAGCCACGTCCTCGAAGTCGAAGTTCGTGCCGCCCACCGAGATATAGACTGTGCCGTAGTTGAACAGAATTTCGATGAGGCCGTTACGCCGATACTCGGTGCTGAGAATGCCATCCAGCGGGGCGGCTTTGCGGTCTTCGGTGCCGAACGGTTTGCGGTAGATGTCAATAATTTGGTCGGGCGTCACCTGGTACAGGTCGTTTTTCCAGTCTTCGTACTTGTAAAACCATCGC
This sequence comes from Anaerolineales bacterium, assembly GCA_025056175.1. Lineage (GTDB taxonomy): Bacteria > Chloroflexota > Anaerolineae > Anaerolineales > Villigracilaceae > UBA5195. The sequence goes on from JANWWK010000002.1 coordinate 57,703, forward strand.
AGCGCCAGAGCGATGAGAACGGTGAACAGGATGAAAATAAGCCAGAGCGGAGCGGGAGAGAACAGGAAAGGAGTGACGATTAATCCGCTCAGGGCAGCCAACAGGAGCAGTATTTCGGGAATGGTGTGCAGAAAAAGGACAACCCAGTGTTTGTGGTAGGTGACGGTGCCGCCATCTTCCTGCCGCAGGGGGAATAACTTGTCCCACCAGCTTTTGACCGGCGCCGGTTTGACCGCCGGTATCGGCTTGGGCATGGGCGGCGGAGGGGGCAAATCGCGCCGTGGAACGCCCAGTTTGGCACGGATGGAGTTCTTGATGATTTCTTCATCAATTTTGCGCGAAACCTGTTTGGTGCGATTCCAGTATTCTTCAATCATCGCTGCCGCTTGCAGGGGGTGACGCACATACGTCATGCGGATTTGCCCTACAAAGGTGCGCACGATGACGGTGCCGTAATCCAGAAAACGCCGTCCCCAATAGTCGGCTTCTGTATTGACGGAGAGAATGGTACTCATGGGCGCTTCCTGGCGGTTATCGTACAGGCCGATGACTTTTTCCAGGTAGATGACACGTTGATTGGTGACGATGTAAAAGTCGTTGCTCCAATCCAGGTAGAGCCATCCTGCCCAGGCAAATGCCATCACCAGCAGGAAGCCTCCTGCGCCGGCCAGGATGAGATGAATCGGCAGGCCAGAAGGCAGCGGGCCAATCAAGAGGCCAAAGCCCAATATCCCTAAGGCGAACAGCAAGCCCAAAACCGGCCAGACCAGGAGTCGCCACAGGACAACTGGATGTTTGCGCGCCAGGAAGTAGATGACCTCGTTTTCAGACAACCAGGGAAAGTTGAGTTCGCTCGCCAGTTGACGGCTGTCCATCATCAGATCAAAGTTATCCCACAGCGTGGGCATACGGCTCAAGAGTTTTTTGAACTCGGAGCGATATAAGACCAGCAGGAGCGTTCCGCTTTCGTCTGAAATTGCCGTAGCGTTGCGAATGCCCGCTTTGAGCAGGCCGCGTTCGCCAAAGTAATCGCCTGGGTAAAGGGTGGCAACGTGAATACTTTTGTCTTTTTGGCGGCGACTCAGGCGTACACGTCCACGGTAAATCATGTAGAACGAGTCGGCAGGTGTGCCTTCGGTAAAAATGGTTTCCCCTTGCGCATACACGTTTTCTTGCATGATTTCCGCCACGGCGGCCAGGTCTTTGTCGTTCACTCCCCGGAACAGGTGCGACTGTTTGAGAAAGGCAACGCGCGCAGAAGTATCGGGCATGCGATAATTCTAGCACGAAAATTGACATTGGCGCAGGCGCATTGTTTCTGCATAAATGTATCTGATTTGTCGGGTAAAATTCAGCATGTCAAACGGTGCATGGAATATCCAGAAAACATGGACGGATAATGTAGCCAATCTTTGCATTGGAGTTTTGTCCTGCGTCTGACAGGGAATCAAAACATGAAGATTCATCTCGATACGATTGGATGCCGCCTGAATCAGGCAGAAATTGAACAGATGGCACGGCAGTTTCGTGCTGAAGGCCATACGCTTGTTTCGCAGGCTGCTGAGGCCGACCTGGTTGTGGTGAATACGTGTGCTGTAACCAGCGAAGCTGCTGCCGATTCGCGCCAGAAAATTCGTCAGGCGGCACGCGCCGGGGCGGGAGAAATTATCGTGACGGGATGTTGGTCGAGTTTACAGCCCCAGCAAGCCGCCGAGTTGCCGCGTGTGCGCCGCGTCATTCCAAATGAACGCAAAGACCATCTGGTGGCCGAAGTGTTGGGCTTACCGGCAGAACATTTTGACCTGGAACCCCTGGCGCGCGAAGCGTTGCCTGGTTTACGCCAGCGCACGCGCGCTTTTATCAAAGTTCAGGATGGCTGTGATAACGCCTGTACGTTTTGCATCACCACCGTTGCACGCGGCGCTGGCCGCTCGCGCCCGATTGCTGAGGTGTTGGCCGATGTGCGCGCCGCTCTGACGGGAGGCACGCAAGAGGTCGTTTTGACGGGCGTGCATCTCGGCTCGTGGGGGCAGGATTTCGGTCAATCTCTCTCTGTGCTTGTTCGCGCCATTCTCAACGAAATGGATATCCCTCGTCTGCGGCTCTCTTCACTTGAGCCGTGGGATTTGAATGAGGATTTCTTCTCGCTCTGGGAGAACCCGCGTCTTCTGCCGCACTTGCATTTGCCCCTGCAATCGGGAAGTGCTTCGGTTCTCAAGCGCATGCTTCGCAAGACGACCCCGGCTTCGTTTCGGCAACTGGTTCAGGCGGCGCGTGCGGCCATTCCAGCAGTGGCAATTACGACCGATGTCATTGCTGGTTTTCCTGGTGAAACCGAAGAGGAGTTCCGTGAAACGCTCGATTTTGTGCGCGAAATTGGCTTTGCCGGCGGGCATGTTTTTACGTATTCTTCCCGGCCTGGCACGCCAGCAGCGCGCATGAAGAATCATGTATCGGGCGAGGTCAAACGAACGCGCAGCGCGCAATTACGCACCCTGTTTGCCGAATTGAGTGAAACGTATCGTAAGCAGTTCGTTGGCGATACCCTTTCTGTCTTATGGGAAACGACCAGTGAGCTGGATGAATGGGGCTGGCAGATGGAAGGGCTGACTGGCAACTACATTCGTGTCAGCGCCCATGCCCCTTCGCCGCGCTGGAATGTGGTAGACCGGGTAAAAATCACTGCCCTGTCCCCTGATGGCTTGCGGGGAGAAATTGTTGCGTCATGAACAATTTGCGCGCTTTTTTCGGTTTTACGCGCCACTCCTCTTATCTTTTGGGGGCGTTTTTGCTCGCCTGCCTGTTGATCGTTTACATCTGGTGGCCGCTGGCGGTGGAGTATTGGGCGCTTCTGCGCGTGTATGCCGAGGCCGGTTATCCCTGGCACGCGCTGGTGGATTGGCTCTTGCTCGGCATTTTTGTCTTTTTATCCGTCACCATTATGGTGCGCGCCGATTTGCGCGCCGATAGCCTGATGATTTTTGTGGGGCTGTGCGGGGGGCTGGTGATTGAAAGTTGGGGAACCCAAACCGAACTCTGGCGCTATTACACCGCCGAACGGCCTCCGTTGTGGATAATCCCTGCCTGGCCAGTGGCTGCTTTGAGCATAGACCGGATAACTCACACCCTGCGCCATGTCACCGCGTTTTGTGCTGAAACCGTGTTTCGAGCGCTTTACTGGCCGGTATTTGGCGGTTTTTATGTGTTGATGCTCTGGTACGTTTGGCCCACACTACACCAATCCTACACCGTCCTGGCCTTGTTGTTGTGTGCGCTGATGATATTGACCCCTACCGATACCCGTCTGGCTGTCTTGACGTTTGTCGCCGGAGCAGGGTTGGGGTATTTTCTGGAATTATGGGGGACGACCCGTGAATGCTGGACGTATTACACTGCCGAGACCCCGCCCGTCTTTGCCGTCTTTGCGCATGGTATGGCGGCGGTTGCGTTTTGGCGCGCCGGCCTGCTCTTGCAAACGTTTTGGGGGCGCCTGCGGGCCGGACGCGTCACCCCCTTCGATTTGCGATAAAATACAATCATGAGCGAGCCTTCTGGCGGCCTGATTTTGATTTGCAACGACCTGGGCGAAGTCGAACAGGTT
>JANWWK010000007.1 GCA_025056175.1 Anaerolineales bacterium
GGACCGCAAGCGTACCTGCAAATCGAAGAATACCTGGCGGCCTATCTCGAAAAAGACTATGTTGAAGGGGGATTGTGGAAAGCCCAATCGATTTCCCCGCACCTGGTCAATGACCCGTTCAACAGGCGCTCGTTCACACGCAACTGCAACGTGGTCTTGTACAACGGAAACGTGAACCAGCCAGAAGAGATACTTCCCCTCATCCAGTTGCTGGCACAGAGCGAACGCAAGAACCTGCTGCTTGCGGCGCAAAAACTCGAAGAGCAGGCCGCCAGCGCGTTGGTGGCGACTTGCGTGCAAAATCGGGAACGCGTTGGGTTGGAATTCGTGCTGGTGAACATGGTGCGCGCCGGAGAAAATGCTCTGCGCGATTTGCAGGATTTGGCCGCCCTGACCGGCGCTAAACTGTTCGACCCCCTGGCCGGAGATTCGCTCCGCACCATTCGCCCCGCTGACCTGGGCTTTGCCGAATATGCCGAGGTGGTGGAGGACCGTTTGCGGGTGAGCGGTGGCGGGGGCGAGCCTCTGACCGTTCAGGCACGCATAGACGCGCTCCAGGCGTACCTGAATGAACTGCCATTCGATGATAAAAACCGGGACGAGGTGGAAATGCGCATTGGGCGGCTGGCAGGACGGATGGGTATTCTAAAAATCGGCGCCGATACTCATCACGAGCGCGAAGTGTTGCGTCAGAAGGCTGAAAAAGGGATGCGGGCTGTGCGCGCGGCGCAGAAATCTGGTCTTGTTCCGGGCGGCGGCACGGCCTATCTGCATTGCATCCCTGCGCTTCAGGCCCTTACGGACGTGGAAGACGAAGAACGCATGGGCGTCATGGCTTTGGCCCATGCGTTACATCGTCCTTTTGAACAACTGCTTCTCAACGCTGGCATCGAACATCCGGCGCGTCTGGCGCAGGAGATTCTTCAGTCTCCGCCCGGTGGTTTGGTGTTCGATGTAGAAGAACGCCAACTCTGTGCGGCGCAGGAAATTGGCCTGTATGACCCGGCAGCCGCACTGATGGTTGCACTCGAAACCGCCGTCAGCGGCGCACAGATGGCCCTGAGCACCGAAGTGATGGTGCTCAAGAAAAATCCGCGCGTCAGTTACGAACCTTGATACTAAATCACATTAATGGTCGGCGCATCATTACCTGTCAGCGCCAGCACGCTCATGCGGGCTGCAACGGCTTCGGCGGCGGCCCGCAGGGCTTTGGCTGCATCACTTTCCGGGTCGGAAATCAGAATGGGACGCCCGGTATCTCCACCAATGCGCACATTCGGGTTCATCGGAATGGCACCCAGAAACGGTACACCATACTGACGCGCCATCTGTTCCCCTCCGCCTTGACCAAAGACATCCATGCGTGAACCATCGGGCAGAGTCAGATAACTCATGTTCTCGATAACGCCCAAAATCGGCACATCCAGCGTGCGGAACATCTCCAGGCCGCGTGAGGCATCTTCTAACGAGACCTGTTGCGGCAAGGTGACGATGACCACGCCCGAAAGCGGCAACGCCTGCGCCAGCGAGAGCGGCGCATCTCCTGTGCCGGGCGGCAGGTCAATGATGAGATAGTCCAGTTCGCCCCATTCTACATCGCTCAGGAACTGACGGATGGCGCTGTTGAGCATCGGCCCGCGCCAGATGAGCGGCTGCCCCGGCCGGACGAGATAGCCCATAGACATCACTTTCACGCCGTAATTTTCAGCCGGGATGAGTCGGTTTTCGCGCGGGTTGGGCATACGCGGTGCACCTATCATCGTGGGGATGTTTGGTCCGTAAATATCGGCATCCATCAGGCCGACTCGCGCTCCGCTCTGTGCGAGGGCAACTGCCAGATTTACCGAAACGGTGGATTTGCCAACACCGCCTTTGCCCGAAGCAATGGCAATGGCATTTTTGACCGGAGCGCTGACCAGCCCTCTCATACGCCCATCGTTAGGGACGTCCGAATCGAGTTTGACGGTGACCGGGTGCGCTCCGAGCGCTTCCACCGCTTCGCGGGCCTCTTTTTCAATGCGTCCGCGCAGGGGACAGGCCGGGGTTGTCAGCATGACAGTGAAACTGACGGCGCGGCCTTCGATGGTCAGGTCGCGTACCATCCCAAGCGAGACCAGGTCCTGATGGAGTTCCGGTTCTTGTACTTTACTGAGCGCCGCAAGGACGGCTTCACGGGTAATTGGGGTCATGGTTCCTGCCGTTAGGTAGAGTGCAGGGAGCAATCCCTGCCGTTGAAAAGAGCAGAGTTCTTTTCTGCTGCTTCACTGAGAATTATACCTTCCTGGACGGAATGACTGCTATTTTCGGATAGGTGCGCTAATACTCTTCTTACTCGAATCAGCGAGACCGTTTTGTGCCAGAAGCAATCCGCCCACAGTCTCACTGCGGGCGGAATAATTCTCACTGTTTACTGGTTCGTGAACTACTGTCCTTTGGCTGCTTTGGCTGCTTCTTTGGCTTTGCGGGCTTCTTCTTCGCGGGCGTAATTGAGGGGGCGGATGCTGGCGTAGTACGAAACCGGCTTGAGCAGTTCGTTCATATCCATCAAATTGCGGGTGTAAGATGCCACTTCGTAATTGTGGTCCATCTTGATGGCATCGAAAGGACAGTATTCGGCGCAAAAACCGCAACTCATGCAAATATCCGCGTCAATCCAGAACCCGGCGGGTTGTGGCACGGGGCGGCCGGTTTGCGGGTCAGTGCCGCGCACAATCCAGATGCACTGGGGCGGGCAGGCTTTGGCGCAGATGCCGCACGAAGTGCAGCGAATGTTCTTTTCTCCGTTGGGACCCTCATCGTACAGCAGGAAGGGCTTGTAACGAAACTCTTCCGGCACGGGGAGTTTCTCTTCGGGATATTGGATAGTGAATACGCCTTTGGCATCTTTGCTGGAGCGATGCGCGATGCCTTCGGGGGTGTAGTAGCGCTTGCCCCACCAGCGGAGGTCGTCTAAATACGTATCTATGAAGCGTTTCAGGGTGACGCCTAACCCTTTGAGAATGCCTTTTCCGGTCAGCATGTTCGTTTTCTCCGTTGGTTAGCGGTCCAGTTCGCCCAGCACGATGTCCACGGCACCCAGGATGGCAACGAAGTCGGCGATTTTTGTGCCAACGCACATCTTTTCCAGTGCCGTCAGGTTGACGAACGAAGGCGTGCGGACGTGATAGCGCCAGGGGTTGGGTTTGCCGGTCGAGACGATGTAAAATCCCAGTTCTCCTTTGGGCCCTTCCACGCGCCCGTAGGATTCTCCTGGCGGGACTTTGGTGGTGTAGCTGGGCTTTTGGCTGGAAATTGGCCCTTCGGGGATGCCCTTGACGGCTTGCTGTAAAATGCGGATGGATTGGTGCATTTCGTCCAGGCGAATCAGGTAACGGTCGTACATATCGCCGTTGTAGCGCACGGCTACATCGAAATCGAAGCGGTCGTAAATGCCGTAGGGGTCTGCGCGGCGGATGTCGTATGGCACGCCCGAAGCGCGCAACATCGGGCCAGCCATCGAATAGGCAATCGCTTCTTCGGCGCTCAATGGGGCAACGCCCTTTAGGCGCGAGACGATAATTTCGTTCTCCGTCAGCAGATGGTCGAATTCTTCGATTTTGCGCGGCAGGCGGTCGAACACCAGGTCGCGGATTTTCTTCATAGAGTCTTCATCAATATCGCGCACCACGCCGCCGAAACGGAAGTAATTGCACATCATGCGCGAACCGGAGACAGCCTCGAACACATCCAGGATGAGTTCACGCTCCTCGAAGGCGTAAAGTGCCGGCGTAAAGTACGCGCCCAGGTCGTTGAGCAGCATTCCAATCAGAATCAGGTGATTCTGGATGCGGCTGAGTTCCGCCATGATGACACGGATGTACTCGGCGCGTTCAGCAACTGGAATCCCCATCAATTTTTCTACCGCCAGCGCATAGCCCCAGTTGTTGGTCATCGAATTGAAGTAATCCAGCCGGTCGGTGTAGGGCATATTCTGGAGCCAGGTATTGCGCTCGCCGATTTTTTCGTGGTTGCGGTGCAGATAGCCCATCACCGGCTTGAGGCTGACCACCGTTTCACCATCCAGAACCACCACGGCGCGGAAAACGCCATGCGTGGAGGGGTGTTGCGGCCCCATGTTGACGATGATATGGTCGGTTTCGATGCCATCGCTGGTTTCGGTTTTGTATTTCTTCAGAGATTTGTAGAGCGCTTCTTCCGGGTCGGTGGGAGTCCACTTTTCAGGGTCGAAACCTGGTTTGAAATAGACGTTATCTCCATAAACGGAGCGCTTTTCAGCGTAGACGTGCTTGCCATCGGGCCAGCGGCGTTTGAACGGTTTCACGTCTTCGTCATAGAAGGGTTCCTGCCAGTCCTTGCGCATCGGGTGTCCCTCGAACCCTTCCCACATCAGGATTCGGCGCAAGTCGGGGTGGCCGGTGAAGCGGACGCCGTACAAATCCCAGGCTTCGCGCTCCTGAAAATCGGCGCCCGGCCAGATGGAAACGACTGAGGGGATTTCAATCGGGTCTTTGCGCGGCGCCCAGGTCTTGAAAGTCAGGCCAGGGCCGCCGGTGGTCTTGAAGACGTTGTAAACGACTTCCATTCGGTCTTCAGGCAGGTAATCTACAGCGCACAGGTTAACCAGGTAGTCGTACCCCAGTTCGTCACGCACGAATTGGGCAAATTCCAGCAGCTTTTCGGGCGTTACCACCCAACCGGTGTAACCAGGTCGGGTGTCGGGGGTGACGGCGCCGGGAAAGCGGGCGGCGAGGTCGAGGGTGTCAGTGGGGGCGGGGGTAGCCATCGTCTCCTCCTATGCCTGTTCTGGGGCAAGTTGCTGCTGTTGAGCAGCCAGTTCGGCGGCTTTGGCCTTGATTTCGGGGATTCGGCGTGGGTCAATCAGGTCTGGCCCCAGGTAAGGCACCGGCACGGCCACCGAGTCTTCTTTTTTGCCATCATACCAGCGCACATGTTTGATAGATTGTTTGTCAATCTTTTGCTGAAGCAAAATCATGCCGTGAATCAATGCTTGCGGAGTGGGCGGACAACCAGGGATGTACACGTCTACCGGCAGGAATTTGTCAATCCCGGCAACGACGTTATAACCTTCTTTGAATGGGCCGCCGCCTGAAGCGCACGCCCCCATCGCGACGACATATTTTGGCTCTGGCATTTGGTTGTACAGGCGGATGATGGCCGGGACCATTTTCTTGGTCACAGTGCCGGCGACAATCATCACGTCACTCTGGCGCGGGCTGGGGCGCATCACTTCCATCCCAAAGCGTGCCATATCGTAGCGTCCAGCCTGGGCGCAAATCATTTCAATAGCGCAACAGGCCAGTCCAAACATCATTGGCCAGAGCGAGGCGCGCCGTCCGAAGTTGTAGATACGGTCGAGCGTGGTAATGGCTAGCTGTCCCGTGAGTTCCGGCGGGATTTCGTAGCCTGGCAGGTTCAGGTCACGCAGGTCTTCCTCTTTCATGAATGGTCTCCTCGAACCAGTCTTGGTAGATGGCCGCCAGGATGTCGTCGTTGGCAAGTGCCGGGTCATCCTGAAATTCTGGGAGTGACACCGTCCAGTCAAAAATCATCTGGAGCGAAACCTGATGCAAATCGATGCCGGCATGGGCTCGTTTGAGCGCCAGTGCAATCGCATACGTGGATTCCCAGTACAGCGGCTCGTTCATCTTGGGCATTATAGCCAGCCGTGTGAGAGCCGTCAACTCAATTATGAAAATATATTTTTGCAAAAATTGGGAAGTGATGATATGATGACAAATGTCATGTTTGCTCGTCAGAAAATTTTGACGTTTCTCAAAAAGCAAAACGTTGCCACTGCGGCTGAAATCGGCGCGGCTTTGCAGATGACGGCTGCGAATGCGCGTCACCACCTGGCCCAGTTACAGGCCGATGGGCTGGTGGAGGTCGTCAGCGTGCGCGGAGGTGGAAAGCGTGGCAGACCGCAAAAGGTCTATCGACTGGGGAAAGCAGTTTTGGGGGAAAATTTTGCTGAAGTGCTGGATACTCTGCTCAGTATGATGCCGCCGGAGGAAGCCGAAGCCCGACTGGAATCTGTTGGCCGCGCTTTGGCCAAAAAGTTGGAAACGCGGACAACGCCGTTGATGCGCCGACTGGCGCAGGCGGTTGGGCGGCTGAATCGAATGTCTTATCAGGCGCGGTGGGAAGCGACTCCTGTGGGCCCGCGCGTGGTGCTGGGAAACTGTCCGTATGCTGCGCTCATTCAGAAACATCCCGCTTTATGCTGCATGGATGCTGCTTTGCTTCACGAACTGCTGGGTGAACCTGTAAAGCAAACCGCCAAATTGGAGCGCACTGAACTGGGGAATATCTACTGCGCCTTTCATTTGAAAAATTGAACCAGCGTCTGTTGCGCCTGTAGAGTACCTTTGCGCGCGTATTGGTGTTTTAGTCTGCAAATTCTCTTATCAGGAGCAACCCATGAACGAAACCGAACTCACCTCCACCGGTGCGGTGCCGTCTTTTTATGAACGCCCTGCCGTTGAAAAAGAAATTCTACCGGTTGCGCAGGGCATTCCATTGGGCATTGAGCGTGTCTCCAATCCCGCGTTGGGCATTGCTGGTGCCTATGGGGGCTGGGGTGAGAGTTATGATAACGACTCGTTACCCGCTTTTCTCGCCAGCCGGCTGGGCGAGCCTTTGCAGCCGGACGAGATAATGAACCTGGGCGAACTGGGTTTTCATCACCGAATGCACCTGCCGGAATTGACCGAAGAACAGCATCTGGCAGTTGAAATCGAAGTCGGTGCGCGCCTGCTTCAGAACGCAGTGGCGGCAAACGGCTGGTCTCCCGAAGAAGTAGACGGACTGTTGATTGGCACAAGCGCGCCGGTATGCGATGATTACCTGTCGCAAATTGCCCGCCGCGCTGGTTTGCGTGAGGATGTGCTGAAGGTCAGCGTCCACAAGGCATGTGATGGCTCGATGGGCGCGTTACATTTGGCGCTCAACCCGGCGTTAGGCGAGACCGGGGCTGTGAATATCGCCGAAGAACTGGCCGGTAAGAAGGTGCTGGTCGGCGGCATTGAGGGCCTCAGCCGTTTCACCAGCCATGCCCGCGATAAAAATGCGCTTCAGTTGTTTGGCAATGGTATGGGCGTCTTTGGCGTTATCCCTGGCGAGACGATGAAACTGTTAGCCGGCAAAACGCACGAAAACTATGACGAAGAAGGGTTATTGCAGGTGCGGATGTACTATCCGCACTCAAAGGAGATGTCGCCGGGCAAATCGCTGCTGGAGACGTTTCGAGAAGGAGCGAGTCATATCCGAGTCGCTGGTATGATGCACGAACCGGAGGCTGGTATGCCGATTGTCATGGCTGGCTTGATGGGGATGGTTAAGCTCTTCGTTCGCACCGGGGTGGAAGTTGTTAGCGAAACTTACCGGGAATATCGCCAGGTTCTGGAAAAATTAGGACAGGCTGCCAAAGAAATTGACGTGGTGATTGCTCACCACGCCAATTACAAAATCAATCTGCTCAAGGCCAAACAATTGCTCAAAGAAGGCATTCGCTTCCCGATGCCGTGGCTGTTATCCGATTTTGGGAACGTCAGTGCGGCCTCGTGCGCGATTGCGTTTTTACGGCAACTGCCCCACATCCGCCCCGGTGACCATATCTTGTTCGATGGTTTTGGCGCCGGAACGTATTACGATGTGATGGCAGTTGCGATGGGGTAGGTTACTCAACCGTCACACTTTTTGCCAGATTGCGCGGCTGGTCCACGTCCAGGCCGCGCAGCGTCGCAATGTGATAGGCCAGCAATTGCAACGGCAAGACGGTGATGACTGGGCTGAGCATCCACGGCGTTTCGGGAATCCATAAAACGTAATCGGCCATGCTTTGAACCAGTTCATCACCGTCGGTTGCAACTGCAATCACCTTACCGTTGCGCGCTTTGGCCTGCTGAATCTGGCTAATCATCTTCTCGTGCCAGGGGTCTTTAGGCGCAATGCACACGACCGGCATGTGTTCATCAATCAGCGCAATCGGGCCGTGCTTCATTTCACCAGCCGGGTATCCCTCTGCGTGAATGTAAGAGATTTCCTTAAGTTTGAGCGCGCCTTCGTAGGCAATCGGCATGTTGATTCCGCGCCCCAGATACAGGCAATCGCGGATGTCTTTGAGCGCACGGGCGGCTTGTTCTACCTGTGGCTCACGCTTCAGGGTACGTCCTGCCAGTTCAGGAATGAGCCGCAAATCGGCCACCAATGACCGCCGCGTGCGCTCGTCAATCGTTCCACGCAGGTCGGCCAGCAAAATGGCTAACATGTACTGGTCTACCAGTGGGGCAGTAAAGGCTTTGGTGGACGCCACGCCGATTTCCGGGCCGGTTTGCATGGAAATTGAACCATCTGCAATGCGCATGGCTTGTGAGCCGATGGCATTGACAATGCTCCACAAAATCGCACCCTTTTTGCGGCCTTCCTCCATTGCCGCCAGCGTATCGGCGGTCTCACCGGATTGCGAAATGGCCAGTACCACCGTGTTCTCGTCCACAATCGGGTCGCTATACCGGAACTCAGAACCAATCACCACTTCGGTGGGAATGCGCGCAATTTTCTCGATGAGAAACTTCCCGACCATTCCTGCGTAGGCTGCCGTTCCGCAGGCGGTGATGTAGATTTTCTGGATGCGTTTGGCCGTTTCGGGGGTCAGGTTCAATTCTGGCAGGCGAATTTTCCCGGCGGCAAAATCCACCCGGCCAGCCAGCGTATCGGTCAGGGCGCGCACCTGCTCGTGGATTTCTTTTTGCATGAAGTGACGATATTCCCCTTTTTCGGCGGCAACCGGGTCGAAGGAGATGCTGTGAATTTGGGGTGTTACCGGCTTCCCCTCCAGTGACTGTAAGTTGATTCCGTCTCTGGTCACAATCGCCATCTGACGGGATTCCAGGAAAATCACCCGGCGGGTATGTTCCAAAATCGCAGGAATATCCGATGCCAGGAAATTTTCCCCTTCTCCCAGCCCGATGACCACGCCCCCGGCATTCCCCAGCCGGGCGCAGATGATTTTATCCGGTTCATCGGCGCTGAGCAGCAAAACCACGCTTGCGCCTTGTAATTGCTGAAATGTAGCGCGTGCGGCCTCTACGAAACTTAACCCACTGGCTTGATGCCGCTCGACCAGATGCACAATCGTTTCGGTATCAGTATCCGAATTGAACGTGACGCCTTCGGCGCTCAATTCATCTTTCAAATCCAGGTAGTTTTCTACAATTCCGTTGTGAACCACCACCACCCGGCCGGTGCTGCCCAGATGAGGGTGTGCGTTACGTGCGCTGGGTGCGCCGTGCGTTGCCCAGCGTGTATGACCAATGCCCGGCGTTCCGCTAAGGGGTTGCTGGCTGACCAGTTCCGCCAATTTTGAGAGTTTCCCTGCATCGCGCCGGGTTTCAATGCCGCCGTTTTGTACGACAGCCAATCCGGCCGAATCATAGCCGCGATATTCCAGCCGTTTCAAGCCATTGAGGATAATCGGCGTCGCATCGCGCGGGCCGATATAGCCAACGATTCCACACATAGGAGTTCCTCCAGATTGAATTGGTAGCACGAATGGACCCTTCGCGCTACGGCGATTAAGTGAGCCTTGCCAGTCTCCAGGCGTTTTGTCTGTACCGTTGCCGGCCAGCCTTGCGCTGGAGTTGCTTACTGGAGGGAAAGATTGCGGGGACTGGCATCCCCGGAGGGCTTCCGCTGAACACTCGATTTTCCCGCTCCACAGCCGCTTCATTCTATTTGCTCTGGAGGCGGTTAACTCCATCCTGCGATGGAGAACCCTCATCCTCGTCATCCTGTTGCTTTGAGAACAGGACCGTGCGCTGTCTTTCCCTGAAGAAATTTTCCTGGTTCACCTCCTGTTGTGTTTCAAAGGTAACCGGATTATACAACAAAAAACCGGCGGGAAGACACTCTTCCCGCCGGTTGCGGCAAATTTACCTGGCTGTCAACCGATTTGTTGTTTGGTTGGCGTAGGTGTTCGTGTGCGGGTGGGCGTAGCCGTGGGCGTGTCGGTGGGCGGGTTCGGCGTGAAGGTTGGCGTTTGTGTGCTGGTGGGCGTTACTGACGCTGTGGGGGTGCGCGTAATGGTCGGTGTCTCGGTGCGCGTTGGTGTGTTGGTGCGCGTCGGCGTATTAGAAGGCGTCCAGGTAATGGTGGCAGTGTTGGTGCGGGTGGGCGTCAGGGTCACCGTGAACGTCAAAGTAATCGTTGGTGTACGCGTGATGGTGGGCGTGTTGGAAGGCGTCAGTGATGTGGTAGGAGTACGCGAGATAGTCGCCGTGCGAGTAATCGTGGGCGTCTGAGTCAGGGTGACGGTCGGCGTGTTTGTGCGTGTAGGTGTAATAGTGCGTGTTACCGTAGGCGTACTGGTCGGCACTGGAACGTATGTCAGAGTACAGTTGTTGGTGAAGCCTAACGTCAGGCCGAACATGGCCGGGTCTATGTTTACCCAGTTGCTATCGGCATTCGCAAAGATGATGCTCCACTGCGTGGTGCCGTTGACGGCCAGCAGATTGTTGGGCAATTCAGCAATTGTCCAGGTGTATGGAGAGTCACAGCACTTTCCGCTGGTGTTGATGTTGTATTTGCCACCGGCGCCAAAGGTCCACTCGCGGATGCGCTGGGTGGAGTTGATGCTCAGGTAGTAACTCCAGTTGAAGTTGATGGACGAGATGAGTGTATCCTGTCCGGTGCTGTTGACAACGTTGATGCGCAACCGTGGCACGCCGCCAGTGGTGTCGCGCGTCCATTGTCCGATGGACATTTGTGCGCAGTCAGGCGTTGGGGTGACAGTTGGCGTGCGCGTGCGGGTAGGCGTGGGGCTGGCAGTGGGCGTTGGAGTGGGAAGAATGTAGAAGGTTTTCGAGACGATTGCCGACGCGCGTCCATCTACCCCCAGAGCTTGTGCGTAGATGGTATACAGACCGGGAGCAAGCGAGTAGAACGAAGCGCCCGTGCCGGCTTCGAATGTGCTGCAGGGCCCATCCCCGCCAAAGGCACAATACCGCCTGATCGATTCATTTCTACCTGGAATTGGGCTCGGACCGCCGAACCAGAAGGTGATGCGCTGGATCCCATCGCCGTTGTTCGTGCCATAAGGCGGGTTGTATGCAATGGCTTCAAACTGGGTAAAACTGTTATCAGCGATGACGTTGCCCGAAACCGCTGGATTGACGATTTCGATGTAAATTGGAAGGGGCGTATTCGTTACGGTCGGGGTTGCTGTGACGGTGGAGGTGCGCGTGGGGGTAGGCGTGTTGCTCGGTGTCAGTGAGGGGACGAACGCCGCCGGTGGCAGAGAAAGCTGACGCGTGATGCGGAACGATTCGACCACTGCCTGGCGTTCGGCAGCCAGGTGAAAGTACGGCCAGGTGAAACTGATGAAGGGCGTCAGGAATGGGTGGTTGAAATCGGCCATCACGAATACATAGTTGTTCTGCCCGCCGGGGTCCTCTGCCGGTACGCCGTTCAGTTTGCAGTGGGCGTAACCGTCGTTGTGGTTGTTCGGGTCAAAGGGTGCTGTGACAACGCGTCCTTGAATGGGGGAAACTTTGAAGTAGTCACCCATACCATCGCCATTGCGGTCACGGGCCGAGCAAATTGTCACCTTCAGGTAGCCGCGCTGGCTTTTGTCAGCGCCTGGGTCTTGGAAGACCAGAAAGTCGTTTGCATAAAAGACATCTTTGATGGAAGGCAGGCGCGCCAGGTCAATTTCATCATATTCGCGCTGACCTTTACAGGCAGGACTGCCATCGCTATCCAGGTTGGTGGTGCAATAAGTGGCGTTATATTGATAGGTGGCAGCATAACGTACCGCCTGGCGGGTCATGTGTTGCAGGTTTAGCCAGGCAGCCAGCAGGAGCGAAAAATCAATAATCCCGAAAATAATCATCAGGAAGATGGGAAACGTCACGGCAAACTCGACCGCCGCCTGCGAACTATGCCGACGCGTGAAAATGCGTTCGAGAGGAGGAGAGAGAAGGTTTTGGCTCATAGGACACTCTTCCTGTTGATTCATCGGTTGCTGTGTTGTGTTTTTGGTCGCTCCGTGATTGCCTTATGGGGCGGTGTTATTTGGTCAGTTTCGTCGTCAGTTTGTTGTAAATATCGAGAAATACGCGCTCGAGTTGGTCGGGGTCGTTACCAATATCGTAGAATGTGCCAGCGAAATTGGAAGCGCCGGGCTTTCCGTTGTATCTTTCGACCTTTTTGGGGGCGCCAACGGCCAGGTATCCCAGGAGTTCCTGCCCTGTAGAACAGGCTGGGCTTGGCGCCGGGATGACGAAGGGATTTGCCATGTTGTAGGTGGTGCTGGCTGGGACGCAGTTCGGGCTGGCCGGGCCAGTACCATTATCACGCGTGTAAAGGTCATCGCCAAAGCCAATCGTAAATGTGAATACGGAGTTTTCCGCGACGATGTCGGCCACATCCCGTGCAAAGTCTTCCG
Source organism: Anaerolineales bacterium (assembly GCA_025056175.1). Classification (GTDB taxonomy): domain Bacteria; phylum Chloroflexota; class Anaerolineae; order Anaerolineales; family Villigracilaceae; genus UBA5195. Next base: position 12,464 of record JANWWK010000007.1, read on the forward strand.
CATCGTATTTCGGGTCCCCTTTGGGGTTGCGCAGATAGGGGTTTCTATCGCGGCAAGCCGGGAAGCGACCCCACGTGTAGGGAGGACAGGTTGGACCGTCTTGGTCATAACCGGCATTGATACGGCCATCCGAAACGACGATAATAACCCATACAGATTCTTTGCGAATTTGTGGAACGAACGGTACACGTGCGTTGTAGTAGGACCCCATATTGCCCTGCAAAGAGCCAAGCGCCAGGCCCAAGGCTCCACCCAGGTTGGTCAGCGTGCAGCGGGAAATGTCCAGTGGGCTGCCGTCCTGGTTAGGAATGTTGGTATTCGGGCAGTCTACATCGTAGTAATATGGAGCGCCGTTTTCACCGATGGCATAAACACTGCATGGGTCACGGCTGGGGTCGTTGGGATGTTTGGGGGCAAAAACCGGGTCCCAATAGCTTGGATGACCGGGGAAAATTTCTTCCCCCGTGTAGGGGTCAATTTTTGCGCTCTTGTCGGCCAGGGTCCACGGACAGCGTCCTGAGCCTTCGTAAACTTTCATGTTCTTGATAGCGTCAATCACTGTGGCCTGTGCAATTTCAGGGTTCGATGTGACGTTGCCATACAGGGGAATGCCCGAATGGGTGATGCTGCCTTCAGTCTCACCGATATGTGGCAGTTTGTTGAATACCACCACACCAACGCGGTCGAACTCGAAATTCATCCGCTGCACAAACCGGATGGAAGCCCATTTGACCGACTCGAAGGGATGACATTCGCCTGGCAATCCATCTGGCCCGGCAGTGTAGGGACGGTCATATGGAGGTGTGGCCGGACTGGTGCCGAACGGGTCCATGGCATTACAAATCATCGGGTCAGCTACATTCAACCCTTCGCCAATCGGAGCATCGTAAGCCATGGTGGGAGAGTTGTCCAGCACCAGCATCACGTCCAGCGAAGCAGCTTCGGAAAGCGCCCTGACTTCGATGGGGACGGATTTAATGCCCACCACGGACATGAAGTAGAGTGGTACGTTCTGGCGCACAATCACGCGCACCAGTTTGCGGCGAGGCGTAGTGCAAAGTTCGGGGTCGCCTGGCAGGCTTTTGCACGTATCTATCTGGATGAGCGTTGTATTTGTATTGTTGACGCCGTTCAGGTTTAGCAATTGTCGTGCCGCAGCGCGCATTTCGTTAATCTGGTAATTGCGCTTGAATTCGCCGGTGGCAGCCAGCGCCGCGGCATCTACGGCGCGGTTCAGGCGTGAATAGGCAACAAAGACCAGCCCCAAGTCAATTGCCAGACCAATGACGGCAATCAGGCCGATGAAAATCAGCCCCATGATGACCAGAATTTGACCGTTTTCGCGTTTAGAAAATAAGGCGTTCAGATATCTGTTCATGCGAATACCTTCAAGGTCGTGGGGTTGGCGTAGGTTCTGCTGCCGAGAGCGGCATGATGGCAAACACACGGAAGGGAATGAGCCCGCCCGCATTCTCGAACGGGTCCATCCAGGGCAGGTTCAACAGCTGTCGGTAACTATAGAAAATTTCGATGGAAACCAGACCGGTATTTGGAGCTGCCGGGTCCAGTCGAGCGCCGATTTGCGCAGGGGTAAATTGCGTTGTGCGGTTGCCATACACGCTCACGTTGTAGAGACGTACAGGGGTTTGCCCGCTGCGGACGCTATACACGCAAATTACGATGTCGTCGCATGGGTCGGTGGCCGGGTTGGCGCACGTGGTGTTGAGCGTCAGCGGTTGCAGCGCATTGTTGACGATTTTCGGCACACCATAATCGGGGTTGAAAAAGAGCGAGGGATTGACAATCGGGTCGGCCACCGACGCCTCGCGCGCGCCCGTGCGGGCAGCATCCTGTACACTGATATAGGTGTTGAGCAGAACGCCGAATTCAACCATCGCCGTTAGCAATAGCAAGAGGAGTGAAATCACCAGCGTCAGTTCGACGGCGCTTTGGGCACGGCGTTGACCATGCGCGTTCGTTTGCGATTGGCAACCTGTCATTCGAGGACTCCAAAAAAAATCAAAACAACTTAAAACAATCAACAGGCATTTTACGCCTTATTTCAGTTTAACAGGTTCAACGCGCTTAACAATCCTACCTCGGTACTAATAGACTACCTTCCTGACAGAATTGTTAACACTTGTGGCGTGTAGAGGATGAGAAACGCACCAAAAATCAGGTAGGGGCCGTATGCAGTAAACACCGTCATGGCCTGATAGCGCTTCATCAGCGCCAGGCCAAGGATGAGCAGCAGACTGACCAACCCGCCTGCCAGTACGCCAAAGAACAGGCCATATAAAATGTGCGGCCAGCCTAACAGCAGTCCCAGCACAGTAGACAGGTACACATCGCCCAGCCCCAACGCTTCTTCGCCATCGTCTATGCCGCGTTTGCGGGCGCGATAGCGGGCAAACCACAGACCCAGCAGGTAGAAGGCGCCCATGACGCCCAACCCCGTCAGCCCGCCAAGGAGCGTGTTTACCCATCCGTGCAGGAAAATGCCCAGTATTAGCCCTAACATGGCACCGGCCAGTACGGTTGTCATCATGATATAGCGATGCTCAAAATCAATGATGACCACCACTGCAAAATACGTCAGCAACAACAGCCCCGGCCAGTAGCCCAGTTTGGGGGGTGGAGCGCTCCATAACCAGAGCGAAAGTGCTATCCCCAACCCCAGCGTCAGAAAGGTTCGCCACGAGCGGCGTTTGTGGCAATGCGGACAGGCAGCAAGTGTGAGATAATTCTGCCAGGTGAGCTCTCGCTCGCAATCCAGACAATGTGGACGGCCAGGTCGTTCTCCACGTGGGAGCGTATCGGCCAGATAGTTCGCGAGCATTGCAGCGAAAAATCCGATAATTCCGGCAAAGATTAAATCCATATATGAAATTATACCAATTCTTGCAATGGCGCGGTTGCGTCTAATCATTCTTCTGCTTGGCGAAACACTGTTCCTGGCTTACAATCTCGTTACAAATTCAACAACAGGTGAGAATTTTTATGGAGAAATTCATCATCGAAGGCGGAATTCCTCTGCGAGGAGAAATGACCCCCTCCGGCAACAAAAATGCCGCGCTGCCGCTCCTGGCGGCTTGTTTGTTGACGGAAGAGCCAGTCATTCTTCGGAATGTTCCACAAATCCGTGATGTGAACGATATGCGCCGAATGTTGGAGAGCCTGGGAGTGGAAGTGACCGACCTGGGTAATCGCACCTGGCGCGTGCAGGCTGCACATGTGCGCCCTGCCGACCTCGACCCCGACCTTTCGCGTCGCATTCGCGCTTCCATCTTGTTAGCCGGACCGATGACCGCCCGCGCTGGTGGCGTCAAATTGCCTCCGCCCGGCGGTGATGTGATTGGCCGCCGCAGGGTGGATACTCATATCTGGGCGCTGCGGCACATGGGGGCTGAAGTTTCTTATGACCGCATGTTTTCTTTCAGGGCCGGTCGTTTGCAAGGTGCGGAGATTCTTCTGGATGAGGCTTCGGTGACTGGCACCGAGAATGCGGTGATGGCGGCCTCGCTGGCGAAGGGAACAACAATCCTGCGCAATGCTGCGTCGGAGCCGCATGTTCAGGAACTGTGTCACTTGCTGAATGCCATGGGGGCGCACATTGAGGGCATTGGCTCGAACACTTTGCACATCGAAGGCGTGGAACGACTGCACGGCGCTGAGTTCACCATCGGGCCAGATTATCTCGAAGTGGTCAGTTTCATCGGTGCAGCGGTGATGACGCGCGGCACACTCCGCATTCGTCAGGCCGGGCCGCAGTATTTGGGGATGATTCGGATTGTCTTTAACCGCCTGGGGGTAGATTGGGAAGTCGAAGGGGAGGATATTCTCGTCCCTGCTGAACAACGTCTGGAAGTGGAACCCGATTTGGGCAATGCCATTCCGGAAATTAAGACCAACATCTGGCCGGCTTTTCCGACCGACCTGATGAGCATTGCCATTGCGGTTGCCACTCAAGCACGTGGGAGTGTTCTCTTCCACGATTGGATGTATCCCAGCCGGATGTTCTTCACCGACAAACTGGTGGGCATGGGGGCGCAAATTGTTTTGTGTGACCCTCATCGCTGTATTGTGACTGGACCCTCTAAACTGTATGGCGAAAAGGTGGAAAGCCCCGATATTCGCGCTGGGATGACGCTGGTGCTGGCTGCGCTGGCTGCGCAGGGGACTTCGGTCATTCGGAATGTGGGACAGATTGACCGCGGGTACGAGGCGGTAGATGCCAAATTGCGCGCACTGGGTGCAAAAATTGAACGTCAGAAGGAACAGTGAAAAGGGTGGGTGTCTACTCACCGGCTCGTCAGCAGGCTGATTCTGGGTGAATGGTTTCAACTTTGGGAGAATCTTTTATGAAATCGGACATCGATGCGTTGATGCAGGAACGAAATTTCGATGCGCTGCTCGTGTTTGGCGCGGCGGAGAACAACCCGCCGATGACTTATCTGACGGGCGGCGGTCATGTAGGTGGCGCGACGCTGGTTAAACTGCGAGGCGGCAGGACGGTTCTGGTGTGTAACCCGATGGAGCGTGATGAAGCCGCCCGCAGCGGGCTGGAAGTTCATCTTTACGATGAATATCCCATCGAAACGCCAGGCGGCGATTCGGCGCAGAACGCAGCCCTTCGGTTGCGCGCCATCCTGCAACAGCTGGGCGTGACTGGCCGGGTCGGTGTGTATGGCCAGACCGATTTTGGGCCGCTGTTTGCCATGCTCACCCATTTTCAAAACCTGATGCCCGAAGTACAGCTGGTAGGCGAAGCCCGTGAACATTCACTGTTTCTTTACGCTATGGAGACCAAAGACGAAGCCGAAGTGGCACGTATTCGGCGGATGGGGCAAATTACGACAGAAGTGGTCGGTCTGACGCGCGCGTATCTGACCGGCTGCGCCGTGCGGGACGACGAAGTCCTGCTCAATGAGCATGGGGTGCCGCTTACGATTGGCGAAATGAAGGGCAAAATCCGCTTGTGGCTGGCCGAACGGAATGCCGAACCGCGTGAGGGCTTCATTTTTGCAATTGGACGGGATGCCGGTGTGCCGCATTCCACCGGCAACCCTGCCGATGTGTTGCGGCTTGGGCAGACGATTGTCTTCGACATCTACCCTGCCGAGGCCGGCGGCGGCTATTTTTACGACTTCACCCGTACCTGGAGCCTGGGGTATGCCACGCCCGAAGCCGAGAGGCTGTATAACCAGGTGTTGGAAGTGTATCATCAGGTGGTAGGGCAATTGAAAGTTAATGAGTGCTTCAAGGAATATCAACGCCTGGCGTGTGAGTTGTTCGAGCGGTATGGTCATAAGACGCCTCGTACCGAGAAGACACCGCTGGAGGGGTATGTCCACTCGCTGGGGCATGGCGTGGGATTGAACATTCACGAACGCCCGGCCAGCGGATTAAGCGCCGGTGATGACAATTTGCTCAAACCTGGGGTGGTCGTGACGATTGAACCGGGCTTGTACTATCCTGAACGCGGGATGGGATTTCGTATCGAAGATACCTATTGGGTGCGCCTGGATGGCTCGTTCGAGCGGCTGGCAGATTATCCTTATGACTTTGTCTTGCCGATGGAGCGCGGTTGACTTTTGCCTGCAGTTGAGATACAGTATTTATACAAGGAGGAGGTACTTTATTCCCAATCGTTGCATCAAATCACAGAGAAGCGTGAAGGAGGCTGAGTTATGACTCGTAACGTTGGACTCTGGATTGACCATAAGAACGCTTATCTCGTCTGGCCGGGCGAGAATCGCATCCAGGTCATCGCGTCTAACCTTGCGCCGCGTGTGCGCAGCGGAGCCACCCGCATCGGCGGTTTGTATAATCAGGCGCTCGATTCGGAGCTGGGACATCATGACCGCTATCAGCATCAGTTGCGTGAGTATTACGAGAACGTCATTGAGGCGCTCCGCACCGCAGACCGTATCTTTGTGATGGGGCCAGGCGAGGCCAAACACGAGCTTGAACGTGCGTTGCAAAAACACAAAGACCTGCGTGGACGGCTGCTCAAACTCGAACCAGCCGATAAAATGACCCAGAGGCAGATGGCAGCCCGTGTGCGTCGCTTCTTTATGCAGGAATTGGCTGCCCAACCCTGAGACCACGTTCTGCTGGATTGAACCTGTTCGTTTCTGGCACGGAGGCCGTACGATGGTCTCCGTGCTTTGTTGTTTGGAGGGTGCGAGTGGTATAATCTTGCCGTAAGACTGGGAGTTTGCAAAACCTAACATCTTTTGGGAGAGTAACCCGCATGAAACTCCATGAGTATCAGTCCAAACAGATTTTCTCCCGCTATGGTATTCCTATTCCTAGAGGGAGAGTCGCGGCAACCGCAGGTGAAGCGAGACACATCGCAGAAGAGCTGGGTGGCCGCGTTGTCGTTAAAGCGCAGGTGTTGGTCGGCGGGCGTGGCAAAGCCGGCGGCGTTAAAGTTGCCAAAGACCCGCAAGAGGCCGAGCTGCTCGCCACGCAAATCCTTTCGATGGAAATCAAAGGATTGCCGGTTCGCAAAGTACTGGTAGACGAAGCTGCCGCCATCGAACAGGAAATCTATCTCGGAATTACCAACGACCGCGCGGCGCGCAAGCCGGTCATCATGTGTTCTGCGGCCGGGGGCGTAGACATCGAAGAAGTTGCCCGCACCCACCCGGAGAAAATCGTCAAGGTACATATTAACCCCTTGCTGGGGATTAAAGATTACCAGACGCGCGACATTGCCGCCGGCATAGACCTGCCGCGCGAACACTGGAAGACCTTTGGCGATATTCTTAAAGGGTTGTGGCAGGCCTTTCAGGATAACGACGCGACTCTGGCCGAAATCAATCCCCTTATCATCAGTAAAGACAATCGTCTGGTGGCGCTCGATGGCAAAATGTTGATTGATGACAACGCGCTCTTCCGCCACCCGGACCTTTCAGAAATGCGCGATACTGATGAAGATGCCCCCTCGGAAGTGGAAGCCCGCAAATATGGCCTGACCTTCATCAAACTGGATGGCAATGTGGGGTGTATGGTGAACGGTGCGGGGCTGGCAATGGCAACGATGGACATCCTGAAATTCTTTGGCGGTGCGCCGGCCAACTTTCTGGATATTGGCGGCGGTGCCGGGGCCGAAAAGGTGGCCGCTGCAATGCGAATCATCCTGGCCGACCCGAACGTCAAGGCCATCCTCATCAACATTTTTGGCGGTATTACCCGTTGTGATGAGGTCGCCAAAGGGTTGATTGCGGCGATGGAAGAAGTTCGTCCGAGTGTGCCGATGGTGGTACGTCTGGTTGGGACGAACGCCGAAGAAGGCCGCGCCATGCTTGCCAACGCCAGCATGATTACCGCTGAAACCCTGGCCGAAGCCGCCCAGAAAGCCGTTGCCGCCGCGAAAGGAGCCTGAGCCATGAGCATTCTGATTGACAAAAATACTCGCCTGCTTGTGCAGGGCATTACCGGCAGTGAAGGTTTGTTTCACACCCGCCAGATGGTGGCCTACGGCACCAACGTCGTTGCTGGCGTGACGCCTGGCAAAGGCGGTCAGTGGGTGGATGATAAAATTCCGGTCTTCGACTCAGTCAAAATTGCGGTCGAAGCCACTGGCGCCAATACCAGCGTCATCTTCGTCCCGGCGCGCTTTGCGGCTGATTCTATCTTTGAGGCTGCCGATGCTGGCATTCCCTTCATCGTCTGCATCACCGAAGGCATTCCCGTCCGCGATATGATGCTGGTGCGGAACTACATTGACCAGAAAGGTGTGCGTTTGTTGGGGCCGAATTGCCCCGGCTTGCTTACACCCGGCGAGTCCAAAGTGGGTATTATCCCCGGCAACATCGCCATCCCTGGCAATATCGGTATCGTTTCCCGTTCTGGCACGTTGACCTACGAAGTCCTGTACGCGCTCAAGCAGAAGGGCATGGGCGCCAGTACCTGCGTGGGCATCGGTGGCGACCCGGTGAACGGCACGAACCACATTGACGTATTGCAGATGTTCGAGGACGACCCCCAAACCGACAAGGTGGTGATGATTGGCGAAATTGGCGGCACCGATGAGGAAAAAGCCGCAGAATTCATTGCCACAAAGATGACCAAGCCTGTCGTTGGCTTCATTGCCGGACAAACCGCGCCCCCCGGCAAGCGTATGGGACACGCCGGCGCGATTGTGGAAGGCGGCGAAGGCACAGCGGAGGCTAAAATCCGCGCGCTTGAAGCGGCGGGCGTCAAAGTTGCCAGACACCCCGAAGAAATTCCCCTTTTACTGCAGTAAAGAAATCGGGCGAGAGAACCTCTCGCCCTGTTTGTTAACGCGCAGGGCAGGCTGAAAACGCCTGCCCTGCCATGTATAATACCAGCACGCGATTTACTTGTGGCTTTCGATGTATCGGACGGCCTCGCCCACGGTGGTAATCTTCTGGGCATCTTCATCGGAGATTTCCGCGCCGAATTTGTCCTCGAAGGCCATGATGAGTTCGACCAAATCGAGCGAGTCGGCTTCCAGGTCTTCGCGGAAACGCGCATCCATCGTCACCTTGCTCTCATCCACGCCGAGCAAATCTACGATGATGGCCTTGACTTCGGAATAAGTGTCAGACATACCTTCCTCCTGTAGGGTTCTACGTTTTTCACGCAGCGCAATTCTACCTTACTTCCTGTAGATGTGCTACCGCGCACAAATTCAAAATGAAGGAACACAAGACTATGTCGAAAGTTGCGCCGATTACTGAACGAAAAGACGACCACATCAAAATCAACCTGGAACGGGACGTGCGTTCGGCACTGACCACCGGACTGGAAAAAGTGCAGTTCATCCACGAAGCCCTGCCTGAACTGAATCTGGAAGAAGTGGATACCCGTCTGACGCTGTTTGGCAAAACCCTGCGCGCGCCCATCCTGGTCAGTTCAATGACCGGCGGGACGAAAGATGCCGGTTCGATTAATATGCGTCTGGCTGAAGCCGCGCAGGCGTGCGGCCTGGCGATGGGAGTCGGCAGTCAGCGGGCAGCGATTGAACACCCAGAGCAGGCCGATTCGTTCCGGGTTCGCAAGGTGGCACCGGATATTCTCCTCTTCGCCAATCTGGGTGCGGTGCAGCTGAATTACGGCTATGGGGTGGACGAATGCCTGCGTGCCGTAGAAATGATTGAAGCTGATGCCCTTTACCTGCATCTCAACCCTCTCCAGGAGGCGGTCCAGCATGGCGGCGATGTCAACTGGAAGGGGCTGGCAAAAAAGATTGAGGCAGTTTGTCGCAAACTGCCCGTGCCGGTAATTGCCAAAGAGGTTGGCTGGGGCATTTCGGAACGCACCGCCAGACTCCTGGCCGCGTGTGGTGTGGCAGCGATTGACGTGGCCGGCGCCGGCGGCACGAGCTGGTCGCAGGTCGAAATGTATCGCGCCCCCGATGATTTTCTGCGCAATCTGGCAGCCACGTTCGTGGGTTGGGGCATTCCCACGGCCGAGTCGATTCGCCTGGTGCGTCAGGCGGCGCCGAACGTGATGATTTTCGCCAGCGGCGGCCTGAAAGACGGGCTGGATATTGCCAAATGTCTTGCCCTGGGGGCGACGCTGGGCGGTATGGCCGGACAGTTCTTAAAAGCAGCGGCGATTTCTACCGAAAATGCTATCGAAGTGATGAAGTTGACCCAACGGCAAATTCAGGTGACAATGTTTTGCGCCGGCGCAGGCAAATTGGATGAACTGCCTGGCAAAGTAGTCAGTGTCTAGCGTTCGGGCAAGATGGTGCGCTCTTTGTATTGATTGAGAAAGGCGAGCATGTCCTCTTTCAAAACTTCCCCGCTTTTTCATTTCCTGCTCATGCTGGTTTTCATCGGGCTGGTGACGTTGTTTGGTCCGCAAGAAAAATCGCTGGGTGCAAACGTCCGTTACGTTTACATTCATGGCGCGTGGGTGCTGACTGCGCAGGTTGCCCTCATCCTGGCCGGGGTCACTGGTTTTCTGGCCCTGCTCACCAATCGCGCCGGGTTCTACCGCTGGTCAACGGCGCTGGGTCGCAGCGGCATGGTCTTCTGGGTCACCTACTTGCCGCTCTCCCTGCTTGCCATGCAGACGAATTGGAACGGGCTGTTTCTGGCTGAGCCGCGCTTTCGTCTGGCGCTCACCTTTGCAGTGGTGGGCGTGTTGTTGCAGGCCGGCTTGTGGTTGATGAATCGCCCGCCTTACACCGCTGCCGCCAATGCTCTGTTCATCATAACCCTGCGTTACGTCTTCTCCAATGCCACTTACATCATGCACCCGCCGCCCTCGCCGATTTTCAGTTCCGGACTGTGGAACGTGATAGCGTTCTTTGTGGCCCTGAACGGCCTCACCCTGTTGGCTGCTTTTTTCCTCACCCGCTGGTTCCTGTCTCTCGATAAATCATGACCCCGCCATTCGAACAACTCATCGTCTTTTTGCGCGCTGCCGACCTGGAAGCCACCGCCCAGTTTTACGAGCAGGTTCTTTGTCTGCCGCTTGTACGTGAACAGGGAACTTGCCGAATCTACCGCGTTGGCGCAGGCGGTTATCTGGGCTTTTGCGTACATCTCGAACCGATGGAGGCGCGCGGGTTGATTGCCACGCTGGTCACCCAGGACGTAGACGGCTGGTATCAGCATTTACTGGCGCAGGGTGTGACCATCGTCAGCCCGCCTGCTTACAACCCGAAATATGCGATTTATCACTTCTTTTTTCGTGACCCAGATGGTTACCTGCTCGAAATTCAGCGTTTCGATACCCCGCTCGATTAAAATACAGCCATGCTCATCCACTCCGCTTCTCAACTCCTGACCCTCGCCGGCGACCCACAGCGTGGCCGCGAACTCGGTAGACTGGGCCTCATCGAAGATGGCGCAGTCCTGATTCGAGATGAAAAAATCGTAGCAGTGGGAAAAACCGCCGATTTGCGTGCGGCCTATCCCTCCGAACCGCGCCTGGATGCCGATGGCTGCGTGGTGATGCCCGGGTTTGTGGACCCACACACTCATCTGGTATGGGGCGGAGACCGTGCTGCCGAATTCGAGATGAAACTTGCCGGCACGCCTTATCTCGACATTCTGGCTGCGGGGGGGGGCATTCTCTCCACCGTCCGTCAAACCCGCACCGCCAGCATCGAAACCCTGGTCGCGCAGGCCCGTCCCCGTCTCTTGCGGATGTTCGCACACGGCACGACGACCGTGGAAGCCAAAACCGGTTATGGATTGCAAACCGCCACCGAATTGCGTCAACTCAAGGCGCTCCTGCTCCTGGAAGATGAGAGCCGCATAGATATTGCCCCTACCTTCTTAGGCGCACACGCCATTCCGCCGGAGTTCCAGGATGACCCGCAAGGCTACACTGACCTGGTGTGCGAGACCATGCTTCCGATTGTGCGTCAGTGGTGGGAAACACACGCCCCAGGCCGCCGCCTGCCGTTCGTGGATGTCTTTTGCGAAAACAAAGCCTTTAACCTGGCGCAATCGCGGCAGATTTTGGAAAAAGCGCGTCGTTTGGGCTTCCCGCTCAAAATCCATGCCGACGAATTCGATAACCTGGGCGGGGCCTCGCTGGCGGTTGAATTGGGGGCTGTCTCTGCCGACCATTTGGTCAAGACTTCGGATGCCGATATTCGCGCGTTGGGCCGCTCGGAGACGGTGGCGGTGGCCTTGCCCTGTACGCCTTTTGGGTTGGCAGAATGTGAATACACTCCGGCGCGCAAACTGATTGAAGCCGATGCCATTCTCGCGCTTGCCACCGATTGCAACCCTGGCACGGCCTGGAACGAGTCCATGCAATTTGTCATTGCGCTGGCCTGCCGTATGATGAAATTGACCCCAGCGCAGGCTATTGCCGCTGCTACCATCAATGCCGCGCATGCGATTCGCATGGCGAACAAGGTCGGTTCGCTCGAACCCGGCAAACAGGCTGACCTGCTCATTCTGTCCGTGCCCGATTATCGGCACCTCGGTTACCGCTTTGGCACAAACCTCGTTCGCCAGGTCATCAAGAAGGGACGTGTTTATTCGGTGGATGTTGGGTATTATCGCACGGCATAACACATCCCTTAATTACAGGAGAATGTATGCAAATTGACATTATTGGTGTCCCGATTGATTTGGGCGCTGACCGGCGTGGTGTGGATATGGGCCCCAGCGCCATCCGCTATGCTCATTTACAACAAAGGCTGGAATCGCTCGGTTACGTTGTCGAAGACAAAGGCAACATCGAAGTTCCGATTGCGGAGATGTGCAAAATCAGTGAGCCGAAATTGAAATACATTGATTGCATTGTGCCGATGGCACGGCGCACCGCCGGCGCAGTAGCGACCTCGCTCCAGGCGGGTCACTTTCCGCTTGTGCTGGGCGGTGACCACAGCGTCGCCCTCGGTTCCATTCACGGTGCAGCCAAACACCGCAAACTGGGCGTTTTGTGGGTAGATGCGCATGCTGACTTCAATACCCCTGAAACCACCCCCTCCGGCAATATTCACGGTATGCCGTTGGCGGCCCTGTGCGGACTGGGCGACCCGCGTTTGACCGCTTTGTGGGATGAACGCGCGCCTGCGCTCGACCCCCGGCGAGTGGCCGTCATCGGCGCGCGTGACCTCGACCCGGGGGAAAAGCGTAACCTGAAAGAAACGGGTGTGTTGGTGATGAGCATGGAACAGATTGACCGGTTGGGCATGGTGCGAGCAGTCGAAAAGGCTATCGAACGCATTTCCCGTGACGTGGATGGCATTTTTCTCTCGTTCGACATGGATTCTCTTGACCCCCGCCATGCTCCCGGTGTTGGCACGCCCGTCCCTGGCGGTCTGACCTACCGTGAAGCCCATCTGGTGTGTGAACTGGTGGCCGAAACCGGAAAACTGCTCGGCCTGGATTTGGTCGAAGTCAACCCCATCCTTGACGTACAAAACACCACAGCCGCGCTGGCGGTGGAACTGGCGATGTCGGCGCTGGGCAGCCGGGTCTGGTCGGGGTAACGGCAAGGTCTCGCATTTTTTCCCAATCGGGGTAAAATACACCCATGCGAACAGGTCCCATTCTCGTTGTTGAAGACGTTCCCAACGTCCTGGAATTGCTCGAAGTCACCCTGCGCTTCAAAGGCTACGAAGTTGCCAGCGCGCGTAATGGCATCGAAGCGCTGGAAATGGTCGAAAAGGTCAACCCGGCGCTGATTATCTCCGATATTCTGATGCCCAAAATGGATGGCTACGCCTTCGTGCAAAAGCTGCGCATCAATCCGGCCACACGCCGCATCCCGGTCATCTTCCTTTCGGCCACTTATGTCACTCCTGAAGACAAGAAGTTTGCGCTCAGTTTGGGTGCAACACGGTTCATTGAGAAACCGATTGATACGGAAGATTTTTTGCTCACAGTGGCCGAAATCATGACCCAGGAACCAGAAACCGGTCCTGAGCCGCTCAATCCGCGCGATTTTTACCTGGGATATCGTGACCGACTCGAAAACAAACTGCGCTACAAAAGCGGTCAAATTACGCGCATCGAGCGGCTGGTTCCTACCTTGCCGCCGGAGCAGCGACCTGCGTTTGAATCTATGCTGCAACAGGCAAAAACCGACCGGGAGAACATCCAGGCCGAACTGGATGAAATCTATCGTATCATCGAAGAACTCAAAATTACAGGAAAGTGAATTATGAACGCACCCACCCTGGCCGACCTGGAGCGAATGGCGCGCCAGGCCGGTCGAATTTTGTCCGAAAATTATGAAAAAGGGACACAAATCACGTACAAGGGGGTCATTGACCTGGTGACCGAGGTGGACCACGCTTCGGAAGCGTTTTTGCTGGGCGAATTAAAGCGTCTTTTTCCTTCGCACGACATCCTGGCCGAAGAATCGGGTCTGACCTCGAACGGCGGAGCCGAACATCTGTGGCTGATAGACCCCCTCGATGGAACGGTGAATTATGCGCACGGGATACCCATCTTTTCCGTCTCGGTTGCGTATGCCTATCGCGGGCAGGTGGTGTTAGCAGCGATTTACGACCCAATGCGGGATGAGTTGTTTACTGCCGAACGTGGACGGGGCGCGTATTTGAACGGTGTGCGGCGCTTGCAGGTTTCCAGCCAGGCGGAACTGGCGAAAAGCCTGCTGGTGACCGGTTTTCCCTACGATGCCTGGAACAGTGAGCGCGATAACTTCGACAATTTCGTGCGTCTATCGAAGCGCACACAGGGGGTGCGGCGGCTGGGTTCTGCGGCCATTGACCTGTGCTATGTGGCCGCCGGGCGGTTCGATGGTTTTTGGGAAATTGCGCTCAAGCCGTGGGATGTGGCTGCCGGCGGGCTGATTGCCGAAGAGGCAGGTGCGCTGGTGACGAATTTACGCGGCGGCGGCGATTACCTGAACCCGCCGCAATCGGTGGTGACGGCGAACCCCCTGTTACACCCCCAATTGCTTGCAGCTCTGCAAGAAAATTAACTGCCGTCAGGAGAGGACGGTTACTTTTGAGAAGGCCTCCAGGCCGGGTCGAATTCGATATTGGGCGAATCGGTCAGGCGAACTTTTTCACCCGTAAGCAGGTTGTAGGCAAAGACATCCTGGTTCTTGCCGTCGGTGCTTTCATAGACAATCCAGATTCCATCTGGTGAGAAACTGACATCTACGACGGGCGTGCCGGGGTCCCTCAGTTGCTGTGGCTGTTGCATCCCAAGGTTGAACCGCATCAGGATGGAGGGAGAGGTGAGTTCCAGGTTGGCCTGGCTGAAGAGGATAAACGTTCCATCCGGTGACCAGGCGGGCAGATAGTCCGAAACGGTGGGAACGGTATAAACCAGCAACTGTTTGTTGCTCCCATCGGCGTTCATCGTCCATAACTGGTATTCCTGTGCCCGGCGCAGGGTGTAGACGATGGTTTTTCCATCGGGCGACCAGGCTGGATAGCGTGATTGGTTGTTGGCGCGTGAACGCAGGACTTCTTCCGCAGAGGTCAACTGCGTAAGGGTGGAAGTGAGCAGGTCGAAGACGTAAATTTGCCAGGTGCCATCCCGCATCGAAGTAAAGGCGATTTTATTGCCATCCGGCGACCAGGCGGGGTCAAATTCGCCGCGTGGGGTTTCGAGCAGGGTGCGGCTGACACCGCTTTCCAAATCAAATATATAAAGTCCGGAATCGGGGTATTGCCCGGCTTTGGCGTTGCAGGGGGAGACGTACACCAGTTGGCGGCCATCGGGCGACCAATCAAAGTTGCAGGCGCCATTCAGGTCATTGGTCAGCTGTCGGACGTTGCTGCCATCAGCATTTGCCAGGTAGATTTGGGCGGTTTTGTTTTCGATGACTGCATAGGCAATTTCGTTGCTGCCGCCGATGGACGTGGGGGTGGGGCTGAGAAGGACTGCTGGAGAACCGGTTTGCGCTGGAGTTGTGGTGGGGGAGGCCGCGCGGGTTCTGGTGGGGGGTGGGGTGTTTGTTGCACTGGGACGAACTGTTGGCAGCGCAGGAGGCAGGGTTTCTGGCGTGCTTGCGGGCGGGGGTGTCTCTGTGGCGGTGGGGGCGGTCGTTGCTGCAGGCGTGAACGTTGGGGCTTCCAGGAAGAAGTGCAGGAAGGGCTGATTTTTTGGGTCGAAGACGATGAGTGCTGTAGCAGTCAGCGTGAGCAACAGGACAAGCAGGAATGTGCCCAGGCAGCTGCCGCGTTGTTTGCGTGAGGGCGTTGCGGCAGGCGGGAGGGCTGGTGGTGTTTTGGAGGGGGGTTCTCCGCCGTTTTGGTTCAGCGGGCCGGTATCTTCATTTATGCCGAGCAGGGCTGCTTTGAATTCGGCGGCAGACTGGTAGCGATTGTTCGGGCTGACCTCCATTGCTTTTTCGATGACACCTGCCAGGCGGGGGGAAATGGAAGGTTTGTGTTTTCGGATGGGGGTCAGTTCGACTCCATCTACAGCACGCATCAGGCTGTCTTCTGGCACAACGCCAGTAATGGCGGCGTACAGGGTTGCGCCCAGCGAATAGACGTCGGAACGGGCATCAGTGCGCGCCGAGCCGTATTGTTCCGGCGGTGAATAGCCTGGTGTCATGGCACGCGCGCCGGTAAGGGTTTCTTCGTGTTCCCATGCCTGTTTGGCGAGGCCGAAATCTACCAGTACTACGTTGCCATCGGGCGTCAGTTTAACGTTGCCGAGCTTAATGTCGCGGTGCAGGATGGGCGGTTTGCGGGTGTGCAGATAGGTGAGAGCGTCACATACGGCGGCGCCGATACGAATGGCTTCGGCTTCACTTAAGGTGCCGTGTTTTTCGATGTGTTGACGCAGGTCATCGCCTTCGATGTAGTCCATCACCAGATATTGTCCCTGTCCATCCAGGACGAAATGGTCGGTCACGCGCGGCAGGTTGGGGTGCCGCATGCCTGCCATGATGATGGCTTCCATGCGGAACTGGCGCGCGTAATCCTCGGTGGTGAACAGGTTTTCTTTGACCGCGACATCTACCCCCAGACTTTCGTCAATTGCGCGGTATACAGCCCCCATGCCGCCGCGGCCAAGAATTTCAACGATGCGATAGCGATTGTTCAGGAGATTGCCTTGACCTAAGCTCATAGAAGGTTTGTCCGGGTTCGGAGAGACGACAACGAACTCGATTATAAAACAAAACCGCCTCTCTTGCGGGAGAGACGGCTGGTTTGTAATTCAAGTGCATTATTCGGTTTTGGTAGGCCGCCAGACGGGGTCGAAGTCGAAACCAGGGTCGGTAGTCAGGCGGACGCGGTTAGCCCCGGTGAGCGTAGAAATGTAGATGTCGTGATTGGTGGAATCGGGCCAGCTCTCGAACGCCATCCAGAATCCATCGGGAGAGATGCTGACATCTACAATTGGTAGCGGTTCGATGGGCAGGCGCACAGCCTGTTTGGTCTTGCGGTCTTCATAGCGAATGTTCATCAGCCAGGCGGGTGCTGTTCCCTCGAAGTTGGTCTGGCTAAAGATGATGTATTGTCCGTCGCGTGTCCACACGGGCAGGAAATCGTTGGTGTTGCTGCCGGTTTGGGCAATCTGGTCATTCGGTTTGGGCAGATACACATCACCATCGGTGGTAATCCAGATTTGGGTGGTGCCGGCGCGTTTGAGGACGTAGGCAATCTGGAAGCCGATGGGATTCCAGGCTGCCATGCGGGCGTACAGACCAGTGGGGGTGCTTTGAGCGCGTGTGAGCCGGGTCACCTGTCCGGTTTCCAGGTTAATCATGTAAATTTCCATGTAACCATCGCGCAAGGATGTGAATGCAATGCGTTTGCCATCAGGCGACCAGGCAGGCTCAAAGTCACCGCCCAGACTGGTGGGCAGAGGGGTACGGTTTTCGCCGTTAGCGTCAATGATGTACAGGCTCGACCCCTGATAGTAGTCTTGTTTTTGGCGGCAGGGGGAAACGTACACCAGTCGTTTGCCGTCGGGTGACCAATCGGGCTGACAGGCGCCCTCTTGTTCGTTGGTAATTTGCCGCAGGCCGGAGCCATCGGCATTGATGATGTAAACCTGCGGGTAGCCTGTCCGGCTGGAGACAAAAGCCAGTTGGCCGGTGCCGCCACCAAGTGGGGTGGCGGTTGGCGAAGGAAGCGGGGTATCGGTAGGCGCCGGGGAGGGGGTGAATGTAGGCGTGGGTGTTTCCTGGACCGGCGGCACGAGGGGGATGTCTGGCGTTGGTGTAGTTTGCAGAACGAGATTGAAATCGGGTGTTGGATTGGGGATAGCCGGAAAGATGCGCCAGAGCAGTCCGGGGTTGGTGTTCCACAGCAGCAGGATAGCCAGCAGGAGCAGAATGGCGCCGCCCCAAATGCCAAGCGTGGCGTTGCGTCGCGCCCGCCGGCGCATGCGGGTGGTCATCGAGGTCACCACATCCAGGACGGCTTTGGCGGGAGTTGAGGGGGAAATATTCGACTTTTTCGGTGCCTGGGCCTCTTCATCTTCCGGCGGCGGAGGCACGCTGATGTTCAGGTCGAGGTCGGTAAAGCGTTGCGTTTTAGAGCTGGAATTAAGCAGCCCGCGCCGGAATTCTTCAGCAGTCTGATAGCGGTCGTCGGGATAGGCTTCCATTGCCTTTTCGATGACGGCGGCCAGGCGGCGCGAGATTTTGGGGTTGTGTTTTCGGATGGGAGTGAGTTCGATGTTGTCCATCACCCGCGCCAGGCCATCTTCGGGAATGTGGCCGGTAAGCGCAGCGTATAGGGTTGCGCCGAGCGAGTAGATGTCCGAACGCGGGTCGGTGCGGGCAGTGCCGTATTGTTCCGGCGGAGAATAGCCGGGGGTCATGGCGCGTGCGCCGGTGGTGGTGGTCTGGCTTCCTTGAATCAGTTTTGCCAGGCCGAAATCTACCAGGTATACCCGTCCATCGGGGGTGATTTTGATGTTGCCGGGTTTGATGTCGCGGTGTAAGACGGGCGGACGGCGGCTGTGAAGGTAGGCGAGTGCATCACACACGGCAGCGCCGATGAGAATCGCATCTTCTTCGGGGATGGTGTCCATCCGTTCCATGCGCTGACGCAGGTCTTCCCCTTCAATGTAATCCATCACCAGGTATTGTCCATACCCTTCCATCACGAAATGGTCGGTGACGCGCGGCAGGTTTTGATGCCGCAAGCTTGCCAGAATGACCGCTTCCAGGCGGAACTGGCGTGAGTATTCATCGGTGGTGAACAGGTTTTCTTTAACGGCAACTTCTACGCCCAGGTTTTCATCCAAAGCGCGGTAAACAGAGCCCATTCCTCCCTGTCCAAGAATATCTACGATGCGATAACGCCCGTTGAGCAGCGTTCCTTGTTCGAGGGTCATTTATAAGCCCCGGAAGATTGAAATTTTATCCAAATCGTCACCTGCAAATTATATCAAAAGGGAAAGCATTATGACTTAACGAACCTGCCAGTTCGATGGGGTAGATTCTTCCGGCGCGCCAGATGTAGCGGGGATTGACACAGTTTGACTGGATACACCGTGAAAGGGGTCAATCGCTTGTCGCCGGTGAGGCAGCACCACTCGTTTCATGGGTATCGTATTGACGCAGGATTGGCCATTTCCAGACGATAAGAGATGCTGCCACGAGAGTCCAGAAACCGCCGCTGATGATGGCGAAAGGAACGCCCCAGATGCTTGCAACAAACCCGGCGCGTACCTTTCCCCGCAGGGATACGCAGGCGAGGCATGGGTTATGCTAAATCTTTGGCAAAGAAAATGCTGGTTTGCGTGAATCCGTTGTTCTGATAGAGTGCGACTTCATCGAGCTTGTGCGAGAACACCTGCAATTCGATGCGCTGTACCCCCAGGGCGCGCAATTCATCTTCCAGCACGGCAAACGCTTCCTTTTCGTGTCCTTTGTGGCGGTCTTCGGAGAAAAAGAAAAAATCTATCAGGAATGCCTTATAGCGTTCGCCGCGTGTATCTACAAAATACCAGACCATGCCGATCTTGCGGTCGCGTTCATCCAGCATGACGCGCAGATGCTGGTTAGGCGTGCGCGGTCCCTGTGGCAGCATTTGCTGAAATTCGGCGCGTGCTTTGCCCATCGCTTCGTGCGCCGTCCAGTTGCCAGAGCGGGTCTGGTCGTAAGCGTATTCGGGGATGGATTTCCGCAGAAACGCGGCAAAATCCTCGTCACTCATCGGGGCAAAACGAATCATCGTGGCTCCTTTAGAGTTCGATTATCTCTTTGCCTGCCAGTTTAGCGGCGATGATTTGGGTTACCTGTTCCAGCGCCTGCGGTTTGTGGACGTAATCCACATCTCCGCTCTGAATGGTCAGTACCGGGCAAAGGTCGAAGGAACGCAGCCAATCATCGTAGAACGAATCGAGCAGTGAGAGATATTCGGTGGTGATTCCAGTCTCGATGCCGCGCGCGCGGCGTTGAATGCGTTCCATCAAGACCGGCACGGGACATTTCAGATAGATGAGCAGATTCGGCGGCGGCAGGCTGCCGACTACCAGGTCGAACAGGCGGCGATAGGAGAGGTAATCACGTTCGCTCAGATTGCCAAGATGATGCAGGGCGCGGGCAAAAATGTAGGCATCTTCGTAAATGCTTCGGTCCAGAATGGCCGAACGCGGGTCGTTTGCCAGTTCCAGATATTGTCGGGCGCGATGCCCGAGAAAGTAAATTTGCAGGTGGAACGCCCACGTCTTCATATCGGCATAGAAATCGGGCAGATAGGGGTTATCAGAAACCGATTCGTATCCCGTTGCCCAGCCCTGTCGCGCGCCGATGCGTTCGGCCAGCGAAGTTTTGCCTGCGCCGATGTTTCCGGCCACCACCACGATTTTCTTGGTCATGCACGGCTCCTGCCAGAGAATTCCACGCGCCTTGCCTGATTCGGTAGAGACCTGTCCGAACTGCCAGGCACACGTTATTTTTTTCTGAATTGTATTACACTTTTTCCCTTATCATTTCTTTTTGTGCTAAACTAATTCGGTTTATCCGGTTGACCCTGCCAAAACCATGTCTTCTTCTGCCCTCGTCCAGGCCATTACGATTTTCGCCGCTCTCCTGGCGCTGTTTTGCGTCTGGATGGGGATTCGATTTATCCGGCAGGGCATAAAAATTACATTCTATCGCACGCGACAGCAGAGAATCATCGCCGGCTGGCGCTGGATTGGCGTTGCCCTGTTGATGGGGGCGATTGCGTTTGTTAGCGCACAGTTTGGGGAGACTGTGGTGAACGAATTGGTTTTCGCCACCTCGACTCCTGCTGCAACTTCGACCTCGCTGCCGACGCACACCGCTCCTGTTACCAGATTTCCTTCTCTCACGCCCGAATTGACCTTTGCACTGACCCTTTCTGCCACGCCGGAGCTGCCTACCGCTATCTTGTCGGCAACTTCTTCTCCAGGTGTAACTCTTACCCCGACGCATACGCGCCGTCCTACCTTTACGCCCAGCCTGACTGCGACGCGCGTCACGCCGCCAACGCCAACTGCCTCGCGCACAGCGACGATTTCGCCGACTTTGCCCCCGTCACTTACGCCGACGGTCACACGTACACCTGTCCCCACCGCCACGTTGACAGCGACCAACACGCGCGCGCCGACCCGCACGCCGACCTGGACGCCCAGCGTCACCCCGACGCCGACCCGGACGTTTACCCCCACGGCCACGTTTACGCCCACCCGGACGCCTACCGCAACGCCTACGTTCACC
>JANWWK010000053.1 GCA_025056175.1 Anaerolineales bacterium
TAGTTGAAACCACTGGCAGCCTGATTGAACGCCTGTTGCCAAAATCCATTCATGCTGTTACTGCCAAAGGCTTTGAGTTGAAAGTCGCTCTTTTCGTGCTGGCATGCTCCATCAACTTCCTTTGGTAGCAACTTGGGTTAAGATTATATTTGTTTTATTTATTCTTTTTTCTTGTTTCTCATATTGTTTTATCAAAAATACATGCTTGTTCTTTTCAACCTGAAATAAATGGATGTTTTGGTAATTGTTCTGGTGGAAGAATATGTTATAGAACAGGTAACAATTCATGTACTTGTCT
Organism: Anaerolineales bacterium; assembly: GCA_025056175.1. GTDB lineage: Bacteria > Chloroflexota > Anaerolineae > Anaerolineales > Villigracilaceae > UBA5195. The sequence continues at coordinate 299 of JANWWK010000053.1, forward strand.
TTATCCTACTAACACTCCTCGCCCTCCAACTGCTACTCCCCGGCCTCCAACCGACACTCCAATCCCTCCAACCCCAACCCGCACTCCAACCCCCATCCCTCCCAGTCCAACCCGTACGCCAACACCTGCATATTATTGTTTACAACTTGGTGGAATATGCACGTCTATATATTTGCCATGCAGCGAATTAGGCTTATGCAGTCGTTCTTATTCTTGTCCTTCAAATAATCCTTCTTGTTGCATGCCTTGTGTTTCTCCCACCTCCACCCCTGCCCCAACCAATACACCAACAGACAGACCCCTCGCCACCCCGACCGCGACCTACTATCCCACTCCCACTCAGCGCCCCTGCGGATGCTCATCAAACGGAGTATGTGGCGGTTCCTGCTCTGCCGGATTTGAATGCAAAAGCATCGGCAGCGCCTGCGGAATAAACACCTGCTCCTGCCAGCCCCCAACCCTTCGGGGCGGTTCGCAGTTCCGCTGGGAGAGTAGAAATCGCCCAGAGTTTCGCCGTTTTTGGCAGCTGTTTTCCTCTCCCGCTTGACCCCACAGGGAGGTGAGAGAAACGCAGGGGGATGGATAGATACGCGCAGGCGAGTGATTTGCGGCAAGAGGCAAAATGGGTGTACAATCTCATCGAAGCGAACAAGGAGAGTCCTATGCTGTTGTATTTTCGATTAGCCTGGCGGAATGTCTGGCGTCAACGGCGGCGCACGCTCATTATCGCGCTGGCGATGGGCGTCATCATGTCGCTGTTGATATTGTACGATGGTTTGATTGGCGGCTTTGAGCAGGCTATCTATGGGAATGCCATCCAGCTGCTCGGCGGTAACGTTCAAATTCACGCGCCCGGATATAACCAGAAAGTCGGACGCAAACCCCTGCTGCCGCTGGCCGACCCGACTGCCTTGACGCGCGTGGCAGAAGAACATCCCGACGTGGTGGCCGCCGCAAAACGGATTGTAACCAGTGGCATCGTCACCAACCGCGAGGGGGCGTTTGCCGTCTCGATTATCGGTGTCGAACCGGAAAGGGAAGCCCGCTTTAGTCCGGTGGCACAAAACATCACGCAGGGGCGCTACCTCGGCCCTGAAGCGGCGGATAACGTTGTCATCGGGCAGGGGTTGGCAACCGCCATGAGCGTGACCGTGGGCGATAAAATCACGATGGTGGGGCGCGCGGTCCACGAGCAAACCCGCCAGCGCACCCTGACGGTCATCGGGATTTACGATGTCGGTGTGCCAAGTGTCGAAAAAGGGACGATTTACCTCTCCCTGGCCGAAGCACAAAGTCTTTTCGGGTTAGACGGCCAGGTGACCGAAGTGGTCGTTTCGCTCCGGCAAATTGGGCAGGAGCCGGGCGTGGTGCGCCATCTTCACAACCACGCGCCGGGCTATGAAGTGGATACGTGGGTGAATTCCTTCCCCGAACTCAAGCAGACGATGGACATGAAAACCGGCGTAATGGGCGTATTTGGTGTCATCATGCTGTGTGTGGCGGCCATCGGCATTTTGAATTCGCAAATGATGGCTGTCTTCGAGCGCACCCGGGAAATCGGCATTTTAGGCGCGCTGGGCATGAAACCGGGCGGCATTATGTTGCTCTTTCTGCTGGAAGGCACGCTCATTGGCGTCATGGGTGCCCTGATAGGCGCGATTCTCGGCACACTCATCAACGGATTTATGGCATGGTTTGGGATTGATTACAGCAGTTTTGCCGACCTGACCGAATATACGGCGCTCATCAGCGGGCGTATCTACTCCCAGATGGTGCCGTTAAAGGTCTTACAACATGGCTTGACTGTGCTGGTGATTGCTACGCTGGCAGCGTTTTTGCCTGCCCGTGATGCCTCACGCCGTGAACCGGCCACAGCACTTCATCACGTTTAGGAGGCGGCAGATGAGAAATTATCTCAAAATGGCCTACCGCAACCTGTTGCGTCACCGCCGCCGCTCGGCACTTTCGGCGCTGGCGCTGGCCATTGCCCTGGCTTTGCTCGTCTTCATGGCCGCTTTCTTCAAAGGAGAAATGCGCAGTTCACTGGAAGATACCCTGCGCCTGAGCAGCGGACATTTGCAGGTGCGCGATATAGATTACGACCCGGATAAATCCAGCGTGGCATGGGGGTACCTCATCGAGAAGCCATCCGAAGTGGCTGCCAAAATCGCTTCTTTGCCGCCCGTGCGCACTGCTACGCCGCGTCTGTTCGCCAGCGGCATCGTCTCAGTCGGACAGGATTCGGCTGGGGTGCAAATCATCGGCATCGAACCAGACTCAGAAGCCAACGCACCTTACCGCCAGGGTCTGGTGGCAGGTGAATTTCTCACCGCCGAAGACCGCAACGGGATTGTGATTGGCACCCCCCTGGCCGAATCGTTGGGGCTACAGGTTGGCAGCACGCTCAACCTGCTGGTCAACACCGCCGAGGGAACCGTAGATGAGCAGACCTTTACCGTGCGGGGCATTTTTTCCACTGGCTCCAGCAATTATGATAAGGGCATCGTCCTGCTGCCACTTGCCAAAGCACAGGCGTTTTCGGGCGCAGGCGACCGCGCCAGCATCATCTTCGTTCTACTCGAAGACCGTGAACAGGCGCAGGCCGTGGCCTCCGCCATTACCGGTGCAGCCTACAAGGTGCTGACCTGGCAGGAGATGAATGAACTGCTCGTGCTGGTGAATGATTTCTCAAATGCGTACATCACTTTTTTGAGCCTGATTATTCTGGGCGTCACCGTCACCGTCATCGTCAACACGATGCTGATGGCGGTGTTCGAGCGCACGCGTGAAATCGGTATTCTGGCTGCGCTGGGCATGAAAGGCCGTCAAATTATCACCCTCTTTCTGACGGAGGCCGCGCTTCTGGCGCTGGGCGGCGTGGCGGTAGGCTTGCTGGCCGGGGGGGCGCTTTCGGCCTATTTCGGCAGAGTCGGCATCTATTTTGGTGATTTGGGCGTCAGCGGCATGATTTTCGGCGACCGCATTTACCCCTACCTGATGCTGGACGATGTTCTCCGCCTGAGTGTGACAGCCTTCCTGGTCACTTTGCTGGCGTGTCTGTATCCGGCGCGCCTGGCCTCACGCATGGAACCAGTCGAAGCCCTGCGGGCAGAGAAATGAGCGGAGAACCGATAAACAGAGAACCGGACAACCGGATATGCAGGAGACAAACATGGAAGTCGCAAAAGTCGAAAATGTCAGTCGGGTATACCGCGTAGGCGAGGTAGAAACCTATGCCCTGCGCAATGTGAGCCTGACCATCCAAAACGGTGAATTCACGGCATTGGTAGGGCCTTCTGGCTCCGGTAAGACCACACTGCTGCAATTGCTTGGCTGCCTCGACCAGCCCACCAGTGGACGGGTTTTCATCAATGGGCAAGAGGTCAGCCGTCTGAACCGCGACCAGCGCGCCGACATTCGGAAAGGCCATATCGGGTTCATCTTTCAGTTTTTTGCGCTCATTCCTACGCTTACGGCGTATGAAAACGTAGAAATGCCGCTCTTGCTCAACGGAATGAGCGCGCGTCAGCGGCACGAGCGTGTGATGGAGTTGCTCAAAGCGGTAGATTTGCTCGACCGCAAGGACAACCGTCCCGACCAGATGAGCGGCGGACAGCAGCAGCGCGTTGCGATTGCCCGCGCCCTGGCTCCGAATCCATCCATTGTCCTGGCCGATGAACCAACCGCCAACCTGGATACCACCAACGGTGAGCAGGTGATGACTCTGATGACCCGCCTGAACCAGGAAACTGGTGTCACCTTTGTCTTTGCCACGCATGACCCACGCGTTATCCGATATGCCCGGCGTGTCATCACACTGCGTGACGGGACAATTGCAGAAAACGGCACCGGACCCGCAAACTAGATAGGTTTGGAGAGCGTTTCCGCCGAGAATGGGTATAAATCCAAACGAAAAACCGGAATATTTTCCGGTTCAGGAGTAAAAATCAGATGAAACGAACATCATTGCTGGCATGGACGCTGACCGCTTTCTTGCTTGCGGCCTGTGCTTCGGGCGCAGGCGCACCTCAGGCGTTGCCGACCGTGGCGTTGGACGGCAGCAACCTTCCCCCAACAGTTTCCACAGCAGGCAGCGATGTAACCGCGTCCGGTACGATTGTGCCAGCACAAGAAGCAAAAATGGCATTTGCCGTTGGCGGCATTGTGCGGACGGTGAACGTGAAGGTGGGGCAGACCGTTCGCGCGGGCGATTTACTGGTCGAACTGGATAACACCACCCTGCAACTGGAACTGGCGCAAGCCGAACGCACCCTGCGAGAGATGACCTCACAAGCGTCGATTGCGGCGGCTTTGCAGGCGGTTGCCAATGCGCGCAAGGAACTGGAAGATGCCCAAAAGAAGGCCGAAAGCCTGAAGTTTCGGCGCGGCTCCGACACAGTCATTGAAAACACCCAGGCCGAAATAGACCTGGCACGGCAGGCGCTGGCGCGTGCTTCAGAGGCCTACCGTCAGGTGCAATCCCTGCCGGATGGCGACCCGAAAAAGGCCTCCGCGCTCCTGGCAATGACCAACGCACAACTGCGTCTGAACGCGCTGATTGCAAAATACAATTACCTGACCGGCGCTCCCACCGACCTGGATGCCGCGCTCATTCAGGCGCGGCTCGAAACTGCACAGGCCGCCTATCAAGAAGCGCAGTGGTATCTTTCGGCGCTCAAGGGCGAGCAAATTCCTCCCGAAGCCACCGGCACAAAACTCGCAGCCTTGCAATCGGCACGCGATGCGATTGCTGCCATCCGGCAGCGGCTCGATGCCACCCGCCTGGTTGCCCCCATTGATGGCGTCATCACGCGCGTTGGCGTAACGGTTGGCGAGTACGCCGTCCCGGCCCAGCCACTGGTCTTCATCAGTGATGTGGAGCATCTCCAGGTGCAGACCACCGATTTGAGTGAGCGCGATGTGGTCAAAGTACAGGTCGGCCAAAAGGTGACCGTGTTCGTTGAGGCGCTGAATGAAACCCTCACCGGCAAAGTCGTTTTAATTTCCCCCGTTTCCTCCACGCTCGGCGGAGATGTGGTCTATCAAACGACGATTGAACTCGACCGTCCATTTCCAAAAGAATTGCGCGCAGGTATGTCGGCGGATGTCACCTTCCAGACCGAGTGATGCAAAAAGAGCGGGAAAGCCTCCCGCTCTTTTTTATTCAAGGATTGACCGTCGGTACGGCACTTAACTCGCCATTCAACACGGCGGCATCGAACGGAATCCAGCAGGTTGAGGCATCGCGCTTTTCCGGGTTCTGGGTGAGCAGCCAGGTCCGGTCGGCAGAAATGCCCTTAAGCAGGGCGATGGTCCCGGCCCGAAAGCGTGCTACAACGTTGCCGGTGGGGGTATCCTTGCACTCCGTGTCAGTCCGCGCGGTGACACTGGCAACATCGGGCAGAGGAAAGCAATGGCCGCTATTCGGCAAAACGCTGTGATTCGGGTTCGCCACCAACGCGCACAGTTGCGCAGCATTGGCCGGGCGGTCGGAGGCGCGGTAGCCGCTGAATGGACGCGGGCCGCCATACACTTTCCAGGGGCCTTTGCCTGGCGCACCAGCCTGGTCGAACGGGACGGTATCGAAGAAGAAGTGAATGTGCGTGCCAGGCAGGGTTTCGGTGTACTCAAAAGTTTCATACTGAACGACGTACTGGTTCTGCGCGTTCAGGGTGATGCTGTTGATGCGGACGAACTTTTGCCCGGCGGGGATAACCAGCGGGGGCGGTTCAGGCAGGGCTTCGGCTTTTTGAACAGGTTCGATGACCGGCATACTGGTCACCAGTTCAGCACGGTCTTTTATCGAGAAATGGATCCAGCACAGTTCCTGTGGGCTGCCAGGTGTGTGCGCCACCACCCATTCGGAATCGGCGCTGCGCCCTACCAGAGAGATGGTTTCTCCCATGGTGAACACCCCGCGAATTTCACTGCCGATATCCGGCGACGAAAAACACTCCACTTCCTGCCGCACGATGGCCTGGGCTGCTTCCTTCAAGGTGAAGGAAAAAAATTCTACTTCTCCAGTGGGAGGTGCTTCCAGCACGCCAATCCGCAGGTCTGAGAAATTGCGTTCATGCGTTCCAAGCGATTTCCAATCGGTACGGTTGAGACTGTAAGCAGCCAGGAACAGGTTGCCGCTGCGCTGTAAGCGCAGATACAGCTCATTACCCAAAATTTTGGTAGCGAAACTGTTTTGGGCCAGTGTGGCCTGATTCAGCGAGAAGAAATACAACCCCTCGCCAATGCAGAGATTGGGCAACCGGCAGGTGCCGTATCCAAAAATCAGCTGGTTTTCGTCGTTCTCGTACAGAACCAACCCGCCCAGATGAAATTTGTCGAAACGAGGAGAGCGGATGAAGCCGGTCATTTCAAAATCTCCCTGCGGAGCCGGACGCAAGAGCATGCGCGTGGAAATGCGCTCCTGTGCCAGAAGCGTGCCTTGCTGCCATTCCCAGCCGGGGCCGGGTTCGCCGCGAAATTCTGCTGAGTAGATTCGGCCTTGTTTGATGACCAGCGCTTCGAGCGGCGCGGAAGTGTTGGTGGGCTGGAGAGGCGGCTCAGCAGCCGTCGGAGCGGTTGCTTCCAGCGGCGTCGCGCTCGGTGAGGTTGCGGCAGAGGGAATAGCCGCTGACTGGATTCTGTTTCGGACCAGATTGACCCCTAACGCCAGAACGGCAAGACCAATCAGCCCAAAAATCACAACCCCGGCACCAATCCAGCCCCATATCCCTGCGCCTTTGCGGGGGCGCGCTGAGACTGCCGAGGGATAAGGCGGCTGCGAGAGCGGATGGGTATCGAGCGGCGCGGTGGATGGGGGTCTGGACGCTGGCGGCACAGCGGGGGGCACCACCGAAGGGGGGCGTGAGGGCGGCCTGGGAGTCGGCTCCATCATCGTTGGCAGATTGGTATCGTAAGCAGGGGACGCCATTCCGACGGCAGACCCGCGCGGCAGGGCTTCCTCAATGGCATGCACAAATTCATCGGTCGTCTGGTAGCGGTCTTCAGGGCGCTTGGCGAGCGATTTGAGTAAGACCAGTTCCAGCGCATCGGGCAAATCGGGGGCAAAGTTTCGCGCCGGTGGCAAAGGGTCCTGAATATGCTTGAAGACCACCGCAATCGGCGTTTCGGCAGAATACGGCACCCGGCCGGTCACCATCTCGTACAGGATGACGCCCAGCGAATAGATGTCACTGCGGTTATCTACCGTGCCGCCCGCGCCCTGTTCAGGCGACATGTAAGCAGGAGTGCCCATGATAGCGCCGGACGAGGTGAGCATGGAAGTTGGCTCGGCCATGCGCGCCAGCCCAAAATCGGTCAACAGGCAATTGCCGCGCTCATCCAGCAAGACGTTACTGGGTTTCACGTCGCGGTGAATCATGCCGCGCGCGTGAGCGTAACCGAGCGCATCGGCAATTTGAACGATGATGCGGCGAATTTCAGGATAGGTCAGCCGCCGTGCTTTGAGCAGGTCAGCCAGCGTGCCGCTTTGCACGAACGGCATGACGATGTAGGTATAGCCGTCGGCCTCGCCATAATCGAATACCGGCAAAATGTGGGGATGTTGCAACTGGGCCAGCAACCGCGCCTCGCGCCGAAAACGAGCAAGAAATTCTTCCGATTGCGCCATCTGACGCGGCAAGACTTTGAGGGCGACATAACGCTCCATCGAAGGCTGATAGGCTTTATAAACGGCGGCCATTCCCCCTTCACCCAGCGGCGCCACAATCTGATAGGGGCCGAATTGTCTACCGGTCAAATCTTCCATAACCACCTCATCGTTTTGTCTGACTGCGGCTGCGCCGCAAGCAAAATTAAGACAAATTAAGCCTAGTATAGCATGTATTGCTTGTCGGCGTTCCTCCATCTTTTGGCGGATTCTGGCGCGAATCGCCGTATAATCACGCCATGCCGTTCGCCCGCGTTGTCGTCAACCTGCCTGCCGTCTCCGGCGAGTTCGATTACGCTGTGCCGCCTGAATTGCAGGTTGTGCCTGGTCAGCTGGTCAGCGTTCCGTTCGGTGCGCAGACGGCGCAAGGCGTGGTATTTGACCTGCTGGAGACCCCTTCCATTCCCAACCCCCGCCCCATTCTCAACGTCCTGGACCCGCTGCCGGTGCTGACTGCTGCGCAACGGGTCTTTGCCCGTCAGCTGGCTGAGACCACGCTCAACCCGCTTTCAGCGATTGTGGGGCTGTTTTTGCCGGCAGGCCTGAGCCAGCAGGCCGATGTGTTATACACGCTCCGCACAGCGCCCTCCGACCCCCAGGGGCAGGTAGAAAAACGGTTGCTGACCCTGCTGGCCGAACGCGGCCCGTTGCGGGGGCGACAAATCGAGCGTCATTTTGGGCCAGCCAATTGGCGTAAAACTGCCGAAGCACTGGTGCGGCGTGGCGTGTTGAGCAAACAGGCGGTGTTACCGCCGCCGGTGGTGCGTCCCAAATACGTCCGCATGGCGCAGCTGGCTGTGACGCCCAAAGCCGCAGAAGCCGAACTGCCGCATTTGGGCAAAACCCCAGAAACCCTGCGGCGACGCAGCGCAGCCTTACGCTTTCTGATTCAAGAACCAGATGCGGTTGCCGTCAGTTGGGTCTATGCGCAGTCAGGCTGCACCCTGACCGATTTGCAGGAACTGGAAGAGCGCGGTCTGATTCGCCTGTTCGAGAGCGAAATCTGGCGTGACCCGTTGGGACGACTGCCCCACCGAGAAGCGGCAGCCAATCACACGGAAGTCACACTTACCGGTGAGCAAGAGAGTGCCCTGACTTACCTCTTGCAGGCCCTGCGGTCTCCCGTTTCGCCAGCGCCAGTGTTTCTCTTGCACGGTATCACCGGTTCGGGTAAGACCGAACTGTACCTGCGCGCAGCGCGCGAAGCCGTCCAGCGCGGGCGGGGAGTGATTATCCTGGTGCCGGAAATTGCCCTCACGCCCCAAACTGTGCGCCGTTTTCTGCATCATTTTCCTGGCCAGGTAGGGCTGACGCATTCCCGCCTCTCGGAGGGCGAGCGCTATGATACCTGGCGGCGCGCACGAGCGGGGTTGCTCAAGGTAGTGATTGGCCCTCGTTCGGCGCTGTTCCTGCCCTTGCCTGATATCGGACTGATTGTGGTGGACGAATGTCACGATGGTTCCTATCACCAGGCCGAGCCGCCGTTCTATTCGGCCGTCAGTGCGGCGCAACTCTATGGCAGGTTGTGTGGCGCAGTAACGGTGTTGGGCAGTGCAACGCCACCGGTGGAACTGCGTTACCACGCAGCCCCTCCCCCTGTGGAGGTGCGTGCTATCCCCGCCGCCGGGCAAAGGCCGCCATTGTACCTGCTTGAGCTCAAAGAGCGCGTTGCTGCGTTAGGGGCCGCAAACACGCTCGAAGGCGGACTGCCACCTGTTGCGATTGTAGATATGCGCGAGGAAATCAAATCCGGCAACCGGAGCATCTTCAGCCGCGCGTTGACTGAAGCGCTGGCCGAAGTGCTGGAACGCGGCGAGCAGGCGATTCTCTACCTCAACCGGCGCGGCACGGCCACTTACGTTTTTTGCCGCGATTGCGGTCACGTTCTCGCCTGCCCGCACTGCGAAATTCCGCTGACGTATCACGTTCACGCTTCTGCCGCTTTGCCGCCCGAAAGCAGCCTCGTCCCCGCAGAAAACCGCCCGGCCCCCAAACCTGTGAATCGTCTGATTTGTCATCACTGCGCGTATTCCCGTCAGATGCCGGCGGTTTGCCCTTCCTGTGCAGGAAAAAACATCCGCGCCTATGGGTTGGGCAGTGAAAAGGTGGACACAGACGTGAAAGCACTCTTCCCACAGGCGCGCGTTTTGCGTTGGGATTGGGAAACCACCCGCGAACGCGATGCCCACGAAATTATCCTGACGCATTTCGCCAACCACCAGGCCGATATTCTGGTCGGTACACAAATGCTTGCCAAAGGGTTAGATTTGCCACTGGTCACCCTGGTTGGGATTGTGCTGGCCGATGTGGGTCTGACTTTGCCAGATGCCTTTGCCGGGGAGCGCGCGTTCCAATTGCTCACACAGGTGGCCGGGCGCGCCGGACGCTCCTCGCGCGGTGGAAAGGTTATTCTCCAAACCTTCCTGCCAGAGCATCCGGTCATTCAGGCTGCCGCACGGCACGATTATGCTGCTTTCTACCAGATGGAAATTGAACATCGCCGCTGGTTGCGTTACCCGCCTTTCTCGCGCCTGATTCGGTTGGAATACCGTCACCCCGACCCCGAAAAAGCCGAACGCGAAGCGCGTGATTTGGCTGGACGGTTGCGAGCGCACATTCAATCCAGGCAACGCACGCAAACGGATTTAATTGGCCCCGCCCCCTGCTTCTTTGCCAGAGTGAACGATGTGTATCGCTGGCAGGTGATTGTGCGCGGACCCGACCCGCTCTCGCTCGTCCGTGAGTTGCCTGGCCTGCGAGATTGGCGTGTTGAAGTGAACCCCCCGAGTTTGCTATAATCATTTTTATCCGGCACGTCAGAATGCCGTTTTTGAGAAAAGACACAGAAACTCAACATAAAGTGTCTGTGTAGTTGGCAGCGAAGTGCACCCTGTTTATGCGATTTGTTCTGGTATCAGCTCTGTGATCAAGGATGCGTTATGAAAAATATCCTCCCTTTTTCCAACGATTTCAACCTGCTGGACCCTTCTGATGTAGAAGCAAATCGCGCCGGGCGAATTTCCGAAGCACAGTTGAAACGCCTGAACGCCACCATTTCCTGGAATCAGGGCTGTACAGCGTTCATCTTTCTGCCAATCGCGGGGTTGCTGTGTTTCTACGCGCTGTTTTGGCTGACGGGAGCCACCCAACACTTTTTTAACCTGGTGCAGGCGGGTGTCTTTGCCGGTGTAGCGCTTTTTTTGCTGGTGATTGCCGCGAAAGGGATTTGGAACATCTTCAGCGAGTTGCAAAAAGTCAACCGTGACCGGCAAAACAATGCAATTCGTCAGACTCAGGGGCGACTGGCTTTCGACCAGAACGGTTACTTCTTCGATGCGGATGGGCGGCGGCTAAAACTGCCTGCTCCTGCAGAAACCGGCGGCCTCTTGCCTGGCGGGTTATACCGCGTTTTTTATCTGGAGGAGAGCGGCATCGTGCTTTCGGCGGAGGAGGCCTTTCCGCCCAGCCCGGCGCAGGTACGCACCGCGCTGAACGAAATTCTGGCGCACGCCAACCGGTTCACACTCGATGACCTGGCTGCTAACCGCGAGGGCGAACTAACCCTTGGGCAACGCATGAAACCGCTTGGACTGGTAATAGGCGGCCTGGTGATGGCCTTGTTCATCCTGGGGATTGTCGGTTTTATGTATTTCCTGGTGATTCCAGAAGTTGAGCTAGAAGCCAACTTCCTGCCCCTGCTGGTGTTCGGGGTTGTTCTGTCTGCCATCGGTTTGTTCAGCGTCCGCAACATCCTGACCGGCCTGCTCGATTTGTTTTTTCCAGCTCTCAAACAAATACAGGGCCGGGTACGCAGGGAAAAACGCACCAGCGGCGGTCGAAACCGCTCTACCACATATCACTATGTGATTAACGGTCAAAATTTCCGGGTCAGTCCACAGGCATACCAGGCATTGGTGGACGGATGGGAGTATCGCATTTATTACCTGCCGCGCACCCGCAAATTGCTCTCCATCGAGGTAACCGAGGTGACGTGACAGGCACTGAATGCATCGCCGCGTTTTGGTGCCAGGTGTTCGGAGAACAAATTCGATGTCGTTTACGAATGCACTGAAGATATTCCTTCAATACCAACTCTCCAGTTTTCTCTGGCTAGTGTTCAATCCGATGGGACTGGTTCAAACGTTGCGCCAGGCCATTGGTCAATGTATCGCAATTGTTCGCTCAATTTCCGCCGGTGTTCAATACGATGAAACCGCAGTATTTGCTTTGCCCCTGGAAGGAACCTGGAAGGCCGTCAACGGCGGCGTTCACAAACAAACCTCCCATTCATGGGACCTGATTGCTCAACGTATTCACCCTGTTTTTGATGATGCTTGGAATTTGGGTTCTGGTCATGCGACTGGTTGAGGTGGTTCAAAACGCACTATAATTTGCACCAGCCCATTTGCTTGCCAGCCATCCCCTTTGAAGTGTCAGGAGTTTTTATGCAATTATTTCTCTGCATCTGCAATCGTCTCAAGCCGCTCTGGAAAACGGCGCCCACCGATAGAAGCCAGATAAATGCCCTGCGGAGCGTCCTGTTCACCGGTGAGGAAAACTGATATGCACCCCGCTCCTGTTCCTGCTCCCCGCCGTTTGTTCCTTTCCTGGGACGATGTGGACCGCCTGATAGACAAACTCGTGCCGCAATTTCGGCGCGAATTCGATGCGATGGTGATGATAACGCGCGGCGGCATCATCCCCGGCGGTTTGCTGGCCGAAGCGATGGGGATTACCCACGTTCTCACCGCCGCAGTAGATTTTCCCTTCGAGGCCAGCCGCGACCAGCGCTTGATGGCCTGGCCGCAGTTCATCCAGTTCCCCGCCGAAGATAAGCTGACCGGACGGGTGACGCTGATTGTAGATGATGTATGGGGGTCAGGACGGACGATTACCGCCGTCAAGAACCGTGTTTCGGCGGCAGGCGGTTTCCCGGAAACCTGCGTTTTACATTTCAACCCCTATCGCAGTCTGTTTGGCACCGTGCGCCCCGATTATTATGCGGATGTGACCGATGCGCATGTGATTTACCCGTGGGAAATTGCGCGCGGCTCAGACCGCGTCATTTTGGGCGAAGGTGACCGGTTGTAATTCTCCTTCTGCCGCGCGATAGATTCGCCCCCTGTGCCGCACAGCGTTAAAGCGGACTGAAAAGCCAGTTGGCCGTTTCCAAACGGCTTGGAACAAAATGTCTCTTTTTGTTCTTTCCCGCTGGCCTGAACCCCAGCTCTTAAACCGCGTACCCAACCGGGCGTTTGGGATTTTCAAAGCGGCGGATGTCATTCGATGCGGGTCAGCTGCATTTTGCGCTCAGTGCTATTTTGGTTTGGCAACTGCTCATTCTGGTCTCTTGCAAAACCGAAACTTGCGCTACACATCCAACCGCTCCGCTGCCCAACTGGCGGCGCCAATCACCCCGGCATTGCCGCCCAACGTGGCAGTGACAAGTTCCACCTGCTCGACCGGCATCATCCGCACCCGTTCGCGCAGCGTTTGTTCCATCGGGTCGAGCAAGAGTCTGCCAGCAGCCGAAACACCGCCGGCGATGATGATGCGGCGCGGAGCGACTGCCGCGCAAATACTTGAAGCCACAATCCCCAAATAGAACCCGGCCTGGCGGTAAATTTCACGAGCAATCTCATCGCCCAATTCAGCCGCTTTGCCAATCAGTTCGGGAGTGATTCGGTTCAGGTCATACTCGCACAGTTCGCCGATTCGGGTCGTCAATCCCTGCGCAACCGCTTTCATCCCCATGGCGGCAATCGCTGGCCCGGAAGCATACACTTCGACGCAACCGTAATTGCCACAGCCGCAGCGCGGGCCGTTGAAATCAATCACCATGTGGCCGAGTTCGCCTGCCGTGCCGCCAATGCCCAAATGCAACTTTCCATTGACCACCAGCCCACCGCCAATGCCGGTGCCGATGGCAAAGACCGCCACCGTATCCACGCCGCGCCCGGCGCCAAAGCGCCACTCCCCAAACGTGATAGCACGCACATCGTTCAGAAGCGCTACCGGCAGGCCGGTCAGGTCTGTAATGGTGGCAGCCAGCGGGACATTCGGCCAGTTACCGGGCAGATTCGGCAAAAACAGGGTTGCCCCCTTCTCCAGGTCGAGCCGGCCGGGAACACCGATGCCGATGCCACCGACCTGGTCTTTCGACAGCCCGGCAGCCTCGATGACCCGTAAAAACAATTCGGCCATACGCTGCATAACCGCCGCATGACCATCCCGCGCCAGAGTGGGAACACTTTGCAGGCGCAACACCTCGCCAGTTTCGACATCCACAATTGCAGCACGGAGATTCGTGCCGCCCAGGTCACAGCCAATGTAGAGTTTCATGAAAAATGCCTTTCTGGTGATTGAAGATAACCGTGCGGAACGTGCCAAAACGCACAGAAACATTCCCTCAAATTATAGTGCCATCCCGCAAAAAACATTTCTCACAAATCGAAAAACGGGGTAAACTGGGGGGAAACCCCTAAACTATTGTGAGCGCCCACAGCAAGCATAGGGAGAAACCGATGAAGTTTACGGATGGATATTGGGAAATGCGGCCCGGCCACACCCCCTTCTACGCCGCCCAGCCGCACGAAATCGAAATCACAACCAACGCGCTGACCGTCTATGCCGCCACCAAACGCCTGGTCGGACGCGGCGATACACTCAACCTGCCGCTTATCACGGTCCAGTTTTCCGCGCCGATGGAAGACGTGATTCGCGTCCGCATCATTCACCACAAGGGAATCCGCAATCCCGGCCCGGAGTTTCAACTGCGCGAAGCGGACGCCCCGCAGCCGGTTGTGGTGAACGAGGAGCAGTTCGCTGCGCTCACGAGCGGGAAGTTGAGCGTCCGCATCCATAAGGGCGATTCGTGGCGGATAGAATACCAGGCCGAGGGGCGCACGCTCACTTCGAGCGGCTGGCGCAGCCTGGGGTTTGTGGATACGCCCGAAGGTCGGTTTATCCATGAGCAGTTGAGTCTCGGCGTGGGGGAGTGCGTCTATGGCCTGGGCGAACGCTTCACACCCTTCGTCAAGAACGGCCAGGTGGTGGAGATTTGGAACGAAGACGGCGGCACGAGCAGCGAACTGGCTTACAAAAACATCCCTTTTTATCTGACGAATCGCGGCTACGGCGTGTTCGTCAACCATCCCGAAAAAGTCTCCTTCGAGGTCGCATCCGAAAAGGTCGAGCGAGTGCAGTTCAGCGTGCCAGGTGAAACGCTGGAGTATTTCGTCCTCTACGGCGCAACGCCCAAACAGGTGCTGGAACGCTACACCGCGCTCACCGGACGCCCCGCCCTGCCGCCGGCCTGGTCGTTTGGGCTATGGCTCTCCACCTCGTTCACCACCAATTACGACGAGCCAACCGTCACCGGCTTCCTCCAGGAGATGAAGGCGCGCGGCATCCCCTTGAGCGTCTTTCACTTCGACTGCTTCTGGATGAAGGAATTCCGCTGGTGCGATTTCACCTGGGACGAGCGCTGTTTCCCCGACCCGGCGGGCATGTTGCGGCGGCTGAAGGAACACGGCGTGCGCATCTGCGTCTGGATTAATCCCTACATCGCCCAGCGCTCGGCCCTGTTTGACGAGGCCGCCGCGGCTGGCTACCTGCTCAAAAAGCCGAATGGCGATGTCTGGCAATGGGACAAGTGGCAGGCCGGCATGGGGATTGTGGACTTCACCAACCCGGCGGCCTGCGCCTGGTTCCAGTCCAAACTGCGCGCCCTGCTGGAAATGGGCGTGGACGCCTTCAAGACCGACTTCGGCGAGCGCATCCCGACCGAAGATGTGGCCTGGTTCGACGGTTCCGACCCGCGCAAAATGCACAATTATTACAGTTACCTGTATAACAAAACGGTCTTTGACCTGCTGAAAGAAACGCGCGGCGAGGGCGAGGCGGTGGTCTTTGCCCGCTCGGCTACGGCGGGCGGACAGCAATTCCCCGTCCACTGGGGCGGCGACTGCACGGCCACGTTCGAGTCGATGGCCGAAAGTCTGCGCGGCGGCTTGTCGCTGGCACTTTCCGGCTTCGGCTTCTGGAGTCACGATATTGGCGGCTTCGAGGCTGCCCCCCTCTCCCTGCGGGAGAGGGACGGAGTGAGGGAGGCTGATGTCTATAAACGTTGGGTGGCCTTCGGCCTGCTCTCCTCGCACAGCCGACTGCACGGCAGCGGCTCCTACCGCGTTCCCTGGGTTTACGATGAGGAAGCGGTGGCAGTGCTGGCGAAGTTCACCCGCCTGAAGTGCCGACTCATGCCCTACCTGTATCGCGCCGCTCTGCAGGCCCACGAGCGCGGAACGCCCATGATGAGAGCCATGATGATGGAGTTTCCCGATGACCCCGCCTGCGAGACGCTCGACCGCCAATACATGCTGGGCGATTCGCTCCTGGTGGCGCCGGTCTTCTCTGCCGAGAACGAGGTGACATACTACGTCCCGGCCGGGCGCTGGACAAACATCCTGAACCGCAAAGTGGTCGAAGGGCCGCGTTGGGTACGCGAAAGGCACGACTTCTTCAGCCTGCCCCTGCTGGCACGCCCGAATTCGGTCATCCCGCTGGGCTTCGACGACGAGCGCCCCGACTACGATTACAGTCAGGACATCACTTTGCACATTTACGAACTGGAAGAAGGGCAGCGGCTTGTGGTCGAAATCCCCAACGCACGCGGCAAAATCGAGACCCGCTTCGAGGTGCGGCGGGAAGCCGGAAACGTGACCATCACCCCCCAGAATGCCTCCAAACCCTGGAAAGCCCTGCTGGTCAACGTGCGCGAGGCGCGCTCCATCGCGCAGTTGGAAGAAACGCCAGAGGGAATACTCGTCCTGCCCGATGAGCCGTCTTCAGAAGTAAATCTTAAGGTCACACTCTCCTGATATTCTCTCCCGGAGTTTGCCATGAACCACACCTCGCCTTACTTTCTCGGAATTGATGTTTCAACCACCGCCACCAAAGCCCTGTTGATGGATGCCACCGGGCAAGTGGCAGGCACAGCGGCCACCGAATACCCGTTTGAGACGCCTCGTCCGCTGTGGAGCGAACAACACCCTCGCCTGTGGTGGGAAGGGACGCAACAATCCATCCGCGCCGTTCTTGCCCAAACGAGCGTTTCTCCCGCCCAAATCGGCGGCGTAGGGCTGACCGGGCAAATGCACGGACTGGTGTTGCTGGATGAAAATGGTGAAGTCCTGCGCCCGGCTATCCTGTGGAATGACCAGCGCACCCAGGCACAATGCGATGCCATCCATGCCCGCCTGGGACGTGAGCGCTTCATCCAAATCACAGGCAACGTGGCACTGACCGGCTTCACCGCCCCCAAAATTCTGTGGGTCAAAGAAAACGAGCCGGATGTCTATGCAAAAGCTGCCCACATCCTGCTGCCTAAGGACTACGTTCGTTACAAACTGACAGGTGCTTTCGGCATGGATAAGGCCGACGGCGCCGGCACAGTGCTGATGGACTTGCGGGCGCGCAACTGGAGCGGGGAGGTGCTATCAGCGCTCGACATTCCTCCCGCCTGGATGCCGCCCCTTTATGAAGGACCGCAAATCACCGGCAGAGTTACACCCGAAGCGGCGGCAGCCACCGGACTGCAAGCCGGCACGCCCGTCATGGCCGGCGGCGGCGACCAGGCAGCGCAAGCCGTGGGCGTTGGCGCAGTGACCGAAGGCATTGTAGCCCTGACGCTTGGCACCAGCGGCGTGGTCTTTGCAACTGCCAACGGCGCCTTCATCGAACCGGAAGGTCGTCTGCACGCTTTTTGCCATTCGGTGCCGGGCAAATGGCACCTGATGGGCGTGATGCTCTCTGCAGCGGGCAGCCTGCGCTGGTATCGAGATACCTTTGCGCCAGGAATCGGCTTCGATGACCTGCTGGCGCCGGCAGCGAACATTCCAGCAGGCAGCGATGGCCTGCTCTTCCTCCCTTATCTGACCGGCGAACGCACACCGCATCCTGACCCGCTGGCGCGTGGTGCGTTCGTTGGATTAACCGTGCGCCACACCCTGCCACACCTGACGCGCGCCGTGCTGGAGGGCGTTGCGTTTGGCCTGCGCGACTCCTTTGCGTTGATGAAATCATCCGGGTTGGGAGCGATTCATCAGGTGCGTGTTTCCGGCGGCGGCGCAAAAAGCCCGCTCTGGCGGCAGATTCTGGCCGATGTGTTTGGCTGCGAACTGGTGACCGTGAACACGACGGAGGGCGCCGCCTACGGTGCCGCTCTGCTCGCGGCAGTAGGTGCGGGGCAATATCCCAGCGTCGAAGCGGCCTGCGAAGCGGCCATCCGACTGACCGGCAGCACAACGCCTCAGCCGGAACAGGTCAACGCATACGAACAGGCCTATCGCTTATATCAAGGCTTGTATCCGGCGCTAAAACCAACCTTCCACGCCTAATAGCCGCTCTCGTTTTTGTTCCGCCCGGGACCACACCCCCGGGCGGTTTGCTTTTTCGTTATGAAACAGCAATGAGTTTGCATTCTTTTTAACACCCTTCTGGAAACCTTAAAACTGTATAAGGGAAACGTAAGCGCGGTTTTCGGTTTCGCCCCACTGATTCCACTCTGCGACAAGGAGGAAAACTCATGAAAAGAAAAGCTTTTTCACTATTTTTTGTGCTTTCTCTGGTGATGACGTTGTTCTCAACCGCCGCCGCCAGCCGGAAAATCTCGTTTATTTCGATGTACGAGGTGACGGGCAAAGGCTATGTGGCCCTGTTCGACGTCAAAGGAAACTGGCGGGAAGATGAACTATGGGGGTTCGTCAGCCTGCCCCGCAACCGCCAACTCAACATGGATTGTAACTTCCGCGATGATGGCCGCGTCTCGTGTGTCATTCCAGGCAGCATCAGCCGCTATGCCGGGCGCATGGTCAAGGTGGTGGTATATGGCTATGCGTTCGATGTTGTCGTCCCACCGGAAGTGGCAAAGCGGCCTGTGTTCCAATCTCTCGGTCATTCGCCGGGCAAAGGGTACGTTGCCAAATTCAAATTGACGGGCAAATGGCATGCAGACGAAATCTGGGGGTTCGTGGTCTTGCCGAATGAAAAACAACTGAACATGGATTGCAAATTCAACGAAGACGACCGGGAAGCCGTCTGTGTCATTTCCGGCTCCCTGGAGCAGTGGAAGCAAAAGACGGTTAAGCTGGTTTTCTATGGCTATGTGTTCCCCGCCACAGTGCCAGGAAAAACGCCCTGACACGGGATAAACAGGCAACACCTCACGAAAAACCCGCTTATGCTCTCTGAAATGCGCCCCAAGGGCGCGTTTCATTCATTTTGACATTTTGATGTAACTATCTACCCTCACCCTAACCTCCTCCCAGCCCCCTGCGAGGGCAAGCCCCCTGCGAGGGCAAGTGGGAAAGGGAAAGGCCGCAAACCGGCGATACCGCTGCCAAAGACGGCAAATCTCCTGGCAATTTCTCGCTTCTCCCATCAGGAGAGATACGGGGGGAAGCTCCACAAGGCGGGATGAGGGCAGCACACTAATTACAAAATAACGAAAAAATCGGCCTGAGTTGGGTTAAAATAAAAGACATGACAGTACAAAAATTTGGCCGTTACGAAATCAAATCGGAACTTGGGCGCGGCGGCATGGCAACCGTCTATAAGGCGTTCGACCCACTTCCAGAACGTGAAGTGGCGCTCAAGGTATTGCCACGCGAAATGTTGCACGACCCCCAATTTCGCGTGCGCTTCGAGCGCGAAATTAAGACCGTCGCCGCCCTGGAACATCCGGCGATTGTTCCCATCTACGATGTGGGGGAAGAAAACGGTCAACCGTATTATGTCATGCGCTATATGCCCGGCGGCTCGCTGCAAGACCGGATTGCCCAGGGACCGCTTTCCCTGCAAGAGACAGCGCGCATCTTCACGAAACTGGCCCCTGCGCTGGATGAAGCCCATGCCAAAGGCATCATCCACCGCGACTTAAAACCCGGCAATATCCTGTTCGACCGCGCTGGCGAGCCGTACATTTCCGATTTTGGCATCGCCAAAATTACCCAAACCCAAGGGGCCACCGTCACCGGCGGGGCTATCATTGGCACGCCGGCCTATATGAGCCCCGAGCAGGCGCAAGGCGACCAGGTAGACGGACGCAGCGATATTTACGCCCTGGGAGTCATCTTGTTCGAGATGCTCTCCGGCGTTCAGCCATATCAGGCAACGACGCCAATGGCGGTGGTGGTCAAGCACCTGACCGAACCAATTCCGCATATCCTGGATAGTAACCCCAACCTTCCGCCGGATATTGAGCCGGTCATCGAGAAGGCAATGGCAAAAAATCGTGAGGAACGGTTCGGCACCGCTGCTGAACTGGCCGATGCGATTAGCGAAGTGGCACGCGGCGCCAGCGGACAGGAAGCCATCAAAACCGCCTCAATGCGGGCAACACAAGTCGCCGCTGCCAAAACCCGCCTGGCCGCCGCTCCAACCAAAGTCGGCGAAAAACCCACCGCGCCAGCGCAGCCCCAACCTGCTCCCGCTCGCCGCAGCGCACCAGCCTGGTGGTTGATTGCTCCTGTCATTCTCCTGTTTCTCGCAGCCGGCTTGGGCGGAGGCGGGTACTTTTTGCTGTCTGCCCTCTCGCCAACGGCCACCATGTCAGCCACCAATACGGTCGCGCCGCCTCCCCCGCCGACGAATACCCTTTCTCCATCCGAAACCCCAACCCTATCCCTGCCCACCGATACTCCGGTGCCACCGACCGCAACGCCCACATTCACGCCGCAACCACCGACATCTACGCCAACTCCAGCCCGCCCGGTTATTGGCGGCGCCGATATGCTGGCGTTCATCGCCAATAACGAAATCTGGACGGTCAACCTGGACGGTTCAGAACTCACACAACTGACCAAAGACGGCCTGCCCAAGAGCGATTTGCAATGGATTCCCGGCACGCGCGACCTGGTATACATTACCGGCACAAGCGTCAAAGTGGTCAATGCCGATACGCGCGTCTCCGATGTGATTCTCTCCTTTCCAGGCGCCAAATTCCTCGAGGCTTTCCGCATATCGCCGGATGGCAAACAGGTTGCCATTTCGCTGAACAAGGAAATGTACATCGTGCCGTTCGACCGCGAAAAATTCAAAGGCATACGCGGACGCGACGGCCTGCGCGCCCTTAACGGCTGTCTGGGTTACACGCCCGGGACGAAGGCTGCAATTGCGCTCAAAGAATTCCGCTGGGGACCGGATGGAAAAACTGTTGCCTGGTCTTACGCCATCAACAATTTCGGCAACACAGAAGATGTCATCACCCTGGTAGACATCAGCACCTGTGACCCGAACCGGATTACGATAAAAGACCAGTTTCCAGCCAGCCGCTTCCGGCCAGAAGATTTTGCACGCGGCGGCGCCATTACCGACTTTGACTGGGACGGTGGAAACGTCTTCATCATGAACACTGCCCATCGCAACGATGGCTGGGGCTTCCTGTATCTCTACAATCTCGACATCCGCCAGGGCCAACCGCTTAACCCCCTGAACGCAAACTCACGTTGCTGCTACCGCGATGCCCGCTGGAGTCCAGACGGAACATATCTGTTCCTGGCGTTCCAAAACAAGGATACCCTGGATATGGGTGTCAGCGTATACTACGTTCCCGTCAGTGCGCTGGAAACCGGTGTGGGCGTTCAGGCACTATCCTTCCCGGAAGAATTCTTCAAAAACCCCAAAGAATCGCCCCAGTTTGCCCTGCATCGGGCGCAGTAACTCAAATTGTCCGCACAATGGCCTTCACCAGGCCCGGCCCGGCATACACCAGCCCGGTATAGACCTGGACGAGCGTTGCTCCCAGGTCGAGTTTTCGTCTGGCATCATCGGGGGTCATAATTCCGCCTGCGGCAACGAGCGGCACACGTCCCTGCACGCGCGCGGCAGTTTTTTGCAAGACCGAATCGGCCAGCGCCGTGAGTGGCCTGCCACTCAAACCGCCTGCTTCAGCACGTAAGGGAGAACGAACCCCCTCGCGGCTCAATGTGGTGTTGGTCGCAATGATGCCGTCCATGTCATTTTCCAAAATTGCGCCTACAGCATCATCCAGCTCCTCATCCGACAAATCGGGAGCAATTTTGACCAGCACAGGGGGACAAACGCGCAAGCGGGAACGTTCGAGCCGAATTTGCCGCAACAAACCTTCAAGCAGTTCGCGTCCCTGCAACCGGCGCAGCCCCACTGTGTTGGGAGACGAGATGTTGATAGCCAGGTAATCGGCCAACGGGGCGAAGGCGCGCATCAGGGCGATATAATCGTCGGCCGCCTGTTCCAGTGGGGTATCTTTATTCTTGCCCAAATTCACCCCCAGGACTACACCGCGCGGACCGCGCCCGCTCCCTGCGCTCTGCCCGGCAGTTTTTGGGAAACGTTCCGCAAAGACGGACAATTGCTGACGCACATACTGCATTCCCCGACCCGGAAACCCCATCCGGTTGATGACTCCCGCCTCTTCGACAAGCCGAAAAACGCGCGGCGGCGGGTTGCCCGGTTGCGGGCGCGGGGTGACCGTCCCCAATTCGAGATGCCCAAACCCCAGTGCAGATAACCCCTGCACGGCCACGCCGTCTTTATCGTAGCCGGCGGCCAGGCCAACCGGGTTAGGAAAAGTCAGCCCAAAGGCACGAACAGGCCGGGGCGGCGTAGAAAACATCCACTCCAGCAAGGCGCGGGTGGGTGGCAGCAGTCCGGCCAGGCGCACCAGTCGCAAGGTGAGATGATGCGCCGTCTCTGGCGGCAGTTTAAAAAGCAGAGAACGAAACACGGGATACAT
Organism: Anaerolineales bacterium; assembly: GCA_025056175.1. Taxonomy (GTDB): domain Bacteria; phylum Chloroflexota; class Anaerolineae; order Anaerolineales; family Villigracilaceae; genus UBA5195. The sequence continues at coordinate 22,738 of JANWWK010000053.1, forward strand.
CAGCGCCTGCCTCGTTTGAAAGCAAACACCACCAGAAAAATCGTTGTGGCGGTCAAAACAATGGCCGAACCGGAGACGATGTTCAGGTAGTAGCTCAGGTACAACCCCACCAGCGCCGAGAATGCGCCAATGACGGCAGAAAGCAGCATCATCGGCAGCAGGCGGCGCGCCAGCAGATAGGCGGTGGCCGCCGGCGTGACCAGCATCGCCGCTACCAGACCAATCCCAACCGTCTGAAGCGAGATGACAACCGTCACCGACAGGAGAACCAGCATCAGGTTGCGCAACAGTTCAGTGGGCAAACGCAGGGTAGCAGCCAGCACCGGGTCGAAGGAAATCACCAGAAAAGGGCGGTAAAGCAAAAAGACCGTCAGCAAAATGCCGGCGCCCAGAGCAGATGTCAGCCATAAATCGGCAGGAGAGACCCCCAGTACATTCCCGAATAAAATGTGGCTCAAATCCACCGCATACGTGCGTATGGACGAGATGAGCGCCACCCCCAACGCCAGCGCTGCCGCGAACAAAATGCCAATGGCGGTATCTTCTTTCACGACACCCTGACGGGAGAACATCCCAATCAAAAGTGCAACAATGACTGCCGCTGCCAACGCGCCCAGCAGTAGATTGCCTCCCAAAAGATAGGCTACAGCAACGCCCGGCAAAATGGCATGAGCCAGCGCATCTCCCAGAAAAGCCATTCCGCGCAAGACGACATACGTCCCCATCACCGCGCATAGAATGCCCACCATCACAGCAGCAGCCAGGCCGCGCTGCATAAAAGCATAACTCAACGGTTGAAGCAAGAACTCCATCTCAACCCCAATCTACACAATCTGCAATTGTCCATCTTCAATCTCCCGAACAGCACTCATCTACCAACAGCGCCCCTGTTTCAGTGACGAGCAAGGCACTACCAAATGCACGAGCCAGGTTCTCCTGTGTCAGCACGTCTTTCGGGGGGCCATACGCAATCAGGGCTTTGTTGAGCAGCAAAATGCGGTCAAAACGGCTGGCGGCCAGGTTCAGGTCATGGGTGGAAATCAGGGTGGTTACCTGCCGTTCGCGCAGGGTATCGAGCAGGCGCAACGTGGTCTCCTGCGTGGTGACATCCACCCCCGTGAACGGTTCATCCATCAACAGAAGATGGGGTTCTTGCGCCAGCGCACGCGCCAGAAACACGCGCTGTTGCTGTCCTCCAGAAAGGTCACTGATAGAACGTTCAGCCAAATCGGCAATGCCCATCTCTTCCAGGCTGCGCTGGACGATTTCACGGTCGGTTTTAGAGGGACGGCGCAGCCAGCCCTGCGTGCCGTAACGTCCCATCATCACCACGTCACGCACTGTCACTGGAAAGCGCCAGTCCACCTCTTCGCGCTGCGGAACGTAGGCCACACAATCCTGATGACTACCCAGCGGCAGGCCATGAATCAAAATCCGCCCGCTTTGCAACGGCAACAAACCCACCAGCGCCTTGAAGAGCGTGGATTTGCCCGCGCCATTCGGGCCGACCACCGCCACCCGTGCGCCATGTGGCACAACGAACGAGACTCCGCGCAGGATGGTCTTTTCTGCGTAAGCGATGGTAATATTTTCGACATCGAGACGATGAGGTGTATGATGCATTTCAGGAATTGGTGACGGTATGGTATACCACCGAACCAATCACCAGCAGGAGAATTACTCCACCGGTGAGTGCAGCAATGGGTTTTTCGGTTTGCGTTTCGCCGCGTGCCAGTTTCCTCTTCTGGTCGGCATTCAATTTGGCGCCTACAGCGCCAGCAGCAGGAATAGAAGCACAAAACATACACATAGCAACCTCCTATTGACACGCACGGCACAACCCAAAGAGTTGCAACCAGTGTTCCTGGATGGCATAGCCGGTTTTTTCGGCAATCGAATCGAACAGTGGTTGCAGGTCGTCACCCTCGAAGAAGACCGCCCGACCGCATTTTTGACACAAGAGCAGGTGCTGATGACCTTGCCCGGCGGTCAAAAAGGCCTGACAACCACCCGGTTGATGCACTCGCTGGATGAGATGCATCTCTTCCAATTTTTCGAGCGTACGATAGACCGTCACCAGCCCCAAATCGGGGTGCGCGGCGCGCGCCAGGTCAAAGACTTCTAACGGGGTCAGCGCACGCGCTGAAGCGGCAACAATTTCCACCACTGCGCGACGTGACTCGGTCAGGCGGTAGCCGTTCTCTTGCAAAGCGGTCAGCCAGCGTTCCGCAGACATACGCTTCTCCTGATGAAAATTGTTTTCATTATAAAGCAAAAAAGGACATGGTCAAGGCATTCATATTTTGTCAAGTGTTTAGGATGGGTCAAAATGGCTTGTCACTCCCCTTCACCTATGCTATCCTCCAGCACTGATGAAACCAAAGAAAAATTATTCCCTGGCAGCCAGTGGCCTGTTTTTGTTGACCTTTGCCGCGCAGTTTGTATTCCTGGCGCCATACGAAAAGACAGGTCTGTTTGCCAGCGCATCCGAAGGGGCGATAAACTTACTGGGCGCGGCATTCTTTCTGCACGGGGTTCTTGTGATTGCCGCCAAGCTGCTGGATGCCCCTCCAGCAACCCAATCTATGTTCAATCTGGTTGCAGCGATGATGCTGACGCTGATGGGATGGGCGTATTTCCAATTTTCGCTGTTTATCGAGAGTTTTGTTTTGATTGCGCTCAGCCTGGCATTCGTCCTGTGCAACTGGATGACTCCACACCGCGACTGGCTGGTGATGACCATGCAATGGGTCAATCTGGCGGTTGGCGCGGGCTTGTTATGGAATCCCGGTCTGCTGCTGGCTGCACCTGCCTATCAGCCGCTGATGGGGGTCAGCGTTCTGCTGGGTGTCATCTTTCTCGCAAGCGGTCTGGTCAGCCTGGCAATGGGCTTGTTCCCAGCGTTCTATCACGGCAGAGCCGGACGTTTCCTTTCCTTACCCTGGCTGCTATGGCTGCTACCGTTTGTACCTTCGTTGGAACTGCCGCATGTAGGAGTGGCCCTGAGCGTTGGCGTGGCGCTGGCCGTCAACGAGTTCATTCCCTGGAAGCGGGTCGCCATGCGCCAGGCGATGGACATCAGCCGGCGATTCTTTGTGCTTACAGCGCTCTCTCAGGCAGTGCTGTTGGCGCTTATGGCCTGGCTTATCCAGTATCTCGAAATTCACCTCGCCTTGCCGGCAGAAGAAACGCGCGCCATCCGTTACGGGATGCTGATTGCATTCAACTTTATGGCTGCGCTGGCGATTCTGACGGTGGTTTGGGTCAATCTTTCCATCAACGGGGCGTTTGCCGGTCTCATCGGCCAAAAGCCGCCAGAGAAGGCGAAAACGCGCCCCAACGGTTTTTGGCGACGCTTTGCCCGTAGTCTGCTCGAACCGTTTGAGACCTCGCAAAGCTACGTCAGCGAAATTGTACAGGCGCGCCGCGATTACGAAACCCTGCTGGCGCAGCAACTGGCCGCCGAAAAACGCCGTGTGGCGCAGTTGGGCCTGCTGCATGATTTGAATCGCCAGCTCGAAGTCGTCCTCGACCCGCCCGTTTCGGCACAACTGACCGCCAGCGCCGTGCAGAACGCCATCGGCGGATGCCTGACCGCGGTCATGCGTTATGACGAGACGCGTGAGGAAATGGTCTTGCTGGCAGCCAGCGGGCCCAGTGCCGCACATCTGCCGCCTGGCTATCGGCAGGCAATCTCTCTCGGAATCATTGGACGAACCGCACGCCTGCGCCGTACACAAATTGCCTCCGATACGCTGCTGGATGCCGACTATCTGCACCTGGAACATCACCACGCGCGCTCCGAACTGGTCGTACCGTTGCTGCACAACAACCGTCTGCGGGGAGTCATCCTGGTAGACCACCCAGACACCAATTACTTCGATGATAGCGACATCCGCACCATCGAAACCGTTGCGATACAACTGGTGACCTCCTGGCTGCGCAGCGAACACGACCAACGGCTGACCAATCTTATCAATGCCGGTATCTCTCTTTCCACCACGCTGGATGTCGAGGGGGTCATTCAGCAAATTGCACAAGTGGCGCAGAACACACTCGAAGCGCAATTTATTTTCGTAGCACTGGCTGACCAGACGGGCGGGTTCAACCGCATTGCGCACATCGGGTATGCCCCACCTCTTCTGGAACGACTCTCCGTTAACCTGGAGCGGAACACTATCGTACAGGCCGTTTTGAACAGCACCACACCACTCCGCCTGCGCGATGTGCGCAAAAAATTCAGCACCTTGCAGACAGAGAACAACGAGTTAAGAAGTTTTCTGGCCGTCCCCATCCGCCTGCGCCAATCGGCCATCGGGGTCATTCTGGCCTTTGGCAAACAGGGAAACAACCCCTTTTCCGAAAACGACGAGGCCCTCATCACGCTGCTGGCAACTCAATCGGCTGCCGCCATCGAAGCCACCTGGCTCTATCAGGAATTACGCTCCATGCTGGCAACCGTCACCCATCTTTATCAACTCAGCACCAAAATCCTGCTCTCCGAACACCTGTCCGATGCCGCCAGCGCCATCGCTGAGACCACTTACCAGCTGAGCAAAGGTTCTGCTGCCGGAATCGTCTTGCTCTCCCCTGAAAAGGAAATCGAAGCGCGCGTGCAGATTGACGAGAGCGGCCTGCACCCTGGTTGGCACCATCCCATGCCGCTCATCACCGATGCGCTTGAACACGGACAAATGATTATTACCACTGGTAAACACAACACCCAGCGGATTTGCCTGCCTTTACAAACGCCGCGCCGTCAATATGGCGCGCTCTGGCTGGAAGTGGACGAGAGTCAGGCTTCCAGCAGCCGCTTCACCGATACAATGCGCTCGCTGGCAAACCAGGCAGCCATTGCGCTCGAACGCGGCATTCTTCTGGTCGAAACCCGCAAACAAGCCGAACAACTTGAAGCGGCTTACCGTGAACTCGAATTGACCTACGACCAAACGCTGCGCGCGCTTTCTTCTGCGCTCGATGCACGTGACCGTGAAACCGAAGGCCACAGCCTGCGCGTCTCACGCCTGGCAACCGCGCTGAGCAAACGTATGGGCTTCACCGCCGAACAGGCCAAAGTGATGGAACGCGGCGCTATCTTGCACGACATCGGCAAAATCGGCATCAGCGATACTATTCTGCTCAAACCCGGCCCGCTGACCCCCGATGAATGGGAAACCATGCGCTTACACCCCGATATTGGAGCGCGAATTATCGAGGGAGTTCCTTTTCTTAAGGATGCTTTGCCGGTCATCCGCTACCATCAAGAACGCTGGGATGGCAGCGGCTACCCGATTGGGCTGAAAGGCTATGATATTCCGCTGATGGCGCGCATTTTTGCCGTCGTAGATGCCTTCGACGCGCTTACTTCTGAGCGTCCCTACCGCAAACCCATTTCGGTCATCGAGGCCATAGAGTACCTCCGCAAAAATGCCGGCATTTTGTTCGACCCCGACATCGTGGAAACGTTTGCCAGAATGGCCGAAGACGGTTCACTGGATGAACTCCTCGAATAACTATGCTCCGGCGCATCTCTTTTCCGAAAGACCTGCTGGAACACGAACTCAAAAACATCCTTCGCCCCTCGCTGTTTGGCGTATTGCTGTTGAGCCTGTTGCTGGGCGGTCTGGCGCTGTTCACTCTGTCGAATAGTGAAGAACGCAACCGCATTCTCTTCATCGCCAGTTTAGGATTGGGGTACAGCATTTTCCTCTTGTTGCGATTCCGCCAATTTCCCTATCAACAACGCACCTTTCGGATTTTGCTGGTCATTTTCCACGCTGGCTTATCCCTGCTGGCAATTGAGTGGGTGCCGGCTTCTCTGCTGACTTTTCCAGCAGCGGCAATTGTGCTGGCAATTGCCATGAGCAGTATTTTGATGGGACGCAGGGCAGCGTATGCATATGTGGCTGTTGTTCTGCTTGGGTTGGTCTCAATTCGCACAGGCAGAGCGACACTCGAAAGCATTCTGCCCGGCATGGCCGCTCTCTCTATTCTGGCGGTCGCCATCGTGGAATTCGTTACCGGAATGTTGCAAATCAACCTGCAACGCATTCGGCGCTTACAAACCATCAACGAATTTGCGCGCCGCATCGGTTCGAGCATCGAACAAGAACAGGTGTTGCACATTTTGGGCGAAGCCATTCGCAACGCTATGCCGATAGATACCTGTTTTCTGGCAATACAGGTGACAGAAGAAAAACTCTACCTGCTCCTGACCTACGACGGGGGACGATACTTCCCCCCACAAGAAGTAGACCTGGACGGGACGCTCTCCGGATGGGTCATCCGCAATCAGCGTCCACTCTTCGTGGCCGATGCCCAGAAAGATGTCAACCTGGAGGGGGTACGCATTGTACTCACCGGCAACAAACGGAACAGTGCCTGTTGGATGGGCGTTCCCATCCGGATTGGTGAACGTAAAGGCGTGCTGGCAGTTGCCTCCTACATCCCCAACGCGTTCGACAGCACCGACCTGGAACTTCTGGAAAATCTGGCGCAACACGCCGCTCTGGCTTTACACAATGCCGCACATCACAGTGAAGTCGAGTTCAAGGCACAACTCGATAGCCTGACCGGCGTGTACAATCACGGTAGTATCGTCCAGATTCTGGAAAGAGAAATCGAAAAAGCGTATGCAAACGGCAAACCGCTCAGCCTGATTATGCTGGATGTGGATTATTTCAAACAATACAACGATACGTATGGACACCAGACCGGCGATGAAGTACTGGTGCGGCTGGCGCAAACCATCAAGCGACACATTAAATCTTCCGACTTTGTCGGACGCTGGGGCGGAGAAGAATTTACCATTGTCTTACCGGCAGCCAGTGCCGCACAGGCCGGGCAGGTTGCCCTGCGCTTGCAAACTGCGCTCCAGACGCTTTCGTTGCGCCCTGTTCACGCAAAAACGCTCCCTTTTCCCACCATCAGTCAGGGTGTGGCCGAATTTCCACGGGAAGCCAGCAACAGCGAAGCGCTCATTCAACTGGCCGACCGGCGGCTGTACCTCGCCAAATCACGTGGACGCAACCAGATTGAACCAGAGCCAGTGCCTTTGGACGAAGACGAACCCTCATAACAGGAGCGCGCGGAATGCTTCGACTGTCCGCTCGATCGACGTATCATCAATCCAGTAATGCGTCACCAGGCGGAAACGTCGGCGGCCATCCGCGTGAATCAGGATTCCGCGCTCCTGCATCCGCGCTTCAATTTGCTCCACCGTCAGCGTGACCGATTCATCCAGATCGAAATAAACCATATTCGTCTGCGGCATCCCCTGCAGACGCACAAAAGGTAACCCGGCCAACCCTTCGGCCAGTTTCCGCGCACGGATATGGTCTTCGGCCAGGCGGTCTATCATCTGCTCCAGCGCCACAATCCCCGCCGCCGCCAGCACCCCGGCCTGACGCATGCCTCCACCCAACTGTTTGCGGATGCGCCGCGCCCGGGCGATAAACTCCCGTGAACCGCATAACACCGACCCCACCGGCGCGCACAACCCTTTAGAAAGACAAAAGGTGACCGAATCAAGCGGCGCGGTCAACGTGCGTGCTTCTACCCCCTGCGCCACCGCCGCGTTGAAGAGCCGCGCGCCGTCCATGTGAACCACCAATCCACGCGCGTGGGCAAAATCGGCCAGAACGCGTAGATAGGCGGGGGACTGGAACACACCGCCACAGCGGTTATGCGTGCTTTCGATGGCAATCAGACGGGTCACTGGTTCGTGAACATCGTCCGGGCGGATGGCTGCCTCCAGGTCTTGCAACGCCAGCGAACCATCGGGTTGTTCACGCACCTGCCGGGAATGAATCCCGCCAAGCGCCGACATCCCTCCGGCCTCGTAGAGCAGGATGTGCGACTGTGCGCCCACAATTGCTTCCTCGCCGCGTCCACAATGCGTAAGCAAGGCAGCCAGGTTGCCCATTGTGCCAGAGGGGACGAACAGCCCGGCTTCCATCCCCACCTTTTCAGCGGCCAGCTCCTGCAGACGGTTGACCGTTGGGTCTTCGCCAAACACGTCATCCCCTACCGGAGCAGCAGCCATCGCCGCGCGCATTTCCGGCGTCGGGTGCGTGACGGTATCGGAGCGCAGGTCAATCCACTCCATGAACTAAAAACCTTCCAGTTTGCTCAAATCGGCAATTCCCTGCGCCAAATCGCGGATACGTGCCACCAACATCAGGCGGTTGCGGCGGATGGCTTCATCGGGGTCCATCACCAGCACTTTATCGAAGAATTCGGTGATGAATGGAAGCAATGCCTGGATAGCACCCAAAAACGCATGTACCGAAGATGGCGGACGGCTGACCACGACCTGGAGCGCATCATACAACTTGCGCTCGGCCTCTTCTACCAGGCGTTCCCTCTCCACAGGAGATTGCAGGTTCTTCAGCGCGTCTGGAGCGCTGCGCACAATCCGCGCACAACGCGCATATCCTTCGAGAATCGGCATCCAATCGGCGCGGTTGACCCACTCAGTCAGCGCACGCGCTGCACTGGCACACGCTGCCGGGTTATGGCTTTGTGCCGCCAGAACTGCATCTACCACATCATAACGGAAGCCTGCTTCGATGAGCAAAACGCGCATGCGCCCGGTCAAAAACTCCAACACCTGGGCTTTCACTTCCTCTGAAACCGCAATCGGCTGAAGCGCGGCAGCTGCTTCGACTGCTTGCCGCAAATCGAAATCCAGTTGATGTTGGATAAGCGGTTCTACCGTGCCAATCGCCGCGCGGCGCAGTCCAAAGGGGTCTTTCGTCCCGCTGGGCGCCAAACCGGCAGCAAACAACCCCACCAGCGAGTCAATTCGGTCGGCCAGAGCCACCACCACCCCAGGCAAAGTGCGCGGCACGGGTTGATATTGCTCACCAATCGCTTCAGCGACTTCCACCGGTTCGCCCCCACGCAGTGCATATTCGCGCCCGATGATGCCCTGTAAGGACGTCATCTCCGTCACCATTTGAGTCGTCAGGTCGGCTTTGGCAAGGAAAGCGGCGCGATAAACGATAGCGCGCTGAGCCTCGTCCAGGCCAAGCAAAAGGCCAATTTTTTCTGCCAGACGCACAATTCGCTCGGACTTCTCGAACATCGAACCGAGCCGGGTCTGAAAAACCAGCTTCTTCAGGCCCTCGCGGTAGTGTTCAAGCGGGAATTTGACATCTTCACGCACGAAGAAATTGGCATCAGCAAAACGCGCCCCAAGCACGTGTTCATTGCCCTGGCGAACCAGGTCAAGAAACTCCGCATCGCCGTTGCGAATAGCGATGAAGAAAGGCAGCAAATCGGTGGGCGTACCTGCGCCCTGTTGTTGCAACTCTTGCACTGCCCCACTGACCTGCGAAGTCGGAGCGCGGAGAACCGGAAAATAGCGCTGATGTTTTTTCATTGTACCAATCAAGACATCGCGCGGCAGAGCGAGAAATTCCGCGTCAAATGCCCCCAAAACAGCGGTGGGCTTTTCGATGAGATTCGCCACCTCTGCCAGCAAACCCGGCTCGATGAGCGCCTGCCCTCCGACGGATTGCGCCGCAGCGTTGACCTGTTCCACAATCGCAGCCTTCCGCTCTTCCAAATCCAACAGGATACCAGCCTGCCGAATGGCCTGAAAATACGTCTCGGCAGAGGAAATGATGATTTCCGGCGAATCGCAGGGTCGCAGGCCGCGCGAAATACGTCCCGACGATACCCCCGCATACGCAAAGGGGATGACCTGTTCACCAAGCAGCGCAACGAACCAGCGAATCGGGCGGCTAAAGGCTACTCCGCTCTGGTTCCAGCGCATGGTCTTGACGAAAGCAATACCCGCCACCCAACCGGGTAGGGCTTCGGCCAGAATTTCCAGCGCCGGACGGCCTTTGGATTTCACAACCGCAACCACATATTTGCCGCCATCCATGTCCCGCACCTGCAAATCGGCCACCTGCAGGCCGTTTTTTCTGGCAAAACCCAGCGCTGCTGGGGTGGGGTTTCCTGCCGGGTCAAAGGCTTTTTCCGCAGGCGGGCCTTTTACCAGTTCTTCGCGGTCGGCCTGCGCCGGCGCCAGGTTCTCTACAAAGACGGTCAGGCGGCGCGGTGTGGCATGAACAGAAACCGTGCCATGCTCCAGGCGCAATTCCTGTAACCAGGCAGGAACGCGCTCGCGCAACTGGGCCAGGGCAGCATCCACATCGCCAGCGGGTAATTCTTCAGTGCCGATTTCCAGCAAGAACGACGACGGATAGTTGACGGTGGACTGCGGCACCACCGGCTGAAGTGCAGGGGTGGGGGTCTCTTTCAGCAAAGGATACCCCAATTCCTTCCTTTGCTCCAGATATGCCAGGGCCACGCGGCGAGCCAGTTCGCGCATTTTGCCAAAACTGGCCTGACGCTCGGTCAGGCTCACCGCGCCGCGCGCATCCATCACATTGAAGGCGTGCGAAGATTTGAGCACATAATCGTGCGCCGGCAAGACCAACCCCGCAGCAAGACAGGCCTCACACTCGGCCAGGTAGAGTTCATACATCTGGCGGGCGCGCGCTACATCTGCAATTTCGTAATAGTACTTCGAGTGTTCGTATTCCTCGCGGCGGCGAATTTCACCATACGTAATTTGTTCATTCCAGGGTTCATTCCAGATTCCGCTGGCGTTGTTGAGTGCAATCAAAATGCGGTCTAATCCATAGGTAATTTCCACCGCCACCGGGTCGAGCATCACCCCGCCCACCTGTTGGAAATACGTGAACTGCGTAATTTCCTGCCCATCGAGCCATACTTCCCAGCCCAAGCCCCAGGCAGAGATAGCCGGCTGTTCCCAGTTATCTTCCACAAAGCGAATGTCATGCTGACGAGGGTCAATGCCCAACGCTTTGAGCGAATCCAGATAAATTTCCTGCGGATTGCCGGGGTCGGGCTTGAGAATGACCTGGTACTGATAGTGCATTTGGAGACGATTTGGATTCTCGCCATAACGACCATCATCCGGGCGGACGGAAGGCTCAACATAGGCCACATTCCACGGCTCCGGGCCAAGAACGCGCAGAAACGTAGCCGGATTCATCGTCCCCGCGCCAACCTGGGTGTAATAAGGCTGCCAAATCAGGCATCCGCGCGAGGCCCAAAATTCTTGTAATTTGATAATGATGGATTGAAATGTGTGAGACATGAGAAATTTCCGAATTGGAGATGGAGATAGAGATTGAAAATAGGAGATTTCAGGCTTGTCCCCAGCCGTGAGAAAATGTATCGCGGAGGGAGAAAGGGCGCAACTGCGCGGAGGATTATACCGCGCTTTCTTCATTCTCTCGCCCACCCTGTTGGCGTTCCCAGATGCAGCCCGAAAACCGCTGCACAGAACACGCAGAATGGACGAAAACGCTGTGTCGCCTGCGAGAAAAAACATTTTCAACCAGACACAAGCTTCAAATAAGAACCTCCCTTTGTGAAAAGCGTTTCAAAAGCAGAACGCGGTATAATCCAGCCGACTTTATCAAAAACATTCTGCGAATTTTTCTGGAGAAGGGCATGTCCACACCAAATCTCAAACCCATCAAACGCGTCGCCATCAGCACCGGCGGCGGCGACGCGCCCGGCCTGAATGCGGTCATCCGCGCCGCCGTGCTGGCCGGGATGAAACGCGGCTGGGAAATGTACGGCATTCGAGATGGTTATCATGGTTTGTTGAACCCGGAGCAGTACCCGGAAGGCGGCATCGTGCGCCTGAACCGCGTCCGTGTGCGCGGAATCACGCATCTGGGCGGCACCATCATCGGCACCAGCAACCGCAATCATCCCATGCGCTATCCCATCACTTTGCCAGACGGCACCCACGAAGAAGTGGACCGTACCGATGAAATTGTGCGCGCTTTTGCCCTGCACGGTCTGGATGCCCTCATCACCGTTGGCGGCGATGGTTCCCTGGAAATTGCTCAGGTGCTGGCCAAAAAAGGTTTGCGCGTGATTGCCGTGCCGAAAACAATTGATAACGACCTGGACAAAACCGACCTGACCTTTGGTTTCGACAGTGCCGTTGCCTTCGCCACCGAAGGCATTGACCGCCTGCACTCCACCGCCGCCTCGCACGGGCGTGTGATGGTCGTGGAGGTCATGGGGCGGTATGCCGGTTGGATTGCGCTCGAAGCAGGCATCGCCGGCTCCGCCGACATCATCCTGATTCCCGAAATCCCCTACGACTTGCGAAAAGTGACCCAGAAAATTCAAGAACGCGAGGAAATGGGGCGTTTCTTCACGATTGTGGTCGTGGCCGAAGGCGCCAAACCGGTCGGCGGCACCCTCTCGGTCATCGGCAAAGAAGCCGGGCGCGCCGAACGACTGGGAGGCATTGGCGAAAAGGTGGCGGCGGAAATCACCAAACTCACCGGCAAAGAAACCCGCGTGGTCGTGCTGGGTCATCTTCTGCGCGGGGGCACTCCCACTGCCTTCGACCGGGTCATTGCCCTGCGCTTTGGCGCCGCAGCGGTACGCGCGCTGGAGCAGGGGCTTTCCAACGTGATGGTTTCACTGGACGGGCAGAAGATGAAATTCATCCCCATCGAAGAAGCTTACGGACGCATGAAATCGGTGCCGCTTGACAGCGACATCATCCAAACTGCCCGCGACCTGGGCATCAGCTTCTGCGAGCCAGATTAAGAAACAAGCCCGGAGGGCTGTTCGCCCTCCGGTTCTTTGTTCTGCCTCTGCTTTAAAGTTCACTGGCGCGGCGTGCAATTCGGTCTCTCACGCGTGCTTCAAACTCGGCCAGCGGGATATTGTTGACCTGTGAACCATCACGCAAGCGCAGGGAAACGGTACCGGCAGCGGCTTCGTTGGCCCCAACGACCAGCATATACGGCACTTTGAACATCTGCGCAGCGCGAATTTTGGCATTCATGCGCTCCGAACCCAAATCGGCGCTGACGCGCACACCCTGCGCACGCAAGCGAGCGGTAATTTGCGCAGCATAATCGTTCTGCGAATCGGTAATCGGAATGACGCGCACCTGCTCCGGCGAGAGCCAGACCGGAAAAGCGCCCGCATAATGCTCAATCAGAAAGCCGACCATGCGTTCGTGCGTGCTGAGTGGCGCACGGTGAATGCACAGGGGCGTTTCCTCCTGCCCATCCTTGTTAATGAACTTCAGGTCAAATCGTTCCGGCACGGCAAAATCTACCTGATTGGTTGCCAGAGTAAACTCACGCCCAATTGCGCTCCAGATTTGCACGTCAATTTTCGGACCATAGAACGCGGCTTCGTCTTCGGCTTCCACAAACGGCACGCCACCGTTTTGCATCGCACGCCGCACCATATCTTCGGTTTTGAGCCATAAGCGTTCGTTATCCACATACTTTTTGCCCAGCCCGGCTTTGCCATGCAGCGAAAGACGCATGACATATTTGCGAATCCCGAACAACTCAAAATACTTCTTGTACAGTTCCACAACGCCCATGAACTCCTGCTCGAACTGCTCCTCCGAGCAATAGATATGCGCATCATTCATCTGCATCGAGCGCACGCGCATCAGCCCGAACAATTCGCCCGATTTTTCGTAGCGATAGCACGTGCCATATTCCGCCAGGCGAATGGGCAGCTCGCGGTAAGAACGGGGACGCGCAGCAAAAATTTTGTGGTGCATCGGGCAGTTCATTGGTTTGACGTAATAACGCACGCCCTCCAGTTCCATCGGCGGATACATGCTCTCAGCATAATAGGGCAAATGGCCGGAACGCAGATACAAATCTTCTTTGGTCAGGTGCGGGGTACGCACGCGCTGGTAGCCGGCCTGTTCTTCCATCTCTTTGGCGAGCTTTTCCAGTTCCTCAATGAGAATCGCGCCGTTCGGCATCCACAGCGGCAACCCGGGGCCTACTTCGTCATCGAACGTGAAAATCTCCAGGTCGCGGCCCAGTTTACGATGGTCGCGCTTCTTCGCTTCCTCCAGCATTTGCAAATAGTGCTTCAGGTCATCGGGCTTTTCCCATGCCGTGCCGTAAATGCGCGTGAGCATCTTATTCTTTTCGTCGCCACGCCAGTATGCGCCGGCAATAGACATCAGCTTGAACGCGCTGGGATTGATTTGCCTGGTATTTTCGACGTGCGGCCCACGGCATAAATCTACAAACGTATCGTGTTGATAAATCGAAATTTCAGGCCGGCTGTCGAGCGGATTACCATCTTCATCGAATGCGCCTTTTTCCAGGCCTTCAATAAGTTCCAGTTTATAGGGCTGGTTACGGAAAATCTGACGCGCTTCTTCGGCAGAAACGACCTTTTTGATAAACGGATGTTGACCGGCCACAATCTGACGCATCCGTTTTTCGATTTTCTCCAGGTCTTCCTGCGTAATAGGTTGCGGCAGGTCGAAATCGTAATAAAAACCGTTTTCCACCGGCGGGCCAATCGTGTATTTGGTATCGGGGTAAAACTCCAAAACAGCCTGCGCCATGACATGCGCGAGGGAATGGCGAATGCGATACAGAAGCGTATCTTCGTAACGAAGATTTTCGGACATACCTTCACTCCTTTCTAAACAAAAAGCCCCCACCCCACACGGGGCGGGAGCCTGGCTCACGCGGTACCACCCGATTTACCCACCCGGCGGCCACCGCCGCCGTTTTGGGCATCTCTCTGGCCGATAACGAGGCCAACCGTTTTCCTTACTGAGCGCTCTGCGCTGTTCGGGTCAACGCTCGCGGGGGGTTTTAGGCGGTTCTGGCTGAGGCAGGCTCTCAATCGGCGGCCTGCCCTCCCTGTCGGCTGAACTCCGCTTACTCGTCCCGGTCATCGCGTTTGGAAATGATTATGAGAAAACAACAGTGGGCGGGATAGGACTCGAACCTACGGCCTTTGCGATGTCAACGCAATGCTCTAACCAACTGAGCTACCCGCCCGAGCGAGTGAGTATTATACACAGGACACGGAAAAATAGCAATGCTTAAATTTGGATGTCAACCAGCGCATCAGCGCTCGCCAGAGCGCAGAACGAAAAAACTTGAACACAGTGCACACCCTCGCACGCGCTGGTAAAATACAAATAATGAAAGAATTCCTCTACTCCCGCAACGCCGTCTATGAAGCCCTGCGCGCCGGGCGGCGGCAGGCATTCACCCTGCTGCTGGCGGAGGGACTCCAGCCGAGCGATAAACTGACACAGATTGTGAAGCTGGCCCAGGAGCGCAAATGCAAAATCGAGAAAGCGCCGCGCACGCGACTGGATAAAATTCATCAAAACCACCAGGGCGTCGCGCTGGAAGTCTCTGGCTATCCGTATGCCGACCTGACCGATATTTTTGAGCAAGCCGGGCAACGCGCTGAACCGCTGTTCGTCCTTTTGCTCGATACACTCAATGACCCGCAGAACTTTGGCACGCTCTTGCGCACAGCAGAAGCGGTGGGCGTGCATGGCGTGGTCATCCCCCTGGCGCGAACGGTAGAAGTGACCCCGGCAGTGGTCAATGCCTCTTCGGGCGCAAGCGAACACCTGCGGGTAGCGCAGGCCAACCTGCACCAGGCCATCCTGGAACTGAAAAAAGCCGGGGCCTGGGTGGTCGGGCTGGAGGGTGGCGCAGGGGCAACCGATGCCAGTCAGGTGCGGCTGGAGGGCGCGCTGGGACTGGTGGTCGGCTCCGAAGGCGAGGGCATGCGCCCGCTGACGCGCAAATCCTGTGACGTGCTGATGAAACTGCCCATGCGCGGCCACATCGCGTCGCTCAATGCGGCGGTGGCCGGGTCGGTGGCGTTGTATCTGGCCTATCTGGCGAGGAAAAAATAGGAGAAACGCATGGCCGAAGCAACCATTCACTTTCCCAAAGGCTTCCTGTGGGGTTGCGCCACTGCTGCGCACCAGGTGGAAGGCAACAACACCAACAACAACTGGTATTATTGGGAAGAGCAAGGGCGCACCAGACACAAAGCAGGCCTGGCCTGTGACTGGTGGGGCGGACGCTGGCGCGAGGACATGGACCGTGCTGCCGAAACCGGACAAAACACGCATCGCCTCTCGATTGAGTGGAGCCGCATCCAGCCCACCCCCGACCGCTGGGATGAAGACGCGCTGGAACGCTACCGCGCCATGCTGCGCGGCATGAACGAGCGTGGCATCACCCCGCTCGTCACCCTGCACCATTTCAGCGACCCGCTCTGGCTGTTCGAGCAGGATTCGTGGGAAAACGAAACCGTTGTCCCCCTGTTTGAAAAATACGTCCGCAAAGCGGTGGAAGCGCTCAAAGAGTACACCAACCTGTGGTGTACCATCAACGAACCAAACGTCTATGCGCTCAACGGCTATGTGGCGGGTGATTTCCCCACCGGCAAATCGGGCCACAAGGGTATGAATCTGGCCATGCGTGTCCTGGTGAACATGCTGCGCGCACACGCTGCGGCTTACAAAGCCATTCACGAAATTCAACGCGAAGCGCGCGTGGGCTATGCCCTGCATTACCGCCCGATGGTGGCAGCGCGCTCCTGGATGCCGCTGGATGCCCTGATGCGCAACATTCAGTACAAAGGCATCAACATGGCCTTCCCTACCGCCCTGCGCACCGGGGTTATGCAGTCGCCGCTGGGAAACGTCCGCGTTCCCGAAGTGAAAGGCTTACAAGACTATTTAGGGCTGAACTACTACTCCGTAGATACTGTCAAATTCGACTTATTCAACCCCAAAGAATTGTTTGCCCGCCGCTACTATCCCGCCCATGCCGACCTCTCGGCCACGAAATTCATCGCCAACATCCCCGAAGGACTGTTCGACAGCCTGCAGTGGGCGGTGAAAACCTACCCCGATTTGCCGATTATCATCACCGAAAACGGCGTGGAAGACCCCGATGACCGTATCCGCCCGCGTTACCTGGCCCAGCACATCCAGCAAGTGTGGCGCGCCGTCAACTTCAACTGGCCGGTCAAAGGCTACTATCACTGGTCACTGATAGATAACTTCGAGTGGGAGCGCGGCTGGACGCAGCGCTTTGGCCTGTGGGGGTTAGATGTCGAAACACAGGCGCGTATTCGCCGCCCCAGTGTAGACCTGTACGCCGAAATTTGCCGCGAAAACGGCCTTTCGAGCGAGATGGTGCGGAAATACGCGCCCGAAGTGCTGGAAAAAATGTTCCCCGGCTAGAGACGAGAACGTCGCACCGTCAGCAAATCAGCCCCAACGCCTTGCCGGCCTGCTCAATCACGCCCATCGCACGGCGGATTTCGTCCTCTTCGTGCGAGGCCAGAACCGTAGCACGCAAACGCGCCAGACCTTCTGGCACTGCCGGAGAGACAACCGGCAGCACGAAGACATCGTTTTCCTGGCAGGCGCGCGTCAGGGCAAAAGCGCGTTCATCTGTGCCGCACAAAACCGGCACGATGGCAGTGGTCGTTTGCATGGTATCGAAGCCCATCGCTTTCAAGCCGTTAATAAACAAATTGGCGTTATACGTCAGTTTTTCGATACGCCAGGGTTCATCCAGAATGACTTTGAAAGCCTCGTTGGCTGCCGCCGCCTGCGCAGGCGGAAGCGCCGCCGAGAAGATATAAGCACGCGAAGCGTGCCGCAGGAACTCAATCAGTTCCCGCTTCCCGGCCACATAACCGCCCACTGAGGGGATGGTCTTGGAGAGCGTTCCCATCTTAATATCCACGCTCCCCCACAGGTCAAAATACTCTTCAATGCCGCGTCCAGTCTTCCCCAACACGCCGACCGAGTGTGCCTCGTCAATCATCAGATATGCGCCATATTTGCGGCACAGTTCCACCATGCGCGGCAGGTCAATCACATCGCCATCCATGCTAAAGACGGCATCAGCCACCACCAGTTTGGCCGCGCCATCCGGCACCTGTTGCAGGCGCTTTTCCAGGTCATCCATATCGTTGTGGCGAAAACGCCGAAACTCCGCACCCGACATCAAACAACCATCCACAATCGAAGCGTGATTGAGCTTATCGGAGAGAACATAATCACCGCGGCCCATCAGCGTCGCAATCACCGTCAGGTTAGTAGCATAGCCTGATGAGTACGTAATAGCCGCTTCAGCGCGTTTAAAATCGGCAATCGTCTCTTCCAATTCGCGGTGAATTGAAAGCGTGCCAGCCAACATGCGAACGCCATGCGTGCCGGTGCCATATTTTTCGATGGCTGCCTGAGCCGCCGCATTGATGCGGGGATGTCCAATCAACCCCAGATAACTATACGAGGCATACATCCCCATCTCGCGCCCGTTAACAATTACCTTCGAGCCGCCGCGCAGTTCCTGCACAGGCTGGTTATAGAAATACAGGTTGTTCTCGCGCAGGTACTTCACGCGCTCATTCATAACGGCCAAACGTCGGGAAACAGAATCGCCATTTTGGAAATTCATGATGCACTCCTTGAACAGAATGGCGCAATTGTAGCGCAAGATGACATCTTACGCTACAATTATCGCCCCTGACCATGAGTTGCCATGACTGAATTACTCCCTGCCACCCCCGAAAACATTGCGCACGCCGCCAAAATTCTCCACCAGGGCGGCCTGGTGGCGTTTCCGACCGAAACGGTTTACGGCCTGGGCGCGAATGCGTTGAACGAACAAGCCGCACGGAACATTTTTACCGCCAAAGGGAGACCAACCGCCGACCCGCTCATCGTTCATTTAAGTGGAGTAGAACAACTCCCACTGGTAGCGCATTCTGTTCCCCAAGCAGCTTACCAGCTGATGCAGCGCTTCTGGCCCGGCCCGCTCACCCTGCTCCTGCCCAAACAGCCCACCGTGCCAGACCTGGTCACCTCCGGTCTGGAGACGGTCGCCGTCCGCGTGCCGGCCCACCCCGTGGCGCTGGCGCTTCTGCGCCAGAGCGGTTTGCCTCTGGCCGCGCCTTCGGCAAACCGTTTTGGACACACCAGCCCCACCACCGCCCAGCACGTATGGCACGATTTGCGCGGACGCATTGACCTGATTCTCGATGGCGGGCCGACCACCATCGGGGTCGAATCCACCGTTCTCGACCTGTCCACCTCCCCGGCGCGCATTCTGCGCCCCGGCGGCGTGACGCGCGAGATGCTGGAAGCCGTGATTGGCCCGGTGACCGTGCTGGGGCAAAAACGCAAAGCCGAACCCGGTCTGCCCTCGCCCGGCCTCCTGGAAAAACACTATGCTCCCCGCGCCGAAATGATTTTGTTCACCGGCGAACATGCCCGCCAGGCGCTGCAAACCTACGTGGCAGAACAGGCACACACACGCAAAATCGGCGCACTGGCAGCAGATGAAGAAGCCGAAATGCTGGAACGAACCGGTGCACTGGTCTATCGCCTTGGGTCAGATTTAGAGAGCATTGCCCGCCACATCTACGCCGGGATGCGCTGGCTGGATTCTCAAGGCGTGGAGGTGATTGTGTGCCGCGATTTTGGCGAAAGCGGTCTGGGGCTGGCCGTGCGAGACCGCCTGACGCGCGCGGCAGGCAAAGTGATACGCAGCACGTAAAGAGCAGGCCCGCGTCAGCAACACTCAATAAATAATTCCCCAGTTGTATTTCACCAGCGTTTCATCGCTCATCTCCAAAATCTGATGCGGAAAGGTGCGGCTGATGGTATAGGTGCGGCGGACAAAACCTTTCCAGTTGCTAAAGATGACCACGCGAACGATGGCACGGTCAGCGTGGAGTTCAATCTCCGGGTCGGGATGAGAGATAGCACGTGCTTGAGCAATCTGAGCAGGGGTCATTTCGCGGTACTCGCCGTTCTGATGCCCGTTAATGACCTGCTCGATGTCTGCCGCACCACACAAAAGTTGCCAATCTTTGGCATTGGCGTGCCAGTACAGGTAAAACTGGTCTGCCGTCAGGCTCAGGAGCGCAAATTGCAAATAGCCTTCGGCGGCATCTTCCACCACCACTGCGTTGAGATAAGAATCTGGTTTGGCGGCGTAGTATTCAATATCGGTTGCGTAGGGTGGCTGGTCCAGCGGGCGGGCATACAAAAGCGGGAAACCGCCAAAGTTATCTTGATAATAGACGTAATCGAGCGTCCAACCTTCCTGCATCTTCAGGCGCGCCAGCACATCGAAGTAGGCATTTGGGTCGAACTCACCGCCCAGTTTGCGGGGATGCGGTTTGAGAAACTGTTCAGGAAACGTCAGGTCGGCCTGCAACGCCGCCAGGCCGTCTCTCGCCTGGCGGCAGGCATCTTCGTATTGCCCGGGCTGAACCTCGCCCGGCACAAGCGTCCGGCAGGCCAGGCTGGATGCCAGCAACACCAGTATGCCCGTCAAAATCAGAATTGTCTTCATAGAAAACGCCTCCTTCCATCTCCAATCGGCTGCCTGCAATACGAAACAGCGACGCTGACGCGCCGCTGTTTGTTCCTCCAGGTCAATCTCGCGCAATTTTCACCACCGTCACGCCATCGCCGCCTTCGTTGGGATGCCCCTCTTCGAATGACAGGACATACTCGTGGCCTTTGAGAGCCGCGCGCACCTGCTGACGCAGAATGCCCGTCCCCTTGCCGTGAATGATGCGAACGAAAGGCATCCCGGCCAGATAGGCTTTTTCCAGATAGTTCTGAAGCTGCACCAGGGCGTCCTCGGCGCGTTGACCACGCAAATCAAGCTCCAGGCCCGGCGAAGCCACAAGCGGCACAAGCGTCTGCCCGGCCGATGGGACGGTTTCAGCGGAGGTTCGCCGCCTGGCAGAGCGCGGTCTCTTCTCCGCCGGCGCATTCTGCAGCGAGACGACTCCCTCGCGACCTTCTACATCCATTTTTCGCACCAGCTCACCCAACCTGGCCCGCACACGCAAAGGCCCAACCTGCACTTCGGCATCCGATTCGCTCAATGCCGTGATGACGCCCTCCGACCCCAGCGCGCGCAAAATCACCTTTTCTCCCAGCCGAAACGGCGCAGGGATACCTGCCGCTGATGGTTCTGTGCTTTTGGCCCGTTCCACCGGCGCAGCAGCTTTCGCCTGCACGGCTTCGACCTTTTCTTCCAATTTTTGCAGGGCTTCTACAGGCTGGCGCAATTTCTTCAGTTCGGCCTTAAGCCGGCCAAGATTGCGTTTCAACACTTCAACTTCCAGCTCGGCTTCGGCGCGTGCGCGGGCAATCACCTCGCGGCGTTCGTCTTCGATTTTCTCCAGGCGTTCGGCCAGCTCCCGACGCAAGGCCTCGGCTTCACGGCGGGCTTTTTCGGCCTTTTCGCGCTCGCGGCTGGCACGGTTGCGCTCTTTGCGCAGGTCGTCGAGCAATTTATCGGCACGCAACTCATCCGGGTTGACGGTGCTGCGCGCAGCGTTGACAATCGTTTCGGGCAAACCGAGCCGGCTGGCAATTGCAAGTGCATTGGAGCGCCCGGGCAGACCAATTGTCAATTTGTAGGTTGGCCGCAAAGTGGCGAGGTCAAACTCCAGCGAGGCATTCACCACCCCCTCGGCGCTATGGGCAAACATCTTGAGTTCAGGGTAATGCGTGGCAATGAACGCAGTACAACCGGTTTCCAACAGGTGCTGAAGAATGGCGCGTGCCAGGGCAGCCCCTTCTTGGGGGTCGGTACCAGCGCCTAATTCATCGAGCAATACCAGGGAACGGGCATCCAGCTGCTTGAGAATGCGGATGATGTTGGTGATATGACCGCTGAAGGTTGAAAGCGACTGCTCAATAGATTGTTCATCGCCAATATCGGCAAACACATCCCGAAACAGGCCCAACTCCGACCCACTTTGCGCCGGCAAATGCAGGCCGCTCTGCGCCATCAAGACGAGCAGGCCTACTGTTTTAAGCGAGACGGTCTTGCCGCCGGTGTTCGGCCCGGTGATGA
Source organism: Anaerolineales bacterium (assembly GCA_025056175.1). GTDB lineage: Bacteria > Chloroflexota > Anaerolineae > Anaerolineales > Villigracilaceae > UBA5195. The sequence continues at coordinate 44,481 of JANWWK010000053.1, forward strand.
CCACGGCGCGAGCGCCGGGCGGCAGTTGAATGTCGTTCGGGACAGCCGAAGCCGGGTCCAGCAAAGGGTGGCGCGCCTGATACAGGCGCAAAACAACGTTTGGTGGGTGGGCGGCTTCGCGCCGCAAGAGAATCGGCTCACTGGCGCGCAATTCTTCGGCATATCTGGCTTTTGCAAAAGCCAGGTCAAGTTCGGCCAGGGCTTCGATGCCGGGCAGCAATTCGCTCGCGGCGGCGCCCACCTGCGCGGAGACTTCGGCCAGAACGCGGCGAATTTCATCGCGCTCTTCCATCTGCTTCTGACGATATTCGTTGTTCAACTCCACTACCGCCAGCGGCTCAATGAACAACGTCGCCCCGCTGGCCGACTGGTCATGCACGATGGCCTTGATTTGGCCTTTGAACTCGGCCCGCAGCGGGATGACATAACGGCCTTCGCGCTGGGTGATGATGGTATCCTGAAGCATCGCGGCAGTGGCGCTGTCGGTGAGATAGCGCTGCAAGCGGCTCATCAGCCGCTCATGGGCAATCCGTAACTCCTTGCGGATAGCGGCTAATTGTGGCGAAGCAGAATCTGGCACTTCCCCCCGTTCATTCACCGCGCGCGAGATGGCATCTACCAATCCCCGCACAGCAGGCAAACGCAGAGAGAGTTCGGCCAGACGCGGATAGAGATAGGCAGGCACGGCGTCCTCGCCAGGAGTACGCCGCCGGGCGCGGTTCGAGGACGGTTGGGACGTCTCGTCGGCGGAGGATGGCGCGCCTTTGCGCGACTTTTCGAGCGTTTTCTTAAGTTCGCGGCAGGCGATGAGCGTGGCTTTGATGTCGAGCAGGTCTTGCGGCTCCAGCACGCCGCCGCGCCGCGCCAAATCCACCGAGGGGCGAATGTCGCGGGCGCCGCCAATACTCACATCCTGGACCGCCAGCAGGCGACGGGCTTCGGTCGTCTCTTGCTGGCGCATGCACGCCAGGTCGTAAGAGTCGGTTGGCTGAAGGGCCAGCGCCAATTCTCTGGAAGCAGAGAAATCGCAGTGGGCGGCTAACCGCTCCAGTACTTTGGGATATTCGAGAACAGCGAGGGTTTTCGTATCCATAACAGGAACAAACAGCGCAAAGGCGAAACCGATATGCCTTTGCGCCGCTCAACAAACAACGTCAGGAGTTCGTCAGAGTGCCTGACAGGCTGAAAAGGGTCACTTCTTCAGCACAATGGTTACTTTGCGGTTGGGTTCTTCGCCGATGGATTCGCTGGTCACCTGAGGGTGGTCGCGCAGTTCCAGATGAATGATTCTACGCTCAGCGGAGGACATCGGCTCCAACACCTGACGCTTACCAGTACGAATGGCCTGCTCGGCCATGCGGCGGGCCAGCTGCCGCAATTGACGTTCGCGGCGGGCGCGATAGCCTTCCACATCTACCACCACCTGCACCCACCGGTCAGCTTCTTTGCTCACAATCAACGCAAGGATGTATTGCAGCGCATTCAGGGTTTCGGCACGGCGGCCAATCAGAACGCTCAAGTCGTCGCCGCGAATTTCAACGTGCAGAGGCACATCCCCCTGCAAATCGGGTTCCCCATAGCGGGTTTCAACGCGCGCGGTAAGTTTCATGCGCGAGAGCAGGTCGCGCGTGGTTTGGGCGGCAAATTCCAGCAAATGGTCATCCGCCGCCGCAGAAGAGACAGGGGGCGAAACCAGAGAGGCTTGCACCGTAGAGACGGCCTCAAGCGGCTTGAGTGTCAGCCGCACCCGCACCTGACGGGCGCCAAAACCCAGAAATCCTTTGGAGCCTTCATCGAGAACGTCCACCTCCACGCTCTCCCGCGAAACTCCCAACTGTTCCAGGCCGCGCGCAACGGCTTCCTCAATGCTCGGAGCGATGATTTCGAGTGTCGTTCGTTCCATGCGTCCTCTTTATTTGCCCGATTTCTTAACAGGAGCGGCGGCAGGCGCTTTGGGAGCGCCAAACAAATTGCTCCAGTTCACTTTGCCCAAAGCGGCATATTGCAAAATACCAATGATGTTGCTGGCAATGAAATACACGGCCAGTCCCGAAGCAAAGTTCAAAGAAAAGTAGAACAACATGAGCGGCATCATAATGCTCATCTGCTGATTCATGATGGCGGTCTGGTCGTTGGGATTGGCCGAAGGGGTCATGGTCAATTTGGTTTGAATGTACGTGGTCAGGCCAACAATAATCGCCAGCACCGGTATCCCAAACGCCAGGCCCGGAATGATGACGCGCTCCGGCTGGCCCAAATCCATCCACAGAAACTGGCTGTTGATGGGGATAAGCGCCGACAGGCTGGCTTTGGCGGTGATGTTTTCGAGCCACGGGTAAATGCCGCGCACCAGTTCAATCATCTGCATCGGCGTTGCCGAAATGGCGCGCACAATGCTTTGATAAAAGCCGATGAGAATCGGGAACTGAATCAGGGTCGGTAGGCATGAGCCAAAGGGGTTGATGCCGCGTTCCTGGTAAATACGCATTTGCTCTTGCGCCAGTTTTTCTTTGTCATTCTTGTACTTTTCCTGAATTTTCTTCCATTCTTCAGAAGCCATCAGCTCCTGCATGGCCGCGCCGGATTTGATTTGCTTTGCCATGAGGGGATGCGTGACAATACGAATGAGAATGGTAAACAGGATGATTGAGACGCCAAAGTTACCGACCAGCGCGTAAATGAAGAGCAGGATGTTGGTAAAGGGGTTGACAATCAAGAAATCCCACATGGTTTCATCCTATTGAGCAGGGGTAAAGGTCCACTTTTTCGCGCCGTTGCGGTCGTAGGCTACCATCAGGAACTGCGACCCCATCGGGGCAACCACAATCATATCATTGACCAGCAGGGGTGGGGTATAGATTTTGTTTTTCTCGAAGTTATCCTGCCATTGAGGCGCGCCATTCAGGTCGAGCGATTGCACACGGCCCATCTCCGTCACATAGATGACTTGTTCATCCAGCACAAGCGGGCCGGCCACAATTGAGCCTTCTTCATCGCGGAACCACTTCACATCGCCGGTAGCGGCCTCAAGCGCATAGAATTTGCCGCTTCTGCCGAAAACCGTGCCAACGTACAGCGTTTCGTCACGCAATCCCGGCGTTCCCCAGATACTGCCTTCCAGCGTTTTGACCCACTTCACATTGCCATCGGCGGCCTGGATGGCATACAAGTTACCCGAAAGCGTACCGAGATATAAAACGCCTTCCGAGAGCGCAGGCGCACCAATGATGCCATTTTCCAGGTCTTTGCTCCACAAAATGTCACCGCTTTGGGGGTCGAGGCAGTAGAGCATGTGGTCGAGCGTGGCAAGATAGAGATGTTCGCCATCAGTAACAGGCGAGGTCCACAGCGCATGTTCAGAGAGTTTCTTCTCCCAGCGTTTGCCGCCGTTCAGGTCGAAGGCATACAAATACCCATCACCAGCGGGGGCGAAGACCGTCTCACCGAGCAAAAGCGGACCGGCCAGCCAGGGTTTGGTGCCCTCAAAGGCCCAGACAATGCTGGCATTGGAAGCCTGTGCAGCATACAGAGCATGGCCGGTGGAAGAAGCGCTCCCGACGATGAAAACACCCTGTGGCGCAAGCGCAACGGGGGCATAGAAACTCATGCGCCCATCGAACTCCAGCGGAAAACGCAGAGGGGTCACCTTGCCAGAAAGGTTGACGGTGGTCTCGGTACCGTTTTGAGCCTGCACCAGGTAAACATGGCTGTTAGCGGAGAGATAAATTAAGTTGCCATCGGTGGAAAGGCCCGGCCAGTTCGTAGCCGGGGGCGCGCCGCAGGCGCTCAATGCAAGTGTGAGCAAAATGAACAGCGCAAACAAAAACATGCGATTGAACTTCATCGAAACTCCTAAGGGACGGGGTCATATCCGCCCGGATTGAACGGGTTACAGCGCAAAACGCGCCAGCCAGCCATCAGGCCGCCCTTAAGCGCGCCATATTTATAGATAGCCTGATAGCCGTAGTGTGAGCAAGAAGGATAGAACCGGCACGTGTTGGGCGGCATGGCTTTGGAGAGGGTCATTTGATACAACCGAATGAGTGCAAGCAAAACCAGACGCGGCCAGTTACGGGGTGTGCGGGGCAGGTCGCGCAGGGCTGGTTCGTCAGGATATTCATTCGGCAGATAGTGTTCGGCGCACATGGTCAGAAATCTCCGGCTTGAACAGCCCGGCTCGCCGCAACAAACTCTGTACGGCAACCTGAATTTCGGAGAAATGTGCCTGAAGCAAGGGCGCGCGGGCAATCAGAATCACATCCCACCCGCCGGGCAAATTTGGCAAGAGCAGGCGCGTGGCTTCACGCAACAGACGCCGGGCGCGGTTACGCTGCACGGCTTTGCCCATCGAACGGCTGGCACTCACCCCAATGCGCGGACGCTCTTCTTCGGAACGGGCAGCCACCAACACAACAAGCGGGTGCGCGTAAGACTTTCCTTCACTTCGCACCCGCTTGAAATCGGTGGACCGGGTCAGGCGAAAGCGGCGATTCACCGGCAACTCGCACAAATGACCAGAGCGCGCAGGGCGGCCTTGCCCTGCTGCGCCTTACCAGCGAATCCGCTTGACGTGATTGTTCGACTTGACCGTCAGTTTGTAGCGTCCGCGCTGGCGGCGGCGGCGAAGCACTTCGCGCCCATCGGCAGTGGCATTGCGGGAGCGAAACCCATGCACGCGCACCCGGCGGCGAATTTTCGGTTGATATGTACGCTTGGTAGCCATTCCTTTTACCTCACACAACGAAAGATAATGACCGCTTTCCTTGTTCTAGAGACAACCTGGCGGGAAATCTTCGCACACTTTGCGTGCAGTTCCCGGTCAGCGGCTTAAAGATAACGAAACGATGCCGTTCGAGGCTTCGAGCGGCACGCCATTATACCGTAAAGTTGGAGAATGTAGAAGGAATTTTTTGCGCCGCCAAACGCATATAAAAAATTAACCCTTTCCTGATAGTCTTTGAGACCTCCAGGCGTTACAATGCGCGCATGTCGAGAATAGCGCATTTGAAATTTAACGATTCCGCACCCGATGTAGAACTTCTGACGGTCGAAGGTCAACCGGTGCGGCTCTCCACCTTCTGGCAAGGACGGGTGGTTGTGCTGGCATTTACCCGGCACTTCGGCTGCCCGCAGTGCAAAGAAATGGTGGATACACTTATCCACTATAAACCAGACATGGCCGCGCGCGGCCTGTCACTGGTCATCGTAACGCAGGGAACGCCAGAAGCTGCCAAAGCCTTCTGCGAGGAACGCGCTCCGGGCGCAATCTGCCTGGCCGACCCGGAACGAAGAGCCTACCACGCTTACGGACTGGGACGTGCTTCACTGTGGCAATCCATCCTTTCTGTGCGCGTATGGCGCTCGAACCGACGCCTGGCGCGCGAAAAAGGCTGGAAGCCCGAACTGCCTCCGCCCGGTCAGGATGCTTTTCAAATGTCCGGCACGTTCATCATCGGGCCAGACGGCAAAATCCGCCTTCCATATTACTATGATGACATCGCCGACCACCCACCCGTAGAATTGCTCCTGCGCGGGGTGATGGGCATGGATTGGGCTGCGCCGCTGGATGCGCCGATTGCCGGAGGAGTATCGTGACGATGGGACTGGCATTCTATCTCGCGTTCAAAGAAGTCTGGCGCAACAAAGGGCGTTTCTTGCTGGTCAGCCTGGTGATTGCGTTGATTACGTTGCTGGTGTTGTTCATTGCCGCTCTCGGCGAGGGCCTGGGGACGAATAACCGGGAGTACATCTCGAAACTCGATGGGCAGCTGGTGGTCTTCCTGGAAAAGTCGGATTACATCATTACCGCCAGCCGGCTGCGGCAATCTACCCTGCGGGCGGTGCGACGCGTCGAAGGTGTAGACGACGCCGGACCGGTTTCCACATCCAATACAGCCATTCTGCTTCCGCCGGGCAGCAAGAACGAAGTGCTGAAAGTTTCACTGCTGGGGGTCGAAGCCGGACGCCCGGGCTTTCCGCAATTGACCGCCGGACGCACTTTTCTCTCCTCCACCGCGCGCGAAGTCATCGTAGACCAGCGCGTTCTCGACCGCACTGACATTCAAATCGGCGATACCATCACCATCCGCTCCACGCAGGGTGTGGAAGACAACTTTTATGATTTGAAGGTGGTCGGCACCACCAGCGGACAGGCATATTTCTTTCAACCTTCCATCTTCGTCACGCCAGCGGTGTGGGAAAAAATCCGCCCAAAGTCAGATGCCGAACTGGGCAACACCGTCCCAGCCATCAACATTATCGTTGTGCGTGTAAAAGACCCGGCACAAATCGAACAAGTTAGAAACAACCTGCTGGAGAGCGTGAAAAACATCGAAGTCGCCGATATTCAGACGACCATCAATAACATCCCCGGTTACACCGCACAACAAGGCACAGTGCAAACGCAGGGCGGGTTTACGCTGCTGATTGGCATTCTGGTCATCGGCGGGTTTTTCCAGATTCAGGTTCTGCAAAAAGTGCCGCAAATTGGCGTGTTGAAAGCGATTGGGGCATCGAATCCGGTGGTGGGAGCAGCGGCAGTGATTCAAATTTCGCTGGTAACGGCTTTTGGCGTGGCTATCGGCGGCGTGCTGACCTGGCTGTTCTCACTCGGTTTTCCGCCCACCGTGCCGCTGTTCTTCAATGGTACCGCCTCGGCCCTGGCGCTGGCTGCGCTTCTGGCGATTGGACCGCTGGGCGGCCTGGTTTCGGTCATTTACGCGGTGCGTATCGAACCACTCAAAGCGTTGCGACTTTCTTAGGAGACCCCATGAGCGTTCTTGTGCATTCCTCCATGCCCTCTGTATTCACGGAGAACACTGTCCAGGCCAAACCAATTGCACTGGAAGTGCGAAACGTGGTGAAAACCTTCCCCACCGATAGCGGGCCTATCAACGCTGTGGATGACGTTTCGTTTTCGGTGCGACAGGGAGAATTCGTGGCACTGGTCGGACCGAGCGGCTCTGGTAAGACGACCATGCTCTCTATCCTGGCAGCCCTGCTCACGCCCACCAGCGGTCAGGTGCTGATAGACGGCCAAGACCTGGCAAAGATGAACGAACGCGAGCGTGTGCGCCTGCGGCGCGAAAAAATCGGGTTTACATTTCAATCGAACAATCTGATTCCGTTCCTGAACGCGCTCGAAAACGTGGAATTGATGCTGCGCCTGAACAACCGGCTCGACAAAGCTGGACGGATGCGCTCTGCTGAACTGCTGGCGCGGCTGGGGCTGGGAGAACGTCTGTACAACCTGCCCAGCCAGATGTCGGGCGGTCAGCAGCAACGCGTTGCGATTGCCCGCGCGCTCATCCACGCGCCGACCGTCGTCCTGGCCGACGAACCCACCGCCAGCCTGGATACCGAACGCGCTTTTCAGGTCGTGCAGACCTTTGCGGCGCTCATTCACGAAAACGACCGCGCCGGCATCATGGTCACACACGATTTGCGGATGTGCCAGTATGTAGACCGCGTTCTGCAAATGCGGGATGGCAAACTGGTGCGGGTGTATGAAACACGCGAGGAAATCCTCGCCCTGGCTCGGGGCGGGGAACATGAATGACCCCATCTGGTCAGTTTTTTGAAGGAGTGCGTACATGAGACGTTTATGGATACTGACTCTGATATTTGTCCTGAGTGCGTGCGCAACGCCCCCAACCATCTCTACCGCTACCGCGCCGTCCACCGCTCCCGAAACGCCTGCCGCAGGCGTCGAAACCGTGCAAGCCCCACAGCCGACGCCACAGGCCACTTCGCGGGGCGACCAGCTGGTCGCCAGCGACCCCGCGAGCGTGCAGGTTGGGATGGGAAAACCCGTTCTGCTGGAGTTCTTCCGCTTCACCTGAGGTGCCTGCCGCGCGATGGCGCCCATGGTGCATGGGCTGGAAGCAAAATATGCCGGACAGATTGACTTTTTCTATCTCGATGCGAGCGACCCGGCTACCCAGGAATTTCAGCGCACGTATGAGTTTCGCTATCAACCTTACTTTGTGCTTTTGGATGCCGAGGGGAACGTGGTTAAACGCTGGACGGGCATGGTGCGGCAACAAGATTTCGAGGCGGCCTTTGCCGAAGTGCTGAAATAAAATGTGTCCCGAAGGTCAGGATACCTTCGGGACATTCTTTGCTTCACGCGCCACCATCTCCGTAAAAGGCGGGGTCGGTGGGGGTTTGACCGCTCGGGTCATGCACCCACACCCAATCGCCCTCTTGCGCCCACAGGAATAACCAGCGCGCATCCCCCACCGACAGGTTGACGCATCCATGCGAGGCCGGATACCCGAACATCGTCCCCCAATAAGCGCCGTGCAGAGCGCGCGCCTTGTCGAAATACATCGTCCAGGGGACATTTTCCAGATAGTAGAAATCAGAACGGTCGGCCTCGAACGCCCCCTGCATGTTTTCAGTTTCTAATTTTTTGTAAATGGGGAACAGGCCCGGCCGGGTGTAAAAGGGTTCAACGCCGGTGGTGACGAGCGTGGCAAAGACCAGGCGAGACTCCTGATACACGGCAAGGGTTTGTTCGGCCAGGTTGACCTCGATCCAGCGTCCATTGTTGACGCCCTCCGGCGGGAGGGGACGGGGGATAACAATCCCGAGCAAGCGATCTTCGACCCATTCATCGGGACCAATCAGCGCCCATTCCACACCTTCAACGTTCTGACGGGCATACACCTGTACCACCTCGAAGCGCGCCAGCGTGCGCAGGGAGGTGCGTCCACGCTGCGGCAGGGCATAGACCGGTGCGCCGGAAGGGTGAATCACCCAGCCGAAGGCGTTACGCGGCGTGGCGAGAAACTCTAACCCCTGAAAAGAACTCGCCACCTGGGCCGTTGAGCCATCACCGGGCATGTAACTGCCAGAAGGGAGCAGGAAATACGTCCCGTTGCGTTCGGTTTCAATGCGTGAGGAATAAACGACATACAGCAACCGACCAGGAGGCAAAATCCGGGTAGCGCCTTGCCGGTTGATGGCAGCTTCCAACGAGGGGTAAAAGCCCGTACCGGTCTGGTTATTCACTTTATAGTAACGATATGGCAGAGCATTCAGAGCCGGGTCGGGCTTGAGGGCCGGCAACGGACGGGGCGGATACTCCACGCCCAACGCAGCCAGGCGGGTGAGAGTTTCCGAAGGTCCGAGCGGAACACAATCACCGGGTGCATGCAGGTACACTGCCGGCACGCATAACACCGCACCGCTGTTTTCTTCCGGCGCGGGCGCAGTTTCGGCCAAAACACTCTGCGCCGGTAAAAGAGAAAGGAGCATCATCCATACGATTAAAACTCGAACAACACGGTTCACTTTTCCTCCTGTAAATGAATCCCACACTCCACTTTTTTATGACCCACCCAACGGCCCGAACGCGGGTCAGCGCCTTCCATCACCGGGCGGGTGCAGGGTGCGCAGCCAATGCTGGGATAGCCGCGCGTGTGCAGGATATTGTAGGGCAACTCGAAGAGATGAATGTACGTCCAGACCTGTTCTTGTGTCCAATCGAGCAGGGGGTTTATCTTCACCAGGCCGTTGGCTTTATCCCATTCAATGTGCCGTGAATGGGCGCGTTGCGCAGTCTGGTCGCGGCGGATGCCGGTTATCCAGGCTTTTTTATCTTTCAAGAAAGCGCGCAGTGGTTCCACTTTGCGAATCCGACAACACCGGTCGGGTTGCGTGGCCCATAATTCGGGCGCTATCTGCTCGTTTTGTTCGCTCACGCTTATGGAAGTTGCCACGCGCGTAAAGCGGATGCCGAAATGCGCCTCCAGCCGGTCGCGCAACTCGTACGTTTCGGGAAAGAGCAAATCAGTATCGAGATAAAACACCTGCGTGCCGGGCGCCACTTGCTGGACGATGTGCAGGATGACGATGCCCTCCGGGCCAAAACCGGTTGCCATCACCAGGCCATCTCCAAAGCGGTGACGCGCCCAGGCGATGATTTCGTGCGGATAACTGTGGGTGAAGTTGTCCGCAAGCAGGGCAATTTCGTCATGAATGCTGAAATCCATACCGTTCAAGGACAGAAAGATAGATTAGGAAACAACTGGCCGCCGTGGTGTCGCAGATAGTCACCCATACGATTGCGCTGCAGGTCTCCGAAAGCCAGGTACGCAGCCCATCATAAATCTGCGGGGAACAGGTTGTTTTTATTCGTCATCCACCGGTCAATTGCAAACTTCGGGGACCGTATTCCATCAGTTCGATGGCGTTGCCATCGGGGTCGGTGATCCAGGCCTGGCGAGAATTGTCCATGCCGAGCGTGATTTCGGTGACGGGCACGCCTTTTTCGAGCAGATTTTGGCGATATTCATCCAATCCAACAACCTCCAGGCAAAAGTGCTTATAGCGCGTGCCAGGAGTGAGAGCCTGCACTTCTCCACCCCACTGCTTCACGGCCAGCGCCTGGTCAAAAAACTCCAGAAAGGTGGTGTTGCCGCAGCCAAAGTAATATCCGAATGGCACGCCTTCGTTGTTGTTGAGCGTGAATTGGACCTTCATACCCAGTTTGTTGACGTAGAAATCAATGATGGCGGGCAGGTTATTGGTTACAAAATTGAGATGTGCAAGTTGACGAATCATGATTACCTCAACAATCCTTTGCAAAAGTTCAGGAATTTCTGGATGTCCTCGAAATGGGTAACCATACCGATTGAGATACGTACCGCGCCGCTCGATTTGCCATCAATACACAGACGGAAATCGTCGAGCGTCAGACGGCTCTCACGGCCAGGCCGGTTGAAGCACACATCCAGTTCAACGCGCGAAATGCCGAGCGCCACCTCACCGGCACCAGGATTGCAGAAACAGCCGGTGCGCAGGGAAATACTGGCGCGGTTGGCCTGTTCTTCGATGAAACGATGGTCAATAGCGTGGCCTTGCGCGTCAAAGAAATTGACTGTCACTGCACCGCCGCGCCCTTCGGTATCGGTCGGCCCATACACGCGGACAAGGGGCAAACCGGTGGAATGGCGCATGTCCGTCAGATTGTCCAGGAGCCAGCCCGTCAGCGTCCGCACACGCTCTTGAATGGTCTCGATGCCAATAGATTCGAGGTGTCGCAGGCCAATTTCCACTGCCGGGATGTTCAGGTAGTCCACTGTGCCATCTTCAAAGGCAGCATGGCCCTCTGCCAGGTAGTATCTTCCGCCTTGCACCGAAGCGACCGTAATCGTACCGCCGGCAAACCAGGGGCGGCGCAGTTTGTGTAGTTTATCACGTCGGGCAATCAACGCGCCAATGCCGGTGGGGTAACCGAACATTTTGTAGAACGAGAGCGGGATAAAATCTGGCTTAACCTGCGAAAGGTCGAGGCGGCTGGTGGGAGCAAACGCAGCGGCATCGAGCAGGACATCCCAGCCGCGCTCCTGCGCTTTCTCAACCCATGAGAGCGGATGTTTGACCGAAGAGAAGTTGGATTGCGCCGGGTAAGCAAACAGGTTATCGGCATCAGGCCGCGCCAGAGAGAGATAGGCGTCCAGCTGAGCTTCATCCACACGCAAATCGGGCAAAACAACCGGCAAATAGGTTACTTCCGCGCCGCGCGCCCGCGCAAACTCACGAATGCCGTTGACTGAGTTGTGATTATCGAACGTCAACAGATACCGTCCGCCCGGTGCAAAGGGATACGATTCGCCCACCAGTTTGAGCGCACCGCTGGCATTGGGGGTGAAGGCTACATCATATTCGTGCGGGTCAGCGCGGAAGAAGTGCAAGACATATTCCCGCGTGCGTTCCACCAGACGGGTGGCGGCCATCGAGGTCGGGTTGGTGGAATGCGGGTTACCATACACGCCAGAAAGCAACAGTTCCTGATGCTTTCGCACCTGCGAATCGGCGTATAACCCACCACCGGTGTAATCGAGATAGACCTGTCCGGTTCGGTCCAGACGGCTGTAATCGCTGGCACGCAATTCATCAAGAATATGGGTCGTTGCGTAGGTCGGGTATCGTTGCAAGAAGGCAGAATACGCTGCGTTCATTGGCCGGCTCTCCTGGGGTAATTTAACCATAGAATTTGCCTTGTTTCGAGAAGAAAGAACAGTATAATCACCAACCGTAGAAATTCATTTCTCGGGTTAAATATTCAATCTCCGATAACATCTGGTATATTACAACCTGCTATGGAACTCATGACAATTATTGACGCCAGTAAGTGGGCAAGCGATTATCTCAAGAAAAAAGTCACTCCCTCGAACATTTCGTATTTGATTACATATGGACGTATTCACAAGTACACAGAAAATGGTGTAACCAAAGTTTCTCGCAAAGATTTGCTCGAGTATTACCAGTCTTTTTTAGGGCAAAGGGAAATTTCCTGGCGCTCACAACTTGGAGAAGATATAAACTGGCATCTTTCGTTCGACCATCTCAAAGAGGCCGAAACAACAAAACACGTCCATCGTTTGCATCCATACAAAGGAAAGTTCATTCCCCAGCTCGTAGAATACTTCATAGATGGGCATGTTGACGAGTTCAAGCAATCCGTCTATTTTCGGCCAGGTGATGTTATTCTAGACCCTTTTTGCGGAAGCGGCACAACGCTGGTACAGGCGTGCGAGCTGGGGATACATGCAATTGGGATTGACATCTCTGAATTCAACACACTCATCAGCAACGTTAAAATTGAAAAACATCACCTGGTTGAAGTACAGCGGGAAATTTTGAGAATCACGAGAGGATTGAAATCTTTTGCAGAAAGCCATCGCGTTCGAGAGTTCGAGCAAGCACTTTTGGAAAAGTTGAATGAGTTCAATGACGAATTCTTTCCATCTCCAGATTTCAAGCGCAAGGTTCGGCAACGAGTTCTCGATGAAGAAGCGTATGGGGAAGAACAAGAGAAGCGCTTCCTGCCCGTTTACCAGGAATTAGTCAACGCATACGGCATAGCGATTGAACAACAAAACCAGGACTCGTTTTTAGGAAAGTGGTTTTTACAACCGGTAAGACGGGAAATAGATTTAGTAAATACGATGATAAACCAAGTCGAGGATCGCGCAACCCGCCGAGTACTTCAGGTTATCTTGAGCCGAACTGTTCGCTCATGCCGTGCCACGACCCACGCAGATTTAGGCACATTAGTCAAACCAGTAACCAAACCCTATTATTGCTCCAAGCACGGAAAAGTATGCAAGCCACTATTTTCAATTCTGAGTTGGTGGGAACGATACAGTAAAGACACGCTTGAACGCCTGTTGCAGTTCGACAAACTGCGAACAAATACACATCAGCGCTGTATTACGGGTGACTCACGAGAAATTGACATTCTGGATGCCCTTCAACGAGAAAACCTCGAGTTGAGTGAGATTGTCAAGAGACAAAAAATTAAGGGGATTTTTTCCAGTCCTCCTTACGTCGGTCTGATTGATTACCACGAACAACACGCCTATGCTTACGAGTTATTTGGTTTCCTACGACAGGATGAACTGGAAATTGGGCCTTTATACAGAGGACAGGGAAGAGAAGCCCGAGAATCGTATGTACAAGGCATCGTTGATGTTCTGAAGAATTGCAAAAAATTCCTGTCAAACGACTATCATGTCTTTTTGGTTGCCAACGATAAGTACAATCTTTATCCTGCGATTGCGGAGCGCGCCGGAATGCAAATCATCAATCAATTCAAGCGACCGGTTCTCAATCGAACAGAGCGCGATAAATCGGCATACGCCGAAACCATTTTCCACTTGAGAGAAAAACATGGCCTTGTCTGAAAATCAACAAAAAGCGATTACAGAGCTTTTAGAGAAAACCATCAGAAGCAAATTGAAAAGATATGATAGAGAGACAACCTCAATGCCCTTCCTGGCACGTCTGATACAAGACAGCGAAAAAATCAGCGCATACTCTTTCATTCACTCTATTTCGACTTCACTGGGAATGTCGATTTATGAACAAGCTTCCGTCATTATCGCCAGCGAGCGCGGCTTTGAATGTGCCAGAAATTACGGTGTAGGGGGTGCGATTTCAAGAGAACAGAGAGAAACTATCCAGAGAATTGTCAATCAGCTTAGAAATAAACAACGAGTCGCAAACATCCAACAGGAGATTCAAGAGGTTCTGGGTGCATCCTGGCAAGGTGGTGTTTTCCAAAAATCAGGAAATATCGCCGATTTTTACATGCGAAAAGATGGTCAAGAACACTTCTTTGAAATTAAGACTGTCAAGCCTAACATTGATGTATTTGAAAAAAGCAAAACGAAATTACTGGAATGGGTTGCGCGCAGACGATTAGCAGTGAATGTACATCTTGCTTTTCCATATAACCCCTATCACCCAAAACCATACTCTCGCTATACCGAACAAGGTCTGATGCAACCTGGAGCAGATTTGCTGGTGGGAGAAGAATACTGGGATTTTATTGGTGGCGAACAAACGTTTAAGGATTTGCTCGTAGTATTCGATAAGGTGGGAAAACAATTCAAAAATGAACTATCTGCGAAATTCAAACAAATAGCCCGGCAACAAATAGATTCATATTAGAGACCTCTAGTATCTTCACTCTCACCCAGAAATCTAGATTGATCAGGAGTTACTCAATGAAGATTGCCTCCCCCTGGAAACGACTGCAAGGCAACCATTTTTGGCGCGCGGTTGATAGAGAACACAACCGTATCATCATCGAGCAACTGGCAGGTTGTACGCACATCCTTGACCTGGGCTGCGGGTACGGTTCACTGACTGCGGCGCTTCAACAGGCAGGGTTTCAGGCGGTGGGAGTAGATGCCGATGCAGAGCAAATTGCACAAGCGCGTGCATTGTTTCCTGAGGCGGCCAATGCGCTTTTCCCAATGGATGCTGCCAGGCTGGAATTTCCCGACCAGCGCTTCGACGCCATCGTGTTGCGCGATACGCTTCACCATCTCTGGGAAGAAGCCGACACAGAACAAGCATTTTCTGAGATTGAACGAATCTTACGCCCAGGAGGACGTCTGGTTATTTTTGACCCCAACCCCAATTTTGTTGTCCGCACAGCCCGGCGCCTCATCGCGCATCAAGACGCAGAATGTACGTTCCAGCAAGCCCGAACCTGGCTGGAGCAACGCGATTGGAAAATCCAACGCCAGTTCTTCACAGAACTGTTTGCCCTGCCATTGAGCGGGGGGTATGTGGGGTTAGAACTCGTGCCTGCCTGGCCGGCGTTATATCCTCCCCTGATTGCAGCCAACCGCATCCTTTCCAGCGCGCTCTCGCGTTGGGGATTGGGGCCGCATCTGCTCTGGCGATATGTACTTACAGCAGTGCGTCAGACATCCTTCGGCGCTTCACGCACTACATAGAGCGGGCGTCCTTTGACTTCATCGTAAATACGCCCAACGTACTCGCCCAAAATCCCCAGCGAAATCAACTGCACACCGCCCAGAAAGAGAACCGAAATCAGGGTGGTAGTTTGCCCCTCAAAGAAGTGCGACCCGGCCAGGCGTAAAACCGCCACGATGGGAATGGCAAGAATGGCAAGCCCCGCAGAGATGAAGCCGAAATAAGTGGCAACCTGTAAGGGAAAATACGAAAAACCGGTGATGGCGTTAAGCGCCAGTTTGAGCATCTTTCGGAAAGGATACTTGGTCACTCCGGCGTGGCGCGCGGCGCGCTTATATTCCACGCCGATTTGCTTGAAGCCAATCCAGGAGGACATGCCGCGCAAAAAGCGATGTTTCTCTCGCATCGAGTTCATTACATCCACCACTTTACGGTCAATCAGCCGAAAATCACCCGTATCGAGCGGAATTTTGACATCGGTAATGCGGTAAATCAGCCGATAGAACATCGAAGCAGTCAACAATTTAAACCAGGTTTCGCCTTCCCGCTCGGCGCGAACGGCATAAACGACCTCGTAGCCCTCTCTCCACTTCTTTATCAGTTCCAGAATCGTTTCGGGTGGGTCCTGTAAATCAGCGTCTATGATGACCACCGCCTGCCCACGGGAATAATCTAACCCGGCGGTGACGGCAATCTGATGACCGAAATTACGGGCAAAAATGACCGGGCGTACCCGCTCGTCCTGCGCTGCCAGCGCACGAATGCGCTCGGTCGAGCCATCCGTGGAACCGTCGTCCACCAGAATCAGTTCCCACGGTTCGCCCGTGGAATTCATCACTTCACTCACCCGGCGGTAGAGTTCGGGGATGTTCTCGTATTCGTTGAAGATGGGGGCAATGATAGAGTAGGTAATCGGCATAGAAGGGCTTCCTATCTGCGGAGAATCACAATGCCTTTTCAACGGCCTTCAGGGTCGGTTCGATAACCGGCGCGGGGGTCACGGCTTGCATGGCGGCGCGGACATCCTTTAGTCCACTGCCAGTATTCAACACCAGCACTGGGGTATCGGCTTCCAGCCAGCCGGTGGATTTTGCAGCCATCAGGCCGGCCAGCGCCGTCGCCCCGGCAGGTTCGGCAAAAATGCCAAAACGTCCCAGCAAAGCAATGGCCTGGAGAATGGCAGAATCGGGAACGGTGAGATACGTCCCGCCGGTTTCACGGGCAGCGCGCACCGCCCGCACGCCATCACGTGGCAAATCTACGGAAATGGAATCGGCCAGCGTCGAAGCGCGCACCGGCACAATCGTCTCCCCCCCGGCATGAAAAGCGTGCGCAATGGCTGCCGAACCTTCGGCCTGCACCCCAACCAGGCGCGGCGTGTGTTCCAACCAGCCCAGAGCGCGCAAATCTTTGAACCCTTTGTGCAACCCGGAAATAATGTTGCCATCTCCTACCGAGACGAAGATAGTCAGACGCGGGTGATGGAGCGGAGCAGTGACTTCGGCAGACTTACGACCAAAGCCCACGTTGGCATACTTGCGGAGGCCCTCCCAAATTTCGTAAGCGGCTGTCTTTTTGCCTTCGGCAGTGAACGGATTGTAGCCGGTATTCCGGCAATACCACCCAAAGGCTTGTGCGGCCTTCACTGATAAATCAAAGGCATCATCATACGTGCCATCCACAAGCAGGACTTTGGCGCCAAATACCAGCAACTGCGCCACTTTGGCCGGTGGTGCGTTTTTGGGTGCGAAGATGACCGTCTTCTGCCCAACCGCTGCTGCCATGCCCGCCAGCGCCGCGCCGGCGTTTCCGGTGGAAGCAGTGACCACCACTTCTGCTTTCATCTCGATGGCACGGGCCACCACAACCGCCGAAGCACGGTCTTTGAAGGAAGCCGTCGGGTTGCGGCTTTCGTCTTTAACCCATAACTGCTTGAGACCGAGTTCGGCGGCCAGGCGGGGTAGCGCCAGAATGGGCGTGCCGCCTGCCAGGTTCAAGGGGGTGCCTTCTGCTCCCGGCGGCAGGGAGACCGGCAGCAGCGGCAGGTATCTCCACAGAGAAGAGTCATCCCGACACAAGACATCATCCGGCTGATATTTCTTTTTGATGGCTTCGTAGTCGAGGATGACATCCAGGTTGCCGCCGCAGGAACAGGTATAAGTCACCTGGCCGGGCAGGTATTCCGTGCGACATAGCGAACAGCGATAACCGAGAAAGGGGGACATAGGGGATATTATACTCAACTCACTGCGCGTTTCTCTTGCTCCTGGCTGCAATTTCTCATACACTTGTATCGTGGATACACAACCGTAAAGGAGACCAATATGTCACTCTCGCAAGTTCTGGAAGTTGCCCTGGGGCTGGCGCTCACCTATTATTTGATGAGCATGGTTGTTTCGTGGATGTGTCAGTTCGTGATGACCACCTTCGAGACGCGCGGACGGACTCTGGAAAGTGTTCTCCGGCGCATTGTGGGCGGCAAAGCGTTGGGACAACTGTTGAGTATGCCGCAGATTCGCTCGCTGGCTCCTGTGCGGTATCAGGATTGGCGCAGTCTGTTCTCCCGGAATGTGCAGTTGGTGGAAAAGCGGGTGGAACGCATTCCGGTCTCGAACCTGCTGGATGCGTTCTTCGACCTGGCAAAGCTCGATATTGCCGCCAACAGCGAGGAACTTGTGGAACTCATCAACAAATTGCCCCCCTCCGAAGGGAAGACGGAACTGTTGCGGCTGGTGAACAGCGGTGTGAGCAGTGTGCTGGAACTGCGCGCCAAGATGGCGTTGTGGTTCGAGGGCCTGATGCAACAGGCTTCGGAGATGTTTGCGGCGATGGCAAAGCGCTATGTCGTGTTCTTTTCGCTCGCACTGACGCTGCTCTTGGGAGTAGATAGCATTGACCTCTTCCGCCAACTGTGGGCGACGCCCGATATGCGCGCGATTGCTTCGGTCAAAGCACAGGCGTACATTGCACAATACGGCTACGACGCCGACACCGAACCCCTGTTGGCCGACCTGGAGCAATTGACCATTCACATCGGCTGGAGTTCGGTGCTGAAGAATGCGCCTTCGCTGGAAAGGCCCGACGCGTTTGTACGTTTTTGGTTCTTGAAACTGCTCGGCCTGTTGATGACAACCATAGCGGTCGCCCAGGGCGCGCCGTTCTGGTATGATTTGCTCCGCAAGATGACCAGCGTCAAATCGCCTGGCTCGAACCCATCACGGAGCGAAGAGACAGCCTCTTCTGAAGCGGCCACGCGCGCATACGGATGAAATGGGGACGCGCGAGAGGTTTTCTCTCGCGCGCCCGATTGCTATCTGCCTTCCAGCACTTTCAACTCACGGTAGGTGAGAGTCCACACGCTCGATTGGTAGATGTAGAACCAGCCGCTCACCAGGAAAATGGGAGCGAACGCGATGGTAAAGAAAATGGGAGCGGCAGTGATGGCGGCAAAAATCCACGGCCAATAATCGGGCGCAGAGAAGAGCGCGGCAGCGCCGGCTGTCAACAACGCCGGGAAGAGCGCCGTCAGGAAACCTGCCACTGCTGTCAGTATCGAAACCGCCAGGAGTGGCCAAATCAGGATGAAGAAGGCCAGCGCCCAGGCGATGCTCACGCCAATCATCACCAGCCACATCAGCCCCACGTTCTTCCACTGCCGTTTGGCTAACTCAAACGCGCTGCGGAGCGAATCCAGGGTGCTTTGCTGCTCCAGCACGATGAAACGCCAGGCCAGATACCCCAGCACACGCAGCAGAGCCAGTATCACCACCAGCACAATGACCGTGACAAACACCAGGCCAATTCCGCCAATCAGGGCAGTGACCAGGCTGGCGCGCACGCCGCTCAACGCCGCCGAGAAAATCCACCAAATCACCAGCAAGATGACCAGCACCAGCAGAAGCGCAGGCAGGTTGACCACAACATCCACCAGGAACACCCGCCAGGCAGTGCGCGACCAGCCATAGCGCCACCCTTGCCAGAAGCCTACTTTCGTCTCGCTCTGTTCGTACTCATCGACCATGCGGATAACGGCAGTTTCGGCCACATACCGCAAAACGGTCAGCGCCAGACCGAAGAGAGAAAAGACAATCAACGCAAAGACAATCGCCGCCAGCCCCATCTGGAACTCAACCGGATACTGTGCCTGCAATTGACGCAGGGCCTCACCCGCCAGCCGCAGCAATTCATCAAAGACCTGACGCGGAGTAGCGCCCTGAAGCTTCTCCAGGCCGCTCCAGGTTTGGAAATGCGCGCCTTCTTCCCGGCCCGAATAGCCGCCACTGTTGCCGCCACCGCCTCCAGAGCCAGTCGCCAGTGCAAGCATGAAGCCAAACACCCACAAAATACGGTAGTTCCACAAAATGTTCCAGGAACGTGCGAGTATCTTTTTTACATCTAACATGTTACACACTCCTTTCGAGAGAGAATCCGCTCTCAGGCGGAAAAAGACGATTTCGACTGGCGCAGCCACCACAGTGCCAGCCCGCCAAGATAAAGCAACATGAGAAGCAGTTCCGAAAACAACATTCCCTGCGAGCGAATGACAAACAGGTGAACATCGTTCAACAACGAAAGCACCAACTGTCCAGGCAGACCAAGCTGGTCTCCCCATACAAACGTCAGAGCAGCAACCCAGTTCATCTGAAGCGGCAGGGGTTGCAGACCAGGGAGGTTTGCCAGCAGGCCGGCATCCAGCGCCAGCAAAAACGCAGAACGCACCCAAACTGTGATATTCAGAAACAACCAGACCGCCAACGCACCCAGCGTCGCCAGCCAACCGCCCAGTTCGAGCCAGACGTTGCGGGCAGGAACGAGCCCGGCATGGCGCGGCAAACGCAACGCCAGCCTGGCGGCAAAGTGTTCGGCAGAAGGGAACACGGCTTCTGGCGGCGTCTGCCGCAGGAGCGCGGAGAGCGCGCGGAGTTCCTCCAACGCTACACGGCATTCGGCACACGCGGTCAGATGAGATTCGACCCTCTGCAAGCCCATGCCGCGCAGTTCGCCATCGTGATACGCATTCAACCAGTCCGTAACATGTTCAGACATATTCCATCTCCAGACTCCATCGTTGCGCTTCGAGCAAACGCTTGAGTTGCGCACGCGCCGAATTCAACCGTGACATGACCGTGCCAATCGGAATCTCCAGAACAGTAGCAATTTCTTGATAGGAAAGTTCACCATATTCGCGCAAGACCAGGACAGCGCGGGAGGCTTCCGGCAAGGACAGAAGAGCGCCCCGAACCAGGTGGACGCGTTCGCGTTGTAACAGTTCGCATTCAGGGCCGTTTGCCGGGTCGGTCAGCGGTAAGTCATCAGGCGCGGCTTCGATGGTCTTCCGCTCACGCCGCAGAGCATCCAGCGCGGCGTTGACGGCAATGCGATACAGCCAGTTTCGCAGAGACGTACCAGGACGAAAGGAGGGCAAATTCAGCCAGGCCTTGAGAAAGGCCTCCTGAGTGGCATCTTGCGCCTGGTCGGAATCACCACATAATCGGTAAGCCACGTTCACCACGCTGGCGTAATACTGCCGGACGAGTTCACCATAGGCTTGCCGGTCGCCACGCTGGGCCTGGGCAATCAGCGCCGCTTCCAACTCAGAGGAAGAGAGGGTCACTGGCGTTTCCTTTCATCAAGTCTCAAAAGATTAACGTAGCATCCCCCGCTTTTATTCGCGCCGCAGGCCAAAGCGCCCACGCGCAGCCATCGTTAAGACGGCCGATAAATGCCCCGTCCAGACATTCAGAATTTATCCAAATGTATTCTTTCGCCATTCCGCCCGGACATGCATGTCCGGGCGAAGTGGGCAGAACACGAATGTTCGGATAGGCTATTCTATGCGGGCCGGGCTCACCACACCGACCACCACCACCGTCCCTGCGCCCGTGTGAATGGACAGGCCAGGTAAAATTTCGCCGCGGGTTATCTCGGCGGGGCAGGGCAACACCGCGCACAGCATCCGCTCTACTTCCTGCGCACCCGCCGGGTCGTTAACATGCAAAATGGAAAGTTTTTCCAGCCGTTTAGCCCCGACCTGTTCCTGGCACAATTCCACCATGCGCGCCCATGATTTCTTCTGGGTGCGAACGCGCTCTAACAATTCCAATTTATCGTTCCGCAGGGTGAGCAACGGCTTGATGTCCAGCAAACCGGCCATGCCCGCCGCCAGCGAACTGACCCGCCCGCTCATGGCGATATATTTCAGCGTTGCCAGTGAACCGAACAAAAAAGTGCGCGTGCGAATCTCTTCGGCAGCAGCCTTTGCTTCTTCGAGAGTCGCCCCACATGCCACCGCCTGAGCAGCGGCCAAGGCCATATAGCCCTGCCCCATGCTGAGCGTGCGCGTATCGAGAACTTCGATGCGCCTTCCGGGAAAAAGTTCCACTGCCTGGCAGGCGGCGGTATACGTCGCGCTCATGGCGCTGCTGATGGTCAGGCACAAAATTTCTTCCGCGCCAGCGGCAAACGCACGCTCAAAGGCCTGCGCAAATTGTCCGGGCGCAGGTGCGGCGGTCTTTGGAAGACGCTTCTCGCGGTCTATGCGCTCAAACACGGCGCGGCTGTCTATCTCGTAGCCATCCTGAAACGACTCTTCGCCGAACTGAATCATAATAGGCACCTGCGCGATACGATTCTGTTCAGCCAAATCGAACGGGAGGCTGGAATCGGTATCGGTGATAACAGCAATGTGAGTCATGATGATTTACCTCCAGAACAGGAATAGCGACTGTCCAAGAATTGCCAGGTCTAAGGGAATACCAATCAGCCGGGCGAGTAAGCCCACGGCTCCCCAAAACGCCCTGCCAACGAAAGGCAGGTACCAGAACGCCAACAGAACGATGAAGAGTGAAACCTGTCCAAAGCGGTCCATGTTTTCGCGCACATTCCAGGCCAGGTGAGGTCGAAGCGCGCCATAGCCATCAAACGGCGGGATGGGCAACAGGTTGAACAGAAACGCCGTCACCTGCAAGAGCGCCAGAAAGGCCAACCCCGGCCAGATGCCACTCATGGAGACCGGTAAAACCTGCAGGAGCAGACCAAGGGCAACCGCCACCAGTAAATTGGAGAGCGGCCCGGCCAGAGAGACCGCCGTCTCCCAGCGTTTGGAGCGTAACAGGCTGGTTTGGATATACACCGCCCCACCCGGCAGCCCAATGCCGCCCAACACCAGAAAGAGGAGGGGTAACGCAATCGAATAGAGCGGATGGGTGTACTTGAGAGGGTTGAAGGTCAGATAGCCTTTCTCGCGCACCGTCCAATCGCCGCCGCGATAAGCCATCCACGCGTGGGCAAATTCGTGCAAAGTGAGCGAGAAAACCCATCCCGCAAGCACAACCAGGAAGGTAAAAACGCCATCCATGCGCTATTTCCGCAATTCGTTACAACGCTCACAGGTCAGGTCGCTGCACAACAAATCGCGCGGATTGCGCGCCAAACGGTTACGAACGACCTCGATGATGGCGCTCATCGGCATCGCCCGTACACGCGCCTCGCCCACCTGAATTTCGCGCGTGAAGGGCGCCAGGTCACGCTCCAGTGGCTTGAAGCCCGCTGAGCAGCCCGGAAAGTTGGGGCAATCAATAATTCCCTGTTCGGTCAGCGCCCAGCGGATGAACTGCCGCCGTCCGGCCAATTTTTCGGCGTAATGCACAGTCGTGTTTACGGTGTGGTCTACGCCGAGCAATAAGACCCAGCCATCGTTTTCAGCCAGCATCCGAATGGGTGCAAACGGCTCTTCGAGCGTCTGTGATTTGAGTGCGCGGTCTACATTAATGCCGGTGAACGACAGGATGGGGTGCATTGAGCGCTTTGCGCCTGGCCGTTGACGCAGGGTTTCAGGGACAATGCCCATCAGCCGGTCAGCAGGCATGTTGGGGGAGAATGGTTCGGCCATGCGGTTCTGGTCTTGCCGCCGCCCGTAAATCATCCCATTGTTGGCCGGGCCGGCCAGGGGCGTAATCATGGTCACGTAAGTATGCGCGGGCATCATCAGCGCGGCCACGTTGGGCAAGAGCGCCGAAATCAGCGTGTCCGCGCCGCCTTCCACCCATCCAAAAGAACGCAGCGAAGCGTGCGCCAGCACCGGCACGTCTCGCAGGTCGAGCTGCGCAAAGGCATCTACCAGCGCGTAATATCCCAAAGAAATTCGTTGATAGTTCACAGCCGGTCACTTTCCTTTCCATTCGGGTTTGCGTTTTTCCAGGAAGGCCTTCATCCCCTCTTTCTGGTCTTCGGTCGAGAACAGGCGGTAGAACAGGTCACGTTCTTCAGTCAAACCTTCCGAAAGCGACCCCTCGAACGCCTGATTGACGGCCTGTTTGGCCGCACGCACCGCCAGTGGCGCGCGCTCTGCCAGGCTTTGGGCCAGAGCCAGGCTTTCGTCCAGCAGGCGCTCCACCGGCAACACGCGGTTCACCAGTCCAAACTGTGCTGCTTCTGTTGCCGTGAGATGACGGTTATTCAGAATCATCTCCATTGCCAGGTATTTGCCAACGATATGCGTCAGCCGCTGGGTACCCCCTGCGCCGGGGATGACGCCGATGGTCACTTCTGGCAGGCCAAACCGTGCGGTCTCGCTCGCCAGAATGATGTCACACGCCAGCGCCAGTTCGCAACCGCCGCCCAACGCATATCCGCTGACCGCCGCAACCACCGGCTTACGGACGCGCCGCAGGCTGTCGAACAATTCCACGAATCCATTGCGGCGCATCTCTTCCTCGCTGGCTTCAGCCATATCACGGATGTCGGCGCCGGCGGCAAAGACGCGCTCACCGCCAGTGATAACCACCGCCCCCACCGTCTCATCTGCCTCGAAATCGGTCAGCGCTTGCGACAATTCCGCCAGCAGCGTGCGGTTGAGGGCATTCAGTGCTTGCGGACGGTTGAGCATCACCAAACCGACCCGTCCGCGCCGTTCGACCAGAATTGCTGTATACTCCATGCAGGCCTCCTGACCCGATTATAATCCGCACTGTGCCATCTTCAACAAAGGATACGTTATGATTTTTCCCGAATGGAACACGTTCAACATCGCTCTGTATAGCGGGCTGGCTTTGCTCTCACTGGGAATGGGCCTTGGCGAAGCGCTGGGGCTGAAGATGATGAAATACAGCAAATTTCGCCCCTCCGCTGGCTGGAATCCCCGTGCAGGGATGTTTTTTCTGTACTTCCTGCCGATTCTTGCAGCGCTGGCGTTTGCCCTGCCCTACCTGCCCACTGCCAGCCTGGCGCAGGTCATTGTGCTGACAGCGGTGCTGGGGCATTTCGCCAAACGCTGTCTCGAAGTCCTGTTCCTGCACAAATACTCTGGGCCAATAGACCCTTTCACCACCCTGGCAATTGCCTCGTTCTACACGCTGGTGGCAGGGTTTCTGAGCGCGCTCAACCGTCAGCCGCTGCCCGCGCCCGATGGCCTGTTCTGGCTGGGTCTGTTCTTGTTTGTTTTCGGAGAAAGCGCCAACTTTGTTCATCACAAACTGCTGGCCGACCTGCGGCGTGAAACGGACGGCTACGTCATTCCGCGCGGAGGATGGTTCGAGCATGTCGCCTGCCCGCACTACTTCTTCGAGATTATCGCGTGGATAGGCATTGCCCTGCTCTCTCGTCACCTGTTTGCATGGATTGCACTGGTGGGCATGGCAGGCTATTTAATAGCGCGCAGCCACAACACCCTGACCTGGTATCGGCAAAAATTTCCCGATTTTCCCAAACACCGTAAAGCGCTCATTCCCTTCCTGCTCTAACGAAACTGCCCTTCCCCCTTCCCGCGTCTGAATGGGACAGGTACAATCCAGTTATGCTCTCCGAACGCCGTCATCTTCCCGACTCTAACCGCCTGAGCGTCCTGCTGGCAGCAGTTTTGCTCTCGTATGTGATGACGCAGGTATTGGAACGCGAACGATATGCCGTTTTTCTGCGTTTGTTCGGGATTGATTACTCGTTTGATTTTGAGCCAGTTTCGCTGGCGGCCTGGCTGGCCGCCGGCCTGACCGCAACGGGCATGGACTGGTTGTTACGCGGACACCCCGAATACGATGGCCGCCGTACCGTATCGCATTGGATTTTGCCTGCCCTCACCGCCTTGGTATTGGGCATTCCGCTGTATAATCTGCCGCTCGGAGCGCTGTGGTGGGTGGGTTTTACACTCAGTGGATTACTGCTGTTTCTGGTGTTGACAGCAGAATACATCGCCCTCGATTCGTCCGACGTGCGCCACCCCGCGGCTTCTGCGGGCCTGATGGCGCTCTCGTTTGCCTTGTTCGTCATCCTGGCTTCAGCGCTCTCCTACGCCGGGGTTCGTCTGACCGCGCTGGCCCTGGCAATCTTTCCCGCCGCTGCACTGGTCACCCTGCGCGCCATTCACCTGCAAACCGGCGAATGGGATTTCCTGTGGCCGCTCACCAACGCCTTTGTGTTGACCCAGTTCGCCGCTGCCTTTCATTATTGGCCGTTGACCCCGGCGCAATTTGGGCTGGCCCTGCTTGGGCCACTCTATGCCCTGACCGGGCTTGCACTCAGCCTGCGTGAACAGGTCTCCCCTCGACGGGCAGGCATCGAGGCCCTCACCGGGCTGGGCATTTTTTGGGCGGCAGCCTTCTTCTTAGGACGCGGATGAAGCGCAGCCTGACCCTCTCACGCGCGCAATGGGAACAAATGCGCGACTACGTGGAGACGCAAGCTCCGCTCGAAGCCTGCGGCCTGCTTGGCGGCCGCAATGGGCACGTCGAAGTGGTCATCCCTATCCGAAACGCCGAAAACAGTCCTGTGCGCTTTCGGATGGAACCGCTCGAACAATTGCGCGCCTTTGAGCAGATAGAATCCGCCGGCATGGAGTTGCTGGCAATTTTCCACTCACACCCCCACGGCCCGGCCGTTCCCTCCCCGACCGACATCGCAGAAGCCTATTACCAGGTCATTCAGGTAATTTGGTGCCCAGGCGAGGGCGAATGGCTGGCACACGCCTTCTGGATAGAAGCCGGCCACGCTGCTGAAGTTCCCCTTTGGATAACCGGCGTGTAACTCTAATGACCGACGCGTGTTACTTTCCGTGTAAACAACCATTTGAAAGGCAAAGGCGCAACGCGCCTGTCCTGAACCAACAGACCAACTGGAGGATAAAACATGCAACTGCTGATTGATGGCGGGCTGATACTGCTTGGCTATCTGCTTGGCTCCATCCCATCGGGGCTGATATTGGTCAAACTGATGACAGGAAAAGACATCCGCACCATCGAAAGCGGACGCACCGGCGGCACGAATGCCTTCCGCGCCGCCGGCTTTGGCGCCGGTTTTCTCACCGCCATTTTCGACATATTCAAAGGCACGCTGGCGACCTGGATTGCCATCGCAGCCACACCTGATGCCCACTGGGTGCACATCCTGGCTCCCTTAGCCGCCATTTTGGGACATAACTATTCGATTTACCTGCCAGAGTTCGACCAAAATGGGCGCTTCGTGCGCCTGCGCGGCGGCGCAGGAGGCGCACCTGCCCTGGGCGGCGCCATCGGCCTGTGGTGGCCTTCCGCGCTGATTATCTTGCCGCTGGGAGCGCTGGTGTTCTTCACCCTGGGCTACGCTTCCGTCACCACGTTGAGCGTGGCTTTTTTTGCGATTGTCGTATTCCTGATACGAGTGCTGACGCAAGCCCCTGGCGCCTCCTGGTTAGATGTCATATATGGCGTAGTGACCCTGTTGTTGCTGGCCTGGTCGTTGCGTCCCAACATTCAAAAGCTCATCAACGGCACCGAACGCGTCGTCAGCATCAGTCTGCACGGCAAACTACGTACACGCCAGCAAAAGTAGGGCAAACCACAATTTCTCATGGTCTTTTCTACGCAACATCCAGCATGGACGTTGTAGAGAAAAGTTTTTGAGCCAGACCCCCAGGCCAGAAAAACCAAAACGGCGACCGGTCTCTCGCGGTCGCCGTTTGCGTTCACAGCGTTTCCCTATTCCTCTTCCATCGTATTATCTTTGTTTTCCAGAAAATGCCGATAGAGCGCGCGCAAATTGCGCTGATGCAAGGCCGGGGCCAGCCCTCCCAAATGCACGCGGCTCTTGCCGCATTCCTCAATCGTCACTTCATCGAGATATTCCAACGGCGATTTGCGCTTGAGCGCAGCACGTGCCGCTTTGCGAATAGCAGAGAGATAGGCCAGATTTTCCTTGACGGCAGCATCAATTTCACCACGCAAGATAATATCGCCGTGTCCCTGCACGATGTTTTCCAGCCCCATACGTCCAATTTTCTTGATGGAAGCGGTCAGGTCGTTGATGTTACCATCCACCACATACGGCAGGGGCATGAAAGCATCCCCCGCAAACAAAATTTTATCTTCTTCCACAAAAACCGAGATGCCATCGTAACTGTGACCGAGCGCGGGCGCGAGAATCAGATTCTTCTTCCCCACCCGCAGGTTGAGTTCACCGTCATCGAAAGTCAAATGCGGAAGGACGATTTTGACCTGTCGCAAGGTGTTATTCTGTTTCTTGGCCGCTTCCAGCGAGGGAATCCCCTTTTCTATCATCAATTTGCGGCAATTGGCATGAGCAACCACCGTTGCGCCTGGAAAGAAACAATTCCCCCAGGTGTGGTCGGCGTGATAATGTGTGTTGATAACATAGCGAATTTGCAGGCCGAGTTCATGTTCGACGTATTCGCGCATGCTGAGCGTTTCTTCAGGGGTCGCCAGGGTATCAATCACAACCGCCCATTGTGGGCCGGCAATCACCCCCGCTGTCACCTGAGCATAGACCTCGCTTTGAAACCAGTAGACGTTTTCGGAGACGCGTTCGCGGAGCATAGAAATCCTTTTTGGAAGATTTCCCCTATAAATAGCACAAACGCGAGTCAAAATCAAGGAAACGTCTAATCTTCATCAGGATAGTTCCCCAGAATCTGCTCAATGCGCTCCAACACGTCATCGTGCAGAAACTCGATGGCTTCAGCAGCTTCCAAATTATTTTGCAATTGCGCGACATTGGTTGCGCCGGTGATGACACTGCTGACTTCCTTGCGCCGCAACAACCAGGCAATTGCCAGCTGGGCAGTGTTGATGTGCAAATCGGCAGCCACTTCTCCCAATTGACGCACAATTGCCACCCGTTCGGGCGTGATTCGGTCTCGAATCCAGGCCATGCTTTCCATCGAGGCGCGGCTGCCGGCGGGAATGCCATCGTTATACTTACCGGTCAGGATGCCGTAATACAGCGGGCTCCAGGTAGTCAGCCCCAGTCCGTATTCTTTGCACACCGGCGCCAGCTCAATTTCCACACGGCGGCGATGGAACATGTTGTATTGCGGCTGTTCGACCACCGGCGGGACGAGGTGATTTTGCTGCGCCGCCGCAATCGCAGCCGTTACCTGCCAGGCGCGCCATTCGGAAGTTCCCCAATAGAGAATTTTCCCCTGCCGCACCAGAGTATCCATCGTAAACACCACTTCTTCGATGGGGGTATCCGGGTCAAAGCGGTGACAGAAATACAGGTCGAGATAGTCGGTACCCAGCCGTTTGAGCGAAGCGTGAATCGATTCGGTGATGTGTTTGCGCGAGAGGCCGCGCCCATTCGGCCCCGGCATGGTCGGCCAGAAGACTTTGGAAGAAAGCACCAGCGCCGAACGCGGAATCTCCCGGATGGCTTTGCCCATCACCACTTCTGCCTGCCCGTTTGCATAAATATCGGCATTATCGAAAAAATTGACACCCAAATCATACGCGGCGTGAATCAATTCGATGGACGACTGTTCATCTACCTGGTCTCCTAGCGTGACCCAGGAACCGAGCGAAATTTCACTGACCTTCAGGCCAGAGCGTCCCAAGCGGCGATAGTGCATACAACCTCCTCGAGGCAGGGCATTGGTTTATTTTTTGACAATAATATTGAGCGTAAAGAAGCAAAAGTGTCGTCCGGTGCGGGTTACCCGCAAACCCCATGTCGTCAGATACGTTCCTTCATCGGGTGGGGTTTTGATTTCAATTCGCAGACGCAAACTCTCACCGGGTTTAGGTTCAGAAGGCAACTCGTAGAAGCGGTCTTCGGAGAGTTTCATGCCTTCCACCAGCGAGGCCAACACCACACCGCTTTGCCATTTCTTACGGCCTACGTTGCGAATATCCCACCAGGCAGTAAAGCGATAACCGGGCTTGAAGACCGTCAAATCAGCAATCCGCCTGGCCGTCACCACGCAAGCATACTCCGAGCCAGGCGGGTCACCCGAAGAGAGCGGAGTGAGCGCCATTTGGGTCAGCGTCTCTTGGGGAACATCACTCCCCAGCGTGGCGACTTGCACCGGCACGGGCGTAAGCGTAATGCTGGGAGTAATGGTTGCGGTAGGCAACGGCGTGATGGTGGGGAAAAAGGTAGGCGTAAACGACGGGGTAAATGTAGGCGCCGGTGTATCCGTCAACACGAGCGTAAATGTGGGAATCAGCGCCCCGGGGGAAGTCAGAGGAGAGAATTGGGTGGGGCTGCCTGGCGAAGGCACCGAAGCAGGCGGCTCGAAACCAGGAACGGGTATCGTCAGCACGCAGGCTGACGATACCAGCATGGCAACAATCACAATCGAAAGAGCAAGGTTCTTTTTAGCCATGACCTGCGCAGGATGTGCGCGTTTAACGATTTACATTGATGGTGATAGACAGCTTGCAGAACGATTTACTGCCGCGGAACAAGCCCCAGACGGCGGTGTAGTAGCCCTTTTCTTTGGGCGAAATCATATCTACAATCAGTGTAATGCTCTGCCCGGAGCCAACATCATTCGCCAGGTCATAAGCATCCCCGTAAGTGTGCATCTTCGTGCCGCTGATGTATTTGAAATCAATGCCGTTTTTGCCCCAGTTCTTACTGCCGGTATTCCGCACCGTCCAGGTCGCATCAAAGATGTGGCGGCGCTGCATTTTGGTCCAATCTTTGGGTTTTTGCGAAAGCAGTTTGCAGGCATAATCGGGGGTGGAGGCAGCAGGTTCGACCGAAATAGTGAGCAGCGGAGCGGAAGCGATGCTGATTGGGGCGAGCAGGTGCGGGTCGAAGGCATCTGCAAACGACACAAGGGAAGAGGGCGCGGCCACCGCTTGTGTTGCTGGCGGCAAAAGCGCTGCCAGAGCAAAGAGCGTGACCGCCAGGAAAGTAATTGCAAAACGAACCGGTTTCATGAAGTTTCTCCTTTTCTGGTTTCGCGGTTGGCGCGGGCGGGCACCCGATGCTACGCCCGCGCCACGCAATTTCACTGCAAAAAATCAATCATCCGCCTGCCCGATTCCGAGCGGTTTCCACTTGTTTTCATCTTTGAGACGATGCTGAATGCCGCCACGGTCGTGCAACTGGTCGAATCCTTCGGGCTTGATGAACATCTCCTCGCCATCGAGCAGACCGGTGATGCCCGTCTGACCTGGTTCAGGGCGCTTGAGACCTTTGAATTTCGCGCTGCGCGCCGGGGTGTAATCAGTCGGTTCTTCGTAGGTGGTAATGTAACCCTCGTAGTTTCTGAGGATGATTTTGTGGTCCGACATGCTCAACAGGTAATTGGGCATGAGCGGAATTTTACCGCCGCCGCCAGGCGCATCTACGATATATTGCGGAATGGCATAACCGCTGGTATGGCCGCGTAATCCTTCCATGATTTCGATGCCCTTGGCAACCGGCGTGCGGAAGTGACCAGCGCCTTCTACCAGGTCGCACTGGTACAGGTAGTACGGACGCACCCGAATCCGCACCAGTTTATGCACCAGTTCGCGTTGAATGTGAACGTTGTCGTTGACACCGGCCAACAAAACCGACTGATTGCCAAGCGGAATGCCTGCTCTGGTAAGACGGTCGCATGCCTCCGCCAGTTCCAGCGAAATTTCGTTGGGATGGTTGACGTGAATGTTCATCCACAGGGGGTGATATTTTTGCAGCATATCGCAGAGTTCCTGCGTAACACGCATAGGCATAAAGACCGGCACACGCGAGCCAATGCGGATGATTTCGATATGCGGAATTTCGCGCAGGCGGGAGAGCAATTCTTCCAGAATTTTTGGCGCCAGCACCAGCGGGTCACCACCAGAAAGTAACACGTCACGCACTTGCGGCGTGCGCTTGAGATATTCGATTTGCATCTCGAACTCTTCGCGCTTGAAGGTTTGCGCCGGGTCGCCAACGATGCGCGAACGCGTGCAATAACGGCAGTAGGAAGCACACTGTGTGGTAACCAGCATCAGCACCCGGTCAGGGTAACGGTGAACCAGACCCGGCACCGGTGAGTGGCGGTCTTCGGCCAGCGAGTCTTCCATCATAGCGGTAAAAGCTTGCATTTCTTCGGAGCGAGGGATGACCTGTAAGCGGATCGGGTCTTCGGGGTCTTCGGCGTCAATCAGCGAGATGAAGTAAGGGGTAATATCCACCCGAAACAGGCCTTGCGTTTGCAAGGCTTTACGCTCACTTTCGGTCAGGGGAATCACCTTTTCAATTTCTTCAGCGGTGTTGAGACGGTTGCTCAATTGCCACCGCCAGTCATTCCACTTTTCATCGGGAACATCACGATAAAGCGGGGCGCGCCGGGAAACAAACGGTGCAGGCATAGGAAACTCCTTTTCGTGAAAATTCAGAAGGCACGGTAGAGAAGAAAAAGGAAAAAGAGAGGGAGTCCCGTTCCTGCGGCGGGTCATGGTCGGGGCGAAAGAAGCCGCCATAGTAGGGAGAACTGCCGGCCTGAAAGGGCGAGCAAAGAGTCATAAAAGTATTGTAAGAGGAAACCAGATGCGGGTCAATAATCAAACGGAGAAAACGGATGATAACAGATGGAAATACATAGCAGCAGACAAAATCTGGCGTAGAATAGCATTGTTTCCACATTCCCAGAGAGGAGCTCGACTATGTCAGTCCCGGTTGCCGTCGTTACCGATAGTTGCGCCAGTATTCCCGAAGCGCTCATCCGTCAGTTAAACATTCACACGGTGGCTTATTACATCCATCGGGGGCAAGAAGTGTTGCGCGATTTGGTCACCATTCAGCGTGAAGAGTTTTTGCGCTGGCTTCCAACGGCAACACAGCTGCCAACCACCGCCAGTCCAGGACCAGGAGATTACCTGGACATGTACCGCGCCCTGGCCAGACAGGGCGTTCGAGAAATCATCAGCATTCACATGACCTCGCGCGGCTCTGGTGCATATCAGGCGGCAACGGTCGCGCAATCTATGATGGCAGAACAAGCGCCTGAAGTCACCATCGAGGTCGTTGATACACGCAATGTTTCGCTGTGTCAGGGCTGGATGGTCATCGAAGCGGCACGCGCGGCGATAGCAGGTGCAAATTTGGCCGAAGTGAGCGCCAAAGTGCGGCGCATGATTCCGATTACGCAGATGATACAAACTGCCGATACGCTCAGGTATCTCTACATGGGCGGAAGAATTGGCCTGGCGCAGAACCTGGTCGGCAGCTTGCTGAACATCAAACCACTCATTGGGATGAAAGACGGCGTCATCGTTGCGCTGGGCAAAGCCCGCTCACGCCTGCAAGCGTATGCCCAAATGGCCGATTACGTGTCTGCAGCGGTCGGAGAGGGCAAAGCACGTGTTGCTTACGTCCATGCCGGGGCGCTGCAGGAAATTGAAAAACTCAAACAACTGGTCGAGGACAAAGTCAGCGTGGTCGAATCGCTGGTTGCCGAGCTTTCCCCCGCATTGGCGGTGCATACAGGCCCCGGCACAGCCGGTTTGTGCTTCTACCCCGTCGAAAGTTAACCCATTCGGGTAATTTGCAATTCATCCTCCAGGGGTATAGTATTTCATCAAAATTTGGATATGCTGGGTAGAAATCCATCCTGCGTCCCCGTATCTTTTTGGCTCGCAACGGGTTTTCTACCCCAAATTCCAATCAATGGTTTCTCCTGGAGGTAATTATGATGACCGCTGAATTGACCGTCCAGCACAACCCTGAACGCAACCGTTTTGAGATTCGGATTGGCGAGTACCTGGCTGAACTGGTATACACTCTCAAAGATGGCGTCATTACGTTTACACACACGGGCGTACCGCCAGCGCTGGAAGGACGCGGACTGGGCAGCAAGCTGGCGCGCGCCGGGCTGGAATATGCTCGTCAGCACGGCCTGAAGGTGGTTTCGACCTGCTGGTTCATCAACGGCTACCTGGACCGCAACCTGGAATATCAGGATTTGTTGAAGAAAAATTGACCCTTACGGTCGCAATACCACCGCTGCGCCATAGCCAACGACACTGCGATAGTCACCCGTCACATCCCCCGATGTGGCATGATGCAGGGTTTTGACCATCTGCCCTCCCAGGGCTTTGGCCGCCCATAAGACGGATGCCAGCGCCCCCAGACCACAGGCCTCGCCTTTACCCTGCGCTTCGACCTCGAACAGACCCTCTGGTGAGAAAGCCTCCACCTGCGCCAGCATGGCCGCATCCAGCCGCCGGGCTGTTTCGGCATCGTAAAAATGCGAGAAATCGGTGGAGGCCACCAGAAGGACATCTTTTTCCGCCAGCGTCTCTGCCAGGGTTTCTCCCAAAATGCGGCAGGTGGTGCTATCGTGGGTTCTTACCATCACCGGCAGCAGCGTGAACGTGGAACGGAGGGCGCGCTGCAGAAAGGGCAGTTCAATTTCAAGCGAATGTTCCGGGTCATTTGCCACAGGGGTCAGGCCAAACCCCAGACGGCGCTTCAAGGTTTCGTCGAGCCTGTTTAGCAGGGCACGCTCAACCGATAAGACACCCAACGGGGTGCCGTAGGCTGTATGCGCCGTTGTCAGCAGCGAGTAAGGATAAGGGTGATGCATGGGCGAAACGACCGCCACCACCGCAGGGGACAAACCGCGCACGGCGGCAAACGCGTAACCGGCGACCGCCCCGGAATAACGATGCCCGGCATGGGGGGCAACGATAGCGACAGGCGTTCCAACCAGAGGGGGCAAAACAGCAGCATCGATGAATCCATCCACCAGACGAGCCAGCCGCTGGGGGTTGGCATCATACCAGGTTCCAGCAATCGGTGAAGGGCGAACTTCCGCAACTGACATAGGTACCTCCGCTTTTGTACCTCCGCTTTTATTGTAGCACCCCTGGCAAGCGCTTCAGAATGATTTGCTGATGTTCTCCACGTGAGAAGAATGACGCGCGAGGATGTACCTGGTCGATTGAAAAGCGAGTTCGGGCAGGCCGTTGATGGCAAACCACGCTGCGGCATCAGCGTCGTCGCCCGCCCGGAGCAGGCCGCCTCGTACCTGTCCTCGATAGAAGATAACGAAATCGGCTCCGCGCTCGTGTTCTCGCCCGTGACGAATATCCAGGATACCGCACAAGGTAACTTCCAGCCCGGTTTCTTCCAGGCACTCGCGGATGGCGGCTTCGGCGGGGTCTTCCTCAGCGTTGACAAAACCCGCTGGGAGAGTCCACAGGCCGCGAAACGGTTCATTGACGCGCCGTACCAGCAAGACTTTCCCGTCCTGCTCCACCAGCACAGCCGCGGCCACTTTGGGGTCAGCAAAGAAAATCCAGCCGCAGGATGGGCAAACCGGTCGCTCACGGCCAAATTTGACCTGCAAGACGACCGGTGCGGCGCAACGAGGACAGTAGTGAACGTCTTCGGCTCTCATGGGCATCGAATCGGGCTTTCACCTGCCCTATCGTTTGTTCTTTCGCTCGAAATCGGCCTGCGCCTGTCGCTGAACAAACCAGGCGGAGACTGCCATCAGCAGGGCGGTGACCAGCAGAGCCGCTTGCAGCCAGCCGGGAACCTGCCAGGACTGGCTCGCTGGGGTTTGGGCAACACGATGTTCCTCACCGGTTGTCTTGGCGAGCGGCTGTTCGACTGTTTCAGTCGGTAAGGCGGCCATGCTGCGCATGGTTTCTTCGGTGGGCGCGGCGGAATCGTCTGTGGAAGCGGCCACAGTAGCCTGTGGGACGAGAGCCTCCTGCGTGCCGGCAGCCTGCGGTAAGGCTTCGGGCGCAGCAGGCGCTTCCAGCATTGGCCCTCCGCCCACGCCGTAGGCGGGCGCCGAGTCCGGAGTGGCCGCCGTCAGTCCTCCCAGTCCATTGAGAGCAAACGTCAACACCAGGAGCAGACTTGCAAAGGCCGAGGCCAGGCGAAAGAACGAAAAGCTACGCGGCACAGGCGCCCTGACACCAGCCATCTGCGGCGTCAACGTGAAATTGCGCGGCGCGCGCCGGACGGGCATCTGGCGCAACAAGGTACGCGATTGGCTTAATTGCCGATAAATGGCCTGTAATTCCGCGTCTGCCGCCAGGCGTTCCTGCAAACGGACGGCTTCCTGTGGATGAAGCTGTCCATCCAGCAGGGCAGAGAGTTGTTCGACGTCACGGAAAGAGGGGGAAGTCATAGTGCGGCCTCACTTTCCAGACGGAAGGCAGCGGGCAAAAGTTCCACAAACGCTTGCAAACACTCGCGCAAACGCAAGCGGGCGCGCGCCAGACGGCTTTTGACGGTCCCAAGCGGGGTGCGGACGATGGCTGCCACCTCGGCGTAATCCATGCCCTGAACATCGGCCAGAACCACCACAGCACGAAAATCGGTCGGCAAGGCGTTCAGGCATTCCTGAATGGCGCGCTCCAGTTCGGCAGTTTCAGCGCGCTGCTCCGGGGTCATTGCACCATCGGCCAGCCAGCGCGGCGATTCAATTTCCTCGTCGTCCTCGGTTTCCGGTTCGAGCGGGGTCGAGGGTCGGCGCTTCTGGCGGCGCAGCTCGTCGTAGCAGGCATTTGTCACCGTGCGTAAAAGCCAGGCCTTGAACGAGCCACCGCGGTAACTGTTGATGGCACGGAAGGCCGAGATGAAGGCTTCCTGCGTGGCGTCAGCGGCCTGGTCTTCATCGCCCAAAATCCGCAAGGCGGTGTTGTAGAGCGCATCCTGGTAGGCCAGCACCAGCCGGTTGAAGGCCTCCAGGTCGCCGCGCTGGGCATCCTGAATCAGGGCAGATTCGTTCATGGGGGTATTGTATCATTAGAGACGGAGTCCGAAGTCTCCTGGCTTCGGGGGTCTTTCCGAGTTTCCATGATAGGCACTTTTTTGTACACAGAAAACGCGGAAAACACGGAGCAATACGGAAAAATTGTTACTCAACCTGCTGTTTCCGTACGTTTCCGTCAATTCTGTGTACCGGTTTTCACGGGAAATCCGAGAGAGTCGACTGCGGACAAAATCGGAAGATTTTGGACTGCATATCAAACAAAAAAAGCCTCGAAGGTCTGACGCGCATCGGACATGGCTTTTGCGAGCCAGGCGGGTTCGGAAGGCAGGTATAGCTCGCGGTATTCGGCATTCACCCAGCCGGCGGCGGCGCTGCTTGCGCCATGCTGGTTGACCTGGTTCTTGAAAATTGTCACCCGCAGGCTGCGCGCCCCGGCCAGAATGCCCTCGCCAAAGGTGCCGAACTCGCAGGCCGCGCCGAAAAACTTCGCGCTGGGGAATTCCCGTTCGACCAGCTGGTATTCCCAATCGGTCATATCGCCCTGCATGGTATAGAACTCATCCGGGTTGGCGGCGGCCACGCGCGGCAATCCCCAGCGAGCGCGGATTTCGGCAGCCGTCCGTTTCTCATGCGGCGAAGTGACCAATGTCATCTGGAAACGCGGCCCATAGCCGGTGTGCATATCCAGGTGGATGATTTCCGCATACCCGGCAAAGCAGGAGCGGTAGAGTTCCATCATCGCGCGCGTTTCGGGCTGGAGCGCGGCGCCGCCAAAGTAAATGCCTTCCGGTTGATGGTATTGCCCCATCAGCGCGGCCTCGCGGATGCGACGCGCGCCAAAGGTCAGCAATTTGTGAACGGTCTGCGCGGCGAAGCGAAGTTTCTCTACCAACAGGTGGTTCAACGGACGCCGGGGATTGAGAAATGGCGAGAGCGCGGGGTAATCGGGGTTGAAGCGGCGCAGGGCAGCGAAATCGCCCTCAATGAAATTGCGGTTCAAATCCACGTTTTGGGGGTTGTTGCGCTGCCAGTGCTTCATGCCCCAGGGGTTAATGGCATGAATCAGCAGCAGCCCGGTCGTCTGTGGGTCAAGACGGCGCAGGTATTCCTCGAAGA
Source organism: Anaerolineales bacterium (assembly GCA_025056175.1). Classification (GTDB taxonomy): domain Bacteria; phylum Chloroflexota; class Anaerolineae; order Anaerolineales; family Villigracilaceae; genus UBA5195. Next base: position 81,760 of record JANWWK010000053.1, read on the forward strand.
AGAGTTCCAGCGCGGCAGAGCCGAGGTAGCCCTCAATGCCGTGCAGGCCGGTGGAGAGGACGATGAGCCGGTCGCGCCGGTCGCGCGGCGCGGCGGTCAGGACATCGGTGGTCAGGTCATCTTCCCAGGGGTGGGCGATGCTTGTCAGGCGAGCCGAAGGCCACAGCGGGCGGAGCGTCTCCAGCCGGGCGCGAAAGCGGGCGCGGGAGGTCTGGTAGGAATCGGGCAGGGTAGTCATCGTTTGGTCATCTTTCCAGAACTTGAATGACAATACCGCCAAGGCGGGCTTCATCGGCATAACAGCGCACTCCGCCAATAAAGCATTCATGAAAAGGATAGGGTTGGCCGCTGCCGCGCAAAACAGCGCGGAAGCCGCCACTCATGTCTTCGTTATAAAAATCGAGCGGGTGGCCTTGAGAATCGCAGGCCTGGGCGGCGCACTGCGGACAAACGGCGCGCGGATAACGCGGGTCGAAGCGCATCGGCGCGCCGCAGAGTGGACAGGCACAATATTCGTTCATGATGTTCAGCGCAGCAGGATGGGAATTTCGGTCAATCGAATGTTTTTGCCTGGTACGACAGGCTGCCAGGTATATCCACCCTGCTCCTCGGGAACAACGCTGACTTGCTCGCTCAAGCCAGATGGAACGGTGAATTGCCCTGTCCCCCAAACGATGTACCGTTCCCGCCCATCTTGACGGACGAAGCGAAAAACATTCGCGCCGCGTCCATCGCAAGAGAGCGCTTCGGCTTGCTGGAAAGGAATCAGTTCTCGGATGAACAGTTGGAGAGCATAGTAGGCAGGCTGGGGTTCGCTGTCGTGAGCGCGGAGGCCGTAGCCGCGCCAGTTGTTACCGGGCAGGTCAGACGAATCCAGGTAGGTGTGCCATAGAACCAGGTCATCCCCTAGGGCGTAGGCCGGAACCAGACGACGGAAGATTTCGGCAGCCTGGGCTTGCGGACTGTTGGGGTAGTTGGTTCGCAGGGTCAGGCTGGCGTCGCGGGTAGCGCCGCTTTCGGTCATCCAAACGGGTTTGTCAGCCAGACCGTGCCGCTCCAGGAAGGTTTGCAGGGCTTCGCGCTGGCGGCAGTAGCCCTGCCAGTTGCCGTAGTAGTGATAGTTGACTACATCGAACCAATCTTTGCCGCCGCCCTCCAGGACGCCAGCAAACCAGACTTCTAACGGGTAATCGGCTGGAGCGCTCATGCCAGGCAGAATGATGACTGCATCGGGGTCGCGCTCGCGGAGAAAGGCAGCGGCTTCGGCCAGAAAAACGCCCTGTTCCTGAGGACTGAACCCATCACGCGGGGCCAACGGAATGCGTTCGGCACCGCCAGGCTGTTTTTCGCCGGGGTCGGCGGCGCGCCAATGGTCCATCTCATTACCCAGTTCCCAGTAACGGATGTATGGCCCGTAACGGGCAATCACTTTTTCCAGGTAGTCCCGTGCTTCAACACCAAGAGTCTTTTGAAAACGCGCTGGGGCGCGTTCCCAGGGAGGCGTGGGTGAAGCGTATTGCATCGCAAACAAGGTGACAATCGGCTCGAAATCGGAAACGGTCAGAACAGCATCGGCTTCGGTGAAACGCCATTGGCCCTGCTGCGGCTCGACAACATCCCAAAACAGGTCGGCGAGCGGGGACTGGCGGAAGGCATGAATGCCCAAGGCGCGAAAATCATCAAAAATCCAGGCGGGCTGGAGGTAAGGGGTGCGGGTATCTATTGCGCCACGGCGGGAATCATCCACATAGAAGCGAATAAAGTTCAGCCCAATTTGAATCTGCTTTGGACGGAGCAAAGCGGGCGAGGTTGGGCTTTCTGCCAACGCAGGAGAGGCTGTTGGTTCAGCAGGAGCAGGCAAAGGAGGTGGAAACGTTGGCGGCAGGAGAGATGGACGGGCAGGCGGGGCTGAGGTTGGCGCAGGTGGAGCAGCAGGAGGCGGGGAAACGCCCAAATTGCAGGCTGCCAGGAAGAACAATAGGCCTGCCCAAAACAAGACTCTGGTTTTCATCTTGACCTCCTGCTTACTGAATTTTCGGCCTCAGACCGCTGACATGGAATTTGGAATCCACACATTCGCGTTCTGCCCGCTCGCAGGTATAAAGTCTGCTGAAGCGGACTGAATCACCAGGTAATGGATAGCCCCGATATTGACGCGTGCTGTGAAGTGGTTATGTCGGGGCGGGCTGGCGCCTAAAACGGCCCGTAATTGATGGCAACAGCCACTGCCAGAAAAACGACCGTGGACAGGAGCACCCAGACCCACAACCCCAGTACCCAGCGCAGCCATTTGGGATACGAGATGACCGTCAGGCTGAGGGTGATGAGCAGCGCTGCGTTGGTGGGGTAGGCCATATTCGAGAAGCCATCGCCAAAGGTGTAGGCGCTGACGGCAATCTGCCGGTTGACGCCCACCAGGTCGGCCAGCGGCATGAGGATGGGGATGAGCAGGAAGGCTTTGGCCGAGCCGGATGTGATGAAGAGTTCCAGGACAAGCGTGAGGGCATAAATGAGCAGGGCGGCAGCAAAGGGGGTGGTGCCGGTGAGCGCGTTGTTGGCCCAGTGCAGGACAGTATCCAGGATGCCGCCAGAAGCGATGATGTGCCGGACGCTGGCGGCCATCATCAGGAGTGGCACGGCAGGCAGGATGCCCACGAAGCCCTCCCAGGCGGCTTTCCAGGCGTTTTTGCCGGCCCCGGCAAGCAATCCTGCGCCGATGCCGCCGATGACGAACAGCAGACCGGTGAGCGGCAGGGCAATATCACGCAGGAACTCGACCACCGGCAAGGCCACCAGCACGGCCAAAATCAGGCCAAAGAAAATCCCCAGAAAAATCGCGCCGCGTTTCATGCGCGGGTCGCGCTCCAAGGCGTCCTCGACCTGAAAGGCGGCGTATTTGGCTTTTTCGGCCTGGTCTTCGTTATAGACGAGCGAGGCCTGAGGCCGCTGTTCGATTTTACGAGCATACTGGACCAGGAAAACGGCCAGGATGATGTAGGCGACCACGAACAAGACCAGGCGCGGGCCGGCTCCGGAGTAAAGCGGCAGGCCAGAGAGTTGATGGGCGATTCCGATGGTGAACGGGTTGAAGATGGCGGTGGAAAAGCCGACATTGGTCGCCAGCACCGACATCCCCAGGCCGGTGAGCGAATCCCAGCCGAGAAAGTAGGCCAGCCCAATCATGAGCGGCACGAGCGGGATGACTTCCTCGAAGATGCCGAAGAAAGCGCCGAGCGACATGAAGAAAAAGGTAATGACCGGCAGCAGGACGTATTTGCGCCCGCCAAAGACCCGAACGATACGCGACAGCACTGCCCGCAGAATGCCGCTCCTATCCATGATACCGAAGGCCGTGCCGACCAGCAGGATGAAGACGATAATTGGCACAACTTTGGTGAGGCCATCGGGGGTGACAAGCACCTCGAAAGGGGCCGTGAACCAGCGCCACAGGGGATACTCAGGGCGTTCGACAAAGCGGAAAGAGGCCGGGTCAATCGCCTCGCGCCCATCTACCTCGAGGCGGGCATATTCCCCAGCCGGGATGACCCGCGTCAGGACGCCCGAAATCATCATCAGGACGAACAGGATGAGAACGGCCTGGACGAATGCCTTTGTGCTGATTTGCGCGCCGGATTTTTGTTCGCTCATGCGGCCTCCCAATAAAATATCAAAATGACCCATCTTTTGAAAAGAGCAGGATGGGCTGATTTTACTTCAAAACCTGTAGCAGGGAGAACACAGGAAAACCAGATTCGACTTTCCTGCCCCTTTGTCTTACAATCAAACCGTAAACGTAAGAAAGGAGCAGCTGATGCGTTTGCCGCCGCCACCGCCGAGAAACTGGGGGCGGTGCTGGTCACCGGCGACCCGGAACTGACGGCGCTGCAAGGCGTTTTGGCAATCGAAGCGCTGGAACGAAAAGGAGGAACATGAGAAAGACCGCAGGTATTCGCCTGCGGTCTTTTTTTGCGAAAGAAATTCCGCGTTACGTTTACTGCGCCTGTTCGGGCGGCGTTCCGGCGGAGATGATAGGGCCTTTATCCGGCACGCTGGCGGGGCGTCCTAGCGGCATGGCCGGGCGGTTGATGGTGGTCTGTCCGCCGGGGGCGTAGAGCATCAGGTAGAGCAGGGCTTTCTGCGAATCGCCGCCGCCCAAAATGTCATCGCCTTTTTGCGCCTTTTCGCCCACGCGGTTGGAGCCAGCCAGGATACCGGCATAACTGCTCAAATCCATGTTCTTCTGGTTATTGGCAATATCGGCATTATGGCAGGTGGTGCAGGCGGGCGCGCCATCGTACCACAGGTTGGCTTCCAGGAACAATCGCTGCACATCTGCTTTGAAGGTGGCTGTGCAGGTCTGGCCTTTGACATCGGTAAACGGGAAGGGGTCAGTTTCGGGGTAACCGGCATCAATCCAGGCGGCCACCAGGTCAGCGGCGGCCACACGGCATTTGGGAACCGCCGCCACAGCCGCCGCGCCGACTTTGGGGGCGGGCAACGTCGCCGGAATCAGCGTTGGGATGGGTGTGGTGACGGGCAGAGCAATGCCGGTGCAGGTGTTGTTGGTGCGGCAGCCAAAGAAGTACAGCCCAAAAGCGAACACCACCACCAGCGCAGGCAAACCCGCCAGAATGCCCAAAACAATTCCTTTCAAATCTTTCATTTGCAGCCTCGTTTGTCTCGTTCAGCAATTGGAGCAGGGCAGAAGCCTGCAAGAGTTTTCTCTCAGGGAGCGGCTTTCAGGGTGCGGATGTAGTTGACCACGTCCCAGCGGTCGCGCACGGTCAGGTTTTCGTTCAGGGCCGGCATGCGAATCTGGCCGTTTGCGCCCAAAATGCCGTTGGAAATGGTCAGGAAGAGCGCGCCATCGGCTTTGGTTTGCACCACGTCACTGGTCAGGTTGGCGGGCGGGTTAACCAGCGCGCCGCCGATGATGCCGTTGCCCTCGCCCGTCGCGCCATGACATTGAGCGCAGTTGATTTGATACAGCACCCGCCCGCGTTCGATGGAGACTTCATCGGCTGGCACGGGGTTGACGGGCGCGCCCTGCCCCGGAATGTAGGCCGCCCCTTCAATCGGGATAGAGCGGACAGCCACCGGCAGGGGCTTTTCCATCGGCTTGTAAGAAGGCTGAATTTCCATGAAGGAAATCCACTCGATTTTGATGATGTCATAGGTAAAAGTCAGCACCACGCCGAGCAACAATGCAGCGGCAGAGATGACCACCATCAAACGTTGAAACAGACTCATAGGGCCTCCGCCTGGGCGCGCTTAACCGATTCGGCGCCGATGGATTTCATGGCTGCTTCGACCGCCGCTTCCAACTCTCCGCCGCATTCGATGAGCAACGCAATGCGCCCATCGCTGATTTCCGGCACATATTCGGTGGGGGTGTAGTTCGGAAAGCGGCTGTCGAGAAACACACCGAGAAAGGTGCTAATCAGCATGAGCAGCATCGTCAACTCGAACATCACCACAATGGTGGGGGGGACGCCAATCCAGCGCGCATTGACCACGATGGGATACAGTTGCGGCGTGCCATAGGCCAGGAAAATGCCCACACACAACCCCACGAAGGCGCCGCCCAGTGCAAAGCGGGTGACGTTGCTCCACTGCGGTTTGCGTCCCAGCATGGCTTCGGTAATCGGCGTGCCAGAGATGACGGTGACATGTTCATCGGTCACGCCGAGTTCACGCAATTTATCTACCGCGTGCGCCGCCGGGTCAATATCTTCAAAAATGGCGAGAAGAAGGTTTTTTTCCGTCATGCTTACTCCAGTTCTGCCACCGTCACCACCGGCTCTTTACCGTACTTGCGGATGGAGTGCGCCATCTGGCCTTCCTGTACTTCCCACACCGGCACAAGCGGCAGGAAGCGCGAGGCCAGCATGTAGAGGAGGATAAAGAAGGCTACCGTGCCGATGAAAATAGGCACTTCGATACCGGGGCGGAAATCTTGCCCCCAAAGGAAGGGCATGCGGTTGATTTGCAGAGAAACCGGCACGATAATGTAACGTTCAGCCCACATACCAACGTTGATGAGCAGGCCAACCGAGAAGAGAATGACCGGATTTCGCCGCCAGGCGCGATTCCACAACACCAGCCAGGGAATGGCGACGTTGGTAATCAGCATCATGAACCAAATCCAGCCGCCGGGGCCGGCCTCGTGGAAGTGGAGCAAGGCATCGGTGAACGAGTCGCCGCCATACCACTGAATCATGTAATCGTTAAAGAAGAAGTAGGCCCAACCCATCGAAATGACCAGCATCAGTTTGCCAATCGCGTCGAAATGTTCCTTGCGGATGAAGTAATCCATGTGTTTCATGGTGTAACGGATGACGATGACCACCATCCCCACCGCCGCTACGCCCGATTGCAGCGCGCCGATGACGAAGTAAGGCCCGAAAATGGTGGAACTCCAACCAGGACGCATGGCAACTGCGAAGTCCCACGAAACGATGGTGTGAACCGAGAACATGACCGGCAGGATGGCAAAGGCAAAGATGTTGAGCGCAATCCGCAAATGCGTCCACTCCGCTTCGGTGCCGCGGAAGCCGAGCGCCAGAATGCGGTACACCGACTTGCGCCACCCGGTCGAGCGGTCACGCGCCATCGCCAGGTCGGGGATGAGCGGCAGGAACAGGTACATGGTGGACGCCAGCAGGTACGTGTTGATTGCCAGAAAGTCCCACATTAATGGCGACTGAAAGTTGACCCATAGCTGGCGCTGGTTGGGGATGGGGAACATCCAGTAGGCCAGCCACACACGCCCCATGTGCGCGAAAATCTGGATACCGGCCTGCGCCAGCGCAAAAGTGGTCATCAATTCAGCAGCGCGGGTGAACGGCCGGCGAAATTCCACCTTGAAGACCCGCAGCAGAGCCGAAACAAAGGTTCCAGCGTGGCTGATGCCCACCCAGAACACGGTATGCACCAGGAACAAACTCCAATAACCGGGGCGGTTCTTGCCCGAAAGGTACAGGCCTTCGGAAATCATATAGCCCCAGGCGCCAAAGAGTGCCACCGCCACAATCAGCGCCAGGATACCGGCCACCACCCAGAACTTCCACGAGGTGGTGGTCATGGATTCCATCACCATCGCGTTCATTTCGCCGCGCGGCTTGGGGTCGAGCATCAGGTGTTCGCGGCGCAGTTCGGCCTCGTGGTCGTGATGCGCGTGCGATTCTGCGTGTGCGTGCGGCAGGGCGCTAGCCGAGATTGCCATGATAGCCTCCTTTGAGATAGGTCACGCGCGGCTGCGTGCCGAGGTCTTCGAGCAGTTTCACAGAGCGTTTGTCTTTTGAGAGTTTGCTCACGCGGCTTTCGGGGTCATCCAGGCGGCCAAAGACAATGGCCTCTGCCGGGCAGGCCTGCGCACAGGCAGGCTGTACTTCACCATCGCGCACTTCACGGCCTTCGGCTTTGGCCTGGTCGGTGGCCTTGTGAATGCGCTGAATACAGAAGGTGCATTTCTCCATCACACCGCGCCGCCGCACGGTCACATCGGGGTTGAATTGGTTGGCAAGCGGTTCAGGATAGTTGGAATAATCGGCCCAGTTGAAGACGCGCGCCACATACGGGCAGTTATTGGCGCAATAGCGCGTGCCAACACAGCGGTTATAAACCTGGAGATTGATTTGTTCGGCCTGGCTGTGGACGGTGGCAAACACCGGGCAAACCGCCTCGCACGGAGCTGCACCGCACTGCTGGCACATCACTGGCTGGAAGGGTGTCGCTCGCACTTCAGGATATTCACCCTCCCACAGGCGTTCCACGCGAATCCAGGCCATTTGCCGACCATAACCAGCATCGTGTTCGCCCACGAAGGGTACGTTGTTCTCCATCGAACAGGCTGCCACGCAGGCCTGGCAGCCGGTGCATAAATCCATATCAATCGCAATGCCCCAGCGGCCTTCTTCGCCTTCAGCCCATTCGGCTTTATACTCGGGTATTTTGGGTAAAATCGCCATTTCTAATGCTCCTCCATGCCTTCGCCATACACGCCCAATTTGCTCTCCAGGCGCGAGAGCTCGCGCTTCTTACCGGTCTTTTCGATGCGGACTTTGACATCGGCAAAAGCCAGGTCTCCTGCAGCGTTGAAGCGCGGACCGAACAAATCGGCAGGGTTTACGCCCCGTTGTTGGGCATACCGCCCATACGCGGTGTGCCCCTGTCCGAAAGGAATGGCAACTGCATCCGGACGGATGGCGGGGTATTCGTACACCGAAACTTCCACCGCACCATACGGAGAGACCACCCGCACCACATCGTCGTTATGCAGGCCGAGTTTTTTGGCCGTCTTGGGGTTGATTTCAATCCACGAATTCCACATCACGGTCGTCATCGGGTCGGGCGTTTCTTGCAGCCAGGGTTTGTTGGCACCGGCTTCGGCCAGAATGGGAGAGGGATAAACGAGCAAATCGAACTCGTCATACGAGGCAGATTTTTCGCCTGTCTTCAGGTTGAGTTTCTTTTCTAACACACCTGCCACACCTGGCACGCCCAGACCAGGGTCGTTCTTCCACCAGCCGCCAAACTGTTGGAACAGCGCCCAAAAGGAAGGCAGGTCGGGGGCGCTATAAAAGCCACCGCTCTGCTCCACCAGCGCAGCCACCTGGTTTTGCAAATACTCCACTTCGTCCTTGAAGGGTAAATTGGCAGCAGCCAGCAAGACATCCACCGTAGATTTGGTGTTGTAGAACGGCGCAACCACCGGCTGGGCGCCAGAGAGCATAGATTGCCCCGTCCCATCGGTCACACGCTGATACCCCCACGATTCCAGGCCGTGATGGTCAGGGAAGATGTAATGGGCGGCCATCGCGGTTTCATCGGGGAAGGTCGCAAAAGAAATGACGGTCGGCACTTTGGCAAGTGCGGCCTCGAATCCCAGGGCTTTTGGCAACTCGAAGACCGGATTGACGCCATGCACCAGAAGGGTTTTGATTTGACCGGCGTTCATCCGCTCCACCAGGTCGGCCATCTCCTTGAGAGAAGCCGGGCGGCGATATTCCTCGCCCAGCGGAGAGACAGGGGTGTGATAGACCCCACCCGGCTTACCCGGATTGCCCAACAAGACGTTGAGCGCCAGGATGGCTTTGGCGGTCTCCAGGCCGTTTTCATGCGCCAGCGCTGCGCCACCGGGCAAAACAAGCGGACGGTCGGCATCCAGCAGCAAAGCCGTGAGTTTTTCCAGGGCTTCCACTTCCAGCCCGGCGGCTTCGGCGGCAGCAGTCACATCCACACCCTCGAAGGCGACGGGAGCCACGCCCAGCTTTTCCTCCGCATACAGTTTGCCCAACGCGGCGGCCACCAATCCCTCGCTGCCCGGTTTGATGGGGTACCACAGGTCGGCTTTGGCGGCGGTCTGGCTCAGGCGCGGTTCTAACTGGATGAGAATGCCGCGCGCACGCTGTTTTCGCATGCGTGCATAGCCGCGCGTGAAGGCGACGGGGGAAATCCACGTTTCCAGGAAGTTCGCGCCAAAGGAGATGACCAGGTCAGCATTGGCCAGGTCGAAGAACAACGTATCCGGACGTCCAAACACAGCGCGGGCAGCTTCACCCAGCGTGACGCGCGCCTCGAACATGCTTAAAGCCCCGTAGCGGATGGGAGCAGGCGCGCCAAGTGACTTGCACAAATCACTCACCAGGTCGAACAGATGGTCGGGCGCCAGTCCCAGCAAGAACTGTACTCCGGCTGGCGCTTTCAATGCTTCGGCCACCACACCAATGGCGGCATCCCAGCTCATTTCCGTCCAATCCCGTTCGCCGGCAGGATTGCTCTCGCCGCGCGAGTTGCGCAAGGGATTCTTCACCCGGTCGGGGTTATACAGGCCTTGCAGGGTCGCCTGCCCACGCGCGCAGGTCTTGCCCAAATTGACGGGGTTGTACGGATTGCCCTCCGTCTTGATGGCGCGCCCCTGCATGGTGCGGACGACCAGGCCGCAACCCGCCGCACACTCACGGCACGTGGTGGCAAAGTAAGTGCTTTGCCCGTTGTAGTTATACTCCGGCATTTTTGTATAGGGTTCGCGCGTCACATAGCGGGAGGCCGGGCCGCATCCGGTCAGGACTGCCGCCGTTGCTGCGCCCGCGCCCACCACTTTGAGAAAATCGCGCCGGGAAAGTTTTTCGGTCATTCGATGCGCTCCTGATTCCTAGTAATGGCACGTTCCGCAGTCAATGAGTTTGATGCGCTTCTGCGGGTCATCTACCGAATTTTGCTGATGGCAGGTGATGCACCACCCCATGTTGATGGTTTGCTGGAGTTCGGCCACCTTCTGCTTGCTCATATCGCCGTGACACTGCTCACAGGCAAACCCGGCAGCGATGTGCGGACGGTGATTGAAATGTACGTGGTCGGGAACGATGTAAACCGGCACCCAGGGAATCGGCTCATTGCGCTCCACGTAGCCAGCCAGTTTTTGCAGTTCCACCGGCCACTGCTCCAGCGGAACAGGGGCGGCAGGGTCCCAGTATTTTTTCAACTGACCATGACAGGCCCAACATTTTTGCTGCGTCGGCAGGCCAGCCGAGGCCTGTCGCTGCGCGCCGGGGTGACAATACAGGCATTGAATCTGTAACTGCACGTGAATATCGTGCGGGAACAGGATAGGCTGTTCCGGCGGGATCTGGGTCTGATAAAGCGCCCACGCCCCACCGCTGATGACGACCATGAAGGCAATCAACAAGAGCAGCTGAATCTCTTTCTTTTTAAGTAACTCGAACACTCTCTGCATTGATTTTCTCCTCGAAAATGGCTTCAAGCAACCAGGCGCCTGACTCCACGGCTAATTTCTCTTGCGTAAAGCCCACACCACCAGGAAACCCAGCACCACCAGCCCAAACAGGAAGAAGGCGCTGACTCCAAACGTTCCAAGAAAAGCCAGGATACCGGTCAAAATGCCACCTGCCACACCCGCCGGCGGGCCGCCTACCTGCGGCGAAGCCCCTGAACCTTCGCCCACGTTGCCGGGCTGTTGCGGTTCGTTGCCGGTCGGAAGGGTCTGAACATAAGCCAGCACATCCACGCCATCTTTGGGCGTCCAGCCCAATTCACGGCCAATCGGCATCTGCGTGCCGGCGACGCCAAAGCGCGTGCGATGCAGGAAGCGGTACGGGTCGCGATTGGCAACCGCGCCAAGCGTTTCGTTGATGCCTTCGGTCCGAAAGATAATTTTTGCGCCATCGGCGCCATGACAGGTAGCGCAGTGCGCGTCGTAAAGCGCCTGACCGTTGGCAGGGTCGCCGCCTTTGGTTTTCAATGTGACCGTATCAATATATTGGGAGTCATCAATCAGCCCTTCTCTAAGGAAGGCTGCCAGCTGCTTTCGGCTGGTTTCATCGAGATAAGCCGAAAAATCGTGCGCGGGGTTGGTTTTGCCTTCGAGAACCGCAAGGACATCGGCTTGCGTGCCAAAGACGCCCGGAAAACCGGTGTAGTGTGACCCACTACCATAGGCGCCGTCTTTGCCTTTATAGTCCCAGCCGTGACATTCCACACAGCGCCACGTTTCTGGGCCAGAGCGGGTGTTGGTGGTCTGTGCACTCCAGAGGGGCATATCACCTGCGGGCGCTGGCTGACCGAGCGCAGCATACCACTTGTCGTACAAGAGCGCACCGCGTGTGACGTCATCAACAGCGGGAGCCATCGCCCCCAATGCCTGAACCGCACTCACGCCTAAAAAGAGCAGTGCGGCAGTTACAGAGAAAAAAAAGCGAAAGGAATTTCGCATACTGGCATCTCTCCTCATCCGATTGGGCTTCCAGGCCGCGAAGATTATACAAGACATCTTAACATTTGATAAGAACAGGCTTAATTCACAACATGTTATACTAGGGTGAAACTTTATCACCCTTTGTGATGAAAAAGAAATGAAACTTTCGTTTCCTTCGCTGACAGCCGCTCTGGCCTTTGGTCTGCTGGTTTTGATGAACAGCGCGGCCCGGCTGAGTGCTCCTTTGATTCAATCGGCTTCTCCCACTCCAACAATCACGCCTGCGCAGGTTGCGCCTGGTCCCGCTGGCGATACAAATGGCATTGCCTTCCTTGGCATCTTCATTTTTGTGGTGATTGTGGCCGCCATTTTCGTCCGCCTGCGCGAAGCGCAGGCGCATTAGCACTGCACTCCATTCCTGAAAAACGCAACTCATCACGTACAAACGCATCTAAAAGATATTCGGCATGTGTCGAGCCAGCCTGTTCCTTTTCGGTATTCTTGTTGGTACACTCGGTTGCAGCCTGCCAGCCCTGACCGCGTCAACAACAGCCGCATCCGAAGGAATGCCGGTCGAAACCGCCGTTGCACGCCAAACGCAAGCCGCTGTAGATGCGACTGCGCTCTCCTGCGCCCCTGACGTCGTTTTAGAACAGGCACTGGTGAACGAAGTAATCGACGGCGACACCATCGAAGTTGTTCTGAATGGGCAGACCTTGCGCGTGCGGTACATCGGCATAGACACCCCTGAAAGAGATGAATATTTTTACCACCAGGCAACCCTGGCGAACCAGTCTTTCGTTGCTGGCAAAACCGTGATGCTCTTCAAAGACGTTTCGGATACTGACCGCTATGGCCGCTTGTTACGATACGTGTTTGTGGATACAATTTTTGTCAACTACGAGCTGGTACGGCAGGGATACGCTCTCGCTTCAACCTACCCGCCAGACGTTGCCTGTGCAGAAGTCTTTGCCGAAGCGCAACATCTGGCGCGTTCCGAACAGGCAGGATTCTGGTCGCCGCTGAATCTGACAGGCCGGTTCGAGAACACATCAAACTGCCACCCTTCTTACCCGACAGTTTGCATCGCCGCTTCTCCACCCGATTTGGATTGCAAAGACGTTCCGCACCGCAACTTTATTGTTTTGGGTGAAGACCCGCACCGCTTCGATGGAGATAACGACGGCATTGGATGCGAGAAATAGACCGCAATGCGCGCCAGTCAAACAAACGACAACTTGATTATCTAGCCGCCCTCATCCCACCTTGTGCCACATTCCCCGGCGCCAATGCTTCTGCACACTTTGCGCTTCCAATGGGTCAGGGTCAGGGAAAATCGTTATAAAACCGTCCGAAACGGCAGTGCCTTCTGCTGAGGATATACGCCTGCACCACACGCGGGCTATCAAACCTGGAACGCCAGAGAAGGAGAGTTGACCATGATGAAATTTGCGCGCTGGATGGATTCGGTCTCGATATGGCTGGGAAAGATTGCGGCATTTTTGGTCATTTTGACGGTCGCAATCGGCTTTTACAACGTCGTTGCCCGCTATTTGGGTCGGTTTGTGGGGGTGAAATTGACCACAAACATGCTTATCGAGCTGCAGTGGTATCTCTTTTCGCTCACATTTTTGTTTGGCTTTCCATACATTCTGAAGATCGGTGAAAATGTGCGGGTAGATTTTCTCTATGCCAACTGGAGCATGAAGCGGAAGGCGTGGGTCAATCTGATTGGACATCTCTTCCTGCTGATATTTTGCGTCATCGGTATTTGGGTCACATACTACCCGGTCTTGCAATCCTGGGGATTGTTACCCGATGGGACGTTTGGAACCTGGGAGGTTTCACCAGACCCGGATGGCCTGCCGCGTGCGCCCATCAAAACGATGATGCCGATAGGGTTTGCGTTGCTCTTTCTGCAAGGATTGGCTGAAATCTTCAAGAACATTGCCCGCATTCGTGGGGAAGAAATTCCGTTCGAGGGCAAGTAAACTTAAAGAAAGGTGGCAGCGATGTCTCACTATGAATGGCTTGCCCTGGTGATGTTCTTCGGGTTCTTCGTCATCATCATGAGCGGGTACCCGGTTGGGTACTCGTTTGCGGCGACGGCGATTTTGTTCGGGACGATTGGTTATTTCACCGGCTCGTTTAATCTCAACCTGGTCAAAATGATGCCCAGTCGGTGGTTCGGCACAATGTCCGATTTCACCTTGCTGGCAATTCCGTTTTTTATCTTCATGGGAGCGGTATTCGAGCGTTCGGGGCTGGCTGAACGGCTGCTGGAAACCATCGGCAAGATGATGGGGCGCACACGCGGCGGCCTGGCGTTGGCAGTGGTGATGGTTGGCACCCTGCTGGCGGCCACCACAGGCGTCGTGGCCGCAACAATTATCATGATGGGCATGATTACCCTGCCGACCATGCTCAAATACGGCTACGACAAGCGCCTGGCAACCGGAGTCATCGTCTCTTCGGGAACGCTGGCGCAGATGATTCCGCCCAGCCTGGTGCTGGTGGTGTTGAGTGACCAGATTGGCGTTTCGGTCGGCGATTTGTTCATCGGGTCGGTCATCCCCGGTCTGCTGCTGGCAGGGCTGTATTTCTTATACGTCTTCATCATCACCCGGTTAAAACCCTCCCTCGCGCCAGATTTACCGCCCAATGTGATGACCTTCAGCCGGGCCGAATTAATGCGCGAAGTGCTGACGGTGGTTGTGCCGCCGGGGTTGCTGGTATTCTTTGTGTTGGGGAGCATTTTCTTTGGGCTGGCTTCACCCACCGAAGCCGGGAGTATTGGCGCGGTGGGAGCGGTGCTGCTGGCATGGGCCAACAAACGCTTAAACAGGCAAATGATTTTTGAGGCCGCGCTGGCAACCGCGCGCGTCACAGCGCTGGTCATGACCATTTTGTTCGCCTCGTCTCTTTTCAGCCTGGTGTTTACCGAAATGGGCGGGAAACGGGTGATTACCGAATTCCTGACGAACATTCCAGGCGGAAAATGGGGCTTTCTCATCGTTGCCAACATCGCCATCTTCTTGATGGGCATTCCGCTGGAGTTCATCGAAATCAGCTTTATTGCCATGCCCATTTTTGTTCCGGCAGCCCAGGCGCTAGGGTTAGATATGGTCTGGCTGGCGGTGGTGTTTGCCATCAATCTGCAAACGGCTTTCATCTCTCCGCCGGTTGGGTTTTCGTTGTTCTATTTGCAAAGCGCCGCGCCAAAAGAAGTCCGCACCATTGATATTCACCGCGGGGCGTTGCCTTTTGTGGGCTTGCAGGTGTTGGCGCTGCTGATTGTTATCTTTTTCCCGGAGACGGTAACCTGGTTGATTGGCCTGGCAGCCCGGAGCGGGCCATGAGGTGGAAGCATAAAAAACAGAGTGACCGCCCGGTTGGGCGGCCATTCTGTTTTTGAGTTTGGGAGAATTGGAAAACCGCTCGTTTTTACTGAGAAGCGCGCAGGGCTTCGAGCATGACAAACTCGTTGGTAAAGTTCCAACTCTGCACACGGCTGCGAAATTCGAGCCACTGGTCGTAAACCGCCTTGAATTCTGCGTCTTCGGCGGCTTTGGCTTCGTACAACTCAAAGGCCGCCTTGCGGGCCGCTTCCAAAATTTCTTTGCCGTAGGGCATCAGTTTGACACCACCCGCCACCAGACGCTTGAGCGCCTCGCCGTTGACCGATTCGTATTCAGCCAGCATCTTCAGGTTGCTCTCAGCCGCAGCAACTTCAATCGCCTTCTGGTACAGAGTCGGCAGTTTGTTCCATTCGTTCAGGTTAATTTCCACTTCCAGTGTAGTACCGGGTTCCCACCAGCCAGGGAAGCCGTAATATTGCGCCACCTTGTTCAGGCCGAGTTTTTCATCATCATACGGTCCAACCCATTCGGCAGCGTCAATCGCGCCGGTTTCCAGGGCCTGGTAAATTTCACCCCCCGGCAGATTTTGCACCTGCACACCCAGTTTGGACATCACCTGCCCGCCCAATCCGGGAATGCGCATTTTGAGACCTTGCAAATCGGCCACGGTGCGAATTTCTTTACGGAACCAACCACCCATCTGTGCGCCAGTGTTACCTGCCGGAAATTGGATGACGCCAAACTTTTTGGCGTAAAAGTCCTGAAGGATTTTCAGGCCACCGCCGTGATACAGCCAGGTGTTCTGTTGCGAGGCGCTCAGACCAAACGGCACACTGGAGCCAAAGCCCATCACCCAACTTTTGCCCAGATAGTAATAGGATGCGGTATGACCAATCGGCACTGCGCCAGTCGAAACCACATCCAGCACTTCGGTAGCCTTTGCCAGTTCGCCTCCGGCACGCGGCACAATTTTGAAGCGTCCGCTGGTCAATTCAGCCACCCGGTCGGCAAACTTCTGCGCGCCACCGAACAAGACTCCCAGCCCCGGCGACCAGCTGGTTGCCATCTGCCATTCGAGTTGAGGCAGGTCACTGCCACTCGAAGCCGCCGGCGCTTCGGTGGCAGCAGCCGGACCGGAGCAGGCAACAAGCGCACTGGCGGCAGCGCCCATTCCTGCAACTTTAAGGAAATCTCTGCGGTTCATAAATCATCCTCCTTGGGTGAAATAGGGGTTGGCGTCTCTCACGCCGTCTTCCCAACCGGCCTGGCCGCAAGAGTATGGCAGTGTAGAATGTAATGTTTTTGCGCCGTACCGCTGAAAACGGCGCGAGCAGATTAAGGTAATTATAATCTTGGATGACCAAAAAACGATTTGGTTGCAAAAATCGGCAAAACCAAAAACAAGTGACAATCTTCACTACGCGCGCAGATGTCTGACATGTTATAGTAAACGATGGATTCGCTTATGCCCTGTGCGGGCAAACATTCTTCTCAACTGGAAAGGATTGGAACCATGAAACGCTTTTGGTTGTGGCTCTCTCTCGTTTTGGTCGTGAGCCTGCTGCTCACTGCCTGCGGAGGCGCAGGTGGAAGCCGGCTCGACGCCATCAAAAAAGCGGGGGTCATCAAAGTCGGCACCAGCGCCGATTACCCACCGTTCGAGTTCGTAGATGCAAGCGGCAACACAACCGGTTTCGATGTCGAGCTGATGAACGAAATCGGCAAGCGGCTGGGGGTGAAGGTGGAATGGGTCGATATGCCCTTCGATAGCCTGATTGCCGGCGTGCAGGAAGGAAAAATTGACGCTGCCATCGCCGCTTTCAACTACAGCGAAGACCGCGACAAAGTGGTAGATTTCTCGGAGGTATATTACACTTCCGAAGACGCCTTCACGGTAGTGGAAAGCTCAAGCCTGGCCATTAACGACCCCGCCAGCGATATTTTGAACCTGAAAATTGGCGTGCAGACCGGCACCACGCAAGACGACTGGTTGACCGCGCTGGTGGACGAGGGCAAACTGCCTGCCGGGAATCTCTCCCGCTACGACCGTGTGGACCAGATTGCGCTCGACCTGAAAAACGGACGCATTGAGGTCATGATGTCTGACGCTGTGCCAGCCGAAGCCCTGGCGCGGCAATTGGGCGGGCTGAAAGTTATCTATAAAGGCGTGCTTTCCAGCGGGCCGATGAACATCGTGCTTCCCGAAGGCGATGCTGAACTGGCGAAAGCCATCAACGAAGTGCTGGCGCAGTTGAAGGCTGAAGGGTTCATCGACCGTCTGGCAGTGAAATACTTTGCCGAATAATGTGTTCGGCCTGGCAGGTTCTTACTCCCTGCCAGGCCGTTTCCTTTCACTGAAACGTATGCTCACCGATTTCTTTCTCTACATTGCACAAGGCACAGCGGTCACCATAGGCGTCACACTGGTGGCGCTGCCCTTTGGGCTGGCGGTTGGGTTGTTGCTGGCCCTGCTCTACAATTACGGCGGCCGGTGGGTTTCGCGCGCGGCAGGGTTATATAGCCTGCTGATGCGCGGTGTACCGCCGGTTGTGCTGTTGTTCATTCTGTATTTCATTCTGTCCGGGCGGCTAATTAATCTCTCGCCGTTTTGGGCCGGTTCGCTCTCGCTGGGGTTGGTCAGCAGTGCGTACCAGATGGAAATCCTGCGTGGGGCGCTGGCTGCGGTAGGCGCCGGGCAAATGACTGCTGCGCGTGCCATCGGCCTGACCCGTCTGCAAGCCATCCGCTTCGTCATCCTGCCACAGGCCATCCGGCTTGCCATCCCGCCCTGGTCAAACGAGGCTTCCATCGTCCTCAAAGATTCCTCGCTCGTATATGCGCTGGGTGTGCCAGAGATTTTGCGCCGCGCGCAACAACTGAGCGCCACCACCGGGCAGCCCTTTCTGGCTTTTGGTGCAGCAGCACTGATTTACTTCGCGCTGGTGTTTCTCACCAATCGCGCCCTGGATTCTCTTGCCGAACGAACAAAACTCCCCACACAACCCGTTTAGGAGCGCAACCGCTATGGATTCTGCCCTCATTCTGCAAGCCAGGAACCTGACCAAACGCTACGGTGCAAACATCATCTTTCAGGATATTTCGCTCGACGTGCAAAAAGGGGAAACGATTGTCATCATTGGACCTTCCGGCACAGGCAAAAGTACCCTGTTGCGCTGTTTGAACCTGTTGACCCACGTGGACAGCGGCCAGATTTTTCTGGAAGGAGAGGAAATCACTGCTCCTGGCATCAACGAAGACCGCGTTCGACAGCAAATTGGCATGGTGTTCCAGAATTTCCTCTTGTTCAACCACCTGACCGCACTCGATAATGTGATGCTCGGCCTGACAAAGGTGAGGAAACTGCCCAAACCACAGGCACACGAAAAAGCCATGCACGAACTGGCGCGCGTAGGATTGGCCGACCGCGCCGGACATTATCCCGGGCAACTCTCAGGCGGTCAACAACAACGGGTTGCCATCGCCCGCGCCCTGGCGATGGACCCCAAAGTGATGCTATTTGACGAACCGACTTCCGCGCTCGACCCGGAATTGATTGGCGAGGTATTGGGCGTGATGGCACAACTGGCAAGAGAGAACATGACCATGCTGGTCGTGACCCATGAAATGGGCTTTGCGCGCGAAGTGGCCGACCGAATCGTATTCATGGAAAAAGGCCATATCGTAGAACAAGGTGCACCCGATGACCTCTTCGAGCGGCCTCAACACGCCCGCACGCGCGAATTTCTCTGGAAAATCACCGAACTGTACGGGAAGAAAGAGAAAAAATGAGCGCTTTCATCGAACTCTTCCTGCGCTTTTTGCCCGATTTGTTGAGCGGCGCCGCCATGACGCTTTTGCTTACTGCCGAGGGCCTGGCCGCCGGGTTCGTATTGGGGTTATTGGCCGCACTGGGACGCACGTATGGCAGCAAGGTCTGGCATGCGCTTGCAACAGCCTACATTGAACTGTTTCGCGGCACACCGCTTTTGATGCAAATCTTTCTGCTCTACTATGGCCTGCCAGGGTTCGGAATCACGCTCAGCCGCGAATGGGCGGCTTTTCTGGCGTTGGGTCTCAACTCCGGTGCCTATCAGGCTGAATATCTGCGCGGCTCAATTCTGGCTATTGGCGAAGGCCAGATGATTGCTGGCCGCGCCATTGGCCTTTCCAGATGGAAAACGATTTGGCACATTATTTTGCCGCAAGCCCTGCGCCTGGCGATTCCGGCCTGGGCCAACGAACCGGTCTCCCTGCTTAAATCTACGGCAGTCGTGTTTTTGATTGCCGTGCCGGAACTGATGGCAAAGGCCAAAGCCATCGCCGCAAAGACGTATGACCCCATCGGTGCGTATCTGGCGGCGGCAGTGCTTTACCTGGTGATGGTCTATCTGCTCGACGCGTTCATGAAGTGGATGGAGCGCAAAAGCCTGATTCCCGGCCTGGAAACAAAATAGCGCGAGAGCAATCCCTCGCGCTCATGCACAGGCATCCAATGCAGGTTACGAAACCAGTCTGGCCGTCAGGCGAATTTCCGGCCCGGCCAACGCCTTAGAGACAGGACAATTCGCTTTGGCGGCAGCAGCCTTTTCCTGGAAGGTGGTTTCGCTTAAACCCGGCACTTCGGCCTCACAGTTCAACTCAATCAGGCTGATGGTGGGGCCTTCGGTCAGATGAACGGTGGCGGTGGTGGCAATACGGGTCGGCGTAAAGCCCTCTTTGGTGAGCAGTGCCGAAAGAAACATCGAGAAACAGCCGGCATGTGCCGCGCCGATGAGTTCTTCCGGGTTGGTGCCAGGGCCGCTCTCGAAGCGGGAAGCGAACGTGAACGGGCCTTCGTAAGCGCCGCTGCCGAGTTTCATCGTGCCGGCGCCTTCTTTAAGTGTGCCTTTCCATTCTGCGGATGAAGTGCGGATGGTCATAGGGTCTCTCTCCGAATGAGTTTAGGGTCAACAAGACGGATAGATGTGCCGGTCTGTGTTAAAAAACGAGGGAGCAGGCCGGAGACGCAAAAAGTATAGCATGAATTTAGATAAAAAATATCAGAATTTGACTGGAAGATAGAAACCCTTCACCAAAGACGCGGAAACAAAACCGGCGTCTCGCGTTTGTAGGCTTCGTATTCCGGCTGACCGCCCCATCTGGCATCTGCTTTCTGCTCCAGCAGGGGAATGCCGCTGATGCGTGTGAGCAAGACCGCAACGAAGAATGGAGAGAGCAGGGTGAGCCAGCGCCAACCTGACAGAGTGGGGACCGCAATCAGCACAATACCAGCCCACAGAAGGATCTCACCGAAGTAGTTGGGATGGCGCGAGAGCCGCCATAAGCCGCTCTGAATGAACTTGCCGCGGTTGGCCGGGTCGGCCTGAAAACGGCGTTTTTGTTCATCGGCCACAACTTCGAAGAGAAAGCCCAATCCCCACAAGAAGAAGCCGGCAAATGCCCATCCATCAAGCGGGGAAGAGACGGGCGCGGTCATCGCTGCCCAGGCTGCACCTGCGGTAAACGACACCCACAGCCCCTGCAACGTCCAGACGTTGAGAAAGCGCCAGAAAAAGGGTTTCAGGGCATCGAAGCGGTCATCTTTTCCGGCCCGCCGAATGCGCAGGAACAGGAAACTGCCCAGGCGCGCCGCCCAAATCACAATCAACGCAGCCAGCAACAGGGAGCGGGTATCGGGCGCAGGGGAGAGGAAAACAAGCAACAGTGTAATGGCAATGTAAGTGAAACTACCGGTCAGGTCAAAAAATTTCTCGGTTTGAAAACGAAAGGCGGGGAGAAAAGCCATCCACTGAATCAGATACGCCAGCCCCACCGCCAGCCCAAACAACGGCACGCCAGCAACCTTTACACTCCCCTGCGAGCCTGTCCAGGCCAGCGCCAGACCAACGGCTACGATGAGTGGGAAAAACCGTGCTGCCTGACGGTCGGCCTGGCTCATTTTCCCTGCCTAGTGTGGTGTTTCCAGTAAGGAGACATTTTCAAAATCGAACGGCGCACAAAGGGACGCACGAAAGGCATAACGAAGCGCTTCCAACCGAGCAAAGCGCTGATTTCAGCCACAATGTCATCGAAAGTGTGGCGCTGATATTGCAGAATGCGCTGGCTTTCTTCGGTATCCAGCCAGTCGGTGACGTATTCCTTGTCGGAGAAGGCTTCGTCTGGCAGCATCCCGATTCCCATCGCAGTCAGCAGGCGGCTGAAAAAGTCGCGGTAGGTAATCTGGCAGCCGTGTTCCCGTCCACCGCCCACCAGCAACAAACGCCCGGTCCAAAGTTCAGGATGAGCAATGGCATTGACGACTGCCAGGGCACCATCTGCCGGGTGCATTGTCTCCATACGGTTATACAGGCCAATTTCAAACATGATGGGGTGGGCATCGCGCAGGGCAATCAGCGGCATATCGCTGAAACGAAAGATGAGATAAGGCAGCCCCGATTCGCGCACCATCTGCTCGGCAGCGGCTTTGGTTTCGGTGTAGACATCGGAGATTTCGATGGGGTCTTCGGCCCGGCGCGGCGGCGGCAGTTTTTGGGTATGGCCAAACAAATCAAAGGTCGAGGCCAGGAAGAAGCGGGGGGCAGATTTTTGGGCTTTGGCAGCTTCTAACAGGTTGCGCGTGCCTTCAATGTTGACGGAGCGGGTCAGTTCGGGTTGCTCGTCACTCAGCGGAGGGATGATGGCCGCCAGATGCAGGATAACCTCCTGTCCTTCGACCACGCGCCGCACCAGTTCGGCGTTGCGAATATCGCCCCAGGCGACCTCCACCAGGCCCGGAAAATGCGCTGCTTTCTTTTCGGTTTGCGGCGTTCGGATGTCGAAACAGCGAACGACATGTCCCTGCCGGAGCAATTCCGCAGTGACGTAGTAGCCCACATTCCCAAAGGCGCCAGTGACCAGGACATTTGCCATACTCATTCCCTCGCAGTGTGTTTAACTGGGTTTTTCAATGATGACTGGAGCAAACCTATCTTTTCTCAACACAAAGGTTGCGAAGCTTTCAGGGTTTGTGCATCGAAATGATTGCGTCTGCTGTGGGTTAAGCCTTTTTTTCAGCAGCATCAACGATGTTTCGTATATCGGCAGCGTGTTCTTCTTCGTGAGGCGCAAAGATACGGACAAGGTCTTCGAGGGTACCATAGCCGCCCCAAGGCAAAACATACGCGCGTGTAATTTCTTCTTCCGGCACCTGCAAGAGCAAATCGAGCAAGATGCGGCGCGTTTGCACGTACTCCCGATAAACCTGGTCATAACTCAGCCCTTCACGGGTGGAAACAGTGGCTGCGTTATACACATCTACCCCTTCTGCCGCAACGGTTAAACCGGGCTGTCCTCCCTCCAAAATCGTGCGAACAAACGAGATGACGGCATCATCCCAACCAGAAAGATGCGCCAGAATTTCTCGAATGGTCCAAAGAGGGTAGATTTTTCGGTTTTTATCCACCTTGTCCAGATGCGCCAGCATGATTGCACGAGAGCGCTCCAGGCGGGTTATCAATTCCTGGCGTTTTTGCATTGAATGATTCTCCTGAAGTTCAATTTTACTTTACATTCGACGATTTCAAGCGAGTTTTCCCTCTTCCCATAATTTCAAAAAGGTTTCGACGACGTTCGGGTCAAAGAGCGTGCCTGCGTTCTTTTTGATGTATTCCAGCGTAGCCTGCTGACTCCAGGCCGGGCGGTAAGGACGGTTACTGGTCAGCGCGTCCCACACGTCTATCACCGCAAAAATGCGCGCGATAAGTGGAATCTCCTGACCTTTCAGCCCACGCGGATAGCCGCTGCCATCCCAACGCTCATGATGAGAAAGCGGAATTTCCAGCGCCGGACGCAGGTATTCGATAGGAGAGAGCATCTGAAAGGCGTAGAGCGGATGCATCCGCATAATTTCCCACTCTTCGTCGGT
Source organism: Anaerolineales bacterium (assembly GCA_025056175.1). GTDB lineage: Bacteria > Chloroflexota > Anaerolineae > Anaerolineales > Villigracilaceae > UBA5195. The sequence continues at coordinate 104,738 of JANWWK010000053.1, forward strand.
CAATTTATCGGGTTTGAGCAAAATGCGGTCTGGCACGGCCAGTTTGCCCATATCGTGCAAAAGCGCACCGCGCCGGATGTGAACCCGCTCCTCCTCGCTGAAGCCCATGGCTTCGGCCACCTTAAGGGTCAGTTCAGTCACACGCAACGTGTGTCCTTCGGTTTCGCGGTCGCGCAGGTCGAGCGCGCGCGACCAGCCTTCGATGGTGGTTTCATAGGCCAGATTCAACTCGCGCAAAGATTTTTGAATCCCCTCAAACAGACGAGCATTCTGAATAGCAATGGCCGCCTGGTTGACGAACGCCCGCGCCAGTTTCGCCTGTTCTTTGGAATACGCGGCGGGGGTGCGGCTATCGAGCGTGATGTAGCCGAAGACTTCACCGCGTGCAATCAGCGGCACACCCATCCAACCGCGTACGTAAGAGGTTTCTCCCCAGCGGTTGAAGCGCGGGTCCTGGGAAGCATCGTCCAGGATGAGCAGATGTCCGTTGCGAAGGGTATCGGCAAATAACGGGTCATTGGCCGGAAAGGTTTGATTCATCACCTGTTCCGCGTCCGGCAGGCCGCGCGTCAGCATGATGCGAAGGTGGTCTCCTTCAAGCAGGAAGATGCTGGCGCTATCGAACGGCACAACCTTTTCCAGCGAATCCAGGATAATTTCCAGCACCCGTTCCAGTTCGAGCGAGGTCGAAAGCGCGCTGACGGCTTCGATGAGCGTTTCGGCCTCGCGGCGGCGCCGGCTTTCAGATTCGAACAGGCGGAAGCGTTCAATGGCGTTCGCCAATTGCCCTGCAATCGTCATCATCAAACGTTCGTCCTCTTCCGTGAAGAAATCCAGCTGAGTGCTCTCGGCATTAATGATGCCAATGACCCGCTCATCGAGTGTAATTGGCACGCACAATTCGGAACGGATGGCCGGGTTGGTCATCAGGTAATCAGGCGTCTGCCGCACGTCGGGAACGCGGCGCGGCTTGCCTGTGAGAACGACTGAACCCGAGACACACCCGTTGACCGGAAAGCGTTCCCCAATATCCACATTCAAACCATAGTAAGAGGGGTGTGCCTGCAGAAATTGCCCGCTTTCATCGAGAAAGCCAAATCCGAAGTTATCGGGGTAAAACGATTTCACTGCTTCCTGGGTGACAAAGGTCAGAAGCTCATCCAGGCTGCGCGCACGAATTGCCATGCCGGCAATCGAATGAAGAAGAGTCAACTCCTGCACCTGACGGCGCAGCGCCTGTTCGGCGCGTTTTCGTTCGGTAATATCTACCGCCACACCAATTACGCCCTGAACTTGCCCATCTTCATCGAAGAACGGGGCGTAAGTGGAGTCGAACACAATTTTCCCAATGTGGTCTTCACTGCGCGCGGTTTGCCCTGTCAGAGCACGCTGAATGGACTGGATGATGCTGGGGTAGTCTCGATACAGTTCCAGCGCCGAAACGCCCACCACTTCACCAGGCGTGAGCCCCAATTGTGCCAGCCCTTTGCCCTCAGACAGGGTGAAGACACCATTCTTATCGAGCATAAAGGAAACAACATCGGCGCCGGTGACCACCGTGCGGTAACGCTGTTCACTCTCGCGCAAGGCAGCTTCGGCCTGACGGCGTTCAGCCAATTCGCGTTGCGCGGCTTCCAATAAATGTGCGTTTTCGACAGCGATGGCGGCCTGGTCGGCAATCAACTGCAACAACCGCAGTTCTTCAGGCGAGTAGGGGTCGGTGCGACGGTCATCGGTCACATCAATTACCCCAATCACCCGCTCTTTGACTATCAGCGGCACGCCCAGAACCCTGCGAAATTGCATTTGTTCATACACCGGCGCACGACCCTCCCACTGGCTATAATCGAACACCATCAGGGGTTTGCCGCTCTGGGCAACCCGTCCCGATAGCCCTTCCCCCAAACGCAGGCGTGTTCCCAAAAAACGTTCCGGGATGTGATATGCCACTACCAGTTCGAGTGTTTGTCCGTCTTCGTGCATCAGATACAAACCACCCATCGGCGCATTCAGCAAAAGCGCAGCCTGTTCGACAATCGTTTGCAGCAAGGGCATCAAAGCCATCTGTGCATTGATTTTCAGAGACGTGGCATACAACCCTTCCAGTTCGCGGGCGCGGCGTTCCAGGGTGGCTTGTGCCTGCCGGCTTTCGGTGATGTCATGTGCAATCCCAAAGACGATATGGGAGTTGATAGGCACCGCCGTCACCCGTGCAATCCGCACAGAACCATCCGGGCGCACATACTCTACCTCTGCGAACTCGATGGTCTCATCCGTTTCAGCCAGGCGTTCGAGACGTTCTTGCGCCCCCTTGGGGGTGATGTCGAAGATGGTCAATCGCTTGATTTCTTCAATACGCCGTCCAGTGAGACGCTCAGCGGCGCGGTTGGCATCCAGATACCGCCCTGTTTTCCGCTCCACCACAAAAATCGCATCGTTAGACCGTTCAAACAACATCCGAAAACGGCTCTCGCTCTCACGCAGGGCGGCTTCGGCCTGGCGACGTTCAGCGCGCACTCGCGCTTCGCGGATTTCACGCCGTAAAGCTTCGGCCAGGCGGTTCAGGTTGTCTTTCATCAGGTAGTCATGCGCACCGGCGCGCATGATTTCTACCGCCGTGGCTTCGCCAATCGTCCCAGAGACGATGATAAACGGCAAATCCTGCCCGCTCTCGTGCAGAACGGCCAGCGCATCTGGTGCGCTGAACGAAGGCAGACGAAAATCCGAGATGACAACATCCCACTCCTGCCCGGTTAACGCCTGCCGCATTTCTTCTTCGGTTTCGACACGCCGCATTTGTACCTGGAAGCCCGCCTGCCGCAGTTCATACACCAGCAATTGCGCGTCCAGGTCACTATCTTCGACGAGCAACAACCGCAACACCTCACCCGCACCCGTGTTCATATTTATATTATATGCGGGGAAAGCAAAATCGCCACATGCTTAAGGGCGTTGCTATTGCGAAACGTATCGCACCGACTGTTGTATAATTACAAACCAGGGAACTGCTATGACCGATTCCAGAATCGAACGTGCTACCATCGAAACCGCTACCGACCTGAAATCCATCGCGCAATCGCCATCGGTGCGCGACCTTTCGCGCCTGAGCCTGCCAGAAATTGAAGCGGTGGTAGAAGTCACTTCGCAAATCATCCCGGCCGGCAACATTCCGGGCATGATTCTCAACGGTCTCACACGTCTTTCGGGTCAACGTCTGCCTCAGCAGACCGTCCAAAAGCACATTACTGCTCTTTTCAGCGCGCTCGATTTTCTCTTCGCCCAGGTCACTTCCGGGGCGGTGCTGGTTGCGCCTGCCGCCGTCATCTGGGGTTATCAGAATCTGCTCAAACTGGCCGGCAAAGACCCCGAATCGGCTTTTCCAGAAGGCATCTGGCAATTTTATGTGGATTATGCCCTGCGCGAAGACACTGCCCGGCATGTCATCGAAACACACGGGTTCGATACGCTCCTGTATCAGCACGGCATTCGCCTGAACGAACTCGACCGTCTGACGGCGTGGGTGATGGCCGCTATCAGCGTCTTGAACCAATACGATGCCTTGCTGGAAATCGAATGGCGTGAACGAGTCGCCACCGCCATCCTGCGCGAACTCACCCGTTCTCTACCCCAGGCGGCCCGCTATGCCCGCATCTACCGCGAATGGGAAATCCAGCGTCCCTACCGGCGCGGCGCCGAAGCAGCCAATTACGATTATCCCGATTATCGCCGCATCAAATTTCAACACTTTTTGCAAGAGGCCATGCGTCCCCTGCCTGCCGACCTGCGCGCCGAATGGCAGCGACGCATGAGCGAAGCCGAGCGCGAACTACCAGCCTATCAGCGGCAGATGTCTATCCTGGCCTATCTTGAACCGGGACAGTACGGCGAAACACGCACGCCCTACAACTTCGAGCAAGCACACATCGGCATCATCTTGCGCGGCAACTACTACCTGCTGCCCGTGTGCGCGCCCGGCAGCGACCAGCCCCTCAATGCCGAAACCGTGCGCGCCCAGCTGGCAGCCCTGCTGGCCCTGCCTGGCGCTCAACCCGCCCGCCTGACCGAACTCGCACGCATCAAACGCTCAGCGCTGCCCGGTCTGTTCCGCAAACTTTCTCCAGCGGTAGTCGAAGAACTCTCCCGTCTGCGCTTTGCCCCCATCCTCATCAATGCCGATACCCGCCCCGCGCACCTGCCACTTACCGAACTGCGGCAGGCCGAACGCGGAATCGGCAGTCATGCCCTGACCCTGTTCCTGACCGATTCGACTGCGGTGTTCGACCTTTCCCACATCTTCTTCGATGGCATCCTGGGCGCAGCGCTGGCCGAAATCCTGACGAACGAAGCCCTCTCGTGGGCAGCCTACCTGCACACCCTGCCTGCCACACGTCCAGCCGTACAACGCATCTTCCACGCCCTGGCCTTTCCGCTCACCCCCGCCGACCATGAACAAATTCGTGTTGCCCCGCGTGTCACCCCAGAAGCCGGGGCCGAATCGGACAAAATCAACCTGCGCGCCTGTCTGAATTTGCGGCATTACTTCAAACAACGCAACGATGCCCTGAAACTCACCGTCAATGACCTGCTGGTACTTTACCGCGCCATTCACGCAGCCAGGTACCAGCCCTCGCCCGAACTGGAAAAGAAACTCGAAAAACTGGCTGCCAACCGCACCACGCGCGCGCTGGCCGACCAAATCCGCGCCGCCATCGAAGAATCGCGCCGACAGAATCCCTCCATGCTGATTCCAATGGATGCCAGCCGCCAATCACCCCGCGACCGGCTATACCCCCTCAGCATGGAAGTTCCGCTGGCCGAGCTGGACTTGCTCAACCTGCACGCCCGCGCCATTCAGACACTGAACGCCTACGAAGGCCATAAAGGCGACCGCAGCGCTCTCTACGCGCAATTCGACGAAGCCCAGCGCACCTATCTGGCTACGCTCGCTGGTTTCAGCGCGATTTTTGACCGTCTCAAAGAAATTGCCATTCGCGGTGAGAGCGCCAGCGTGGCTGCTATCAAAGCCCTGGCGCACATGCCACCAGCCCTGCAACACCTGCTGGACCAGATTCCCAGCCGTTTCGAGCTGCTCAACAACGTCCTCAAAGGACGCGAAGTGTTCTCAAACGTTGGCGCTGTCGTCCCCTCCAGCACCCTGCGCCGCTTCGTCACCGCAAAAGATGACAACGAACAAAAACAACTGGTGTGGGGCGTCATCACCGATGCGCGCGGCGTTCTGCGCATCAGTCTGCGCGACTTTCGCCCCCACGTCGCCGCCCTGCAGGCCGCCGGACGTGCCGACCTGGCACACGACATCACCCAGGACTATCTCGACTCCTACGTCAACGGATTCAACAACTTCATCTTTGACCTGCAACGCATCACCCTCGCCAGCCGCAAAACTCTGCCCGAACGCTGACCCTTTCCTGCGCGCCCCTGCGCTTTCGCCTCCTGACTGATTTCCTATGACCTTCACCGACCCTCTCATCGGCAAACAGCTTGCCAACTTCCGCATCGAGCGCGTTCTCGGTCGCGGCGGCATGGCGCAGGTCTACTACGGACAAGACATCAAACTCCAACGCCCGGTCGCCATCAAAGTCATAGATGCCCGCTACCGCGACAATCCACAATATGCCCGCCGCTTCGTCACCGAAGCACGCGCTGTGGCCCGCTGGCGACACGAAAATATCATCCAAATCTACTACGCCGATGACCAGGACGGTTTGTACTATTACGTCATGGAATACATAGACGGACCCGACCTGGCAAGCGTGCTGAATGCCTATGCCACACGCGGCGAAAAACTACCCCCCGCCGAAGTCCTGCGGATTGGCAAAGCTATTGCCTCTGCGCTCGACTACGCACACAAACACGGCATCATCCACCGCGACGTTAAACCCTCCAACGTATTTCTCTCCAAAGACGGGCGCGTTGTGCTGGGCGATTTCGGCCTGGCGCTGGACGTGAATCAAGGCTCCTCAGGGGAGGCCTTTGGCAGCCCCCACTACATTTCCCCTGAACAAGCGCGCCGCTCAACCGATGCCACCCCGCTTTCAGACCTGTACTCGTTGGGGGTCATCCTCTACGAAATGCTGACCGGCGTCGTCCCCTTCGACGACCTCTCCCCCACCAGCGTTGCCCTACAACACCTCACGCAAGAGCCGCCCCCGCCGCGCAGCCTGAACCCGCAACTTAACGCTGCCACCGAAGCCGTTCTGCTCAAAGCACTCAGCAAAAACCCTCAGGAGCGCTACCCCAGCGGCGCCGCCCTGATGGAAGCACTTGAACAGGCTCTCGCGCAGCCTGCCTCCACCCAGGAACACATCCTGCCTCTGCCGCCGCTGCCCGCCGCCGTGCTGGGTGGAAAAACCCGCCCCGTCACACGCAAAATTCTACCCGCCACATCCCCGCCCAAACGCCGGCGCGGGCCGCTCTACCTGTTCTTATTGCTTCTTGCGCTCTTCGCGCTCCTCTTTTTTGGAAATCTCCAACGACAGGGCGGTTTCCCGGCTCTCTTCCCCTTCCTGGCCCCCAGCCCCACCCCTACCCCCACCTGGACGAGTCTCCCGACTGCAACCGCCTCGCCCAGCCCCAGCATGACCGCCTCTCAAACCGCCTCTCCCACTGCCACGCACACCCTCACCCCACGCCCCAGCGCCACCCTAACCGCCTCCGCCACGTCCACATCTGCCGCCACAACCACCTCTACCCCATCCCTGACCCTAACATCCACCACCCTGCCATCTGCCACCTCCATCACTGCCACCCCAACACCAGCCACCGCCCCACCCTCCACACCCGCCACACCCGCCACCCCCACCACCACCCCACCCTTCCCCAACCTCAAGCGGATGTGGTTGTACTACGACGAATACGGCTTCTATATCTACAACGCCTCACCTGATAACCGCTCCATCTCCCCAATCGCCTTCGAGCGGCTGGATGGCAGTAACCGCTTCGGCGGCTTCCTGTGGGCCGAATTCTATGCCACCCTGCACCCCGGGCGTTGTATGCGCATTGAAATCCAAAAAAATCCCGGCAACTATCTCAACCCGCCCCTGTGCCGCAACTACTACCTGAGCACCCGCAGCATCACGCGCGATAGTGACCTCATCTTTTGGACAGCGCAACCCAACAACGACCGCTTCCGCGTCCTGTGGCAAAACCAGGAAGTCGGTCTCTGCACGATTGCAGACGGCTTCTGCGAGGTCTTCATCCCCTAAAGGCAGACATCCCACAAACGCATCTTAAGCCTGCGGCGGCATCTTGAACCGATACCGCACCCGGAAAAAGGCATACAGCGGTTCCCCGGTCGAAGATGTCATTGCCGTCGGCCCTTCAGGGTTGCTCAAATCCAGCGTGAGCGCAATGCGGTCATCCCGCCCATAATTGGGGTCATACACAAACAACGTCACCTGGCTGCCCTGTGTATCGTAGCCATAGGCCAGCACCTGATGATTCTCCCCCAGCCGGCGCAAATCCGCCGAACGGACGCGCACCAGCCCCAACGGACAGGGCTGACCGGCATCGAGCAACGCCTTAATAGCTGGCCATTCCCGCCGCACCGTGTGCCAGGCACGGCTAAAGTGCGCCCCCCAACCGGTGGAATAATCTGGCAAGGCAGGGCGCATCCACGCAATATATCCCCACACCCCAAACGGCAAATTGAAGCTATCGTAGAGCCGCCGAACGATATAGTCAAACAACGCATCGCCTGCGGGCGGTTGCGCCACGTCAGGAAGCGCACGCCCGGCATAAAAATAATCCAGTGCGGCAAACACCATACCCCCACACAAGCCATTCTTCGCATCCCCAATCCGAATTCTGCCAAACGGCGTGAACAATTGAATGTGCGGATACGGTGGAAAAGCATTGATAAACCGAAAACCGTGACGATGGGGGTCAAAACCAGTCCGCACAGCAGAAGGAGCGCGTTGCCCGGAAGAAGAACCCGCCTGCCCTGCAAACGCCTCCAACCGATACTTGAACCGTCCACCACCGAATTGTTTCCATGCCACCACAATTTGCCCCACGCCGCTCTCGCCTGTAGCAGGTTGCGCTGCGACCGAAGCCCCCGCACCCGGCGACGCCTGCAACACCGTCAGACGGCAACTGTGAAAGAACTCACCCTCAGGCACGGTCAGAGAGAACACCTCCACGCCCTGTGTGTGCCTGGGCCATAGTGCGGTATGGGTTTGGGTCACATCCAAAATTCTTGACATTCTTTCTCCAGATTGATTCCCTTTCATCATACTCATTCCCTGTTGCAAATGCAATCACCGAACGCCGCTCTCTCGCATTCATTTCAAATCCATTACTGCGTCCTTTCCCCGATTGAAAACGCGCCCCCAGCGTTCTATGATAAAAACTGGGGGCTAAACAGCGGCCTTATTGCAGTCTTTCGTTCCAAGACTGCGGGTTGTTCTGGGAGGGACGAACCCATGAAAACCAGATGGTTTGCTCTTACAAGCATGGTCTTGATGCTGGGGCTTCTGATTCTGCCCCGGCAGGTTTCCTTCGCTGGAATGCGGCCAACTAGCGATGACCTGGTCTTCGACTTCACTGCAAACGCCCTGCTCGCCGAATGGCGCAGCGGCGCAGGAACATTGCCCTTTCCAGGTACCAGCGGTGACCATCGCGGTTATGCCCTGACGCTGGATGCCCCTGTTCAGGAAGATAGCACTGTCGGCGCGCCGGGTCTGCTCACCGTGCCACAAAACAAATACGATGGTTACATTCAAGGCATTTACCCCGAATTCACAGTACAGAAAGGTGACCGCTTTCAGGTCACGGTTGGCTGTGAAGCCGCAGCAAAGAACTGTTACGTCACCTACCGGCTCGATTACATCACGTCCTCCGGCGTCACAAAAATCTTCTGGAGCTGGAAAGAAAAGCACGAAGGGCGCACTTACCACGCAAACCTGGATTTGAGCCGCCTGGCAGGGCAAAAAGTGCGTTTTGTGCTGACCTTGCTGGCAAGCGGGCCAGCAGCCAACGACCGGGCGCTGTGGGTGTCCCCGCGCATTGTGCGCCCCGGCAACGGAAAGACCCCGCAACCCACGCTTACACCCACTGCCACCCCGTTCAACACCCCGCCACCCATCCCCCCTGCCGGATGCGACCGCGCCTCCTTCGTAGCAGATGTCACCGTGCGCGATGGCACAGCCTTTGCGCCTCGCCAGACGTTCACAAAAACCTGGCGGCTCAAAAACACCGGGACATGCGCCTGGACACGCGATTACGCCCTGGTTTTCTACAGCGGTGAGTTGATGGGCGCGCCCACCCTGGTCAACCTGCCCTGGCGGGTAGAGCCCGGCGCAATGGTGGATGTCACCGTCAACGCCGTTGCCCCGGCTTCCCCTGGTCAATACCGCAGCGACTGGATTCTACGCAATGCCAGCGGGCAATTGTTCGGCATTGGCCCAAAAGCCGATAAACCCTTCTGGATGCTCATCAATGTTATCGGCACTCCGCCGCAAGCCAGCAGTGGATACGACTTCGCTGCCAACCTGTGCGCAGCCGAGTGGCGCAGCGGCGCGGGTATCCTGGCCTGTCCCTTCTCCGAAGGGGATGCACGCGGTTTTGCTCTGACACGACCTGCCCGGATGGAAGACGGCACAACCACCGACCCGGCCATTCTCACCCACCCGCAAAACAAATACGATGGCTATCTTCAGGGAACTTTCCCAACCTTCACCGTGCAGCCTGGTGACCGTTTTCAAGCCATCGTGGGATGTGAACACAACACCCGTTGCTACGTCACCTTCCGGCTGGAATATCTGACACCCGGCGGCGCACCACGCATCTTCTGGAAATGGTCTGAAAAGAACGAAGGCAAAACCTACCGCGTTGACCTGGATTTATCGCCCCTGGCCGGACAAAGTGTGCGCTTCGTACTGACCACGCTGGCTGCCGGCCCGGCAACCAATGACCGGGCTGTGTGGGGCGCGCCGCGCATTGTACGGCCAGGTTTGCCTGTCGCCACACCCACCCCCCTTCCTTCACAAACCTGGCCGCTGTTCTTGCATGCACCTTACGCGTTTGAATTGCGCTACCCCCCAGAAGGGTACTTCACGGCACAACTCACGAACTTCGGCCACCTGGAATTGCCGAAACTCCAGAGCGGCACCAACCTGAGCAGCAAATACATGGAGTACCGGCTGGTCAACGGCAGCACCACCTGCACCGTCAACGACACCTTCGGCCCGCCCATCGGTGTCCTGTCCACACAGGAAGTGGTCGTTAACAGCCTGACCTTCACCCGCATAGATGGTCTGGAAGCCTCCATGAACCACACCTACCGTTACACGTACTACACTGCGCGCAGCGCCAAGACCTGCCTGACGCTTTTGTTCCTGCTGCGTGCAGGCACACCGGAAGTGTATGACCCGCCCCGCCCGCCATACGATTACACGTTGGAAGCCTCCACGTTCACGGAGATGATGAACACCTTCGCCTGGCCGGCTCTGCCATCAGGCCAGGTGACGAACGTCACCCTTTCGTCCACGCTCGCACCGGTTTCATGTACCACTGGCCTGGTACAGGCCGATTTGAACGGCATCATCACCACCGACGGCGCGGCACGCGTGGTTTACCATTGGGAAATTCTCGGCGATTCAGTCAACCAGGTCACCCCAGACCAGCTTCTGCTCTTCGGTGAAGCCGCCTCGCAAGCCGTTACGACCACGTTCTCCCTGCCCTGTGGAAATCACGTCCTGCGGCTGGTGACAATTGCCCCAAACGAAAACGCCGCTCAGGTGAACGCCCCGCTCAACCCACCCGAAGCGACGCCCCTGCCATCTTTTACATCCCCTTACGCCGTCATCGGCCTGCCGCCAGAAAGCGCCCTGAACCTATACGCCGCCCCCGGCACAGAGAATCCGATTGCAGGCAGTTTACCATCTAATGCCAGAAACATCGAGCGCGGCACAACCGTAGTGACGATAGGCAGTGAACGTTGGGTCGAAGCCCGTCTTCCGGGGCAGATTGCCGGCTGGGTGAAAGATTCTCACCTCACCGAAAGCATTGCTCCCGAAACCTTCGTGACCGATGCGCGCCCCATTCAACGCATTGTTGCGCTTGCCCAGGCCATGAATCAGTCTGATGGTAACCTGTTCGCCTCATTAATCAGCCCCAAACGCGGCGTGACGATTTACTATCACGGTACGTGGAGTAACCCCGTGACCTACGATTTCACTCGCGCACAGCAAGCCTTCACCAACCCGGAAATTATTCACTGGGGGCCCGAAGGCGCAAGCGGTTACGAAGCCATCGGCACGTTTGCCGAAATCATCCGTCCAAAATTGCTGGATGCGCTCACTGCTCCCTACCAGATTCATGCCAATACCCCTCTGTATGCGGCTATGTACGTTGAACCCTGGCCAGGTATCTACCAGAACCTGAACTACTATGCCATTCTCAAGCCACCCACGCCCGGCCTGGAACTGGATTGGCGCATTTGGCTGGCCGGTTTCGAGTATGTAGATGGTGTGCCATACCTGGCAGCACTGCTGCACTACGTGTGGGAACCGTAATCAACCGGTCAACACCATCACGCACGCTGGTTACTAACGCATTGCGTTTTTGGCTTCGTCCCACAACGCATCCATTTCCTGTAAACTCATTTCTTTCAAGTCGCGTCCCATTTCACGCGCACGTTTTTCGATGTAACCAAAGCGATTGCGAAATTTCTGGTTGGTCTCGCGCAGAGCGGCTTCGGCGTCCACCTTCTTCCAGCGCGCCAGGTTGACCAGCGCAAACAAGAGGTCACCCAGCTCGGTCGTTAATTCCGCCAAAGTGGCCGAGCGGCGTATTTCTTCAATTTCCTCGCGAATTTTCTCCAGCACGCCCTCGATTTCCGGCCAATCGAAGCCGACGCGCGCGGCACGAGATTGATATTCCTGTGCCTGACTCAGCGCCGGAAGCGCAGCCGGAAGGCCATCAAGCAGCGATTTTTCCTCTTCGCCCCGTGTGCGGCGTTCCTCCTGCTTGATGCTCTCCCAATTTGCCAGCACCTGCCCCACCCCATCCACCTGCACCTGTCCAAACACGTGCGGATGACGACGCACGAGTTTGTCGTGAATTTCTTTGAACACTTCGGTCATGTTGAAGGTGCCAGCCTCATAGCCAATCTGCGCGTTCAGCACAATTTGCAAGAGCAAATCGCCGAACTCTTCGCGCATTTTGACCGGGTCATTCGCGTCCATCGCCGCCAGGGTTTCGTAACTTTCCTCCAGCAGATATTTACGCAGGGTCTGATGGGTTTGTTTACGGTCCCAGGGGCATCCATCCGGCGCGCGTAAATGCGCGATAATTTCCTGGAACGTCTCGAACGAACTGCCAACCGGAAGCGGCGACAGGTAAAGAGCGTATGGCAGGCCCTCCGTCACAAAGCCGTCCTGACTGAGCAACGCCCCCAACGTCTGCGCGGTCACATGGCTGGTTGGCAGACAAATCAGCCGGGCAGGATGTTCCAGGGGATAAACAGCGCGCAAGACCCCACAGACCTGTTTGAGCAAAGCGCCACTCTCAATGGACGTAACAAGCAAAGGCATATCCGCCGGAGAGGGCGGCACATGTCGAGTGGTAAACGCCTTTGCATGCACCATCGAAAGCGAAGGCAAAGAATCCACATCCAGCAGGCGGGAGAGAAGCGCAAAATGTTCGGCGGAGAGCATGTTCACTCCATAAAATCATAATGCGTAACACGTAATCCGTAAGCGGTTTACGCATTACGGATTACGCATTACGCACTGAAATGCCACACCCAAAAGGGCGTTGCCTTAACGCTTGGTGTAAGTAGGAGCCTTGCGGGCGCGCTTGAGGCCGGGTTTCTTGCGCTCTTTCACGCGGGCATCGCGAGTGAGCAGACCAGCCTTACGCATGGCCGACGTCCAATCGGCATTCATCTTCACCAGCGCACGCGCCAACCCAAGAGCAACAGCATCGGTCTGTCCGGTCACGCCGCCGCCCCGCACCAGAACGGTAATGTCGTAGGCAGTGGTCTCCTGACCGATAGCCGCAAGCGGGGAGAGAACGGTGTGCATGTCCCCAGGACGGGTAAAGAAGGCCGGGGCCTCCTTGTTGTTGACGATGAACTTGCCCGAACCGGGCGCAACACGCACCCGCGCGGTGCTTTCTTTGCGGCGTCCAATTCCTTCAAAGTACTGCGCCATACGTCTCTTACTCCTTATTTCTTCACCTGGGCGCCGTGCGGGTGTTCCGGTCCGCCGTACACCTTGAGCCGCTTGATGATATGGCGGCTGAATTTGTTCTTGGGCAACATCCCCCACACCGCATCGCGGATGACGCGGTCGGGATGTTTCTGTAACTGGTCACGCAAAGAGATGGATTTCAACCCGCCCGGGTAGCCCGAGTGCTTGTGATACATCTTTTCGATGGCCTTGTCACCGGTGTAGGTGATTTGTGAGGCGTTGATAACGACCACATAATCACCCATCGGCACACCGGGGGTAAAGGTCGGTTTGTGCTTGCCAAGCAGAAGCGCGGCGATACGCGCCGTCAGGCGGCCCAGATTCTGACCGGCGGCATCCACCACCACCCAGTCATTCTGAATTTCACTGGCTTTAGGATAGTACGATTTGTACACGGTTGTCTCTCCACTTACAGACATTTCGGAAAATACCAGATTATTCGGGATACGTTACCTCGACCAGGGTCAACCCACGCGCAGGAGCAAGGCCTGCCGGAGCAATCTCCCGCTGGCCCTCCAACAGGTCAGAAATGGCCTGCACAGGAAGTTTTCCCTGCCCGGCAACCACTTGCAGATAAACCATGCGGCGCACCATGCGGTAGAGAAAAGCATCGGCTTCGACCCGAAAAATCCATTCATCGCCTTGCTCAACCCATTCGGCTTGCGTAACGGTGCGCACGGTACTACTTTCGGGCCGGGGCGGGGTTCCAAAAGCGGCAAAATCGTGCGTTCCACACAGACGCCGGGCTGCCTCGTGCAGAATTTCTGCTTTCGGGGCAGGCCATAACCGCCAGGCATAGCGGTCACGCAACGGGTCGCGTCCAGGCTGACAATACAGACGATAGTGATAGCGTCGAGAAAGGGCATCGAAGCGCGGATGAAACCCGGCCGCAACGACTTTCGCACCGCGCACAGCCAAATCGGCAGGCAAATGGGCATTCAGGGCATCCACCAATTCTTCGAGGGGATGAGGCCACTCCAGGTCGAAGGCTGCTACCTGTCCGAGCGCGTGAACGCCGGTATCGGTACGCCCCGCCAGAAGAACAGAACGTCCCTGCCAGCCCAGACGGCGCAGGGCGGTTTCCAATTCGCCTTGTGCGGTGCGTCGGTTGGCCTGTCGCTGACTGCCGTAAAGGTCAGTGCCGTCGTAGGCAAGAATAATCTGGTAACGTGCCACGTTCAGTGTTCAGGCATCAGTTTTCACTGTTCACTGCTGACTGATGACTGGTAACTGTTTACTCTTCGACGAGTTCGAGCATCACCATTTCGGCGGCATCGCCCTGACGCGGGCCCAGCTTCAACATGCGCGTATAACCGCCGTTGCGGGAGGCAAAGCGAGGGGCAATGTCGTCGAACACCTTCTTGACCACTTCGCTGCCGCCGCCCAACCTGGCTGCCACCAGCCGACGGGCATGCACTTTCCGGGCCGCATCATCGGTCTGCGCCGAGTTGCGGGCAATGGTGATAATGCGTTCCGCTTCACCGCGCACCGATTCCGCTTTGGCGCGGGTGGTGGTGATGCGTTCGTGTGTAAACAATTGTTTGATGAGGTTACGCCGCAGGGCAATGCGCGCGCCCTTGCTGCGTCCCAGTTTATAACCTGCTACCTGATGTCGCATGTTCGCTTACTCCGCGTTAATCGGTTGGTCTTTCGTCGGCTGCTCCTTGAGGAAGCCTTTCTCAATCATCTTCTGGCGCAATTCATCCAGGCTTTTCTCGCCAAAATTGCGGATGGACATCACCGCCTGTTCGCCTTTTTCCAGCAAATCCAGGACATCGCCGACCGTTGTAATGCCGGTGCGCTTGAGGGAATTGAACACCCGCACCGAAAGGTCGAGTGCTTCGACCGGTGTTTCCGCAATTTCGCTGCTCAGCCGTGTGCTGGAGATTTCCTTCTCCATCGTAACGGTGAGCGTTTCTTCGCTTACGCCAGCGACGAAGCGCAAGTGTTCGATAAGCGTCTTCGCCGCCGTGCTGAGCGCACGTTCCGGCGAGATTGTGCCATCCGTCCAGATTTCCAGCGTCAGGCGGTCATAATTGGTGCTTTGTCCAACACGGGCGCTGCCCACTTCCCAATTGACGCGCCGCACCGGGCTGAAAATGGCATCTACCGGCAATTCACCAATCGGCAAATGACCAGAGCGGTCGTTAGCCGGAGAATACCCGCGCCCACGCTCGACAGTAAATTCGATGTCCAGGCGGGTGTTGGGGTTATCCACGGTGAAGAGATACAAATCCGGGTTGATGACATCCACTTCTGACGGCGCAATAATATCTGCCGCCGTCACCACGCCTTCACCGCGCACTTCCAGGTGCATGCGGGTTGAATCAACGCCGTTCAGTTTCAGGCGTAGCTGTTTGATTTGGAGCATGACCTGAATGACATCTTCCCGCACACCGGGAATGTCGCTGAATTCATGCAATACGTCCGAGATACGGATGGACGTAACTGCCGCACCCTCCAACGAGGACAGCAGGACACGCCGCAAGGCATTGCCTATCGTCGCGCCGTAGCCGCGCTCCAGAGGGCTGACAACAAATTTTCCGTAATTTCGAGCTTCAGCCTCGCGCTCGATTTTCGGCATCACCATGTTCGATAAGCCGGTCACGGTTCACCTCTCCCTATGTGGAAAAACAGGCACGATATTGTCCCAGGGACATGCCGGAAGCGATTAGCGCGAGTAGAATTCAACGATGAGCTGCTCTTCCAGGTTGCCATCAATTTCAGCGCGCTCCGGCAAACGTTGAACGGTACCGGTCAAATTCTTCAAATCACGAGTCAGCCAGGCCGGGAAGGTGCGCTTTTCGGCCACATCACGCAGTTCTTTGAAATAGGTGCCATCCCGCGAGCCTTCACGCACCTGAATCGTATCTCCTGGATTGAGCAACATGGAGGGGACATCGGTGCGGCGGCCATTCACCGTAAAGTGACCATGCGTTACCAGCAAACGCGCCTGCGCGCGGCTGGATGCAAAGCCCAGACGGAACACCACATTATCGAGACGCGATTCCAGGATTTGAAGCAGGTTCAAACCCGTCAGACCACGTCGTTTGAGTGCCACTTCGTAATAACGGCGGAACTGGCGTTCCATCATACCATAGACACGGCGCGCTTTCTGCTTGGCGCGCAACTGACGAGCGTAGTCGGAGGCGCGGCCTGTCGCGCTGCGCGAGCGACCACTCGTCTTCCCGTGCTGACCAGGGGCGAAGCTGCGGCGCTCGAATGCGCACTTGGGGCTAAAGCAGCGTTCGCCCTTCAAGAACAATTTTTCTCCTTCGCGCCGGCAAAGTTTGCAAGCCGGACCAAGATATTTCGCCATATTGACTACCTCTCCAGATTACACGCGGCGTTTCTTCGGGGGACGGCAACCGTTGTGCGGCACCGGGGTCTTATCAGCAATCGAACGGACTTTGATGCCCATTGCCTGAACGGCGCGAATGGCCGATTCACGGCCTGGGCCAGGGCCTTTGACAATCAAATCGGCTTCCTGCAGACCCATTTGCTGTGCCGCTTTGATGGCCTGTTCGGCAGCCAAACGAGCCGCAAACGGCGTGCTTTTGCGCGAACCCTTGAAGCCCGCCGAGCCGGCGCTGCCCCACGTTACGGTATTGCCAGCCGAATCGGTCACGGTCACAATTGTATTGTTGAACGATGCAAAGATATGCACCTGGCCCGAAGATAACGAGCGCTTGGCTTTCTTGGCGCCGGCAGAACGGCGCGCCTGGCGTACACTTTGTGCCATAGTTGTTCACTTCCTCCAGAATTACTTCTTGGCACCGCGGCGACGTCCGCGCCCGGCAACGGTCTTCTTCGGCCCCTTGCGGGTGCGCGCATTGGTGCGGGTGCGCTGTCCATGAACCGGCAAACTGCGGCGGTGACGCATGCCGCGATAACAGCCGATTTCAATCAGCCGCTTGATGTTCAATTGCTGTTCGCGGCGCAGGTCGCCCTCCACCACGAAGTGTTTGGCAATATAGTCACGCAAAGCAGAGACTTCGGCCTCCGATAAATCCTTGATGCGGGTATCGGGATTGATTTTGGTCTCTGCCAGAATCTGGCGCGAGCGGGTCAGGCCAATCCCATACAGATAGGTCAGGCCAATTTCGACGCGCTTGTTGCGGGGGAGGTCAATACCTTCGATACGTGCCATAGTCGTTTACCCTTGTCGCTGTTTGTGCTTGGGGTTTTCGCAGATGACATACAGCCTGCCACTGCGCTTGACAATTTTACACTTGGCGCAGCGCTTACGAATGGATGGTGAAACTCTCATAAGTGCCTTTCTCCTTCACAGACACGCTGCCATAAAACGTGCAGCCGAAGTTATGATTATACTTGTTTCTTCGTCTTTCGTCCAGAATTTCGCCGTCTTCAGACGGCCATACAGGCTAAGGCCTGCAACATGACGGCACCGCCTTCCGACGTCTTCAAAGACTTCCGCCAGAGACTCACAGGACAGTCAGGATGAGGGGGTCTCCTTCGGTGACGGCGACGCTATGCTCAAAATGTGCCGTCAGCGAGCCATCTGCGGATACTACAGTCCACTTATCTTTCAACACTTTTGTTTTATGCGTGCCTACCAGTACCATCGGTTCCAGCGCGATGACCATTCCAGGGCGCAACGGCAGTCCGGTGCCAGGTTTGCCGTAATTTGGCACCTGTGGGCCTTCGTGCATCTGGCGCCCAACGCCATGGCCGGTATATTCGCGCACAACATGAAAGCCATGGCTCTCCACGTATTGCTGTATCGCCGCTGAAACATCGCCGGTGCGATTACCAGAGCGCATGCGGGCAATGCCCTCATACAGCGCCTGTTCCGTCACTTCGAGGAGTTTCCGCGCTTTGGGGGAAATCTCCCCCACGCCGGCGGTGAAGGCCGAATCGGCCACATAGCCCTCGAAGACCGTGCCACAGTCTATAGAAACGATGTCTCCTTCTTTGAGTTTTCGGCTGGCCGATGGAATGCCATGCACCAGTTCTTCATTGATGCTCACGGTGATGGAATTCGGAAACGGTGGATAGCCGTACCCTTTGAAGGGCGATACTGCACCGTGTTTCTTCAGCACGTCCTCGGCAGCCGCGTCGAGGTCTGCTGTCGAAACACCGGGTTGTAACATTTCACGGACGGTCGCTAAAACCAGTGCATTGATGCGTCCGGCTTCGCGCATGATGGCGATTTCAGCCGGCGTTTTGAGATTGATTTGACGCGCCCAGTCCATAACTTCACGATGCCTGTACGATTAATGTTTCATCGCCGCCATCAACTGCGCGGAGACTTCTTCGATGGGTGCAAAGCCGTTGATTTCGGCCAGTACGCCGCGCTCTTTGTAATAATCAATCAGCGGCGCGGTTTGTTTCTGATAGACTTCAATGCGGTGAACGACCGTTTCGGCCTTGTCGTCTTCGCGCTGATACAGGTCACCGCCGTCTGCATCGCAAATTCCATGCTGTTTGGGAGGGTTGAAACGCTCGTGGTAAACACGCCCACACGTGCGGCAGGTCCAGCGTCCGGCCAGGCGTTCAATCAGCACTTCGACGGGTGCGGTAATGAACGGTACGAGGTTAACCCGTCCATCGAATTCTTTGAGCATTTCACACAGTGCATCCGCTTGTGCGGGCGTGCGAGGGAAGCCATCCAGAATGGCGCCGTTCACACAATCTGAGCGGGAGAACCGTTCGCGTATCATGGCAATCGTCACATCGTCTGGCACCAGCTCGCCTTGACTGATGTAGGTATTTGCCAGTTTTCCCAGCTCAGTTCCATTTTTAATGTTCTCGCGGAAGATGTCTCCCGATGAGATATGCGGCAGGTTGAATTTTTCTGCCAGCACCTTTGCCTGCGTTCCCTTTCCGGCCCCGGGAGGGCCCAGCAGAACGATATAAGTGGGCATGTATTCACCTTTTGGACTGGATTAGCGAACCAAGATAGAGTCCTGATAGCCGTGCAGTTTGAGTTCGGCGTCAATGGTGGCAAAGGTTTCACGAACGACACCAACTACAATGAGCAAGCCCGAAGAAGAAACCAGGAACAGGCCTGCATTCGAAGTCGCCGTGCCGATGTTGAAGGACTGCAATACCAGGCTCAACAGGAACGGCAAAATCGCAATCACACCCAGAAAGAGTGCGCCTGGCAGGGTGATACGGCGCTGGACTTTGGTCAGGTATTTCTGGGTGGGTGCGCCACGGCTGACGCCAGGGATTTGTGCACCAACGCGTTTGAGATTTTCACCATAGTTCTGCTGCGTGAACAAGACGTCAGTGTAGAAAAAGGTGAAAATCACCACCATGAAGAAGTACAGAATCCAGTACGTCGGTGAATTGCTGCCAAAGGTCTGCTGTACGCTGACGGCAAAGTTGTAATACGAGGCAGTTGGGTCGGTGGCAAAGTAACTGGCAAGAATGGCCGGGAACTGCAAAATGGCGCTGGCAAAAATGAGCGGAATCATGCCCGCCATGTTGACCATGAGGGGCAAAGAGGCCTTCACCGGCATAGACATCCGATTGCCTACGCGGCGGCCAGGGTACATCACCGGCACATTCCGCCGCCCTTGCTGGATATAGACGATGGCAAAAATGGTCAGGACAATGACGAACACCATCAAGGCCAGCATAATCCAGCGGTATTGTTCATCGGCCAAAATGCCCAGCAAATTGGAGGGCATTTGCGCCACAATGCCGGCAAAAATGATGAGAGAAAGTCCCTGCCCACGAATGCCGTATTCGGAAATCAACTCGCCCAGCCAGATGGCGAACATCGTGCCGGCCATCATCGTCAGCAAAGCAGCAGAAGAGCGTAAAATTTGCTCGCCGCCCGAAAAGCCGAAATCGAGAATGGTGCCGATGCCATATTGCAGGCCAATCGAGTTGAAGATGTTGATTTGTCCGATGGCCGAAAGCGCCGACATTGGCACGGCCAGATAGTACGTCCAACGCTCCATCCACTTACGGCCTTCGGTGGGGTTCTCCTCCATCCGCTTTTGCAGCGAGGGGATAATAGGAATGAGCAGTTGAAGGATAATTTGCGCCGTGATGTAGGGGTAAACGCCCATCGAAAGCAGAGAAAAGCGCGAAACGGTGCCGCCGGAAAGCAAATCCAGGAAGTTGAAGAAGTTGCCGCCGGTCTGATTCAAGCGCAGACGCAGGCTTTCCAAGGCGTCAACATTGATGCCCGGAACCGGGACATTCGACGCAAGGCGGTAAATGACCAGCAGAAGCAGGGTCACCAGCAACATGCGGCGAATGTCTTCCGATTTCCATAGATAACGCCAGGCCGACCAGGTGTTTTTCATGGGTCAGGTCTCCTGAAAGGGAGTTTAGCCTTCGATAAGTTCGACTGAACCACCGGCGGCTTCAATTTTGCTCCGCGCGCCCGCCGAAACGCGGTGAACGCGCACTTTGAGCGGCACGTTGATTTCGCCGCGTCCAAGAATCACGACCGGATTGCGCGGGTCACGCAGCAAGTTGGCACCGGCGAGGGCTTCGGGGGTAACGAGAGAGTCGGCCTTGAAGGCGGTCAACTGGTCGAGATTGACTTCGTTGTATTCCACCTGGAACGGTGGGGTAAAGCCTTCGCCGCGCATGAAGGGCAGGCGGCGGAAGAAGGGCAGGTTACCGCCCTGGTGATACAGGTGACCATCTTCACCAGAGCGCGCACCCGCGCCTTTGGTACCGCGCCCGGCAGTTTTTCCCTGCCCGGCAGAAATGCCACGCCCCACGCGCTTGCGTTCCTTTTTGGAACCCGGATTGGGGGTCAAATCGTGGAGTTTCATCATCGCTCCTACTCTTCAATCTTGACAAGGTGAATCACAGCGTTGAGCATGCCGCGCACGGCAGGCGTATCCTGATGCTCAACCGTCTGGTTCAGGCGGCGCAAACCGAGCGCCTTCACGGTGCGCTTCTGCGGTTCAGGAAAGCCAATCGGGCTTTTGACCAGCGTCACACGCAGGGTTTTGGTTTCAGCCTGTTTAGCCATGCTTCCTCCGTTCCCAGAAGGGCATGAGTTCTTCAACGGGTTTGCCGCGGCGTGCGGCTTCTTGCGCGGGCGATTTGAGCGCATCTAAGGCCTGGAAGGTTGCCATCACGCCGTTCAAAACGTTGGCAGAACCCAGCGATTTGGTCAAAATATCACGCACACCGGCGGCTTCCAGCACGGCGCGCACACCGCCTGCGGCGATAACGCCCGTTCCGGGCGAAGCCGGTTTGAGCAGAATTTTGGCACCGCCCACGCGGCCAATGACCTCATGTGGAATGGTGGTGCCGTGCGTGAACACCTGGCGCATATCTTTGCGGGCGCGTTCGCTGGCCTTGCGCATGGCATCCGGCACGGCATTGGCTTTGCCAACGCCCATGCCTACTTTGCCATGTCCATCGCCAACGACCACGGTGACGCGGAATTGGAAACGGCGTCCACCTTTGACAACTTTTGCGACGCGGGCAATCTCAATGACGCGCTCGTCGAGTTGTTCTTGCATATCCAGTTCTGGCAATTCGTATTCCGACATAGCGTTCTCCATCGAGAGGTTAGAATTTCAGCCCGCCTTCGCGCGCGCCATCGGCCAACGCCTTGACGCGGCCCATGTAGCGAAAGCCGCCGCGGTCAAAGACGACCGTTTCGATGCCTTTGGCTTTGGCGCGCTCGGCAATCGTCTTGCCCACCAGCGCCGCCTGTTCCGATTTCTTGAGACCTTCCATCTTCGGGCGCAATTCCCGGTCAATGCTGGAAGCAGAAACCAGCGTAACACCATCAACATCATCAATCACCTGTGCGTACACCTCGCTAATGCTGCGGAACACGCTCAGGCGGGGGCGGTCAGGCGTGCCAAACACTTTCTTGCGAACCCGCAGATGACGCTTCTGACGAGCTTCAGCACGAGTATTTTTTGCCATAGGTTATTTCTTCCCTTTCCCAGACTTACCGGCCTTACGGCGGACTTTTTCGCCCAGATAGTGCAAGCCCTTGCCCAGATACGGTTCCACCGGGCGCACTTCACGAATCTCGGAAGCGGTCTGGCCGACAACTTCTTTATCGTAACCCTTTACCTTGATTTGGCGGGTCTTGGCGTCCACCTCGAAGGAAATGCCCTTCGGCGGGTCGAACTTGACTGGATGGGAGTAGCCCATGTAGAGCATCAGGCTGGAACCGCTCATTTCGGCGCGATAGCCCACACCATCCCATTCCAGAATGCGCTCGAAGCCTTTGCTCACGCCCAAAATCATGTTGTTCAGCAAAGCACGGGTGGTCCCATGCAGGGCGCGTTCGGCGGGCGCATCAGAACGGCGGGTAACGGTGATTTGGCCGTTTTCGAGGGCGATGCTCACCTGCGGAGAGAAGGTGCGCTGCAATTCGCCTTTGGGGCCTTTCACTTTCACCGCATTGCCGTTCACCTCCACCTGCACGCCGGCCGGGACGGTAATCGGTAAACGTCCAATACGAGACACGGCAATCCTCCTTACCAGACCTTGCACAGAATCTCGCCGCCAACGTTGAGCTGGCGCGCGCGCTGGCCGGTCATCACGCCCTTGGGGGTTGAGAGAATGGCAATGCCCATGCCCGACAACACCCAGGGAATCTCTTGCTTTTTGGTGTAGATGCGGCGTCCGGGACGGCTGACGCGCACCAGGCCGCTCAAAACGGGCTTGCGTTCGCGGCGTTCGCCGACATATTTGATTTTGACGCGCAGTACTTTTTGTCCCGGCGTTTCGCCATCGACCACCTCGAACGATTCGAGGTAGCCTTCTTCTTTCAGAATACGGGCAATTTCCGCCTTGATTTTGGAATGCGGCATCGCCACCAGAGACTGACCGGTCGCCACGGCGTTCCGTATGCGGGTCAGCATATCAGCAATCGGGTCTGTAACGCTCATTTGAGTACCTCCAGCCGCTTACCACGACGACTTAACGACGCCGGGAATCTGGCCTTCCAGGGCCAACTCGCGGAAGCAAATCCGGCACAATCCGAAACGGCGCATGTAACCGCGCGGGCGGCCACAGCGGGTGCAACGATTGCGGACGCGGGTCGGATACTTCCGACGCTGTTCACGATAGACCATGCACTTCTTCGACATAACTTACGCTTCCTTCCTGAAAGGCATTCCCAGGAACCGGAGCATTTCGCGGGCCTGCTCATCGTTCCCGGCCGTTGTCACGATGGTAATTTCCATGCCGCGCAACTTGTCAATCTTATCGTATTCGATTTCAGGGAAAATCAACTGGTCGCGCAGACCGAGCGTGTAATTGCCACGTCCATCGAACGAATCGGGCGAAACGCCGCGAAAGTCGCGCACGCGCGGCAGGGCAATGTTCATCAAGCGGTCAAGGAAGGCCCACATCCGGTAGCCGCGCAGGGTGACCTTCGCGCCAATGGTGGCGCCAGCGCGCAGTTTGAAGTTCGAGATGCTCTTGCGCGCCTTGTTCAGGATGGGTTTCTGGCCGGTGATGGTGGTCAGGTCCGAGACGGCCGCTTCCACCGCTTTGGGGTTGGCAATGGCCTCCCCCAACCCAATGTTCACGACGACCTTCTGAATGCGCGGCACCTGCATCACGTTGCGGTAGTTGAACGCTTTTTGCAGCGCCGGGACAACCTCTTTTTGATAACGTTCTTGCAATCTGTTCATCATCTTTTGCTCTCCTGTCCAGGCAATGCTCAGTCAATCAAAGCCTGGCAGCGTTTGCAAACGCGGTGAGAGACATATTTCTCACCTTCCAACGTGCGTTGAACGCCAACGCGGGTGGGTTTATCGCATTTGGGACAAACCAGCATGACGTTCGAGATGTCAATCGGGGCTTCAAATTTAATGCGGCCCGGCTGAAGGTTACGGCCCTGACGGGTTTGCACCTGTTTTTGGTGTTTGGTGCGGATGTTAACACCCTGCACCACCACGCGCCGTTCATCGGGGTCCACCCGAATCACTTCGCCGCGCTTCCCTTTGTCCTCGAAGCCGCCGCTAATGATTTCGACGGTATCACCTTTGCGAATTTTGACTTTCATGGTTCTACTCCAAACCGGCCTAGAGAACTTCAGGCGCGAGGGAAACAATCTTCATGAAGCCCTTTTCGCGCAGTTCACGCGCCACCGGGCCGAAGATACGGCTGCCTTTGGGGTTCTGACCGTCACTATCGAGAATCACGGCAGCGTTGTCATCAAAGCGGATGTAGGAACCGTCTTCGCGCCGCCATTCTTTGGCCGCACGCACGATAACCGCCTTGACAATTTCGCTCTTCTTCACCGCACCTTGCGGAGCGGCAGATTTGACGGTCGCAACCACAATGTCGCCCACGCTTCCATAGCGGCGCACCGAGCCGCCCATAACGCGGATGACAAGCAATTCACGCGCGCCGGTGTTATCGGCAACTTTCAGGCGAGTCTCTTGCTGAATCATGACTACACCTCCACGCCGGCATCGGCGGTCTTGGTTTCACGCTTGAGGATGGCTTCGACCACCCAGCGCTTCTCGGCAGAAAGCGGACGGCTTTCCACGATTTGCACGGCATCGCCAATCTGACAGCCGAGTTCATCGTGCGCTTTGACGCGCATCGAGCGGTGAATAACTTTTTTATAGACCGGGTGACGGTAACTGCGGGAAATTTCCACCACCACGGTTTTCTGCATTTTGTTGCTGGTGACGACACCAGTCATACGACGACGAGT
The DNA here is from genome assembly GCA_025056175.1 of Anaerolineales bacterium. GTDB lineage: Bacteria > Chloroflexota > Anaerolineae > Anaerolineales > Villigracilaceae > UBA5195. The sequence goes on from JANWWK010000053.1 coordinate 129,596, forward strand.
ATTCATCTTGGACCTTCCTATTCAGTCGCCTTCTGCATTTCAGCCAGGACAGTTTCCATCCGGGCGATGTCGCGCCGCAGGGCACGCAAACGACTGGTATCAGTCAACTGGCCGGTCACCTGCTGAAAGCGCAATTTCATCAACTCTTCGCGGGTATCGGCAAGTTTGTTCTTGATTTCGTTGGCAGAAAGGGCGCGGAGTTCTTTCGCTTTCATTCCTTACTCTCCTGCCCCCGCCGCGTGGCGGGTCACAATTTTGGTTTTGATGGAGAACTTGTATTGCGCCAGTTTGAGCGCCCGCAAGGCTTCTTCCTGCCCCAGGCCGCCGATTTCAATCATGACGCGGCCGGGTTTGACAACGGCAACGTAGTATTCGACACTGCCTTTACCGTTGCCCATGCGGGTTTCGGCGGCACGGCGCGTGTACGGCTTGGCCGGGAAGATGCGAATCCACACCTTGCCGCGGCGTTTCATTTCGCGCACGATGGCGCGGCGGGCAGCTTCAATCTGGCGGGCGGTAATCCAGCCCGGTTCGAGGGCCTGCAAGCCCCATTCTCCAAAACTCACTTCGGCGCCGCGCAAGGCTTTGCCTTTCAGGCGTCCGCGCATTTGCTTGCGCCACTTTACACGTTTCGGCATTAACATAGCAACTACCTCTCTTCCGGCACGGGCGGCTTACTCGCTGACGTACACGCCCTCGGTGGATTCGGCTTTCTCTTCCACTTCCTGCTTCATTTCGCCTTTATAGACCCATACCTTGATGCCGATGCGACCATAGGTGGTCAGCGCTTCGGCGCGGGAGAAGTCAATATCGGCGCGCAACGTCTGAAGCGGAACGCGGCCTTCGCGCAGCCACACGCTGCGGGCCATTTCAGCGCCCGCCAGGCGGCCAGCCACTTCGATTTTGATGCCTTGAGCGCCCTGCCGCATGGCCGATTGAATGGCCTTTTTCATGGCACGGCGATAGGCAATGCGACGCTGCAACTGGTCGGCGATATTGCGGGCAATCAGGTAGGCATCGGCATCTGGCGCACTAATTTCTTTGATGTCCAGGTCAATTTTCTTGCCAACCAGTTCCTGCAAACCCTTGCGCACTTTTTGCGCGCCTTCGCCTTTGCGACCAATCAGAATGCCGGGCTTGGCGGTATGCACGGTGACTTTGACCTTGTTCGAGAAACGTTCTACTTCCACGCGCGAGACGCCCGCCTTGGGCGAAATTTCCTGCACCAGGTTGCGGATGGCAAAATCCTGCTGGAGTTGTTCCCGATATTGAGAACCTTCGGCGAACCAGCGTCCCTGCCAGCCGCGATTGACGGACAGACGAAAACCAACGGGATGAACTTTACGACCCATACGATGACTCCTTCTTCTCAGGCTTCGCGTTCCCGCAAGATGACGGTAACGTGCGACGAGCGGCGCAATATCGGCTTGAAGCGTCCGCGCGCGCCAAAGCGGCGCCATTTGCGGGTGGGAGCCTCATCGGCATAGATGGTGGCGACGTACAGGTCATCGCGGCTGATGCCGAAATTCTCTTCTGCGTTGGCCACGGCCGATTTGAGCAATTTCAGGACGGGTTGGGCTGCGCGGTTCGGCACGAAGCGCAACAGGTCGAGGGCTTCGTTGGCGTCTTTGCCGCGCACCAAATCCACCACCAAACGCACTTTCTGAGCCGAGATGGGCAAGAAGCGCAAATAAGCACGAATATCGGTCATGGCTTACTTCCTCTTCGTTGACTTTTCCGAGACATGGCCTCGGAAGGTGCGGGTCGGGGCAAACTCACCCAGACGATGCCCCACCATATTCTCGGTGATGTAAATAGGCACATGGCGGCGGCCATCATGGACGGCAATCGTATGCCCCACCATCTGCGGGAAGATGACACTGGCGCGGCTCCACGTGCGAATGACTTTCTTTTCGCCACGCTGGTTCATCGCTTCGATTTTTGCGAGCAGTTTCGGGGCAATAAACGGCCCCTTCTTCAGAGATCTGGACATAATCTCGTACCTCGTTCAACTCTCACGCCGTTAGCGGCTGGTCTTACTGCGACGGCGCACAATATACTTGTCCGTCTGCTTGTTTTTGCGGGTCTTGTAACCCAGCGCCGGTTTGCCCCAGGGCGTGCGCGGGCCGGGTTTACCAATCGGCTGACGGCCTTCACCGCCGCCGTGCGGATGGTCGCGCGGGGTCATGGCCGAGCCGCGCACGGTCGGGCGGATGCCCAGATGGCGCTTGCGCCCGGCTTTGCCCAGTTTGACGTTGCTGTGGTCCAGGTTTCCGACCTGTCCAATCGTGGCAAAGCACTGCTGGCGGATGAGCCGCACTTCCCCAGAAGGCATACGAACTTGTGCATAATCGCCTTCTTTGGCGAGCAGTTGCGCCGCGGCGCCTGCCGAACGCACCAGCTGGCCGCCTTTGCCTTCCCGTACTTCGATGTTGTGAACCATCGTACCGACCGGGATGTTGGCAATCGGCAGGGAGTTGCCGGGGCGAATTTCAGCGTTTGGACCGGAAAGGACGGTATCGCCGACTTTCAGACCAAGCGGAGCCAGGATATAGCGCTTCTCGCCATCCGCATAGTGCAAGAGGGCCAGCCGTGCTGTGCGGTTCGGGTCATATTCAATAGCCGCTACTTTGGCGGGAATTCCATGCTTATCGCGCTTGAAATCCACAACGCGCAGGTAACGCTTGTTGCCGCCCCCCTGATGACGGACGGTGACGCGGCCATAGGCATTGCGTCCGCCCTTTTTGCGCAGGGCAACCAGCAGCGAGCGTTCGGGTTCGCTCTTGGTAATTTCCTCAAAGGTATAACCTGTCATGCCGCGTTGACCGGGCGTGACCGGCTTGTATTTCTTGACAGCCATGCTTACACTCCTTCAAAAATCTGGAGAGTTTGGCCCTCTTTCAGGGTGACGATTGCCTTTTTGTAGCCGGGCTTGCGCACCAGTAAACGGCGGCTGCGGGCGCGGCGTCCACGTTTGGCGGCAGTGTTGATGATGTTCACGCGCTCCACTTTCACGTCGAACAGCGTTTCGACGGCGTCTTTCACCATCGTACGTGTGGCCTCCGAAGCCACCTCGAAGGCATATTGATTGAGTTTGCCCGACTGATAGTTCGATTTTTCCGTAATGAGCGGGCGGCGAAGAACTTCGTAAAGCGTAATCATTCTCGCCTCCTAAGCCAGAGTTGCGTTCAGAACGTCCAGCGCCGGCAGGGGCAAGACGACTTTCTCAAAGGTGAACAGGTCACGGATATTCAGATAGCCTGCCAGCAGCACTTTTGCGCCTTCAATGTTGTTGGCCGCGCGGACCACGCTTTCATAAGACGCAGATTTTTCCGGAATAACCAGCAACGCGCTGGATTCGCCCACCAACCGGTTGAGGGCTTGCGCCATCAGACGGGTTTTCGGTTCGGCGAGGGTCAAGTCTTCGACCACAACGATGCTCGCTTCGGCGGCTTTGGCCGAGAGCGCAGAGCGCAACGCGGCGCGGCGCATCTTGAGCGGCATGCGCTGGGTATATTTGCGGGGATGCGGCGTGAAAATACGTCCACCGCCCACCCATTGCGCAGCGCGGGTGGAACCCTGACGGGCACGCCCGGTACCTTTTTGCTTCCAGGGCTTTTTGCCGCCACCAGATACTTCGCCGCGCACTTTGGTATCGTGCGTCCCCAGGCGGGCGTTCGCCATCTGACGGACATACGCCTGGTGCATCAAATCAAGATTGATGGGGGCTTCAAAGATGGCTGCAGGCAATTCAACCTGCTTCACCTTCTGGCCTTCCATGTTGAAAACGTCAACTTTCATAGCGTCTTTCTCCATTTCCAACGCGCGTTTATTGCTTGCGCGCCTCGTTGATGACGACCAGGCCGCCTTTGGGACCCGGAACGGCGCCATGAACGCCAATCAGGTTTCGCTCGACATCTACCAGCATCACCTTCAGGCTTTGCGCAGTGACCCGTTCATCGCCCATATGACCGGGACGGCGCGAGCCTTTGTAGACGCGTCCGGGGGTCGTTCCCGAAGAGTTTGAACCCGGCGCGCGGTGCCGGTCGGATTGGCCGTGCGTTTTCGGACCACCGCGGAAGTGATAGCGTTTAACGCCACCCGCAAAGCCTTTGCCTTTGCTGGTGCCAATCACATCCACGCGTTCCCCCGGCGAAAAGACATCCACCTTGACCACGTCACCAACAGAAACATCCGGAGTTTTGGTACGGAATTCGCGCAGAATACGCAGAGGGGGCAGGTTCGCGGCTTTCAGGTGGCCCAATTCACCACCGGTCAAACGCTTGGGGTGCGTTTCGCCGAAACCCAACTGCACGGCGGAATATCCTTCCTTCTCCGGACGTCGGATCTGGGTAACATAGCAAGGCCCAGCTTCGATGAGCGTCACGGCATAGGCAACGCCATTTTCATCGAAGAACTGGGTCATGCCAATCTTCTTTCCAATCAGCCCTTTCAACATGCTCGGTTTTCTCCTTCGTAAAAGATGTGTTCGAGACTGTCAGCCTGGGCTTTGGCTGCATCATCTCCCAGCGGGGTAGTCAACCACCCTGCCGCGGCCTTCGGATTGGAGTGGCCCACGCGCAAAGCGGTTCTTGCCCTGCCGCACTCAACCTGGCTGGTCTGACTTTAACTTGCTCGTCAGACCAGCCAGGATGTTTCGACGAACGAACTAGATTTTGATTTCGATGTCAACGCCCGCAGGCAGGTTGAGACGCATCAGCATATCAATCGTCTTTGAGTCAGGGTCAAGGACATCAATCAGACGATTGTGCGTCCGAATTTCAAAATGCTCGTGCGAATCCTTGTCAATGAAAGTGGAGCGCCGTATTGTAAACCGTTCTTTCTTAGTTGGCAAGGGTACAGGTCCTACGACGCGCGCACCAGAACGTTCAGCAGTTTCCACAATACGCTTGGCCGATTGGTCCAGAACGCGGTGGTCGTATGCCTTCAGGCGAATGCGGATTTTTTGCTTGGTCATTTCGACACCTTATTCCAGAATCTTGGTGATGACGCCCGCGCCGACCGTCAGACCGCCTTCGCGGATAGCAAACTTCGAGCCTTGCTCCAACGCCACCGGCACAATCAGTTCCACCGTCAGGTTCACGTTGTCGCCAGGCATCACCATTTCTACGCCCTGCGGCAGCGTGATGTTCCCCGTCACGTCCATCGTCCGAATGTAGAACTGCGGACGATACCCGCTGAAGAACGCTTTGTGGCGGCCGCCTTCCTCTTTCTTCAACACGTACACTTCCGCCAAAAACTTCTTGTGC
>JANWWK010000042.1 GCA_025056175.1 Anaerolineales bacterium
AGCGCTGCTAGTGTGACTGTTGTTGTGACGTGTGCACTTGCGATCTATCTTTTCCGCCGTGCGAGCCAGGCCGACCCGAAGAATGCTCCGACCCTGCAGGCGTGGGCGCTGCTGGAGAAGGAGCAGGGGAACCTGGCCGAAGCGCGCGAGCTGTTCCGCCGTGCGAGAGAGGCCGACCCGAAGCATGCTCCAGAGTGGCAGGCGTGGGCGCTCCTGGAGAAGGAGCAGGGGAACCTGGCCGCAGCGCGCGCTGTTCCGCCGTGCGAGCCAGGCCGACGCGAAGCATGCGCCCGCTTTGCAGGCGTGGGCGCTCCTGGAGAAGGAGCAGGGGAACCTGGCCGAAGCGCGCGAGCTGTTCCGCCGTGCGAGCCAGGCCGACCCGAAGAATGCGCCCACTTTGCAGGCGTGGGCGGTGATGGAGAAGGAGGATGGGAACGTGGAGGCAGCGCAACGTCTGTTGGAGCATGGCCTGGAACGGGTCACCCACCCGCGCGGGCGCGCCTTGCTCCTTTCGACGCTGGGCAGTTTGCTGGCCGAACAGCGACGCTACCAGGAAGCCGAAACGCATTTCCGCCAGGCGCTCGACCTGCACGAGAAAGACCCGCTCACCCACTATCACTTTGCCGTGCAGGTGCTCCTGCCCACCGGGCGGCGGGAGGAAGCCTGCGCTCACCTGCGCCGCGCCCTGGAATTGAACCCGCGCAAGCCGCGCGACCGTGCGCGCATCGAGCAGGCGCTCCAAAAGAACGCCTGCTGACCCTCCCCCAAATCCAAAGGATTTTGGGGAGGCCGGGTGGGGGTCGAGTTCCCAAATCCAAAGGATTTGGGGCAGGCCGGGTGGGGGTCGAGTCCCCAAATCCAAAGGATTTTGGGGAGGTTGGGTGGGGAGTATGCGCACCTGCCTGCCCGCAGAACCACTGCGCGGAGAGACGCCGGAAGGAACGCGATAGAATAGAAAGGAAACCCAATATGTGGAAACTGCTCGAAATTCTGTTTGGCCGCAAACAACGCGCTGCCGATTCGGCGCTGCCGGTAGTTCTTTCCCCGCGCGTCCTGCTCATCGTCTTCGACCCGCTCATGAACGCGGCAGGCGAAAGCCTCACCCGTCTGGCTGGCTGGACACCCGTCGAAACGCTGGTGAACGCATACATTCAGGACTTGATGGAGTGCAGCGGCGGCCTGGTGCGCTATCAGGTCGTGGAGCGCATCGAAGTCAACGAATTTCCCCCCAAAGTGGATGGTTTCCGCTATACCCCGCAGACCTACGCTGAGGTGATGCGCCGTGCAGCGCGTCCGCACCAGCCTGACCTGCTCAACTACAATGAATTTCTGGCGCGGTTTGACCTGTTGCGGCGCATCGCCGCGCGGGAAATTGACGAAGTGTGGGCGTTCGCGTTCCCCTTTGCCGGCTTTTACGAATCGGTCATGGGCGGGCCGGGCGCTTTCTTCTGTAATGCCGACCCGCTGCTCGGCACCGCGCGCGCCGGACGGCGTTTCATCATCATGGGCTTTTCGTATGAGCGCGGCGTGGGCGAAATGCTCGAAGCCTTTGGTCACCGCGCCGAATCTATCATGGAACAGGTCTATCGGCGTACCCGCCCCTCCGAAAATTTGTGGAAGAAGTTCATCCGTTACGACCAGACCCACCCCGGGCAGGCCGAATGCGGCAACGTCCACTTTGCCCCGAATAGCGAACGCGATTACGATTGGGGCAACCCGCGCACCGTGCTCAGCCGCTGTGACGACTGGTATCACTTTCCGCATTTTCAGGGTCTGGTCAAACCCGTCAACTGCACCGAGTGGGGCGGCGGCGACATCCGCGCCCATCACCGCTGGTGGCTGCAACACTTCCCCAAAGTCGCCGGGCGCACCAACGGCATTGCCAACAACTGGTGGCAATACATCGTAGACCCCAACTACGTGTAACGCGCTTTTATCATGTTCTTCTCATTGAAACCGGCCTCGAAACGGGTTACACTACAAGCAGGAGGCCGCTATGAAAGAACGCAGAACACTCGAACGTAAATATCTCATGGTCTATTCGCGCGTCTTCGACCGCATCACCGGCAAAATTCTGGGCTATCTCTCGGACCTCAGCCCCAAAGGCGCGATGATTATCAGTGATGACCCCCTGACGGAGAACAGTATCCTCTCCCTGCGCTTCGACTTGCCCGACCCTTTGCTCTTTCCGACCGACCATCTGAACCTGCAGGCGCGTGTGGCCTGGTGCAAGCCCGATATTGACCCCTCGTTTTACAACATCGGGTTTGAATTCTTCGAGGTCAGCGAGCAGCAAAAGGCCATCATCGAAGACATGATAGTGGCCTACGAATTTCGCCGCGACCTGCCCAACTACCCCATTTCGCCCGCCTCGCTCGAAACGTAATCTCCCCGCTGCTGCCCTGCTCCTGTCCGATGCACCCTGAACCCTCCTTTTTACCTCGTCCCATTCCCGAAACGTACTGGGTGGCACCAGGCCGTTTTCTGGCCGGAGAGTACCCCGGTGTTCCCTGGATGCCCGAACGCACCCGTCAGCGGCTGGATGCCTTTCTCTCCGCCGGGTTCGATACCTTCTTTGACCTGACCGTTTCTGGTGAAACCGAACCTTACGAAGCCCTTCTGCGCGAGCAGGCCGGCTACTATGCCGTTTCTGTGCGCTATGTCCGCTTTCCCATCGGTGATTTTGGCCTGCCGCAGCCAGCACAAATGACCGCTATCCTGGATTCCATCCACGCGGCGCTTGCCGAGGGACGCAAACTTTACCTGCACTGTTACGGCGGCATTGGACGCACCGGCACGGTGGTCGGTTGTTACCTGGTTCGGCAGGGGCTCACCGGTCAGCAGGCGCTGGAACAGCTTGCCGCCTGGTGGCGGGGCGTCCCCAAATCTCACCGCTACCCGCACTCGCCCGAAACGCTTCAACAGGAAGAGTTCGTGCGCGCGTGGGAACGGCAGAAACTTCTGGCGCATCCATGAACTGGCATGCGCGCTTTCGCCAGCAGGCGCGCTGGACTCATACGCTGCGCGCGCATCTGTTCAAGAAAGCGGCGCTCTCTGCCACGGCGCGGGTGCTGGAAGTCGGCTGTGGAACGGGCGCGCTGCTGGAGGAATTCCCCCCCGCGCGCCGGATGGGGTTGCACGGCGTAGATACGAACCTTGCCGCGCTGCGCGAGGCCGCGCAACATGCTCCGGGCGCCGCGCTGCTGTGTGCCGATGGGCAGGCGTTGCCGTACCCTTCCGCCTGCTTCGACCTGAGCTTTTGTCACTACCTGTTGCTGTGGGTGCCAGACCCCTTACGCGTCCTCTCGGAAATGCGCCGTGTCACCCGTGCGGGTGGGGCGGTGCTGGCGCTGGCCGAACCCGATTACGGCGGCCGCATTGATTATCCTCCTGCGCTGGAAGCGCTGGGCCACCTGCAGGCCGAGTCTTTGCGCGCGCAGGGCGCCGACCCTTGCCTCGGGCGCAAACTGGCCGGGCTGCTCGTGCAGGCCGGGTTGCGAGAGGTGGAAGCGGGCATTTTGGGCGCAGAGTGGCGCGTCACCGCATGGCAGGAGGACGCACTGGAGTGGCAGGTGTTGCAGGCCGATTTGGGCGCACACCTCTCTGCTGGGGCGCTTCAGGCGCTGAAACAAAGCGAGGCCGCTGCCCGTCAGCATGGTGAGCGCGTCTTGTTCGTCCCTACCTTTTTTGCCTGGGGCCGGGTTTAGGGTATAATTTCCATCCTGAACCGGAGGAATTTTGGAAGAACTGAATACTCAACCCGCCCTTCCACAAGCGTCAGCCGGCGAATCGGCAGGGTGGGGGCGCTTTTTACTGGATGTTTTGGAGACACTGCTGCTTTCGGCGGCGTTGTTCCTGGTTATCAATGCGCTTTCGGCACGCGTGCGCGTAGATGGGTCGTCCATGCTGCCCACGCTTCACAACGGTGAGTTTGTGCTGGTCAACCGCATCGCTTACCGTTTTGAGACCCCGCAACGCGGCGACATCGTTGTCTTTCACTATCCGCCCGACCCCTCGCAGGACTTGATTAAGCGCGTCATCGGCCTGCCGGGCGAGGAAGTGACCATTCAGGACGGGGTGGTGCGCGTCAACGGCGAGCCCCTGGTTGAACCCTACATCTCCGAGCCGCCGCTGTATGCGGGCACCTGGCTTGTGCCGGAAGGACATCTGTTTGTCCTGGGCGATAACCGTAACGACTCATCGGATTCCCACTCGTGGGGCATGCTGCCGTACGAGAACATCGTTGGCAAAGCCGTGTTGATATACTGGCCGTTTGAGAATTTGCAACTCATAGACCATCATGATTTTGTAAAGGCAACCCATGATTGATTTGAAACCACTCCTGGCGCAAGCCGAAGCCTACGAGCGGGAACTTCCGCCCCTGCCAGCCACGCTCACAGCCCCGGCCGGGCCGGCCTTCGCCGCGTGGATTGACCATACCCTGCTCAAGCCGGAAGCCACTGCCGAACAGGTCAAAACCCTGTGTGCCGAAGCGCGCGAACATCGCTTTGCGACTGTGTGTGTCAACCCGGCGTATGTGCCGCTGGCGGCGGGTTTGTTGCGCGGCGCGCGGGTAGGGGTGTGTTCGGTGGTGTCGTTTCCGCTGGGGGCGCATTTGCCGGCCCAAAAAGCGGAAGAAGCACGCCTGGTCATCGAATCGGGCGCGACGGAAATTGATATGGTGATGAACATCGGCGCGATGAAAGGCGGCGCGTATGAATTGGTGTACGAAGATGTCAAGGCAGTGGCCGAAGTCTGTCACCGGCACAAGGTGCTGTTAAAAGTCATCCTGGAGATGTGCTATCTCACCCAGCGTGAGAAAATTCTGGCCTGTTTGTTGAGCAAACAGGCCGGGGCCGATTTCGTCAAGACCTCCACCGGCTTTGGGCCCGGCGGTGCCACGGTTGAAGATGTGGCGCTCATGCGGCGCGTGGTCGGGATGGAGGTGGGCGTCAAGGCCGCCGGCGGAATCCGCACTTTTAAAGATGCGCTGGCAATGGTTGGCGCCGGCGCCAACCGCCTGGGTACCAGCGTTGGGGTTGCTATTTTACAGGAAGCGAGAACGGCTTTATGAGTGAACCCTCCTCTTCTCAACCCTCTACTTTCCCATGTGGCGATTGTCAGGCGGGCGTGATGCGCCTGCAATTCATCACCTATTTCACCTGGCTGGGGGATGAACTGGTGATGGTGCCGGGCTTTCCAGCCTGGATTTGCGATGTGTGCGGGCGGCGTGAATATGACGAGCGGGCGGTGAGCTGGCTTTCCACTTTGCTCAGCCCGAATGCCGGCAAGACCACCCTGCGCCGGAAACCGCGCCGGAATGTTCCCTCCCCAAAACGTGAACCCAGCCGTCCATCCTCTGCGGAGTGAGGTATGTTCTCGGAATCGTCCACCATCAGCCAACGCGCCATCCCGGCCGATTTCTACACCCCCAGTTATCGCATTGTGGGCAAAGTGCTGGTGCCGAACACCGGCCTGATGGGCCTGGTCAACGACCAGTTGACCTCGTTTATGGAAATTGTGGATGCCCGCCTGGCGCGGGTTCACATGCCTTCCAAACTGGTGGACCATTACGAGTTGGTTCGTATCGTCAAATCGCAGATTTTTGCAATTGCGTTGACCCGCCGCGAAGATATTGGCCCGCAATCGCTGGCGCGCGGCGGCTACGTGCGCCTGAATCAATACCCTGTGCGGATTGCCACGCCGGTTTACGAACTGAAAGGAACGCTGGAATGGGCCGGGCGTTTCGATTTTTCGGCGGTGATGATTGAAGGCACGCGCGATTTTGTGCCGATTTACGAGGCTAATCTGACGGCGGTTCTCATCCCGGCGCTCAAGGTGGAAACGCCCGCGCTGCTCTTCAACCGCCGTCAGGTAGATTTGCTGGCTCTGGATAGTCAACGTATTGAAGATTGAGTTGCAGAAATTGCTTGACCATTCGGGCAGGGAGTGATAAAATCCAGCCCGCTTCAAAACCAGCCCCCATCGTCTAGTGGACCAGGACGCAGCCCTTTCAAGGCTAAAACCGGGGTTCGAATCCCCGTGGGGGCACCTGCAGAAAACCACCCGTAGCGGTGGTTTTCTGTTTTCTCGCTAGCCGAGAAACGCATCCATGCCGGCTTTGAGCGCAGCCGCCAGCAAAATGACAGCGAACCAGCGTCGGAAGGCGCGCGGGGAGAGCGCTCGCTCCGTCAGCGTGGCGCCGGCCAGGCCTCCCAGCAGGGCCGCGGCGGCCAGCGGCAGGGTAAAGGTTGCTTCCAGGTTTCCCCGCAGGCCGTGTGCGGTCAGCCCTACGGCTGAAAGCGACAGGACGATGGCCGAATTGAGCGCAGCAGTCTCGCGCGGACCGGCCCAGCCCAGCAGGAGAATCAGCGGCCCTAAAAAGACCCCGCCCCCAATGCCCAGAAAGCCAGAAAGAAAGCCGATGGCAAGTCCAGCGGGTATCGCCGTCAGAAGCAGGCGCGTTGGGGAGGGACAGGTGGCAGACAGGCTATTTGAGGGCGTGTGGAACAGCATGGAGCCGGCCGCTCCCGTCAGCGTCAGGGCCAGGATGGTTAGAAAAATACGCCGGTCGGCGGAAATCCACGCTCCTGCGAAGGCAGCAGGCAGGGCTGGTAACAGGAAGGGCAAGAGCAGCCGCCAGCGCAGTCGTCCGGCGATGCCAAAGCGCACGAGTGCTGTGCCGGTCACTACCAGGTTGAGCAAGAGCGCGGTGGGGGTCATTTTGAGTGCGGGAAGTCCTGCCAGGGTCATCACGGCCAGGTAGCCGCTGCCACCACCCAGCCCTACGGCAGCATAAGCCGCGGCTACGAGAAAGACCAATGGCACGAGCAGCCACAGGATTGCGTCGTTCATTCGGCTGCTCCGGCTTTCTGGCGCAGGCGCAGCACGAAAAAGAGCAGCCCGAACCCAATAGAGGTGAGCAAGAAGGCCAGTTCGTTGGCGCGGGTTATATCGTTTGCTTGCACGGCGTCGTAAATTGCCATCGAAAGGGTTTGGGTACGTCCTGGAATGTTGCCTGCCACCATCAGAGTCGCGCCGAAATCGCTCAGGGCGCGCAGGAAGCCCAGCACGCCTCCGGCCAGCAATCCGCGCCAGATGAGTGGCAGGTGAATCAGGCGGAATAAATCCCACTCGTTACAGCCATCCAGCCGTCCGGCTTCTTCCACCTCGCGTGAGAGCGCGGCAATGCTCACCTGCACGGTCTGAATGACGAGCGGCAGGGCGGCAACGGTGGCAGCGATGACCGCGCCCCAGGGGGAGAAGACAATCCGAATGCCGAGCGTTTGCTCGATCCAGGGGCCCAGTCCGCGCTGACCGAGCAAAGTCAGCAGGTAATACCCCAGCAGGGTGGGGGGCAAAACGAGGGGGGCCATCACCAGGCCCTCGGCCAGCCACTTGCCGCGAAACGGAATTTTGACCAATGCCCAGGCCGCCGGTGTGCCGAGCAACAAAGCCAGCAGGCTGGCCCACGAGGCGACCCATAACGAAAGAGGAAGCGGCGGCCAGTTCATTCCGGGCGAGGGGAGAGGTCTGCTTCAACGGGCAGAATGAAACCGTATTTTTGCATGATGGGGCGTCCGACTGGCCCCTGGACGAAATCAATGAATTTCTGTGCCAGTTCTCTGTGTGGCGTGGTGGTTACCACTGCCAGCGCCTGGTTGAGTGGATTGTGAAGGCGCTCGTCAATCAGCGTCCAGGTAATTTCCGGCACGTTCGCCACCGAGAGGGCAACGATGCCGGCTTCGGCATCGCCGGTTTGAATGAATTGCAAGGCCTGGCGCACGTTATCGCCATACACCAGTTTGGGCTGAAGCGCTTCCCACAGCCCGGCGGATTGTAAGGCTTCCATTGCTGCTATTCCGTAAGGTGCGTGTTCGGGGTTGGCGATGGCAACGTGCTGGATGCGCGCGGAGAGCAAATCTTCCAGCCGCGTGACCTGAATACCCGTCTGCTGGTTGACGGCCAGCACAATCCGTCCGCGGGCATAGAGTTGCACCGATTCGGGCAAGACCAGGTTTTTTTGGACCAAACGCTCGATGAAGGCCAGGTTGGCGGCGGCGAACAGGTCGTACGGCGCGCCGTTTTCGATTTGCTGCGCCAGTTGTCCGGTTGAGCCGAACACGAAGGTTACGGGGTGACCGGTTTCCTGTTCAAACAGCGCGCCGAGTTCGGTGAAGGCAAATTGCAGGTCGGAGGCCGCCGCTACGGTCAGTGCAATGGATGAAGCCGAAGCCGCAGGCGTGGCGCAGGCGGTGAGCAGCAGGCTGAGCAGAACGAGAACCGATAAGATTCTATTCATGGAGTTTCTGCGTTGAAAGACCAGGCAAGCAGGCGCAGGGCGGCGGCTCAGACGGCTTTTTCGGTGAGCGTTTCGAGGGTAATTTCTTCTGAGCTGTCATCATAGGCCAGAATTTCCGCGTAGCGGCCCCAGTTAATGAGCGTATCCAGTTGTTTTTCGGCTTCTTCGGGCGGAAATTCGAGTTCGAGCGCCAGTTTGACCACGTCCCACTTGAGCGTGTGCTTGTCGGCGCGCTGCAACATGCCCATCAGCCAGCGCACCAGCGGCAGGCGGCGGATTCGAGCGGCAAAAATCTCTTTGCGCGCCAGAATGGAGGCTTCAGCAAAGGTCTCGCCGAGCGGGGTCAGGCGAATATCGCCTTTGGCGACGGTGGCAAAGCCCAGCAGCTCGGCGGTTTCCGTCAGGCTGAGGACGCGGTCAGAATCAATTTTCAGTTCTTCGGTCAGGCGGTAGATGTCGTCCTGGTCGTCGGGCTTTTCGGAGACATATTCCAGCAACCCGGCCAGGTCGCTGATGTGGACGTGTGGCAGGGCGCGGGTGCGGCCTGGCTGGCCCGGTTCCGAGCCGAGTTCGGCTGCTTCGGGTTCGGTTTGCCCGGCCAGAAGGGCATAGACGTTATCCACCACAGCGCGAAATGCGTCGGAGTGACGCTGGCGTGGGTGCGGCAGTTCGACTTTGATTTCCGCCACGATGCGCCCGGGTTCTTTGTCCATCACCACAATCCGGTCAGCCATCAGGACGGCTTCTTCGATGTTGTGGCTGACCATCAGAATGGCTTTGGTAGGGATTTTGCCGCTTGTCCACAGTTCCATCAGTTCGTTGCGCAGCGATTCGGCGGAAAGTACATCCAGCGCGGAAAACGGCTCATCCAGGCAGAGCAATTCCGGTTCCACGGCCATTGCCCGCGCAAAGCCGACCTTTTGGCGCATGCCGCCGGAGAGTTCACGTGGGTAGGCGTTCTCGAACCCGTCCAGACCTACGCGGTCGAGCAGGTCGAGGGCGCGTGGGATGCGCAGAGAAGCGGCTACGCCGCGCGCTTTGAGTGCCAGTTCGACGTTTTCCAGCACGGTGAGCCAGGGGAAGAGCGCAAACGTCTGAAAGACAATGGTGGCATAAGGGTTCACGCCTTTGAGCCGTTGCCCGCGATAGATGATTTGCCCTTCGGAAGGTGTTTGCAGGCCGGTGAGAATGCGCAGGAGTGTGCTTTTGCCGCAACCCGAAGGCCCCAACAGGGCGACGAATTCGCCTTCGTGCAGTTTCAGGTTGACATCCTGCACGGCGGTAAAGGTGCGCGTGCCGCTGGTGTAGTTTTGCTGGATGTGCTTGAGTTCGAGCAGGGTGTTGGGGGTAGCGGGAATTGCCATACACGTTACTCCATTCGATATTTATCTTCGGCAATCTTATACAACGGGCGCCAGAACAGGCGGTTGATGAGGACGACCGTCAGCACCATGCTGAGGGTGGCAGCCAGCAGGAGGGGGTAATCTCCCCTGGCGGTGGCCTGCGCGATGAGCGAGCCGATTCCGGTGGTGAAGAGCGTCTGTCCGCCGAATTCGACGTATTCGGCGACGATGCTGGCGTTCCAGGCGCCGCCGCTGGCGGTGATTCCGCCGGTGACGATGTAGGGGAACAGGGCAGGCAGAATGAGGGTGCGCCAGCGCGCCCAGCCGTTCAATCCCATCAGGGCTGCAGTGTATTTCAAGTCCTGGGGGATGGCTGTTGCCCCTGCAATTACGTTGAAGAGCAGATACCACTGTGTTCCCATCAGCATCAGAAAAACAGCGGCCAGGTTCAATCCGCCGACCAGGTTAACGACCAGCAGCAGAAAAACCGGAAAAATGGCGGTGGCCGGGATGGAGGCCGTGACCTGCACGACCGGTTGCAGGATGGCTGCTGCACGGCGATTGGTGCCAATCAACACACCGACGGGAATGGTCCAGGCCAAGGCGATGCTCAGGGAGAGCATCACTCGCAAGAGCGTGGCGACTACGCCGAGGGCAATTTGTCCCCATTGCGCTGGCGGCACGCTCCACAGCATCAACCCGGCGCGCAGGCCGCCATATAGCAGGGTTGTGCCGAGCGCGAACCCAAATAACAGGGTAAGCCAATTGCGTCCGGTGGTGGTTTCGCTTGCATCTCGCATAGGAGCGCGGCGAATCAGCCAGGTATCCAGCCCTTCGAGCAGGGGCGCCAGCCAGCCGCGCAAAGCATTCACCAGTGACGAGTTGTGCATGACGTTGTAGAACCAGGAAGTCGGCGGCTGGTCGCTTTCCACCATTTCCAGTTTGAAGCGGTCTGACCAGGCCAGAAGTGGACGCCAGACCAGTTGGTCGAGGGTGATGATGGTCAGAACAAGTGCGGCCAGTCCCCACAGGATAGCACGGGTATCCCCCTGGTTGGCGGCTTCGTGCAGATAGGCGCCCAGCCCTGGCAGGCGAAAGTCACGCGCGCCAACCGTAAAGATTTCAGCGGCCATCAGGAAGAACCAACCGCCTGCCCACGACATCATGCTGTTCCAGATGAGGCCAATCATGCCGAAGGGCAGTTCCAGTTTTTTGAACCTGAGCCAGGCGTTCAGGCGGAAGATGCTGCTGGCCTCGCGCAGTTCTTTGGGGATGGTGGTGAGTGATTGGTACCAGCCGAAAGTCAGATTCCAGGCCTGGCTGGTGAAAATCAGGACGATAGAGGCAAGTTCGACGGCGATTCCCTGGGGGAGGATGGCGCTCAGGCTGAGCAGGACGACCGGCAGGAAGGAGAGAATGGGGACGCTTTGCAGAACGTCGAGTAAGGGCATGAGAATCCGCTCAGCGCTGCGGTTGTAGGCGGCAGCGCGTCCATAGAAGAGCGTAAACAGGAGTGAAAGTGTGTAAGCCGCTGTCATGCGTCCTACCGAGAGCAGAGCGTACCAGGGCAGGGCAGTCGGTTCCAGGCGAATTTCGGGGCCCTGTACTTCAGCGGGGGCATCGAAGGCCAGCCGAATGCCACCGTAGAGCAGGACAGCCAGGAGCAATAACACAACCGCATCTCCCCAGGTGAAGCGGCGCATCATGCGTTCTTTGGGCGGCAAAATGTTCTCGAAAACTCCCATGCCATCTCCTTGTCGCACAAAATGAATTTTGCGATAGGTTACACAAAAACCCTGCGCCGGTTCGAGCGCAGGGCAGGAGAAGGCCGGTAACGAACAGGGCAAAACAGCCTGTTCAGGCGCAGCGAACCGGAGAGGGAGAAAGACGAAGCAGGGTGGTACTGTGAGGGTTCATACCTTCAAGCAACGGGGTGAATATACTCCTGCCGTGTTAGAACTGTCAAGGTGGTTTACCCCAGGGTCAGGGCGCGCAGCAGGATGTGACGGTCTACCAGGCCAAGCGGGTAGTCGTTTTCATCTACTACCACCAGCCATTTGCGCTTGGGGTTCATCATCATGCGGGCAGCGGTCAGCAGGGGTGTTTCGGGCCGGGCGGTGAGAACGCCCGGTGACATCAGTTCGGCAGCTGTGGCTGCGCTCGGCGGGGTGGATGCGCTTCCAAACAGGGCGGCCAGCACACCTTTTCGCTCGGTGGGTTGAATGCGCGCCACGACGTCGGAGTCGCTAATCAGACCGATGGCTTTGCCTGCAGAATCCAGCACGATGACGCGGTGCGCGCCGCTTTCAAGCAGTTTTTCCACAATTTCGGGCAGTTCGTCATCGTGCCGCACAGCGGGGATGACACGGCTCATCACATCGCGCACGGTTTGTGCTGCACCGGGTGGGGCGGCCCATTTGGCGGCGGGTTTTTCGGTCAGCAGGCGCAAAATATCCACCCGTGAGAGAACGCCTGTCAGTTTCCCCTGTTCATCAAGAACGGGCATGCGCTTGATGCCTGCACGCGCCATCCGCACTGCTGCTGTGCCGAGCGGTTCATGCGCGCTGGCGGTGATGGGGGGGCGCGACATGACATCTGCAACCTGGAGTGCGGATTGTTGTAAACGTGCGAGTTCTTCGCTCAGAAAGTCATCTTCGAGTCGTTCTGCCACCGAAAGGCGTTGCTGCACCCCGGCGCGCTCCAGCAGGTCTTCATCGGTGAGCATTCCCAACACCTGTCCATTTTCGTCCACAACCGGCATGGCTTTGATGAGCGTTTCCAGCATTTTTTGCCAGGCTTCGGCTACGCTCATGTGTGGTGAAAGCGTTACGACTTCACGGGTCATCACTTCTTGCACCAGGCGGTCGGCAGGCAGGGGGTTCAGGTAGCGGTGCGTGTAACGAATAACACGCACATCTTCCAGCGTCATCAGTCCCTCCCGCACCATCGGACTGACCAGTTCGATGGCGCGTTCGATTTTTTCGGCTGTGTCTATGACATGGATGACCAGAGGCAGGTCTTCGGAAAGGCGCAGGATGGCGGCGGTGTGAATGCGCGAGTGCGCGCCAAAGCCGGCCACGCCGCGCACCACCGTCGCCCCGGCCAGCCCTTCGGTTTTGAGCGTTTCCAGGATGGCGGCATAAAGCGGTTTGCCGCGCCAGCGGTCGCTCTCGCCAATGTAAATCGCCAAACGCTGTGCGTTTTCGTTGAGTTTGGGGGTCATACGGGGGCTCCGTTGAGAATTTAGAGAAAGGGGCAGCCGTTCAGGTTTCAAAGCGTGCGTGCCAGTAAGATGCCCGCAGCAGCCGCAATTGCGCCCAGCAGGCTGCTGCCGAACAGGTTAAGCAGGCCCAGCCAGGGCTGACCCGTCAACATCAGATTGACGCTTTCATAAGTATACGTGGAAAAGGTGGTGTATGAACCCAGAAACCCAATAGCAATCAGCAATCGCCAGTGGGGGTCCACCAGGAAGCGGTCGGTAATCAGCGTGACGAAAATTCCCAATATGAAACTGCCGCTCAGGTTGATAATGAGCGTGCCGTAAGGGAAGGCTGCGCCGAATTTCTCTGCGGCCCAGCCTCCCAGCCAGTAGCGAGCGTTGGCGCCCAACACCGCGCCGAGGGAGATAATCAAGAATTTTTCCATTCGATGAGGTTTATCGTTAAAAAATGTGGCGCAAATCTGTGCTTTGCGCGGGCTATGCCAGGCTATCTCTGAAAATTTTCTGATATACGTCTACCCCAAAACTGGTGGGGAGGGGGGCAGCCGGAAACAGTTTGAAGGTGCGGCTTCCATCCGGTCGGCGTTCGGCGCGCAGGAACAGGTGACGCGGGTTGTGACGCTCATAGTAACCGCGTGCCAGTTCGTATTGATGGGTGACGAAGAAGACTTTGATGCCGCACTCTAGCAGCGCATCGATTACCTGGCGGGCGATTTCAGCGCCTTCACGCTCATTGGTGGCGGCAAACGACTCGTTGAACAAAACCAGCGCGTCAGGCCGCAGGTGGTTGACAATCGCGCTCATGCGCCCCAGTTCTTCGTCAAATTTACCGCTTTTCATGCTGGCATCTTCTTCACGCCGATAATGGGTGAACACGCCCTGTACTGCGTTGGCAGAGAAGCTCCCGGCTGGCACAAATAGCCCGCACTGTGCCATCAGCTGCGCCTGACCAATGCTGCGGAGGAGGGTGGATTTGCCACCCTGGTTGGCGCCGGTGATAAATACCAGGTCGCGTTCATCGGCTTCGAGTTCGTTGCCCACCACCCGGTGCTGTGTTGCCAGGGCCAGAGCAACATCGTACAGACCGTCGAACGTGTGTTTGCGTGTGTGTGCCGAAAGCACGTTCGGAAAACAGAAGGGCATCTCCAGCGCGCCCAAGGATTCGGCCAGGTGCAGTGCGCCGATGTAAAATGCCAGCTCCTGCCGCAGAACGTTCAAGAAATTGTCTATATGGTCTGCCGATTGTGCGGCGGCATTGGCAACCAGGTTCAGGCCGCGGTCGCGCAGGTCGCCCAGGGCGCGCGCACCATGGTCATCGCGCGGATGCAGAGTAAACGAATACACCGGCGCTTTGCGCGAGAAAATCTTCTTTGCCCAGTGGCCTTGTGACGGGCGCGGTTTGCACAGGAAATAATCTATACCTTCGTTACCGCGTCCGAGCCGGGCGCTGACCAGCACGCCTTCGCGGAAACGTAACTGGCGCAGATGTTTTTCGACTTCCAGGAAGTAGGCTTCGTCCAGTTCCCGCCGAATCATCTCAAAGAAGCGCCGCCACCCTGCGGATTGGAAAGCATCGCCTTCTTCGCGGGCAATCTGTTCCAGCCGGCGCAACAGTTCCACGAACATTTCCAGCATTTGCACGGCGCTGCTCAAAATTCCACCTGGTGTGCGGCTGAAAATGCCCATCCAGTGCTTTTGTTTGCGGTAGAGAGCCTCCAGCGGAATGGCGTACAGGCGGCGGACGGTTTCCGGGTGCGCCAGACAATCGCGTAGAATGTCCTGCCGGTAGCGGATTTCGGCAGGGTCGGTCAGACTGGAAAGCAGCACCTGGCGAATGGTCTGATATAGAAATTTGTCGCTGCGCGCCATTGCCTGGAAGACGGTTTCGAGTTCCAGGTCTTGAATCAGGGCCTCGCTTTGCGGCGGCAGAGGCGCTTTGGGGTCAAAATCGCGGTCGGGGAAGAGCAGGAAGACGTTCATGCCGCTCCTTCCTGTATCCGCGCCCGGATGTGTTCATACGTCAGGCGGTGCTTTTCGGCCAGCGAGAGTGCATACGCCAGGCCATCAGCCGGTTTGCGCAGGATGCGGAACGTGCGTTCGGCGGGGTTTTCGGGCGCAACGGTGCTGACCATGCTGACGGTTTTTTCGCTGAAGGAGGCCAGTTCGTCCAGGAAGGTGACCCAAACGCCCGGCGCATCCAGATTTAACACCCGGGTCATGATTTCCCGGCTCAAAAAGAGCGCGTCTGCGAGCGTGGTTGAGGAGAAAATCTCGTTCAGAATCAGCAGGCTGCGGGAGGTGGCCTGTTCTAAAATTGCATGGATGCGCGAGAGGTCATCCTGCAGTTTTCCGCTCAGGTTCCGCAGGTCTTCTTCGCGCTCAAAGTGTGTAAAGATTTGGTCGAACAGGAACAGTCGTGCTTCCCGTCCGGGTACGAGCAGGCCGAGACGTGCCAGGTAATGTATCTGCCCAACGGTGCGTGCAAAGGTGGTCTTGCCACCCTGGTTCGGCCCGGTGACGACCAGGACACGCTCCGTGCCGTGCAGTTCAAAGTCGTTGCATACGACTGGCGTGCTGCTCAAGGCCAGACTGCCGGCCAATGCCAGGTCAAACGTTTCGCGGGCGAAAATTTCGCGGCTCTCGCTCACTTCGGGGAAACAGAAAGGCAAATGTTTGTGTTCGAGTGTCTTCAGATAGTCCAGATACGCGATATAGAACTGCACTTCGCGGTCGAAACGCAACAGGGTTTGTTCGGCGAAGCGGGCGTGTTGCTGGCAGAACTGCTCCAGGGCTGCAAACGGTTCCGGGAAAAGGCGCGCAACAAATTCCAGAATTTTGGCTTGAATGTGATTCATCCCCGCAGCCTCGTAGCCGGTTGCGCGGTAGTCTTTGACCGCCCCTTGTCGGAATTTCTCGAAGGTGCGCTCCACCTCTACGCTGTAATCGCTTTCTCCCTCGTACCGGCGCACGCTGAAGCGTCCTGCCTGAATCTGAATGACGTAGCGCACGTCGGCAAGTGCGCGTTCCACAGCGTGCGCCTGGCTGCACAGCGATTGGAAGGCCGGTGACTGTGTATATGCGTGCACGTATTCGCGTAATTCCTGAAAGCCGCGTGAGCGCAGGTTGGCTGCGCACAGGGCCTCGTCCAGGTCGCGGATGGCCTGGCAGTAAGTCAGGGCAGCCTGGAGTAGCCAGCCCTGTCGGTGCAGCTCAAAATCCAGTTTTTCGACCATCGTCAGGTAGCGGCGCGCTTGCGCCATTTGCCCGGCAAAGGTTTTGACCTGCGTGAGCCAGGTTTCATCCAGCAAATCGCGCAAAACGTCTTGCCGGTAGCACAGCGTGTCGAGCGTAGCCGGTGGGACGTAGAAAAATGGTTTGAGACGGTATTCCTCTTTTCGCGCCGTCACCCAATCTACCAGCTGGTCCAGGTTCAGGTCGGCAAAACAAGCCGGCGGGGAGATGTTCTCCGGCGGGGGTGGTTCGTGGTCGAACAGGATACTCGTAAAGGACATAGCTCTCTCTGACAATAAAAGAACCTCTACTGGAAGCGTTTGCTCATCAGTAGAGGCCATCAGTCCGGTGGACGGTTATGGCGAGCCTCATCGCCGCGTTGATTGTACCACGTCTTGCCAAGGCAGGGAGATACGGGTGGATGGAGGCGATTTCTTTCCTCTCGCAATGGGAGAGCGGCGGGGGGGGGACGCACCGTAGGGCGGAGTGAGGGCGGCCAGATAATTACGATTCTCGTTACTTCAGCTGTCCAGCAAGCCATTCTGCTGCTGCCCAGCCAGAAAGCGCTGCCCCCTCCACGCGCGCGCCTCCGAACGCATCGCCGGCCAGCAGCAGCGGCGGGTCTTCGCGCAGGATGATGCAGGGTTGTGTTGCTTCTTTAAGCGGACGGGCGTATCGCCAGCCATGTACCTGAAATTCTGTCACAGCAGCGCCCAGCCAGGGGGCGGCTTCTTCAAGTAGCTGCTTGCCAGTTTCCTGACGGTCGGCTTCCCAATGAGTGCGGCTGAAGAGGGGGGTGGCGTGAAGGGTGATTGCTGGAACAGGTGAAATCCCTTTGATGTGGTTATCGGCCAGCCAGGCGATATTTCCGTGCTGGGGACGCAAAAAGCCCGGCACAGGCAGACGTGATGCACGGTCGAGCAGCGCCATGACCGCCAGGCAGGGTTCATACTCGATGGCTTCCAGCTGCGCGTGAAGTGATGGTTCAATATGCACTTGCCCTGCGTGCAGAATTGCCAGCGATTGCGGTACGGGTGCAGTGAGTAAGACGGCACGGGCGAACACGGGTTCGCCTTGCTCGAAAACTGCTCGCCAGCCAGTGGTTGCTTCCTGTAAGCAGGTTAGTTTTGTTTCCAGGCGAACGTTGAGTCTCTGTGCCAGTTGTTTTGGGATAGCGGTCATGGTGGGCAGGCCTCGCCAGCGTGGATGTTCATCTTCGTCGCCGCGATACCACACGGTCGCTATGCCCTGTGCCTGCCAGCAGCTCAGTAAAGCCTGCCAGCGCGGGGTTCGAGCGGTGATGAACTGCGCCCCGTGGTCGAAAAATGCTGCTCCTATGCGCCGGGTGGCGAGGCGTCCGCCTACGCCGCGCGATTTCTCCACCAGAAGAGCGTTCCCCCCTTTTTCTTGCAGGTCGGCGGCGGCCAGCAAACCGGCCATACCTGCGCCAACAATCAGCAGGTCAGTGGTAAAGGCTTCAGACAAGAGACGCTCCTTTTCTGGGCGCAGTGCGCCGGCAGCGTTCAGAACAATAGCGCACATTAGGCCAGTGATTGCGCCATTTTTTGCGCCAGGTGAAGGGACGTCCGCATACCGGGCAAACTTTGGTTGGCAAGTGGGTTTTCTTCTGCATATGTGGTATGGCTCATTCTGCACGTAAGGCTTCGGCGGGTTGTATCTGGCTCATTCGCAGGGCCGGATACACTCCTGCCAGCAACGAGGCAACGATTGCCAGCAAAAAGGCCTGGAGAAAGGGCAAGGGGTCGGCTTGCATTTGCAGAGTCCAGCCAAATGAACGTTGATTGATGATGTAAATGAGAATCCAGGCCAGGATGTAACCGGTGGGCAGGGCCAGCAATCCGGCAGAAGCGCCGAGCAGGCTGGTTTCCAACAAGGTCAGACGGCGCATTTCGCCGACCGTCAGCCCCAGGGCGCGTAAGATGCCTGTTTCGCGCGCTTTTTCCAGTTGCAGGGCAAGCAAAGAGCTCAGCACACCGATGAATGCCACCAGGGTCGTTACCAGTTGCATGGCGGCTGTAATCGCAAACGTGCGGTCAAAGAGTGCCAACGCTTCGGCGCGCAATGCTCCGCTGGGGTTGACCTGTACGCGCGGAAACTGTGATAACCTGCCCCGCAAATCAGCGGTGACCGTATCTACATCTGCACCGGGTTGCAGGGTCAGTGCAACACCGTTGAGTCTTGAGTCACCCCACAGGCTCTGGTACGTTTCCAACGCCATGCGAATTGTGCCACGCGTTGAAGCATAGTCCGCATAAATTCCGGCCAGACGAAAGGAAACCCATCCGCGCGGTGTCAGGATGCGAAAAGGTTCTGCAAGCGAGGAAATGCCCAGCCGTGCTGCCAGTGGCTCCGAAAGCAGGATGGCGCCGTCTTTCAATTCTTGCACAAAGGTTTGTGGGTTGCCTTGCAAAAGAATGCGTGTGTCTTGCCAGGGGTCGGGGGTCGCAGCGACCAGGTCTACCGGGCCGAAATCGGTTTCCACACTGACGACGCGCACATACGCGGCAGAGGCCACTTGTGGGTGGTTCTGCGCCTGTTCGATGGCGCGTGCATCCAGGGGGGTATCCAGACGGGCGGCGCTCAATCCTTCGGCGGCGATATAAATATCCCCTTGCAGCGTTTGTTCCAGCCAGAGTGTGACCGTAACACGGAAACTGGCAATCATCACCTGTACACCAATCGTTACTGCGACAGCAACCATCAACGCAGCAACGGCTACTGCTGTGCGGCTTTGTGCGCGAATGACATTGCGAGGTGCCATTTGTCCCAGCAAACCGAAGAACCATCCCATGAATGGGGTGAACAGCCGCATCAGCATAACTGTGACGAAAGGCGTAATTGCTGCCAGCCCCAGGACGACCGCAAACGTCCCGGCGAAACTGACTACCAGGCTGCGGGTCGGCACAGACAGAATCCCTGCGCCCAACAGGGCAGTGAGCACCCCCAGCAGAGCCGCCCAATGCACGGCCGAACCTGCTTTGCGCTCCAATCCTTCGCGCGAGAGCGCCAGACGCGGCGGCGTGGCGGCGGCTTCCCAGGCAGGCGGCGCGGAGGCCAGCAGGCTGGCAAACAATCCGGCCAGCGCCCCTTTGAGCAAACTCCCGGGCGGAAGTGTTGTCTCGCGCACATTGATTACAAAAAACAGGTCATTGATGGTCTGTGTGACCATCTGCACCGCGACTTGCCCCAGCAAAATGCCCAGCCCCAGGCCCAGCCCTGCGCCCAGCGCACCCACCAGCGCGGCCTCGCCCATCACCATCCCGAAAACCTGTTCGCGCGTGTAGCCCAGACTGCGCAAGATGCCAAAAAGAGGGCGCCGTTGCACAACCGAAAACGTCATGGTGTTGTAAATCAGGAACATCCCCACCACCAGCGCCAGCAGGCTCAGCGCCAGCAGGTTGAGACGAAACGCAGCCGTCAAAAGATTAACTTGCTCGTTGCGCGTTGCGGAAGTCGTCAACAGAACGCCGGGCGGTAAGGCAGCCTGTAACGCAGGCAAGTCGCCAGATTCGGGCAGAATCAAGTCAATTTGCGTCAATTTACCGCGTAACCCCGTAAGCGTTTGTGCGGTCGCCAGGTCGGTCAACACGAGCGTTTCCAGCGCACGGCGCGCGAAATCATCGGCAGGCTCCAGAACGCCGACCAGATACACGATGTGTGTTTGCCCCTCGACGGTAAGCGTGAGTTGGCAGGCAGCGGTGATTTCACCGGGACAGGGGAGCAGCCCATAGCGTGCGGCAGTTGGCGCGGAGAGCAGAATGGCACCCGGACGGGTGAGCAAAGGCGCCAGGGTGCGGAAATTGAACTGACCTTCACGGCCCAGATAACTACGAAAGGGCGCTTCGGCAAACGGGTCTATTCCCAGAAGGGTGAAGGGAATCGCGCCCAGTTGAGGGCTGACCACAACTGTCCGAATGACCGGTGCGCTTTCTACCTTGTGGCGCAAATCCGGGTCGGTACGCAGTCGGACGTAGAACGTCTCCTCTACGCCTGCGCTTCCGCCAACAATGACGTGTGTGGCACGCCCGGTCACAGCGCTGGCGCTCAGGTCAAAGGCGCGTTCTGCGGCAGCGTTCGACAGGTCAATGCCCACCATCACGGCCACCCCCAGTGCAATGCCGAGCATCATCAACGCAAACTGAAGCGGATGCCGGAGCAGAGAACGCAGTGAGAACATGTTCATCACTCCGGCACGAGTTGTCCGTGCGTCAGATGAAGAACCCGGTCGGCGTGTGCGGCTGCTTCTGCGCTATGTGTCACCAGCACGAGTGTTCGGTTTTCCTCGCGGGTCAGACGTCTCAACAGAGTAAGCACCTGCGCGCCGGTTTCCTCATCCAGGTTTCCGGTTGGCTCATCGGCCAAAATCAGCAGGGGGTCATGCACCAGGGCGCGTGCAAGTGCCACGCGCTGTTGTTCGCCACCGGAGAGTTTTTCGGGAAAGGTCTGCCACCGGTCGGCCAATCCAACTGCCGCCAGCAGCGTTTCAGCCCGTTGACGGGCCTGAGCGCGCGGCACGCGATTGAGCTCTAAAGGCAGGCAGATGTTTTCTCCAACGGTGAGCGTGGGAATCAAATTGAAAAATTGAAAAACGAAACCAATGCGCGTGCGGCGGAAGAGTGTGCGTTCCCGTTCGGAGAACTTTGTTAAATCGTGTCCTTCCACCCAAATTTGCCCTTCATCGGGTGCATCTATGCCGCTGATGAGATTGAGCAGCGTGCTTTTGCCGCTGCCGCTCTTGCCAAAAATCGCGGTGATCTCTCCGCGCTGAAATTCGGCATGGGCATTTTGCAAAACGATACGGCGCGTGCGGCCCTCGGTGTACGATTTGGTTAAATTTTCGAATCGGAGAAAAGCAGTCATGATGCGATTCTAGCCGCCTTGCGTTAGAAGAATATCAATTCGAGGAGTAAAAAAGCGCTTCCGGCAAAAGAGAACTTTATAATCCTGTCTGTTTGTGTCGTTTGTTTTTTTATCCGTCATCTGTTCCCGGCCAGCAACTGTGTCTTATCCACTTCGTCTGCGTCTTATCCGCTTTCTGCGTTTTGTATTGGTTTCTTCTCTGCTTGGGTGGTCGAGCCTGTGGCTGACGGCCTGCGCTGTGCCTGATGTGCCTGCGGCGCAAATCGCTCCACAAACCTATGCCGTTCCGCCGCTGCAGGGTTTTACCGTTGCGGATGGCTCGCGCCCGCTTGTCTTCCCTGCCGATTTTGGCGCTCATCCTGATTTCCGCACGGAATGGTGGTACTACACCGGCAATCTGGCGACCCCCGAAGGCCGCCGCTTTGGCTTTCAGTTGACTGTTTTTCGCGTTGGACTGATTCCACCGGCGGTCATTCTGCCAAACGACTCGTCCTGGTATAACCACAGCCTGTATTTTGCTCACTTTGCCGTCAGTGATATTGCCGCCGATACTTTCTATGCCTACGAGCGTTATTCCCGACCTGGGCCGGGTCTGGCTGGCGCACAGGCCAGCCCGTATCGCGTCTGGCTGGAAGACTGGCAAATTGCTGAAACCGCACCACGCACCTATCGTTTGCAGGCCGCACAAGGGGAACTCCGTCTGGATTTGACTTTGACCGATGAGATGGGCGTCATCTTGCACGGAGAAGCCGGATATAGCCGCAAAGGACGCGAGCCAGGCAACGCTTCCTACTACTACAGCCAGCCGCGCCTGCGCGCTGAAGGCGCACTCACCGTTCAGGGACGAACGTACCCGGTCAGCGGCCTGGCCTGGAAAGACCACGAATTCAGCACCGGTGTTTTGGACGAAGGGCAAATCGGTTGGGATTGGTTCTCTTTGCAATTCGAGGATGGCCGGGCGCTGATGCTCTTCCAATTGCGCCAGCGTGATGGTGGTATTTCCCCATCTTCGAGTGCAACGTTTATCCGTGCGGATGGTTCGGCCACTTCGCTCTCGAAAGCCGATTTCGACCTGAGCGTCACCCGCTACTGGCGCAGTCCACGCACAGGCGGCGAATACCCTGCCGGTTGGCAGATTCGATTGAGTGCGCCCGATTGCGTCCTCGATATTCAACCCTGGATGAACGACCAGGAAGTTCATTTCCCCGCCGTCACGTATTGGGAAGGCGCAGTGCGCTTTACAGGCCAGTGCGAAGGCGCTCCCGTTGGCGGCAATGGTTACATCGAACTCACCGGCTATGCCGGCAATTTGCCCTTACCGTAATCTCATTCTTTTGTGATATATTCTCCCTATCTGTTCGACCCATCCCCACAGGAGGCCGACCCGATGGGCAATCCATTCTATCTTGGACGCTACTTCCACCTGGAAACCGGCCAGACCGGTGACCAGCCGCTTTATTATGACCCTGCCGACCTGACCACACATGCGATTGTCACCGGCATGACCGGCTCCGGCAAAACCGGCCTGTGCATTGCATTGATGGAAGAAGCCGCCCTGCAAGGCATCCCCGCTCTTCTGATTGACCCCAAGGGCGACCTGACCAACCTGCTCCTGCACTTTCCCGACCTGTCGCCACAGGACTTTGCCCCCTGGCTCGATACCGATACCCTCCGGCGGCAGGGCAAATCGCTGGACCAGGCCGCCCAGGAAACAGCCGAGCGCTGGAAAAACGGCCTGGACGAGTGGGGTATTGCCCCAGAACGCATTCGTGCTTTGAAAAATGCCGTCCGCTTTGGGGTGTTTACCCCCGGCTCCGATTCTGGTCTCCAAATCAGCGTGCTTTCCAGCCTGCAAGCCCCGGGTCTGACGTGGGAAGGCAACCGCGAAATTCTGCGGGAGAAGATTTCCAGCACCGTCACCGCGCTCCTGGGACTGGTGGGCTATGCCGAAGTTGACCCCCTGCGGTCGCGTGAACACATCTTGCTCGCCAACATCTTCGAGAACGCCTGGAGCCGCAACCAATCCCTCGACCTGACCGAACTCATTCTGCAAGTGCAAAACCCGCCATTCGAGAAATTGGGCGCTTTCCCGGTCGAGAGTTTCTTCCCCGCCAAAGAGCGCGCTGAACTGGCGCTTACACTCAACAATATCCTGGCTTCCCCCGCGTTTCAGAGCTGGCGCGAAGGCCAACCTCTGCACATCCCCGATTTGCTCTACACCCCGGAGGGCAAACCCCGTCACAGCGTGTTTTACATTGCTCACCTGAGCGAAGGCGAGCGCATGTTCTTCGTCACCCTGCTGCTGGCGGCCTTCGAGACCTGGATGCGTACCCAGCCGGGGGCTACCTCCCTGCGTGCCTTGCTGTACTTCGATGAACTCTTTGGATATTTGCCGCCTCAGCGCACCCCGCCCAGCAAAACCCCGCTCTTGCGAATGCTCAAACAGGCACGCGCGTTTGGGGTGGGGCTGGTTCTCGCCACCCAGAACCCGGCAGATATTGATTACAAAGGCATCTCAAACGCCGGCACCTGGTTTGTGGGCAAACTGCAAACCGAATGGGACAAACAACGCCTGCTCGATGGCTTACAGGGCGCTTCTCCCGACCTGGACCGCGCCGCGTACAACAAAATCATCTCCGCGTTGGGCAAACGTGTTTTTCTCCTGCACAACGTTCACCAGAAAGAACCGGTTCTCTTTCAAACCCGCTGGGTGATGAACTTCCTGGCCGGGCCGCTCACCCGTCCGCAGATACCGGCGCTTAACCGTTTGGCGGGACAGGGGCAAGATTTGCCCACTCGCGCTCCAGATTCTCCCCCCGATTTTGCCCGTCTCCAACCGGTTTCCACCCAGTCAGCCGAATCCGCCTCTCCGGTGCTCTCGACTGCCTCTCCTGCTTCCGATTTACCGGGCAGCCTCACCCGGCCGGCCATCCCCTCCGCCATTGCCGAATACTTCCTGCCCGTTGCGCTGGCGATGACCGAAGCCCTGCGCGCTGCCGACCAGCCCCTGCCGCGCGATGTACAACCACTGGGCCTGCTCTACCGCCCCGCCTTGCTGGCCGATGCCCACGCACGCGTCGTGGACCGTAAACTGGGTGTAGATACCGATTTGCACCGCATCGTGTTGATACCGGACCTCGACCGCCGCACCCCTCCCCGTTGGGAAGAACTTCTGCGCCCCAACCTGCCGCTGGACCGTATGCAACCCCAACCGGAGCCAGGCGCGCGTTTTGAAATGCTCCCTGCCGTGCTGGGCGATGCCAGGCTGCTGGCTGCTTTACAAAAAGACTTCGTAGATTGGGTCTATCGCACCGCATCAGTGACCGCCCGCGCAAACGAGGCGCTCAAAGTCTATGCTGGCCCGGATGTCGGCCCGGCTGAGTTTCGCGCTGCCTGTGCAGAAGCCGCCCGCCAGGCGCGAGACCGAGAAATCACCCGGCTCACCGCTTCCCTCGACCGGCAAATGGCGACCCTGCGCGACCGCCTGGCCCGCGAAGAGCGCGAACTGATGCGCGACCAGGTCGAATACGAACAACGCAAACGAGAAGAAACCAGCAGCCTGCTGGAGATGGGCGCCAGCGTGTTCGGTTTGGCACGCAAACGCAGCCTGACCACACAAATTGCCAAAAACCGCCTCACCCAACAGGCCAAAGCCGAAGTGGATGAATCCATCGAGGCCATTCAACAGTTCAAAGCACAAATTGCCGAACTGGAGCGCCAGCGCGCCCAAATCGAACAGGAAGTCAACGACCGCTGGGCCTCGCTCGTCAACCAGATTACCGAAATCCCCGTCCGTCCCCGCAAGAGTGACATCTTCCTGGAGCGCTTCGGCGTTGCCTGGATGCCGTTCTATCTCTTTTATGCCCAAGGGCAACTCCACCTTCTTCCGGCCTTTCTGTGAAGTCTAATCGCTCTCTGCTGACTGTTGCCTGTCCTGCCACAGGCTTTAATGCTCATGAATCAACCGATAATTGAAATGGGAACTCTCTACCTTATTGTTGCGTCCATTCTTTGGGGTGTCGTCCACTCCCTGTTGGCCTCGCATACTGCCAAACAGGCTGCGCGGCGCGCTTTTGGCCCGGCAGCAGACCGCCTGTATCGCTTTTCGTACAACCTGTTTTCTCTTGCCAGTTTTGTCCCAATTCTGGGGATGCTTCTTCTGTTTCCCGACCAGAACCTCTACGTCATCCCTGAACCCTGGGTGTATCTCTCGGTTCTGTTGCAGGGCGCGGCCTTCTTTGCACTGGTAGCGGGAGTCATGCAGACCGGGCCCTTCGAGTTCGCCGGACTGACCCAACTGGCCGGGCTGGATGCTCCCAAAAAACTCGTCACCGATGGCCTGTATGCGTATGTGCGTCATCCTCTCTACACCGCCGGGCTGGTTTTTCTCTGGGCGTGGCCTGAGATGACCGTGAACCGGCTGGCAGTGTGGGTGGTGTTCAGTCTTTACCTGGTTATCGGTGCCTGGTTCGAGGAGCGCAAACTGCTGCAAGAGTTTGGCGAAGAATATGCTGCTTATCGCGCCCGTACCCCTATGCTCATCCCACGCTTGCGGCGCTAATTTCCTCACCATCCTATTCAACATTTACACTCATCCTTCATCGTTTATCCTTCTGCATTCTGTATGTATTCACCTCCCCTCGAAAACCCCTCTCCCGTCCGCTTCGTCCGTCCACGCCGTGACCGCCGCCAGTTCGAGACGCTCGTTTTGCAACTCTTGCTGGCAGTTTTGGGCGGTGTAGCCGCTTTCTTTATCGTTATGTTTCTGATTACGATTGGCTACCGCGTGATGTATGCCGGGCGCATTTTCCCCGGTATATCGGTGGCAGGGGTAGAACTTTCGGGGTTGAAACCGGAAGAAGCTGCCGTCAAGTTGCAGACTTTGCTCACCTACCCGGTAAACGGGCGAATCGTCCTGCGCGATGGCGACCAGGTGTGGATTGAATCCCCGGCCCGTCTCGGCATGGTGTTTGACCCGCTTGCCAGCGCGCAGGCAGCCTTTGATACCGGGCGCAAAGGCGGCCTGTTTGGTGCGCTCGAAGCCCAGTGGAATGCCTCTCAAACCGGTATCAACGTTCCGCCTGTCATTGTTCTCGACCAGCGCCTGGCGCATTCTTACCTCCAAAACCTGGCTACCCAAATTGACCGCCCCGTGCGCGAGGCCAGCCTGGTCATCAACGGTCTCGAAGTGACAGTGACCCCCGGTCAGATTGGACGCCGCCTGAACGTAGATGCCACCCTTGTCTATCTCACCGTGCAAATGCAATCCTTCCGTGATGGCGAAGTGCGGCTGGTGATTGAAGAACAGGCACCTGCCGTTCTCGATGCATCTCCACAGGCCGAAGTCGCCCGCCGCTTGCTTTCTGCTCCCTTCACGCTCTCTATCCCCAACGTGCGCGCTGGAGACCCTGGCCCCTGGCAAATTCAACCCCTGGAACTGGCGCCGATGCTGCGGGTCGGGCGGGTCTCCGATGCCGCTGGCAACACACAATACGTCATCCAGGCCGACCGCAGCATGTTGAAACCCTACCTGGAGAACATCGCTCGTCAGACCGACCGGCCTGAACAAAACGCCCGTTTCATCTTTGATGAAACCACTGCTCAATTGCAACTGATTCGTCCGGCCACTATCGGCTACAAACTCGATTTTCTCGGCACGCTTGAAGAAATCGAAAACGCAGTGGCTGCCGGGCAGAACGCCGCCTATTTGCGTCTGATTATCACCGAGCCGCAAGTCAAAGATGATGCCACCGCCGCCGAATTGGGCATTACCCAACTGGTCAGTTCGCAAACCACCTACTTTTATGGCTCCAGCGCCCCCCGCCTGCAAAACATTCAGGCTGCTGCCGCCAATTTTCATGGGGTTTTGGTGGCACCCGGAGAAACCTTCTCAATGGGCAAATATCTGGGCGACATCAGCCTGGATAATGGTTATGCCGAGGCGCTCATCATCTACGGCGGACGTACCATCAAAGGGGTAGGAGGTGGTGTGTGCCAGGTCAGTACCACGCTGTTCCGTACCGCGTTCTTTGGCGGCTATCCCATCAACGAACGCTTTGCGCATGCCTATCGCGTCAGTTACTACGAACAACGCGCCAACGGCAGTCTCGACCCACGTCTGGCAGGGTTCGATGCCACCGTCTATTTTCCGCTGGTAGATTTCAAATTCACCAACGATACGCCTTACTGGCTCCTGATGGAGGTGTACTTCAACGGCCCGGCGCGCACGCTTACCTGGAAGTTCTACTCCACCTCCGATGGCCGCACTGTCACATACGATACCACTGGCCCTATCAACGTCGTCCCCGCTCCTCCGCCCGTCATTCAAGTCAATGAGGAACTCAACCCCGGTGAAGTTCGTCAGGTAGATTGGGCTGCGGAGGGCGCCGATGTCATCATCAACCGCGTGGTCATGCGCGATGGCAAAATCTACTTCGTAGATAAATTCCAAACGCATTATGAACCCTGGCGTGCCGTCTGTGAATACGGCCCCGGCACCGAAGACCCGGAAAAGATTCTCAGAAACCGTAACCTTTGCCAGCCCTGAGCCTGTGGTACAATCCTTGCCCGTATCAAAACGAGGAGAAAAAATGGTCTCTCAAGAACTGCTTGAAATTTTGCGTTGCCCGGCCTGCGTGCGTGAAAAAGACGGCTTGCTAACCCTCACGCGCGAAACCTGGCTGGTTTGCCAGGATTGCGGACGCAAATACCCGATTGTGGATGACATCCCCGTCATGTTGATTGATGAAGGGGATAAATGGATTGCGACCGCTCCCGATTCCCTGCCCGTTCCGCCGCCCTCCCGTTAGATGGATAACCTCCCGCGCTTGCTGGCCGACCTGACGAGTGGGGATGACGTCCGCGCCGAAGCCGCCACCGCTCGTTTGTCGGCCTTTCCTGTTTCTGCGCTCGACCCGTTGCTCCGCTCGGAGAATGTGGATGTCCGCTGGTGGGCGTTACGCGCACTGGCAGGCTTTCCTTCGGGGGATGAAATTGTCTCCCGTCTGGTAGCCGCCCTCTCCGATGAATCGGACGAAATTCGACAATGCGCTGCATTGGGACTGAGTCATCATCCTCATCCGCAGGCCATCGTTCCATTGATTGGCGCGCTCGCTTCTGCCGATTCGATGACCGCCCACCTGGCCCGTACTGCGCTGATTGCGATTGGCGCGGAAGCCGTCCCTGCGCTGATAGAAACTTTGCAAAATGGAGAGCTCTCCGCCCGATTAGAGGCCGCCCGGGCGTTGGCCGAAATTGGTGACCCGCGCGCCATTCCGGCCTTGATGGCGGCCATGCAAACCGACTCCGCTCTTTCCACCTATTGGGCCAAACACGGCCTGGAAAAAATGGGTTTGGGGATGGTGTATCTCAAACCCGGATGACTTTAAGATGAATATGACTTCTATTACCCGACGTTTTCCCCTCCGATGGTTTCTTCTTGCTTTGGTCAGCCTGGTGCTGTTTGCAGGAACAATGATTCTTGTCCGTAACATCGTCACCAGCTGGTGTCTTTCGCCGTTGCCTGGCATCGCCCTGACCGGCTGCAGCGGTGGCGTTTCCAACCCCATTTTCAGCCAGACCAACAACCCTACCCCTGAGCCTGGCCTGCCAACACCGGATTTGCCCACCCCTGCGCCTGTTGCGCCTGCGGCCGAGCTGCCTCCCGCCTGGGATGGCGCCAGCCGTGTCAACGTTTTGTTGCTTGGCCTGGATAGTTACGACGGTTCGGCAGACCGTTCCGGCCCGGCGCGTTCCGACACGATGATTTTGCTGACGCTTGACCCCAAATCCAACACGGCGGGCATTCTCTCCATCCCCCGCGATTTGTGGGTGAACATCCCCGGCTTCGGTTATGGCCGCATCAACACGGCTTACATGCTGGGAGATGCCAATAAACTGCCTGGCGGTGGCCCGGCGCTTGCGATGAAAACGGTTGAGCAGGTGATTGGCGTGCCGGTGCAGTATTATGCTCAGATTGAGTTTGCCGCGTTCGTCAAACTGATTGATTTGCTTGGCAAGATTCCCGTTGAAGTCGAAAAAAACATGTATATTGACCCGATGGGTCCCGGCGCTGATGAAATTTTCCTCTCGCGTGGTTGGCACATGCTGGGGGGCGTCGAGGCGCTGGCCTATGCCCGTTTACGAAAGACCGAAGGCGGGGATGTGGACCGCGCCAATCGCCAGCAGAAAGTGATTATGGGCATTCGTCAGCGTGTGCTGGAACCTGGTAATTTCCCCGTCCTGATTGCCAGCGCACCCGAAATTTACGCCACCATTCAAGATGGCATCAATACTAACCTGACGTTCGACCAGATAATGCGTTTGGGCATGCTGGCCGCCAATGTGCCGGAACAGAACATCAAACGCGGTATCATCAATTACGAGATGATGCTCCCCTACAACGTCGTCGTCAACGGCACGAATCAGTCGGTGTACAAACCCATTCCCGACAAAATTCGCGAATTGCGTGATGAGATTTTTACTGCCCAGGGCGCCATCAGCCCTCTGGCGCAAGGCGCCGATGCCCTCGACCTGGCCCGTCAGGAAGGGGCAAAGATTGCCATCTATAATGGCACCTACACCGCCGGCCTGGCGCAAAAGACCGCCGATTATCTTCGCTCGCTGGGCTTCGAGGTGGTGATTGTGGATAGCGCCTCCAATTTTCCCGGCGCCACCATTGTCGTAGACCGGCGTGGCCGCCCCTATGCGTTGCGCTACTTCAAAGAACTCTTCCGCCTGGATGCGGCCATTCAGATACAGAGCGATTACAACCCTGATGCGCCTGCCGACATCGAAATCATCCTGGGCCCCGATTGGGCTGCCAGCAACCCCATGCCCTGACCTGCTTTCAGGACTTGACGCTACAGGCTGTGAAAACAATGAGCGACCGCCAGAGATGGCGGTCGCTGCGTTGAATTGGGGTGTGATGGCGATATTTCATCTCCTCACACCGGTTGACGTGGTGTGCAGGAGCGTGCATCTCCTGCTATGGTTGCGGTTCCACAAAAATATACCTGGCGGCAGCATTCCCTAGCGTAACGGGGCGCTCTGCTACTTCCAGCGTAATCGTCTGGTTGAACGGTAACACTTCGCTTACCAGAGCGGTGGAGCCGGGCATTAACTGGTGTTTTTCCAAAAACTCCAACAGGGCCGCGTTTTCTTCGGCCAGTTCGTGAATCCGTCGGATAGTGACCTGTTGGCCAGGCTTCATTTCTGTTAGCGGCTTCCAGGCGGCAACGGCCTGCTCGCATCCTGGCAGGGGGTTGCCGTGTGGACAGGTTTGCGGGTGGCCGAGTTGTTCCATCAGTGCCGATTCGGTCATTGCTGAAATGGCATGTTCCAGATGGTGCGCTTCGTCGTGAAGTTTTGACCAGGGCAAAGTCCGAATCATCATCCATTCCATGAGCATATGGCGGGTCATGATGGTGCGTGCCGCATACCAGCCTTGACTGGTCAGATGTGTTCCATCCTGGTTCATGGTAATCAGCCCATCGCGGGTCATGCGTTTCAGCGTGTTGGTGACGGTTGGCGGCGTAACTCCCAGCAGTTCGGCCAGGCGTGAACCGATGACCGGCTCTCCATCTCGTTCCATCACATAAATCAACAACAGGTAGTCTTGCACTGTTGCACTAATCGTTGAGACATCGAATTTTTCAGGAGAAACAGTGAGATTCGTCATGCGCGAAACCCTTCCTTTCGGACTATGCTAACATGTCAGGTTAGCATATACTAATAACGAAAATCATTATATCATTCATTCGATGGAGCAACGATGTCTCCCGAACCAGTTTCGATGTCCAATCTCTCTGCTGGAGAACAGGCGGTTGTGTTGACGTTTGGTGGCGGACGGGCGGTGCAGAACCGTCTGGCTTCGCTTGGGTTCACACCAGGAGTTGGTGTGAATATGACCCAGAATTATGGCTTTGGCCCGTTGATTGTGACTGTACGCGGCACACGCGTGGCGTTGGGACGCGGCGAGGCCGCCCAAATTTTGGTGCAGCGCTGTGTAACGCCCACCGCTGCCTGAGAAACAGGCCTCCTGGTCGGTTGTTTCCCCATCGTTTCATCATCGTTTTAGAAAAATGTTGGAGGTTGTCACCCTCCAACAAGATGGTTATACTATGCGATGATGAACGAAACACTTGCTTTTGATAAAATCTCTCTCTTACGCCTGGCTTTCAAGGGGTTGAAAGACGAAGAACTGCGCGAAGTGGCTGACCTGACGGAGATTCACACCTATCCGTCCGGGCATGTTCTGTGTCAGGAAGGCGCCTACGAGGACATTTTTTACATTATTGCTGATGGAAATGTCATTATCACCAAAAAAATTGCCGATGGCGAAGGCGAACATGTTCTGAGAGTTGGCGGCAAAGGTGACCTGGTGGGAGAGATGGCGCTCATCCAAAACGCGCCGCGTGCCGCAACCGTGCGAACCACCACCGAATGCACCGTTTTGGAAATGGAAAAGCGCGACTTTCAGACCATTTTGAGTCGCAGCCCTGCGATGGCGATAGACATCATCCGCATCACGCTCGACCGCCTGCGCTCAAACGATTTGCTGGCAATCAACGAATTGAAGCGCGCCAACCAGGTGCTGCGGTTGATGGACCGCAACAAATTGGAGTTTATTCAGGTTGCAGCGCATGAATTACGCACTCCCCTGACCGTCATCAAGGGGTATGGCAATCTGTTGCGTTCATTTCCAGAAGTCCAGGCCAATCCCTCGCTGGAAGAAATGCTGGATGGCATTCTCAAAGGCGCCGAACGAATGCACGAAATCGTTAACATGATGCTGGATGTCAGCCGGATTGACGTCGAAACACTGACGGTCGCCTCTGTGCCGGTGCTGCTCAAGCGCGTTTTGCAAGGCGTCATCCACACCTTGGGAAACGCTGCCGCTGAACGCAATATCGAAATGCGGCTGGAATATGCCGAAGACACCCCGATTATTCACGCCGACCCCGTGTTGGTGGAAAAGGCGATTTATCAATTGGCCGTCAATGCTATCAAATACACACCGGATGGTGGCGCGGTGACTTTGCGCACCCGTCCGGTGACGCTCGAGGGAGACCTTCCGGGTGTGGAGGTGGCGGTACAAGATACGGGGATTGGTCTGGACCCGGAACATCACGAATTAATTTTCGAGAAGTTTTATCAGGTCGGCAACGTAGCCTTGCATTCCAGCGGTAAAACCAGTTTTAAGGGGGGAGGCGCCGGTTTGGGGCTGGCGCTGGTGCGGGGAGTGGCGCGCGCCCATGGCGGCAAAGTGTGGGTGGAAAGTAGCGGGCATGATGAAGTCAACTATCCTGGTTGCACGTTCTATTTGCAGTTGCCGCTTCAGCCCCCAGAGAAGAAGTGACCTTTCCTCAGGTCAGGGCATGGTGGGCGTCAAATCCCTGCCATTTAGCCAGGCGGTCAGGTAAGGAAACGGGTCAATTTCACCGCGCCGCGTCACCCAATCGGCGGCATAAGTGGGGCGTGAAATCCCAAAATGCACGTGCGCGCCGGTGTTGCGGGCGTTTCCGCTTTCTCCCACGTAGCCAAGCAACTGCCCGGTCTGCACGCTAACACCGGGTGCAATTCCCTCTGCAATGCCTGAAAGGTGCGAACCGTAATATCGCCAGCCATCTTCCCCTATGATGGCAACGGCCAGCCCGCTGCGTAAAGCAGGGTGGTCATTCTCTGGCTGCCAGCGGTCTTCGTAACTGACGAATTCCACCGTGCCATTCGTCACCGCCACGAATTTCGTGCCAGGCGGCGCAAAAATATCTACTGCCGGGTAGCCGTGGCTTTCAACCCCAGGAGAAAACTTTGCCAGGCTGGCCGGTTGCACAGGAAAGACATATCTGCGCGGCCAGGGTGTTACCGAAGGGAAAACAGCAGGCGTGAAGGTAACGATTGGCGTGCTGCGCGGCGGCGCAGTGGGTGTAACAGGGCGAAATGGCGTGAATGTGGCCGATGGCAACAGCGCGAGCGTTGGTGCAGGCGAGGGCGAGAGTGTGGGGAATGTCATCGTAGCAGGTGCGCACGCCGTCAGCAAAAGCGTTACAATCGTCCTCGTCAGAGGCGCCAGCGCAGCCTTGCGCCGATACTTTTGGGTTTGCGAAGGAGACAAAAAAAGATGTACGTCCAAGTTGTTTATCTCGAAGTGCAACCTGAACTGCTTGACACTTTTCTGACCGAAGTGACCGCCAATGTGCTGGAAAGCCGCAAAGAACCCGGCGTGGAGCGTTTCGACCTGCTTCAACAGGCCGATACTCCTCATCGCTTCATGCTGTATGAAGTTTACCGCACCGAATCTGACCTGGAATCTCACCGTCAGACCGCGCACTTCCGGCGTTGGTTGGAAAATGGCGTGCCGACGTTGACCGGCGAGCGGGTTCGGGTGCTTTACAGGAGGGTGCTCTGAGATTGTTTAGCCGCCTGTTGCCCAGCGGATAAGCGCTTCGGGAACCCAGAAATTGCCCAGTCCAGACAAACCCAAGCCTACCGAAACGACCAGGATGAGAACGCCGAGCGCGATGAGAACGTAGTCACGCCGCTGGTAATGCAACTCCTCCAGCCAGGTGCGCGGCGCAACGCCAAAGGCGCGCAAATCCATCGCATCAATGATGTCTTCTGACCCGATGATGGCGTGGATGGTGACGGGAACAATCAGCGGGCCGAGTTTACGCACCTGCTCGATGAGACCGCCGCTGATTTTCTCCAGTTCATAGCCGCGCGCCCGTTGGGCATCCATCGTCAGCTGAAAATCACGCGCAAAGGTGGGGATGAAGCGCATGGTCAAATCCATTGCGTAGGCGATTTTATCCGGCAAGCCCAGTCCTTTGAATGTGACGCCGTACAGGGCTGGATTGAGCGAATACGGAATCAAAATCGTCATGACCGCAATACTGAACACCCGCACAAACTGGCTCACCGCAAAGAAAGCCCGTTCGACCGTCACTTCCAATACCGGGCGCCAACCCAAGAGGGTGAATGGCGCTTCGAACCGGCGAATCAGGTGTTCGGTTTCATACACTTCCATTCCACCGCGCCCGGTCAGAAAGGTCAGAAACGCAAAAAAGAATACGAATGCCCCGATGAACAGAAAAGGGCGCCGCACTTCGCGCCAGGTCAGGCCCGAAGTAAACAGCCAGAGCAGGGCAATTGCCAAAAATGGCAACAGAAAGCGCAGGTCCCAGAACGCGAGGGTTGAAAACAGAAAACATACATAGAAAATTACCCACGCGCGCGGGTCAAACCACTGCACGAGTGATTTACGGGGGCGGTAACGCCATGCGACAAGCATAGTGTTTAGTAATCAGTGGACAGTGAACAGTGAACAGTGAACAGTTATCAGTTATCAGTGAACACTGATAACTGATAACTGATGACTGATAACTGCCCTACCGTCCTGTTTGCCGTTGCACCGAAGAATAGGCTACCACCAGCAGAGGGACGAGGATAGCCGCGAAAATCAGATTGGGACCAGCGGCGGGCAGGAATTCGCCCACGATGGCAGCTGCCGGGCTGTAGCCGTTAATCCAGATATCCGAAATTGCGGCAAAACCAATCCCCAGAATGTTGCCCAACATGCCCCACGTGACCGCAGCCGCAATATCCACATTGGAGCCAAAGGCAAAACGTACCACAGCAACCAGGATGAAGCCAATCAGAATCGAGAGACCGGCAAACCAGGAAATCTGCTGGTCGCCAAAAATGTTGTTTTCCACATCATAATAGAGCATGTTCGCCTGGCTGCGGTTCAATAGGAACACCACCACCGCCAGCACGGCCAGCGCCCCGCTCACGTACAGGACGGTATCCATGCTTTTCTTCTTGTCACTGAACAGGGCAACCAACCCGGCAATGAAGCCGACCAGTCCGTTGCCGATGCTCCACTGCGGCGAAAGACCAAAGCCGGTCAACGCATCGCCGAACATGTTGCCTACAGCGCCGGTGAAGAACCCCACCACCGGGCCAAAGGCATACCCGAAGAACATCGGAATTGCAATGGCCGGGCGCAGAGAAACCTGGCTGACTGAAGGCACCACAAAGACCGTGCCGTTGAACAGGTACGAAAAAACCGCGTACAGCGCCGCGCCAATTGCCATATAAACGACGTGCCGCGTGCCGACCTCCCAAACGGGGTGGTCTTTAGTCAGAAAATAGACTACAAACGCAATTGCCACGCCCACCACTACAAAAGCGAAGCGCAAAGGCAGAGTGGCCTGGTCCACACTGAAGTTGAACGGACCGAGCGATTCGACCGTTCCGAACCCGAACAGGATGATGGCAAAAATTGCCAGCAGAACGGCCAGCGCACCAAGAACAGAAACAAGTCGTTTATCCATCTCATCCTCCTTCTTTTGTAGAAAAGATAATCATGGGGCAGATTTATTCCCTGCCCGCTTAACAACGCCTTTTTCTGGTTTCAGCCCAGTCTGCCTCACACCCGGCCCCTCGCCTTGGGCGCGCTTCGCAGTCCCATACAGACAGGGGAGAAATTGCCCGGAGTTTCGCCGCCTGGCGGCTGTTTGCTTCTCCTAAGGGGAGAGGGTTAGGGTGAGGGTAGATAGTCACCTTTTGCTTTCCTATAACACCGTTCCCAGCGCTTCGGCACGCAAGAACTGGCCGGTTTTGGGCAAAAGTTCCAGGTTCAGGTCTAGCAATGAAGTCGGCACAACGCGACAGGCGTGCAACAACTCGTAATCTCGTAAAACATCCTGCGGCCGGCCATCGGCGCGCACCGTACCGTCGGAGACCAAAATTACGCGGTTGGCATAAATCACTGCTAAATCTACGTCGTGCGTGATGAACAAAACCGCTTCGAAGCCCGGCATTTGCAAAATGGCATCCATGAAATTCAT
Organism: Anaerolineales bacterium; assembly: GCA_025056175.1. GTDB lineage: Bacteria > Chloroflexota > Anaerolineae > Anaerolineales > Villigracilaceae > UBA5195. The sequence continues at coordinate 35,830 of JANWWK010000042.1, forward strand.
GTAATTGCGATAATCTTGCCCGGCGGTTGGCTCGTCCATCACCAGGATTTTTGAACGCATTGCCAGAATCGCTGCAATCGAAACCCGCTTTTGCTGTCCAAAGGAGAGCGAGAGCGGTGGGTCGTTTTCGCGTTCGCGCAGGTTGACAATTTCCAACGCACGCTTCACATCTTGTTCGATTTGGGCGGGCGGGTGCTTCAGGTTTTTGGGTCCAAAAGCCAGCTCCTCGCGCACGGTGGGGGCGAACAACATGTGACTGGGGCTTTGGAAGACATATCCCAGTGTGCCGGCGATTTCGGCCACGCTCGCCTGGCGTGTATCTTTGCCGTTCACCAGCACGCGCCCGGCCTTTGGTTTGAGCAGGCCGATGGCGTGCTTGACGAAGGTGGTTTTGCCAGCTCCGTTTGGTCCCAGCACAGCAATCACATCCCCTTTGTTGATTTCAAGGTTGATGCCATGCAGGACTTCGCGCTCAGATTCGTATCCGAAGGAGACGTTCTCAAACCGCACCAGCGGCATCCCGGCGGAATCTTGCATGCCGGGCAGCAGGGTGATTCTCTCTGGAGCAGGCTCGTGCGCTGCACGCCGGGCAATCTGTCGCGCCGGAAGTTTTACCTCGCGGAAATCTACTGCGTCTGCCAGGCCTTGCGCATCTCCCGAATAGCGAATTTCGCCCTCGCTCATGTACATTATCCGGTTCGGATGAATTCTTAAGACATCCTCGACGCGGTGTTCGACCATCAAAATGGTCAACCCTTCATCGGCCAGGCGGCGAATCATCTCCAGCGCCTCCTGTGCTGAGGCCGGGTCCAGGCTGGCGAGCGGTTCATCCAACAGCAAAATCGAGGGCTTCATCGCCAGTACACCCGCCAGCGCCACCTTCTGCTTCTCGCCGCCCGAAAGGTGAAAAGTTTCCCGGTCACGCAGGTGCAGAATTTTCAGATAGGCCAGCGCTTCTTCAGCACGGCGGATGATTTCAGTGCGCGGCAACCCCATGTTTTCCAGTCCAAAGGCCACTTCGTTGATAACCTTCGTGCCGAGAATCTGCCGTTCTGGGTCTTGCAGCACCGTCCCTACCATCTGAGAAATACGCGCCAGCGGCAACCCGGTTGTCTCTTGCCCGTGTACCAGGATTTTTCCACTCAGTTCGCCTTTGTACGAGCGCGGAATCAGACCGTTAATGGCACGAATTAACGTCGTTTTGCCACACCCGCTTGCTCCAGCCAGCAGCAACAGCTCGCCTGGCTCCGCTGAGAATGTGATGTTGTGAATGGCCGCCCCCTGCCGGTCGCGGTAACGAAAAGAGACGTTTTCCAGCACCAGCGGCTTGATGCTCATGCGTACACCGCCTCGAAGACATCGCCGACCTGTACACCCAACCGTGCCTGGGCGTTGCCGTTGACGACGCAGGCCAGCAGGTTGCCCGTGCTGCCCATCAGCGCCACCAACTCGCCAGGAGCGCGCTCACCAAATGTGTTGACCAGGCCGTGAATTTCCGTCCCTGCTATCCGCACAGTGATACGCTCTTTTTGCCGCAGCATCTCGCCAAGATGCTCGCTTCGGATGTTGGAGGCCACGTTGCCGAAGTGGTCAATATGAATGACCTGTCCACGCCAGCCGGAGGGCGTGCGTTCTGGCCTGGGCAAAGCCAGGCGCACCGGGTCCTCGAAAGGCGTCCCCAGCGCTTCGAGCGGCGTTCCTGCTGCCAGCCTGCCGGCCACCGGGGCGAAAATATCGCGCCCATGAAAGACATAAGAGACATCGGGAAGCCAGTATTCGGGCTTGTTCAGGTGAATGAAACGGGTTTCCTGCCCCTGCTGCTCGGCGCGTTCAAGCAGCAGAGTAATGGCGCCGTTATCTGGCCCAACGTAATACTGGTTGCCGATAAGTGCTGCCATCGGGCGGCGCGCCGTTCCCACGCCGGGGTCCACTATCACAACGTGAATTGAAAATTCGGGAAAGTAGGGCGCGGAGCGATACAGAATGAGCGCCGCTTCGGCGATATTTTGCGGCGCTATCAGGTGGCTCAAATCTGAAATCTGCGCCTGGGGCGCAAATTTCCAGATAACACCTTTCATCACTCCTACATTCCCATCTTTCAAACCAAAATCGGTCATCAGTGAAACAACGGGCATGCACGGCTCCTGTGGGGAAAAATGTTCCTAAATTATGCGCTGAACAAAAGGAAAATGTCAAGCAGATAAAAGACCTTACAAAAATGTCAGGTTTGTCTATATTCTGTCTATGGTCTTGCGGTAACATAAAGACAACAAATCGAAAACGTGGTTTGGGGCCCACGTTTCGGACACCGGCAAGCAGGAAGGGGGACTTCCGCCGCCGGTGTCTGGCTTTAATGGCCTGAGTGATGTAATTTTCAACTTGCAAAAATGATATTAATTACAAAAAAGAAAGGTGTGCTGCGGGCATCTATCCAAAAATTCGTGCAGTATATCGGTAGAAGGATCTCACAACCCGAAATCCCATTTGGGGTAAAATCAGACTTTGATGCCCGACGAACAAAATCTCGACCGTTCCCGCTATCAGGTAATCCCCCGCGTGCTGGTGTTCGTCACGCGTGGAGAGGAAATTCTGCTGCTCCAAATTGCGCCGCGTAAAGGCAAAATCACCCGTTGGACGGGACGTTACAACGGACTGGGCGGTCACATCGAACGCGGAGAAGACCCTCTTACAGCCGCGCGGCGTGAATTGCTGGAAGAAGCCGGCGTGACGGCGGATTTGCGCTTACGTGGGATTTTACTGGTGGATACAGGGGAAGCGGTGGGCATCGCGTTGCACATTTTTCATGGGGAGTATCGTTCGGGCGAACTGCGTGCAACCCCCGAAGGTACGCCAGCCTGGATTCCGCGCCACAGACTTTCTGAAATTCCTCTTGTCGAAGACGCTCCCGTGTTGATTGAAACCGTGCTTGCCATGCGCTCTGATTCGCCTCCGTTTTGCGGCAGGTCGTTTTATGAAGAGGACGCTCTGCGTGTGGTGATAAACCAGGCCTGAAGCGGAGTTCTTTCGGCTGCCTTTTTCTCCCAATATCTCCCTTAAAACACCACCTTAATCGCTTTCAGGTGAATGCTGAACGTACTGCCTTTGCCCGGTTCGCTCTCTACGGTGAGCTGTCCATTGTGCTGTTTGATGACCTGCTGGGTAATGGCAAGCCCTAACCCCAGTCCACTAAACAGGTGTTCGCCGCTTTGTTCAAGATGGTAGAAGCGGTCGAAAATATGGGGCAACCGTTCCTTTTCGATGCCGATGCCATGGTCGCTGACAGAGATGATGACGGTGTTCGGGTCTTTTTGCACGCGAATCGTCACCGGGCCGCCGTTAGGGCTAAATTTGATGGCGTTATCCACCAGCGCCGAGAGTGCGCGTTCCAGCGTCTTGGGGTCGCCCGAAACAGCGGGCAGGTCGGGTTCGCTTTCGACTTGCAGCGTCACCAGATGCGCAGCGGCTTTTTCCTGAAAGGCTTCGACAACGTTTTGAACGATTTCCTGTATTCGCACCGGCTGAAATTTTGGCAGAATCAAATCCATTTCTTGCAGGAACAAAATATCGTTGACCAGCGCGGTAATTTGTGCAATGTTGCGTGCAACTGCTTGCAGCGTGCCTGGCAGTTTATCGGGCGTTATCAGACCGTTTTGGATCAGTTGCAAGAAGCCTCCGGCTGCCATCAGTGGGGTGCGTAACTGGTGGGCGATATTGCTCAAAAATTCGCGCCGTGCCAGTTCCTGTTCGGCCAGTTTCTGGTAGGCCTGGGCTAATTCGCTGGTGCGAATGCGGAGGTCTTCGATAGCCATCTCGTCGTTCTCGCGCAGACGGGTCGAAATCTCACGCACCATTGCAATTGCTACGCTGGAAGAATGCCGTAAGACGCGCTCGAAATCCTCGCGGTCAATCTCCATCACCGTTACGGGTTCGACGGCTGTCACCGTTGCAGCGCGCGGCGCGTTGTGGATGAGCGCCATCTCACCAAAGAAGTCGCCTGCTTCCAATTCTTTAAGATGTCTTTGTTCGATGTTGTTGATGGTTTTGGTAACGTTTACCCGTCCCTCGAGCAGGATGTAAAATTTTGATTCGACTTTGCCCTCGTGTGTCAGGACAGTGCCGGCAGGATACGTCTGCACCTGACCGCTCTGCAGGAGTTCCTGAATTTCCCACTGATTGATGCCCGGAAAGGCGCGCACGAGAATTTCTTTGGGGGAAGGCAGGGATTTGCGGGGAAAATCCAGTGTGTTCACAGGTACCTCACTTGCGCTCAAACATATTTTTAGCGTTGGATGGCCGCCAGTAAAAAGTCGAGCAGGATTTGTCCGAAGCCGGCTTCCATCTTACGCGGCACGAGGAAATCCTGTCCGTGTTTCTTGCCTTCATAGCCTGCGATACGATAATAGGCCGTCACCGGCAGGCTGGTGCAGGTTGCGGCGGTGTTCCCGTCGTTGAAGGAATAGATACACCGCACGGGTTTGGCGGTATTTGAGACTCGTCGGGCGTTTTCAGCCCAGTCCAGGCCAAGATGACTGCCCGGTGAAATGGCGAAGACGCCGACGCAACCTTTTCCGCACGCGTTCAAGACCGCATCGGCGCCAATGCTTGTACCAATCCCGAGGATTCGCTGGGGGTCGGCATGGGGCAGCGTGGCTGCACGGGCATAGGCAGCACGCGCATCCAGCAGATAGCCGCGCCGCGCCTCATCTGTCAGGTAAGCAAAGACGGGCCCGGGACTTTCGCCGTGTCCGCGAAAATCGAACGTCAGCACGTTGAAGTGAACCCCCTCCGGCAGGAGCGGCAGTTTTCCCTGTGCGCTCAACGTGGCAGTGGGGGCGTTTTGCCCTTTGACCGGCATGTTTTGCAGCCACGGAATCAGCTCGGTAATTGGCCAGGCCTGCGCCTGGTTGCTGCCGAATTGATGCATTAACACCACGACCGGTGAGTTTGGCTGTGGGGCGATGTAATAGTAGCCGACCAGTTCCAGTCCGTCTTCGGTGGGGATGGTGATTCGTTCGCCGAGCGGGCTCCAAAAAGGAGTCACAGTGATGTTGATGGGCGTTTGGCTCGGTTCGGGCGTGAGTGTGGCGCGTCGGGTGGGCGCAGGCAAGGGCGTAGGGGCTGCTGGTGGCGTGTATGTGGCGCTCTGTGGCAGAGTGAGCGGTGCAGGGGCAGGGAAATTTGCTTCTGGCTGGCATGCGGTCAGCCACAAAAAAACAAAAGGCGCAAGCCGTTCGGCCATCTTCCACAGCATGGGTCTATTATACGCTATCCGCTTTGCTCAAATGACCTGTCCCTGGCTGCGTTTCAAGAATTGACCGCCGCCGCGTGTGCCGAGCCAGTGCTCTCCGTCCACAATTAACTTTCCGCGCAGGAAGACTTTTTCCGGGTAGCCGGTCAGTTCCCAGCCTTCATAAAGGTTGTAATCGGTACGCTGGTGTGACCAGGCCACGCCGTATTTCACGGTTTTTTCCGGGTCCCAAATTACCAGGTCGGCATCGGAACCGGGCAGGAGCGCGCCTTTGCGGGGATACAGACCGAAGATTTTGGCAGGGTTGGTGGAGGTCAGCGCTACGAACTGGTTGGGTGTAATTTTGCCCGCCCGCACGCCATACGTCCACAAAACCGGCAATCTATCCTGCACACCCGGCAGGCCATTCGGGATTTTGGTGAAATCGTCTTTGCCCAGTTCTTTGCCGGGGATAGCCACTTCCTGTCCTTCGTATACGATAGGTTTCGTGCCATCGAAGAAGAAGGGACAGTGGTCGGTGCCGATAGTTTGAATTTCATCGTTTTTAAGCGCCTGCCATAGACGGGCGTTGTCTTCGGCAGAACGCATGGGAGGGGAACAAATCCACTTGGCGCCATCAGGGCGTTGCAGGTGTTCCAGAGTGAAAAACAGGTACTGTGGACAGGTCTCGCCCATGACCGGTGCGCCGTGTTGCCGGGCGTAGGTGAGCATATCGGCTTCGCCGCCCGCGTTCATGTGGACGATATAGACCGGCGCATCGGCCTGTTTGGACATCGCCGCCAGGCGCAGAGTGGCTTCGATCGCTCCCCATGCCGGTCGGGTATGAGCGTGCCATTCGGGCGCGGTGCGCCTGGCATTTTGTGCTTCGGCCACCAGTGTTTCGATGACATCGCCATTTTCGCAATGTGCCATAACGAGCATGCCGTTTTCTCTGGCAATCTGCAACGCCTGAAAGATACTGCCGTCATCCAGGCGCAGGCGGCCATTGTACGCGGTGAACACTTTCAGGGTAGTGATTCCCATCTCGGGCAGAAGTGGAATTTCGGCGGCAACCTGCTCATCGAAGCGCGTCAGGTTCATGTGAAAGGAGTAGTCTATGGCAGCTTTTTCGGCTTTTTCCAGCCAGCGTTCGACCGAATAGCGGAATCCCTTCGGCTCATGGACGACGAAATCCATCACGGTTGTGGTTCCGCCAAAGGCGGCGGCTTTATGACCGGTGTAGTGGTCATCTGAAGAGACGGTTCCGAACATCGGCAGGTCGAAGTGGCAGTGCGGGTCAATGCCGCCGGGGGTGATGAACTTTCCGGCGGCGTTGACGATGTCGAGATGTTCTGTGTGTGAAAAGTCTGAACCAGGCGCAAGAACGGCGCGGATAGTTTCGCCCTCGATAAGAATATCGGCCTGAATGGTTTCTGAAGCCGTGATAAGTGTGCCATTTTGGATGAGTGTTGCCATAGCCGTTCTCCTTGGCGTGCAAAAACTGCTGAAAATTGCCTGTATGCGTCCGGTCATTGAAATTATAATAGCGCATTATCTTTTTGTAGGAGAAGTCCATGAAAAACGTCGAGGCTCTGGCGCACGCATACATCTTCAACCCTCCTGCGAATTGGAAACGGATTCTGGCGCAAAATCCGCGTGTTGCGCCCCGTTACTGGCCGCGCCTGGCGCGCATGCAGTTGACTGGCTGGCTGGTCGAACCGCTGCGACAGCGGGAAGCACGCGAATATCACGATGTCGTTGCCCGCACGCCTGTTCACCCGCAGCCAATTTTTATTATGGGGTTATGGCGCAGCGGCACGACGTATCTCCACCATCTGATGGGCATGGACCCCAATCTGGGCTATGCCACCACTCTGCAGTGTCTGATTCCGGGAACGGTTCTCAAATACGGGCCAGTCATGCAGCGCTTTTTCTCCAAGTTTTTGCCGAAAACCCGTCCTTTTGATAATGTAAGCGTTGAGCTGGATACGCCGCAGGAGGAAGAACTGGCCGTTGCTAATCTCTTCCCCTACAGTCAATATCATTCCTGGATGTTTCCGCAACGAAGCCGTTTGATTTATGAAAAATACATGCGCTTAAATGGCCTGACGTCGGAAGAATACCGTGAGTGGCGCTCCGCCTATTTGTGGGTTTTGCGTCAGACGAGTTATCTGCAAGGCGGCAAGCCGCTGGTGTTGAAATCGCCCACCAATCTCACGCGTGTCCGCGCTTTGCTCGAACTCTTTCCTGAAGCGCGCTTCATCGAAATTGTTCGTAATCCCTTGCGGACGTGGCTTTCCTATCAGCATTTGCAAAACTTTTTGCTGCGCATGCACCATCTGCAAGATTATCAACGCGCGCACACGCGAGAAGATGAGTTGTATATCTTCACTGAATCGATTCGACAGTGGTATGCGGACAAAGCCCTCATCCCTGTCGGACATCTGGTTTCGGTGCGGTACGAAGACCTCGTTGCTCACCCTTTGCGCGAAATGCAGCGAATTTACGAGGCATTGGGACTTTCGTCGCACGAGGTGTTGCCGCGTTGGAAACAATATCTGGCTGGCGTGGCCGATTACAAAACCAACCGCCTTCAGGCGAGTGAGGAAGAAATCAAACTGGCCCGTCAGCATTTTGCGTTTCTCTATGAAGCCGGCGGTTACACGCCGGATTGGTAATCTAAAGGAGATGTTTGATGAACCTCATCCTGGCTGAAGCGATTCGCTGGTTTTCGCAAGTTATCGTCATTCTGGTTCTCGCGCATATCATCCTGTCATATTTTCTCTCGCCCTATCATCCGATTCGTGCGTTTGTAGACCGGCTGGTCGAGCCGCTGCTAGCCCCCATTCGGCGGGTAGTACCTTTGGTGGGGATGCTCGATTTCAGCCCAATGATTTTGATAATTCTGGTACAATTAATAGCGCAAGTTCTCGTATCCCTGCTGTTCCTGTGACGAGGTGACGTATGGAAGCCAGGAAGTTTCGCTTGCACGATGGCCGTCGGGGGGCTGCGCTGGCCGTGCGGGTGACTCCGCGCGCAAGCCGCAATGAAATAACCGAAATCCAACCCGATGGAACAGTCAAAGTTCGTCTGATGGCCGCGCCCGAAGCCGAAGCCAACGCTGCGCTTATCACTTTCCTTGCTGGTGTGTTGGGCGTGCCGGAGAACAAAATCGAAATTGTGGCCGGCGAATCGGGCCGTGATAAATTGCTTTCGGTGCTGGACATCGAAAAGGACGAAGTACAGCAAAGACTCCTGGCGTATCTCGAATAGACATTCCAACGGCGGACTTGCACCAGTCCGCCGTTTTTTGCAGTTGCGGCTACCCTGCGCGTGCTATTTCCCAAGTAGCAGGATGATTTACGGTGCTTTTTCCGTCCATTTTTTGTAGTAGATGAGACAGCCCAGACATCGATGTCTGGGCTGTGCGGTTTCTGACGGGTGGACGGTTCAGGACGGGACGCATCTGCGCTCATTCGACGGGGCTGTAGAGCGCGCGGTAGAGGGTATAGGTTTCGTAAATGCCGCGCAGATAATTGCGCGTTTCCGCGAAGCGGATGACTTCCAGGAACAGGTCGTGGTCTCCGTTGGCAAGCGCCTGCCAGGCAGCGGCGTTGCCCGGACCGCCGTTGTAGGCCGCCAGGGCGGCGCTCATATCTCCGTTGAGCAGGCGCAGGTTGGCCGCCAGGTAATACGCGCCGAACTGGATGCTGACGCTGGGCTTGTACAGGTCGTTTTCATCGTAATTGGGCGGCCAGTTGAGTTGTTTGGCAATGCTCGCGCCGGTGGGGGGGATGATTTGCATCAGCCCACGTGCGCCCGCCGAAGAGCGCACAAAGCCCTCGAACAGGCTTTCCTGCCGCATGACGCTGGTGAGAAAGAGCGGGTTCAGGCCGCTCTGAGATGAAGCCAGTTCTATCAGGTTGCGGTAGTACAACCCATAGCGCACATGCCGGAAGTACACAGGGGCGTTGTTCAGGCTGTCAGCGTGCCGTTCCAGCCCGGTCAGAGTCAGTACCTGGCGCAGGGCGAAGATGGCCGGGCGATACGCGCCCAGTTCCAGCAGATAGTTGCCCAGCCGAAACGAATCGGCGGCATTTGCGGCCACCGCCTGACGCACGGCCTCGAACTCGGCCCGCGCCAGGTCGTACATCCCCATTTGCCAGAGTTCTGTGCCGCGCCGTACACGCGGGTCGTGACCCAGTTGACCGATGCTGCTCAAATCGGTTTCGGCAGGCAGATTGAATTTGATTTTGAGCCAGGCCTCGGCCTCGCGCCGTTCGGCAGGCAGGTTTATTTCCTTCATTGCCGTTGGGGGCGGGGCAAAGGGGGGGCGGTTTTCCAGCAGGTCGCGGGCGCGGATGCTGTAATACTCGAATGTATCTATGGCCTGTGCCTGAAGCCAGGCCTGACGTGCATTTTCGGTCTCCCCCACGGCCTGGTAGGTTTTCCCTACCCACAACAGGGCGCGTGCCCGTTCGGATGGGGTGATGGCAAACTGCAGAGCATTTTGAAAGTTCTGATTGGCGCGGGCGTAATCGCCCAACCGGTAACGCAGAATGCCTGCCTGAAAGAAGGCTTCGGCGGTGCGGCTATCGGAGGGATAGCGGTTGGGAAGCGATTCCCATAAATCAGCGGAGCGTTCGAGCAGGTTGCCGCGCTCGTAGATGCGGGCAGCCTCGATAAGATAGGGCAAGGCCGAAGGCGAGGCAGAAACCTGCTGCGCAAAAGTCTCCAGGCTTTCGGCGGCGGGGGCATGTTGTTTCAGATGAACCCATTGGGTGTAGGCACGTTCGCCCCAGGCAGCTGTCCAGAACTCGTTATCGGGATACTGTTCGATGAGCTGACTCCACAGGTCGAAAGCAGCCTGGTATTCGCCCAATTCGCGCAGCGCCAGCGCCCGATAGTGCAGGACGCTGCCATCGTGGGATGGATTTTGGGCGATGTAACGGTCGAAGGCCGCCAGCGCCAGGCTGTATTGCCGCGCAAAATAATTGACCAGTCCGCGCTGGAACTCGTTGACCGGTTGACCGGCCTCCACCAGTCCGACCAGTGCGTAATAGGAATCGATATATCGTGGGTAGTTTTGAACCGAATCTTGCCAGCGGTTGTAAGCTTCCTGCGTGCGTCCCATTTGCAGCAATGTGCGCCCGGCCAGCAGGTTCAGACGGGCTTTCAGGTAGTCCTGGTTTGTATCGGCAAAAATCTGGTCGTACATTGTCAGGGCGATGTCATATTCGCCGGCAGCATAGGTGGTGTTGGCAATTTTGATGCGGATGTTGAGGGGGTCGGGTTGTTCGGGGGCAGCCAGCGCGGCCTGATACGCCGAGAGGGCGTTCGGGTAGTCTGCCAGGTTCAGGAAGGCGTCGCCGCGTTTTTCTTGCACATAGGCATCGAGCAGGCCGGGGCGGGCAGCGAGGTAGTTCTGGTAGGCGGCGGCAGAATCGGCAAAGCGTGCGAGATTGAAATACGTTTCTCCCAGCAAAAAGTGCGCTTTGATGGCCTCCTCACTCGATGGGTAGGTTTCGAGGAGTTGACGCAGGGGCGTGAGCGCAGCAGCGTATTCGCCATCCAGGAACTCGGCGCGCGCCTGCCCCCACAGCGCTTCGCGGCGGACGGCTTCTTCAGGACTGGCTGCCAGCGCCAGGGCATATTCCTGTCGGGCAGTGGAGTAATTCCCCTCGAAGAGAGCCTGTTCTCCGCTTTGAATGCGCGCCGCTGGCAGCGGGGTGGGCGTGGGCAGGGGGGTAGGGGTTTGGCTGGGGGTGGGAGAGGGTGTAAATTCTGTCGTTGGTGATGGCGTGGGCGAAGGAGAGGCTGTCACTGCCATCGGCAGGTTGCACGACAAAAGCGCAAGTGCAATGCAGGCCAGGAAAATCCACGTTCGCATTGCGCCCTTATACTGCCTTAACAAAGGGGTGTCAATGTTTTGACGAAAGCCCTCTCCCGTGCTAAAATAAAAGCCTCTACAACAACGCCCTCGCGGGCGTTTTTTCCTGATAGGACAAAAATTGACGAGAGATGAGAACAGTTTTTTGGGAAAATGGCCAGCTGTGGATGATTGACCAGCGTCTCTTGCCAGAGACGTTTACAGTTGTTTCGTATCGGACGCATACCGAAGTTGCTCAGGCCATCCAGGAGATGGTGGTGCGCGGCGCTCCAGCCATTGGCGCGGCGGCGGCTTTTGGTCTGGCGCTGGCGGCGTTTGAATCGCGCGCGCAAACTGCCGGTGACCTGCTCTCCGATTTGCAGGCTGCCGCTGTTACCTTGAAGGCCGCCCGCCCAACGGCGGTGAACCTGGCCTGGGCGGTGGAGCGGGTTTTGCAATCCGCTACCCGCGTTTCCCCTTCCTCGGCGGATGAACTTCGCGCCTGGGTGCTTTCGGAAGCTCAGAAACTGGCCGATGAAGACGTGGAAGTGAACAAACGCATGGCGACGCATGGCGCGGAATTGATTGCGGATGGCGATACGATTGTTCATCACTGCAACACCGGTGCGCTGGCAACGGTGGACTGGGGAACGGCGCTGGGCGTGATTCGCATGGCCTGGGAGCAGGGCAAGCGCATTCACGTTCTGGTCGATGAAACCCGCCCGCGTTTGCAGGGCGCGCGCCTGACGGCCTGGGAGCTGGAGCAGTACGGCATTCCCTACGAAATCATCAGCGACAACATGAGCGGCTACTTCATGCGCGCCGGGAAGGTGCAAAAAGTCCTGTTCGGCGCAGATAGAATCACGGCCAACGGCGATGTTGCCAATAAAATCGGCACGTACATGCTGGCGCTGGCCGCCCACGATAACGGCATCCCGGCCTATTCGGTGGCGCCGACTTCGACCATTGACCTGTCGCTCGAACACGGTGGATTGATTCCGATTGAGGAGCGCAACCCGGCCGAAGTGCTGGAAATTCAACTGGCCGGCGAGCGCGTCACCCCGCGCAACGCCAAAGCCCGCAACCCGGCTTTCGACGTCACTCCCAACCGTTTGATTACCGCGATTGTCACTGAGAACGGTATCGCTTATCCGCCGTTCGAGGTCAGCCTGCGGAAATGCGTGAGGCGTGATTCATCGTTTTGACCACGACGACACACCGCCCACTGAACACTGATTACTGAACACTGGATACTGCAAAAATGGACATCCTGCTCTCCGGTTCCGTTGCTTACGACTACCTGATGACCTTCCCTGGTCATTTTCACGAACAAATCCTGCCTGAACGGTTGAAGAACATCAGCCTGTCATTTCTGGTGGATAGCATGACCCGTCAGCGCGGCGGGATTGCGCCGAATATTGCTTACACTCTGGCTCTGCTGGGCGAAAAACCCCGCCTGTTCGCCACAGTGGGTGAAGATTTTGGCGAGTATCGCGCCTGGCTCGAACAACACGGCATTGATACCACCTGGGCAAAGGTGATTCCGGGCAAATTCACGGCTTCCTTCTTCGCTACGACGGATAAGGTCAATGCCCAGATTGCCTCTTTCTACCCGGGTGCGATGGCCGATGCCGCCCTCCTTTCGCTGCATGACCTCGACCGCCGCCCCGACCTGGTGGTCATTTCTCCCACCGCGCCCGATGCCATGCGAAAGCACGCCGCTGAATGCCGGGCCCTGGGCATTCCGTATCTGTTTGACCCCTCGCAGCAGGTGCTTCGACTTGAAGGCGCGGAACTGGCTGAAGATATGAACGGCGCGCGCTTCCTGTTTTGCAATGATTACGAGTTCGGGTTGATTTCCAAGAAAACCGGCCTGGCTTTGCAGGATATGCTCAAAATGGTGGAAGTGATTGTCATCACCAAAGGCGCGGAGGGCGCGGTCATCTATGCCGATGGTCAGGAGGTAGTCGTGCCGGTCGTTCCCGAAGAGCGGATTGTGGACCCAACCGGCGTGGGCGATGCCTTCCGGGGCGGTTTCCTGGCGGCCTACGCACGCGGTTGGGATTGGAGGCTGTGTGGGCAGGTTGGCTCTCTGGCGGCGGTCTATGTCCTGGAGCAAAACGGCACGCAAAATCATTATTACACACGTCAGCAGTTTGTCGAACGTTTCCGCCGGAATTACGATGATGGCGGAAAGCTGGACGAATTATTGCGTGATTGAGCAATTTGGTGATTGAGTGATTGGGTGATTGAAAACCCGATTTCTCCTGTCCCCAAATCTTGAATCACGAAATCCGAAAATCACCAAATCAAAAAATGGAGTCAGCATGAGCAGTACGCACGATATCAAAGATATTCAACTGGCCGAAGGAGGCCGCCGACGCATCGAGTGGGCGGAGCGGGAGATGCCGGTCTTGCGCAGCATCCGTGAACGCTTTGAGAAGGAAAAGCCGCTGCAAGGCGTCCGCATTTCGGCCTGTCTGCATGTGACCACCGAAACCGCTAACCTGATGCGCACCCTGCAGGCCGGTGGAGCCGATGTGGTTCTGACGGCCTCCAACCCGCTTTCGACGCAGGATGATGTGGCAGCGGCGCTGGTCAGCATTTACGAAATTCCCACGTTTGCCATCAAAGGCGAAGACAACGCAACCTACTACAAGCATATCCGCGCTGCGCTCGAACACAAACCGCACATGACGATGGACGATGGCGCCGACCTGGTTTCCTCGCTCTTCTTTATTGCCATGGGACGTTTCGACCGCCTGGAACCTTCGCTGGCGGCCTGGGCGCAAGGCCTTTCGGCAGAAGAACGGCAGGCGCTTCTGGATGGCGTGGTCGGTGGGACGGAAGAGACCACGACCGGCGTTATCCGTCTGAAGGCGATGGAGAAGGACGGCGTCCTGAAGTTCCCGGTCATCGCCGTTAACGATGCACTGACCAAGCATCTCTTCGATAACCGCTATGGTACGGGGCAATCCACCATTGATGGTATCATCCGCGCCACCAACGTTTTGCTGGCAGGCAAAAAATTTGTGGTGGCTGGCTACGGCTGGTGCGGACGCGGCCTGGCCGCCCGCGCGCGCGGCATGGGCGCTCAGGTGATTGTGACCGAAGTGGACCCGCTCAAGGCCCTCGAAGCAGTGATGGATGGCTACGAAGTGATGCCGATGCTGGAGGCCGCCAAAGTGGGCGACATCTTCTGCACCGTCACTGGCGACATCAACGTCATTGACGCTCCGCATTTCGAGGTGATGAAGGACGGCGCGATTGTCTCCAACAGCGGCCATTTCAACGTTGAAATCAACATCCCGGCGCTGGAGAAGATGAGCGTGGGCAAACCGGCCCTCGTCCGCCCGTTCGTGGACCAGTACACCACCAGAGATGGCCGCAAAATTAACATTCTGGGCGAAGGCCGCCTCATCAATCTGGCCTCTGCTGAAGGTCACCCCTCGGCGGTGATGGATATGTCTTTTGCCAATCAGGCGCTCTCGGCTGAGTTCATGTATAAGAATGCTGCCAGACTTCAAAAGAAGGTCTATTCCGTCCCCGCAGAAATTGACGCCGAAATTGCCCGCCTGAAACTGGCCGCGATGGGCGTGCAGATTGATACCCTGACCGAAGAGCAGGTGAAGTACCTGGCTTCGTGGGAAGAGGGCACGTAAGCCAGTCATCAGTGAGCAGTAAACAGTAATCAGTAATCAGTGAACAGTTTTCAGAGCCTCGCGGTGGAGACACGGCGGGGTTTTTCTTTCTCCCTCCCAAAAAATTCCGAATTGTAACTTACCCGCCATCACCCCGCCTCCTCGCCTTCGGCACGCTTCGCAGTCCCGCCGGGAGAGGAGTTGGGGTGAAGGAGAATTGCGCAATTGCGCGCCAGCCTGAAATAGATATAAAATATCCTCATCACTTTTCGGGTCTGTCTTGCTCCCATCTCCAAACTCTGAACTCTGAAACTCTGCGCTCTGAATCTCTGATGGTTTTTTGTTCCCCGCGAAGTGGGTCGAATTTTTTGGGCAGTTTGCGGCGCAAGCCGCTTAAAACTGTAGGGGCCGTTCAAAAGCGTCCGTGTGCTGCGCGGTGACTCAGTAAGAGGATAAAAGCATCCCGCCGTCAGGGAGTCCCTCCCACGGCGGTTTTTTGTTGTACCTTGCGCGCAACGTGCCATCTTTTTACCGCTTTCGCCAGGCATCAATCCCCGGCGCGGCAGGAATGGTTACTGCCTGCTCTCTCGTTTGGTGTGCAAAAACACACTCATCGGCGATGAGTTTACGCTTGAAGAGATGCCCTGCTTGTGATACCATCCGGCCCAGTTTTGGCCTTGTGCCGCGCAAACAAGATTCCATCGAAACGACGCCCGCATCCTGCGAGGAACTATGCCCGAACTTCATGAGCTGGTCGTCAATTTGCACATGCACACCACCTACTCCGATGGAAGCGGTTCCCACCGCGACATTGCTCAGGCCGGCCTGAAAGCCGGTCTCGATGCCGTCATCGTCACCGACCATAACGTTCTGGTGAGCGGGATGGAAGGCTATCACAAAAACGGCAAACAGCGTCTGCTTCTGCTGGTGGGCGAAGAAATTCACGACCAGGCGCGTGTGCCGCAGAAGAACCATCTGCTGGTGTTCGATGTCAACCGTGAACTGGCAACGTTTGCCCCCGACCCGCAAAACCTGATTGATAACGTGCGCCGTGCGGGCGGGTTGTCCTTTCTGGCGCATCCTCACGACTCGGCCTGTTTGAGCATCGGCGAAACCGATATTACCTGGGAAGCGTGGAACGTGCAGGGTTACACGGGTCTGGAACTGTGGAATGGACTGAGTGAAATCAAAACCCGCAGCAAGAGTGTTTTGCACATTCTGTTCTACGTCTTCTTTCCGCACTTTTTGCCGTTGCAACCTCCGCTCCCCACCTTGCAAAAGTGGGATGAGCTGCTCAACAACGGCAAACGGGTGGTTGCCATTGGCGGCTCTGATGCGCACGCGCTTCAGGTACGCGCCGGGCCGCTGCGGCGAGTGGTCTTTCCCTATGAGTTCCATTTTCAGACGATTAATACCCATCTGCTCACGCCCTCGTCTCTCACCGGCGAGCTAACCGCAGACAAGAAGATGATATACGAAGCCCTGTCTGCTGGTCACTGTTTCGTGGCCTGTGACCTGCACCATTCTGCGCGCGGATTCCGCTTTACGGCGCAGGGACGCGAGAAAACCGTCTCCATGGGAGATGAAATCTCTGCCGAAGGCGGCGTCACG
This sequence comes from Anaerolineales bacterium, assembly GCA_025056175.1. Classification (GTDB taxonomy): domain Bacteria; phylum Chloroflexota; class Anaerolineae; order Anaerolineales; family Villigracilaceae; genus UBA5195. Next base: position 52,178 of record JANWWK010000042.1, read on the forward strand.
CTCAAAATTCGCCTGCCCGAACCCGCCGATTGCCGCCTGCTCAAAGATGGACGTGTCATCCGCACCTGGAACGATACCGACATCGGTACTCACATCACCACCGAGCCGGGCATTTACCGTGTGGAGGTCTGGCGGCGGGCGCTTGGCCATTTGCGCGGCTGGATTTTCAGCAACCCGATTTACGTGCGTTGACACGCCTTCTCTCCGGCGATACAATCACCCCGACATTCTCTCTCCTGGAGGCAACCATGCTCAAAGAGTTTCGTGAGTTCGTCATGCGCGGCAACGTGCTGGACCTGGCAGTCGGTGTTATCATCGGCGGCGCGTTCGGAAAAATCGTTGGTTCGCTTGTCAACGATATTCTCATGCCGCTCATCGGCCTGGTGTTGGGTGGCATTAACTTTTCCGAACAGGCGCTTCAGGTGGGCGCGGCATCGCTCAAATGGGGCGCGTTTGTGCAGGCAATTATAGACTTTGTGATTATCGCCTTCGTCATTTTCCTGATTGTCAAGGCGGCTAACAACCTGCGGAAGAAAGAACCCGCTCCGGCACCAGCAGAACCCACCACCAAAGAGTGCCCCTTTTGCTATTCCACCGTTCACATCAAAGCCACTCGCTGCCCGAACTGCACTTCGCAGCTGTGAGCCTGTTTTGCGCTTCCTGACGCATCTATCGGGAATCGGTTCTTCCGCTTCCCGATTTTGTTGTAGTTATTCTTCTGTAAAAACTCTTCCTCAACACAAACGCGCAAGGCTGCAAGGAACTTTTTCATTAAACCGTTCAACTTTCGTTATGTCCCTGCGCACCGATTGTGGTGACCAGGCTTTTTTCAGCAATGGACTTTCTCTCCTCCCTTAACCCCGCGCAGCGCGCTGCCGTAACCGCCGGAGATGGCCCCGTGCTGGTGTTGGCCGGACCGGGTTCCGGTAAAACGCGCGTTCTCACCCAGCGGATTGCGTATTTGATTGCCTATCAGGGGGTGCGTCCGTATCAGATGTTGGCCGTCACCTTCACCAACAAAGCCGCACGCGAAATGGAACACCGCGTGCAAAATCTGTTGGGCGAAGAGATGACGCGCGGCCTCTTGCTCGGCACGTTCCATGCTGTGTGCGCGCGCATTCTGCGCCGCGAGGCGGAAAAACTCCCCGTTTCGAGCGAATTCGTCATCTTTGATGCCGATGACCAGGAAACGCTGGTCAAGAACGCCATCCGCGACCTGAACCTCGATGACAAAACCTATCGCCCGGTCTCCGTTCACGCTGCCATCAGCCGTGCCAAAAATGAACTGCTCTCGCCCGACCAGTTCCCCGTCGTCACCTACCGGGATGAAGTCGTCAAACGCGTATATCAGCGTTACCAGCAGCTTCTGCGCGAATCGAACGCGGTAGATTTTGACGACCTGCTTTTGTTGACCGCGAACCTGCTGGCTGAGTTTCCCGATGTGCGCGAAAAATATGCCGCGCGCTTCCGCCATGTGCTGGTAGATGAATTCCAGGATACCAACATGGCGCAATACACCCTGCTCAGGCATCTCTCCTCGGTTCATAACAACATCTTCGTAGTGGGCGACCCCGACCAGAGCGTGTACCGCTGGCGCGGGGCCGATTATCGCAATGTACAGCGTTTTGAGCAGGATTTTCCGGGCGCACAGGTGATTTTGCTGGAACAAAACTACCGCTCCAAACAGAGCATTCTCGATACAGCAATGGCAGTGATTGACAAAGCCCCCCACCGCCGCAAGAAGAAACTCTTCACCGAACGCGGACAGGGCGATAAAGTTGTATTTTACGAAGCCTTTGATGACTACGGCGAGGCCAGTTTCGTGGTAGATACGATTGCCCAACTGGTTGCCAGTCGGCAGTTTGAGCCAGGCGATTGCGCGGTGATGTATCGAACCAACGCCCAAAGCCGCATTCTGGAAGAAGCCTTCTTGCAGGCACGTCTGCCCTACCGCCTGGTGGGAGCGCAGCGCTTCTATGGTCGCCGCGAAGTGAAAGACGTGATTGCCTTTCTGCGCCTGGTGCAGAACCCCAACGATGAACTCTCGCTCGATAGAGTCATCAACCTGCCTCCGCGCGGCATCGGCAACAAGACCCTGCTCACCCTGCATCTCACCGCCCGCGAAGCCGAAAGCACACCCGGACAAATTCTGCTTGACCTGGCACGCGGAGCCGCTTCTCCCTTTTGGGGCAAATTTTCCGGGCGGGCAGCCCTGCCCCTGGCCGATTTTGGCGCGCTCCTGGCTGCCTGGCGCGGTTTGCTCGGAACATACACTGTGCCGGAATTGTTCGACCGCATTCTCAAAGACATCAACTACCTGGAATATCTCGATGACGGCACCGAAGAAGGCCAGGACCGCATCGAAAACGTGCGCGAATTGCGCCGCCTGGCCGAAGAATACCAGACCCGCACCTTGGCCGAATTTCTGGAGAATGTGGCGCTCGTCAGCGACCAGGACACCATTCAGGACGGTAATGTGCCGACTTTGTTGACCATGCACGCCGCCAAAGGGCTGGAGTTCGGCGTTGTGTTCATTGTGGGTCTGGATGATGGTGTTTTGCCGCATAGCCGTTCGTTTGATGACCCTGAAGCGATGGAAGAAGAACGCCGTCTGTTCTATGTGGGCATCACCCGTGCCAGAGAACGGCTCTACCTGGTGCGCGCGATGCGCCGCGCCGGGCGTGGATATGCGGAAGAGATGGTTGAATCGCGCTTTTTGGACGACATTCCTCCCGAATTACTCAACGGCAAAGCGCGGGCTCCGCGCCGTAAAGATAGCTTCGACCGCCGCGCAGGCTACGATTCCTGGAAATTGCCCTCTCCGCCGCATCCGGCACCGGTTCGAGTACAAAAATTCCAGGCCGGAATGCGTGTGCGGCATCCTCTCTGGAAGGACGGCATCGTCTTGCATAGCCGTTTGGAAGGAGAAGATGAAATCGTGGATGTCGTCTTTGAGAGCGTTGGCATCAAACGCCTGGCGGTCAGCCTGGCGAATCTGACCGTGATACAATGAGCGGAAGTGGATAAAACCAGGAGGATGGATGCTTCATCGTCAGTCAATTTCGCTACAGGAGTTCTCATCGTGACCGAGACGCTCAAAATCATTATCCCCATGGCGGGCTGGGGAACGCGCATGCGCCCGCATACCTGGAGCAAGCCTAAACCGCTGGTCAGCGTGGCCGGACGCACCTCGTTCGACCACCTGATGGATATGTTCAAGACCGTGCCAGACCCGGAAAGAACCGAATATGTTTTTATCATCGGGCCGTTTTTGGGTGAGCAAATCCCCGTCTATGTGCAGAAGCACTACCCGCACATCACGGCGCATTACGTGGTGCAGGAGGAGATGAAAGGTCAGAGCCATGCGCTCTGGCTGGCGCGACATCACCTGAAAGGGCCGACCATCATGGTCTTTTCCGATACCCTGCTGGAGACGGATTTCTCCTTCCTGGCGCAGGAAGAGTGTGACGGCGTGGCGTGGGTAAAAGCCGTGCCAGACCCGCGCCGCTTCGGTGTGGCTGAAGTGAAAGATGGTTACATCTCACGGCTTATCGAAAAGCCCCAAACGATGGAAAACAACCTGGCACTGGTGGGCTGCTATTATTTCAAACGCGGCGAAGAGCTGGTGAACGCGATTAACGAACAAATGAAACGCGGGATTGCCCTCAAAGGTGAGTATTTCCTGGCTGATGCCATCAACATCATGCTCGATTATGGCGCGCGCATGCGAACACACAGCGTGGATGTGTGGCTGGATACCGGTACTATCGAGGCCACGCTGGAGACGAACAGGTACATGCTCGAACATGGCCGCGATAACTCGCAGGAGGCCGCGCAACGGCCCGGCATCACGGTTGTCCCGCCGGTGTTTGTTCATTCTTCGGCCAAAATCAATGCTTCGGTCATCGGGCCAAACGTTTCTATCGGCGCAGAATGCGAGGTCTCCGGCTGTGTGTTACGCAACAGCATCCTCGATGACGGCGCTACCGTGACCGATTCGGTGCTGGATGGCTCGTTTATCGGCAGACACGCCCGCATCAAAAGCCGCCCGGCCAGCGTCAATATTGGCGATAATTCCAGCGTGCAACTTTAGGACGTTCGTTGACGGGGTAAGGTGACATCTTGCCCTGTATTTTTCCGGCGGAATTCGTACAATTCAGGATGACTGCGCGGAGCATGCGTGATGGCAGCGTTCCGAACTCTGTCTGTCTTCAGGAGGCACAATGGCCGTTCTCGATACGCCCAAATATATCTCGAAGCGGGTATCTACGCTTAAACCTTCAGGTATTCGCAAGTTCTTCGATATTGCCGCTACGATGAAAGACGTCATCTCTCTGGGGATTGGCGAGCCAGATTTCACCACGCCCCAACCCATCCTGGAAGCCGGTATTCGCTCTCTCCAGGCTGGAGAGACACACTACACCTCCAACGCGGGGAAACTGGAACTGCGTCAGGCGATTGCTGCGAATCTGGAGCGGTTGTATGGTGTCAAATATGACCCCGTTCACGAAATTATCGCCACGGTTGGCGTTTCCGAAGCCCTGTATCTGGCTTTTACTGCCTTGCTCGACCCCGGCGACGAGGTAATTATCCCCACGCCGTGTTTTGTGGCTTATCAGGCCGAGGTCTTCCTGGCGGGCGGCGTGCCGGTAGAAATTCCCAGCCGCATGGAAAATAACTTTCAAGTGGACCCGGACGAAGTGCGTCGTCACATCACCCCGCGCACCAAAGCCATCTTTATCGGCTATCCCAGTAACCCTACGGGCGCGGTGGCCGAACGCGAAACACTGATGGAAATTGCCAGAATTGCGCTCGAACACGACCTGATTGTGGTTTCCGATGAGATTTATGACCGCCTGGTGTATGGTTTCCGGCATGTGTGCTTCCCTGCACTGGGTGAGGAGATTCGCGCACGCACAGTGTTGTTGGGTGGCTTCTCGAAAAGCCATGCGATGACCGGCTGGCGCATTGGGTATGCTGCCGCTCCGGCAGAGATTCTCAAATGGATGCTGCGCGTGCATCAGTACACCATCATGTCTGCTCCCACCACCGCACAAGATGCCGCTATCGAGGCGCTCAAATCGGATACGTATGTAGATGAGATGGTGGCCGAATACGACCGCCGCCGCAAATTGATTGTCAACGGCCTGAACCGCCTGGGGTTGACCACCTTCGAGCCGCGAGGCGCGTTCTACGCCTTTCCTGACATCCGCGCTTCGGGTATGGATGAAGAGACCTTTGCTGAAAAACTGCTGCACGAGGAGCATGTGGCTGTTGTGCCGGGCAGCGCCTTTGGCAAAGGCGGCGAGGGTTTTGTGCGCTGTTCGTATGCCACTGCTTACGAAAAAATAGAAGAAGCTCTGCGCCGTATCGAACGTTTTATGCAGAGATACGGGTAAAGACGTGCGCCCGGCAGGGGTTAACCTTCTTCCCAGTCTCGCAGGCGGGGCAACAGCTCGCGCGCTGTCAGGTCGAGTTGCAGCGGCGTGACGGAGATGAACCCCATCTGTAAAGCCCAAAAATCGGTGCCTTCCTCGTTGATTCCGGTCGGCCAGTCACCGCCAATCCAGTAGTACGGGCGCCCGCGCGGGTCGCGGCGTTCGTCCAGTGCGTCACGGTATACGCGCAAACCCTGCCGGGTAACCCGCAAGCCGCGAATCTCCGCTTCGGGCAGGTGCGGCACGTTGACGTTGAGCAAAATCCCTTGCGGCAGGCCTTCCTTCAGCACATGTGCCGCCAGGCGCGCTGCTGCGCGGGCAGCGGGGGTGTAATCCAATTCGCTCTGGCCGGGTTTGGAATCGAGCGAGACGGCAATCCCCGGCACGCCGGCAATCACCGCTTCCATAGCCGCTGTGACCGTCCCGGAGTACGTGACATCGTGGCCGATGTTGGCGTTGGGGTTAATGCCGGAGACCACCAAATCCACTTTTTCTTGCACTACGCCCAGCAGCGCCAGCGCCACACAGTCGCTCGGCGCACCGTCGCTGGTTAGCGCAGGCGTGCCATCGGCCAGTTTGACTGTGCGCACACGTAAGGGGCGTTCCATCGTTTTCACGTGTCCCGAAGCGCTCCAATTGCGGTCGGGCGCCAGCACAGTCACCCGTCCCAGTTTTCTCATTTCTTGCGCCAGCGCCAGCAAACCCGGCGCCTGGACCCCGTCATCGTTTGTTACCAGGATGTGCATAGTACCTCGGAGGGGAGATGATTTGCAGGACAACCGCTCAGGTTGTCCTGCCTTTGCAACAAGCTGAAATGGCAACACAGATTATACCCCTGTTGACTTTAATGTCAGACAAGTACATAATAGGTCAACCTGTATTCCGAAAAAAAGGAGACCCCATGACCCAAACTGTAGATATTCTGCTGACTAACGCGCACATTTTGACGATGGATGAAGAGTTCCGGCAATACCGGCGCGGCGCACTGGCCGTGCAGGGCGATTCGATTGTAGCCGTGGGACCGCAGGAGGAGGTAACTACCCAATTTACTGCCTCGCAAGTGCTGGATTGTGGCGGAAAAGTGTTGATGCCTGGCCTGGTGAACGCCCATACACACGTGCCCATGACCCTGTTGCGCGGCTTAGCCGATGATTTGCGGCTGGATGTGTGGCTGTTGGGGTATATGTGGCCGGTGGAGCGGGAATTTGTCTCACCGGCGTTTTGTCGTTTGGGAACGCTCATCGCCTGTGCCGAATTCATCAAGAGCGGGGTCACTGCCTTTGCCGATATGTATTTCTTCGAGGACGATGTGGCACAGGCAACCGCGGAGGCTGGTCTGCGTGGCGTGTGCGGACAATCGGTGTTGAAGTTTCCCACCTCCGATTCGCCCTCTTTCGAGGATGCGCTGGCGCGAGCGCGTGAATTCATTCAAAAGTGGAAAGGCCACCCGCTGATTGTTCCCTCCGTCGCTCCGCACGCGCCTTATTCCACCACCCCCGAAATTCTCAAGGCGTGCGCGCAGCTGGCCGCTGAGTTTGATGTTCCCCTTCAGATTCATCTTTCGGAAACCGCGCAGGAGGTGGAAACCATGCGCGAAGAGAACGGTATGCCGGTCGTACCATACGTCAAGAAACAGGGCCTGTTCGAGGCCAAAGTGCTGGCGGCGCATTGTGTTCATGTTGACGAAGGTGAAATGCGCACGCTCCTGCACGCCCGCGCCGGAGTGGCGCATAACCCCTCCTCGAACCTGAAACTGGCCTCCGGCTTTGCACCCGTGAGCAAGATGCTCGAAACCGGCCTGAACGTTGGCATTGGCACCGATGGGCCGGCCTCGAACAATGACCTGGATATGTTCGAGGAAGTGCGCCTGGCTGCCCTGCTGGCAAAAACCGTTTCGAACGACCCCACCAGCCTGCCGGCCTGGCAAGCATTGGCAATGGCAACCCGCATTGGTGCGCAGGCCATGCACATCGGGCATCTGACCGGTTCACTCGTCCCCGGAAAGCGCGCCGACCTGATTCTGGTGGATTTGAACCCTCTGCACAATTCACCGCGTTTCGAGCGCGACCCGAATGGGCCGTATGCTCAAATTGTGTATGCCGCCAAATCTACCGATGTGACCGATGTGATGGTCAACGGCAGGTGGCTGATGCGCGACCGTCAACTCTTGACCCTGAACGAAGCCGAATTGCTGGCCCAGGCCGCTGAATATGCCCGCCGCATTGACGCCTTCCTGACGGCGCGTGAGCAATCGGTGTTGAGCAAACTGATTGCATTGGGCGGCTCCAGCGAAGAAGAGTCCTACGAAGTGCAGGTCAAAGTCCGTCTGCCTGATTCGGCGCAGATTGAAACGGCCTTGCGCTCTCCCGAATTGGAAGTTCTCTACGCGCGGCATTACCGTCAGTACGACCACTATTTCTCGTTCGACGACCCGGCACAGGGACGTCTGCGTTATCGCGAAGATGATTTGATTGATGCGAAGGGCAAAGTGACCGGAGTGCGCACGCGGCTGACACTGATTGGGCAGACACGCGAAGGCTCCTTTAGTGGCGATATTCTGCTTTCGCGCTCGCGTTACCTGGCCCCGGCTGCTCAAACCCTGCGCTTCTACCGCGAATACTTCCGCCCGGCCGAGGAGAAAGTGGTGGAAAAAGACCGCCTGCGCTGGAAAGTGAAGTATAAGGGCGAGGAGTTTTACATCAACCTGGATACCATCCAGCGGCCTGAGATGGGGCGTTTTCTGGAAATCAAAAGCCGCACCTGGAGCCGCAAAGACGCGCAGCACAAGGCGCAACTGGCCGAAGAACTGCTGGCCCTGGTTGGTGCGGCAGAAGCCGAGCGTATTACCAGCGATTACGTGGCGCTGGCCTAACCTGACCCTGCGCCGAAAACAAACCGTCCACGAAGCCTGTGCGTGAGACTTCGTGGACGGTTTGTTTGATGAGCATTATGGCAGGCGGAAACGCATCACCCGCCCATTGCCGGCGTCTGTCACCCACAGGTTGCCGTTGTTATCCAGTGCCAGGCCGCTCGGCAAGCCAAAACTGGCCGGGCTGGCGCCAAACGTCCCCCACAGGCGGATGAACTGCCCCGTGCGGTCGAATTGCAGCACGCGGTAGCCCTCGGGGTCGGTCACGAACACCCAGCCCTGCGGGGAGACGGCAATATACGGCTTGTTGTCCAGGCTCTGGCTCTTCCAGCCGCGAATCGGCCATTGCAGGGTGGGGATGTAGGTCAGGCCGTCCTCGAGCGGGCTGAAGACCTGCACACGGCGGTTCCACGTATCGGTGATGTAGGCGTTGCCTTCTGTGTCGAGTTTCACATCTACCGGTTCGTTGAATTGTCCGGGCTGAATGCCAGCATCGCCGAACGCGCCAAGAACGGTTCCGTTTGAGTCGTAAATGACAATGCGTTTATTGCCGGTATCGGCCACAAAGACACGCCCCTGAGCATCTACGGCGATGCCGCGCGGCCCGTAGAGCGCGCCGGGTGTATCCGCCAGACCGAACACGCCCCACATAGCAATCGGCTCTCCGTTGGGCGTGAATTTCTGCACCCGATGATTCCACGTATCGGTGACGTAGACACTGCCATCTGGTCCAACGGCTACGCCCCAGGGTTCATTGAATGTGCCTGCGGGGGCGCTTCCGGCGGTCAGGTCGCCAAACGTGCCAAAGGCACCGAGCAGGTTGCCTTGCGAATCGAAGTGTTGAATACGGTGATTGCGTGAATCGGCCACGTAGAAGGTGCCATCAGGCGCAAAGGCGATGCCGCGCGGGGCGTTGAATTGACCGGGTTCACTGCCAGATGTGCCAAAGACCAGGTCGGCTTCCAGCACGGTGATTCCAGCGGCATAGGGGTCGGGCTTCAGGTCGGCAGCTTTAATGCCGTAATTCCACACCAAATCGGCCACATCTTTGCGGATATACAGCCTCATGCGGTCGGACGGGTCCCAGTTGGCATCGGTGAAGGTATCGCGTCCGGTCAGTTGGGCGTAGCGGGTGTAATCGCGGTTCAGCCAAATTTCGAAGATGGCGGTACGCATTTGCGGGTCGGCCAGCGCGTTGCACACACGCGAGTAATCGCGGTTACGAATCAGCCGGAAGACGCTCAACACCCCGGGACAGTAGCCATCGGGGAAAGGTTCGTCCGGATTGTAGCGTTCGCTCACCAGGTTGAAGTAATCCTGATTCGGCCACACCATGCGCACATAGTCGAAGCGATAATAGTCTTCGCCCACGACCGGTTCGATTTTGGCGTAGTTGTTATCACCGACGATGATGGCCGGCACATCGCGCAGCGACATATCGGGTGTACTGCCGTAGAAGCGGGCGTTGGGGAAGTGAATCATGTACCATGACATCGGCCAGGAGACATCGTCATCGTAGGCAACGACAATGTCGCGTGGCGTGCCGACCGTGTGAAGGGAGAGTTTTTCCACTTCCCGCAAGACGTGTTTGACGCCAGTGTAACTATGGGCGTACACCAGGTATTCCTGTCCGCTATCGTAGTTGACATACGCGGCGCGGAACGATGCCCGCGCAGTGAGCAGTGCCAGGAAGCCAAAAAAGACCAGCAAGGCCAGATAGGCCGCCTGCCGCGGTTCCCAATCATCGAACAGGCGGTAGAGACCGTAGCCGCTGGCCAGCGCACCCAGCAGGCCAAACAGGAAGGTGGTGGTGGCCTGCAATTGCGCCAGTTCCGTGCCGGAGAACGGCGGGGGGTAGCCGACCAGCGATGCAGCCATCCCCAGCGTGCTGGCGATGAACACAAACACCAGTGCAAGCGTAAGCACAGGGCGGTTGTGGCGCAGGGAATCCCAATCTACTCGTTCAATAAGCGCGCCAATCGCCCATCCGCCAAACAGGACGAAGGGCAGAGCAATGTGGATGGTGAGCCACGGCATGCGTTCACCGGCAATGCTGAAGGCGGCCAGGTTGCCCACCGACCACCACCCCAGCAGGGCGTAGGTGTTGGGCAAATTGACCGAGACTGAGTCCGTTTTGTTTTGTGCCTGTCTGAGCCAGCGCGGTCCCACCAGGAAGGCGAACAACACCGCCAGCGCGGGTAAGAACTCATAGACCGGGATTTGCACCAGCAGGTAGTAATACAGGGGTTGGCTGCCGCGTTCAACGCCGTGTTGTTCTATCCAATAAGCCAGGGAACCGATGAGGCCGGTGAAGAAGCCCGCGCCGTTGGTGAACATGGTGGTATAGAACACGGTGAAAATTGCGTAGAACAGCAGGGCAATTTTCCACCACAAATCCCGGTTCCAAAACAGGCCGAGTGCCACCGCTAACCCCACAAAGACGGCCAGGATGAGGAACATCAGAACCAGCCCCTCGGAGGTGAAGGTCTGTAAGTCGGCGGCGTTGACAGGGATAGCGACTCGAATGCCCCAAATCCGTTCGGTGATGGGCGAGAGGTATTCCATCGGAAAGGCGGCCAGCATGGGCAGAACGAGCGTGCCAGTGACCATTGCCAGGTCGAAGGCGCGCTCTTTGCGGATATTTTCCATGCCATAGCCGCGAATGACGAAGTAGAGCGCCGCCCCCAGGGCGGCCGCGCCCAACAAACCCAGGACGAGCACCGGTTCCAGCCCGCTGGAGGGCAACGCCAGCGGAGAGGTGGCTTGGCCGGGCAGGGAAGGTGAGGCGGTTTGTGCCGGGTTGAGCGTTTCCTGACCCTCCGACATGCGCCACAAGAGCGCTCCGCCCAGGAACAGCGCTCCAATGATCAGGCTCACCACGAAGGCGGTAAATTCTTGTCGGGCGTTTTCCCACGGTTTGCGGGTGATGCGGGCCACCAGGTAAGCAGCCAGGAACAGGAGCAGGAGCGCATCGTAGATGAAAGCGGTCTCTTTAACGGTAAAATGCATCACCTGCGCTCCTGCCAGGATGAACAGGTAGCGGGATTCGCCGCTTTCCAGGTAGCGCAAGACGGCGTACAGCATCACCAGGCCATACAGGACGGCAAATACATCTTCGCGCACGTAACGGCCATAGTAGAGCATGTAAGGCGAAAGCAGCATCAGCGTCCCTGCCGCCAGCACACCGGCGCGTCCCAGATAGCGTCGCCATGGCCATAACAGCCAGACCATCGCAATACTGAACAAGACCGAGGGAATGCGGGCGGTGAAATCGTTGGCGCCGAAAATGAAGTAGGAGAGCGCGATGAAGTGATACATGCTCGTCCCGTGCATCATCGGGTTGTGAATGTATCCGCGCCCTTCGGCCAGTTCATTGGAGAAATAGGTGTGCAGGCTTTCATCGTGGCTCATCACGCGCGTTTCCAGGTCATAGAAGCGTGTGACGATGGTCAGCAGCACCAGGACGGCGAAGACCAGCACTTCCACCGTCAACCAGGGGAGGGAGGGGATGGGAGTTTTATCCAGCCAGGTTCGGTTTTCTTCGTGGGTCATAACTCTCTCTTGCAATGCGGGTTTGCCCTGCCTTGCGTCCACGCGCACGGGCAGGCCAGGGTAAGACAATGGGGAATTGTACTCGATGTTTGCCGGATTGGAGGATTGGGGGATTGAAGGATTGTGGATTTACACTGCTGCCGCGCACCGCTTTTTAGCACCGCCTCCCGCAGGCGGTATAGGGACAATAGTCTGCCTGCAGACACAAAAACACTCCGCCTGCTGCCCGACCAGGTGTTTCTCGAATTCTGCCATATTTTCCTTGTGAGCCTTTTTTGATTCTGACCCACTGACTGGATTTTCTCACCTTAAAACGAACACCCGTTCCAAAAAATTTAAGCCAACCGTCAGGTCGGCAGCGCGGTTGAAATGCTATAATCTTCTCCCCACAACTGGTTACCCCCCGCTTGCTGTTAGTCATTTCCTCACCACTGCTCACTGAACACTGATAACTGGTACCTGGAATGTCCTTCGTCCACCTGCACACCCACACCGTTTATTCGCTGCTCGATGGCTTCTCAAATATCAAGAAGCTGGTAAAGCGCGCCAAAGAGATGGAGATGCCCGCTTTGGCGATTACCGACCACGGCACGATGTTCGGCGTGGTGGAATTCTACAACGCCGCCCGCGAAGTCGGCATTAAGCCAATTATCGGCGTGGAGACCTACATGGCCGCCCGCCGCATGACCGACCGCGACCCGAAGTTAGACAAAAAATCTACCCACCTGCTGTTGCTGGCCGAAAACGAAACCGGTTACCGCAATCTGCTCAAACTTGTTTCCAAAGCCCAGATGGAGGGCTTTTACTACTACCCGCGCATTGACCACGAACTTCTGGCCGAACATTCCGAAGGGCTGATTTGTACCTCCGGCTGCATGTCTGCCGAAATTCCGCGTGACCTGCTGGAAGAACGCCCTGAAGAAGCTGTGCGCCGCATGAACTGGTACTACGATGTCTTTGGCCCCGACCGCTTCTTCATCGAGCTCCAACAGCACAACATTGCCGAAATGGTGGACCTCAACCGCAAGCTGGTGGAATTGGGGGCGCGCTACGCGGCCAAATTCGTCGCCACCAACGACGTGCATTACATCAACCTGGAAGATGCCGCCTACCAGGATGTGTTGCTCGCCATTCAGACCGGTAAATCACTCAACGACCCGGAGCGGATGCGTTACGAAAGCCAGACCTTCTACCTGCGTTCTCCGCAGGAGATGAGCCGCCTGTTTGCCGAAATTCCCGAAGCGCTCACCAATACGCTGATGATTGCCGAGCGCTGCAACGTGGATTTGAGTTTCAAGGGTTACCACATCCCGGAGTTTCCGGTGCCGGAGGGCTTCACCGCCCAGACGTATCTGCGTCACCTGTGTGAGGAGGGTCTGGAAAAACGCTACGGGGCGCGCAAAAATGACCCGGTTATCCGCGAGCGGCTGAATTTCGAGCTGGACGTTATCCACTCGATGGGCTTCGATTCGTACTTCCTGATTGTGTGGGATTTATGCCGTCACGCCCGCGAGAACGGCATCTGGTATAACACGCGCGGTTCGGGCGCTGGCTCGCTGGTGGCCTATTCGCTGTTCATTACGCTGGTAGACCCCATCGAGCATCAACTGCTCTTTGAGCGCTTCCTCAACCCTGGGCGCATTTCCATGCCCGATATTGACCTGGACTTCCGTGACGACCGCCGTGCCGAAATGCTCGTCTATGCTGCTCAGAAGTACGGCGATGACCGCGTAGCGCAAATCATCACCTTTGGCACGATGGCTGCACGCGGCGCGTTGCGCGATGTGGGTCGCGTGCTGGAAATGCCCATCCCCGAAGTGGATAAGGTCGCCAAACTCGTGCCGCAAATTCCAGGCAAACCGGTCTCGCTCACCCAGGCGCTGGAAGAAGTGCCGGAACTCAAAGCGCTCTATGATTCCGACCCCAAAGTCAAAAAACTGGTAGACATCGCCATCCACATGGAAGGCACCGTCCGCAACGCCGGCACACACGCCGCGGGGTTGGTCATCTCCGACAAGCCCATTACCGAATACCTGCCCATTCACCGCCCCACCAGTGGCTCGGAAGAATCACCCATCAAAACGGTCACCCAGTTTGAGATGGGCATCCTGGAAAGTTTGGGCATGCTCAAAGTGGATTTTCTGGGACTTTCGACCCTGACGGTAATGGCACGTGCATGCGAGCTTATCAAACAGCGGCATGGCAAAGAGTATGACCTCAACAACATCCCCTTAGACGACCCGAAAACCTTCCAACTGTTGGGTGAGGGCAAGACCGCAGGTGTGTTCCAGTTAGAAGGTGCGGGGATGACGCGCTGGGTGGTGGAAATGAAACCCCGCAACCTGGATAACATCATCGCCATGGTGGCGCTCTACCGCCCCGGCCCGATGGATTTTATCCCCAGTTACATCCGCCGGATGCACGGCGAAGAACCCATCGAATATCGTCACCCGGCGCTGGAGCCGATTTTCCGCGATACCTACGGCATTCCGGTTTATCAGGAACAAATCATGCGCGCGGCCGTGGAAATTGGCGGCTTCACCCGCTCCGAATCCGATGACCTGCGCAAGGCCATCTCGAAAAAGATGGCCGATAAAATTGCCAAGAATAAAGAGAAATTCATCAAAGGCGCGGTCGAACGCGGCATCATGGATAGGGAAACCGCCACCGCCATTTTCGAGGACTGGGAGCAATTCGCGCGCTACGGGTTCAACAAATCCCACGCTGCCGATTATGGCCTGGTCTCGGTTCAGACTGCTTACCTGAAAGCGCATTACCCCGCCGAATATATGAGTGCGCTCATGTCGGTCTTCAAAGACGATAGCGCCAAAATTTCCCTTTACATCGCCGAGGCGCGCTCGATGGGCATCGAAGTTCTGCCGCCAAACATCAACTATTCGGGGCAAGATTTCACCATCGAAGACCAGCCTGGCGGGAAGACGGCCATTCGTTTCGGCCTGAGCGCCGTCAAGAACGTGGGCGTCGGCCCGGTGGAATTGATTTTGAATGGACGCCGCGAAAACGGCCGCGAAACGCCCTTTCGCAGCCTGAACGATTTTGCCCAACGGGTAGATTTGAAAGCCGTTGGCAAGCGCGCACTGGAATGCCTCATCAAAGCTGGCGCGCTGGATGAATTTGGCGAGCGCGCCGCCCTGTTAGAGGCCCTCGACCAGATGGTCGCTGCCAGCGCCAGCCACTTCAAAGCCACCGAAATCGGGCAAATGTCGCTTTTTGGCGGCATGAGCGGTGTGCAGGTGCAGAGCATTGTGCTACCGAACACAACCACGAAGAAGAAGGAAGCGCTTGCGTGGGAACGTGAACTGATAGGCGTCTATCTCTCCGACCATCCGCTCAAACAACATCAGGCAGACCTGATGCGGTCAGCCATCACCAATGCGCTGGCGCTGAACGACCTGTCGAACGGCCAGCCGGTACAGGTGGCCGGGCTGGTGGTCTCCTCACGTCCCTATAAAACCAAAACCGATAAAATGATGGGCTTCGTCACACTGGAAGACCTGACCGGCAATATCGAACTGGTCATCTTCCCCAAAACATGGGAAAAATACCGCCCGTTGTGCGAGGAAGGCCAGGTCATCGTCGTCAAGGGCAAGGTAGATGCCGCCACCACACCTCCCAAAGTGCTGGTGGATGAAATCTACACCAATTTTGATGTGGTGATGCCGCTAGAAGAGAACCGCAAACCCGAACAGCCGCTGCAAAGCGAGTACCGCCCACCGCTGGCCTCTGCCCAAACGGATGCTCCGTCCCAACCGGATTCTTCGCCCCGGGTAGAGGTCGCACTCAGAGCGGATGCGCTCCCCAAACCGGATTTCTCATCTCAGGCGGATGTCGTGCCTGAACCAGATTTTCCGCCTGAGCCAGATTTCCCGGATGATTGGCACCTGTTCGAGCCGGAGACCGCCGCCATGTTGACGGAAGCGCCGCCTTCGCCGCCTGCCGCCCCGCTCGATGACTGGCTGACTCTGGAGCGCCTGGCGCCGGCTGTCGAAGTGCACGAGCATCCCCTCCCGCAGCCTGCCGTGCCTGCTCCACTCCCTGGCCTTCGCCCCGCCGAGCGCCTGCCGGCAGTGGCCCCGTTGCCGCCGCCGATTGTGCCGCCGCAAGTGCTGGCCGAAGCGCGTGAAGAAAGCCAGCCGCCGCGCATGATAACCATCACCCTGCGCCCTTCCGGCGACCCGGAACGCGACCGCCGGCGGCTGCGAAATGTCTATTTTATTCTCATGTCTAAACCGGGCAAAGACCGCTTCCAGTTCCACATCTTCGAGGCCGGGCGCGGACACCTCATTGACTTCCCCAACGACAGTACCCGCATTACGCCCGAATTGCTCACCCGTCTCAAGAAGCTGTTGGGCGAAGAGTGCTGGCGTATCGAAGAGATTACGTTTCAGTGAGCGTCTTTTTGCTTTCTCAAAATTGTTTTCGCGGGATTAATCATCTCGTTGCAATAGCCGTAACGACACTGCCCCTGCCAGCAGGGGCAGCCAAAACGTTAATCCGCGATAGGTCAGAGTCACCACCACCGATTGCTCCCATGGCACGTTGAGCGAGTGCAGCGCAAGGGGGAGCAGAGTCTCGACGACCCCAATGCCTGAGGGCGTAGGCGAGATAATCAAAAACAGGTAGTAGGTGGCAAAGCCGGCCACCACCGTCCCGGCAGAGTAGGCCACATCGAATGCCAGAAAGGTCAGCAACAAAATGAGCGTTTGCAAGGCCTTGCTGGTGAGCGCGAACGAGAGCGGCAGCAACACCCCGCGCCGTTGCACGCGCAAAATCGAGAGACCTTCGGACACTTCGTGGCTGAAAACTCGCGCGGTTTCCTCGCTCAGGTAATTGCGCCGCACGATAGGGCGTAATAACCGGTTTATCAGGCGCGCCAACCATGTCAGAATTTTTCCCAGCTGCTCGCCAGAACGCGAACCGACATAAATGAACCCGCCGAGCGCCAGAAACAGCGCCAGCATCAGGAATGAAGCGGTCATCTCTCCGGCATCCAGGTCGTTTCTGCGCAGTAAAACCACCCATCCCAATCCCAGCACAACCATGAACGCGGCGTAATCCAGAAACAGGTGTAAAGCGGCTGCTGCAGCTGCCATGCCGCGCGGATATTTTCGACGTCCGGCATCGTCAATAAACACGGCCATACCGCCGAATCCGCCCGAAGGTGCTACGACGTTGATGAAATTAGCCGCCGAAGAGAGCAGAATCAGCCGCCACAGGCGTTCCCGCACACCCATGAGCCGCAACAGCGCCCGGTATCCCAGCCCATCACTGACCGTCCAGGCTGCCACCAGCACGACCGCCAGCCCGATGAAACGAAAATCGCTCCGCTGGAGCGTCTTCCATGTATTCTCCAGCTCGCCGAAACTGAACAAAACCAGCCCACTGGCGAGGAAGAAAATCAAAATCAAGATGATTTTTCGCATTGGCGGAATTATACAGGAAAAGCCTGCTCCTTTTGGCTAGTCCTGACGGGGGATAGAAAGAAACCGAACGAACTTGCTACACTGTGCCATGACCCTCTACATCCGAAGGAGAGAGACGTATGTCGCAAAAATTTGCTTTGCTGGCGCTTTTGGCGGTAGTGTTCTCAGCGCTGGCGTGTGGATTACCGGCCCCCGTATCGCCCCCGTCTAATCCTCCCACCCCCAACACAATTGCCACTCTGGTCTCTGCCACGCTGACGGCGGCTGCGGCAGCCCCGCCCACCGAGGTCGCCTCGCCCACCCCTGCACCTGTTTCTGCGCCGCCCGGTGTCTTGACCGTTGTCTACGCCCGTGGGGGCAACATCCTGTTATGGCGCGAGGGCGAACCCACGCGCACCCTGACCACCACCGGCCAGGATGACCAACCGTGCATCAGCGATGATGGACAGGTGATTGCATTTCTCCGGAACGGTGAGCTCTACGCCATTCGCGCCGATGGCAGCGGTGAACGTCCGCTCATCACTCGTGGTTATCTCGATTCTCTGCGCGGTGCGGGGATGCTCCAGGTACTTATCCGAAGCTTCGATTTTCTGCCTGCCAGCCGCGAGATTTTCTTCTCCCTCTATGCGGAAACAGATGGTTATCCGATGCCGTTCGATGACCTGCGCCGTGTCAGCGCTGACGGCGGTGCGCCAGTGGTGGTGCTGGACCCCGGACGGGGCGGCGGGCAGTGGACGTTTTCTCCCGAGGGGAAGTTCTTTGCCCTCTCGCAGGGCAATCAGATTCGCGTTTTGCGCCGCGATGGCAGCGAAGACCGCGTGGTCTTTACCTTCGATTTCGTCTCAACGTATAGTGAATGGACTTATTATCCCCAAGTTGTCTGGCGGAACGACTCTGAGGGGTTCTACACCGTCATTCCGGCTTCTGCGGCGCTTGAAAATCCCAGCCAGCCTACCCGTTATTACTACGTCCCACTCAGTGGCAGCCCGGCGCAACTGGCCGAATTTGTCGCCGTGCCGGTATGGGAAAGCTTCCCTCGCATTGCACCGAATGGCACCAGCGTCGCCTATGTGCGCCCGGAGGGTGCTTCTCAAGCGGTTCGCATCATAGATATCAGCACCGCCGACCGTACCTTGCAAACCGGTTCTTCCCTTTACATCGAAAACTGGAATCCAGATTCCCGGCGCGTGGTTCTCTACGACCGCAACATGCCTGAGGATGTGTATGCCCAGGCGTTTGGTGAAGCGCCGATTGCGCTGAACGACTCACCTGGCGCCTGGGATACATTACGCTGGGTTTCAGAACGCCGCTTCTTGTTCCGCACCAGCAGCGGCGAACTGCGCCTGCGACAGGATACTGCCCCCAGCATTGTGCTGGATGTGGGCGTCAGCACGTATAATTTCACGCTTGCACCCTGAAGAGGGGAGGTGTAATCATACTCAGTAAGATGACTGGATGAGCGCGTAATTTTTTATGCATAAAACTGCTCTCTTGTCCAAAAACTGGCAGCCTTCACAGAGCTGCCTGCATCCTGTTTCTGAGTTTCAATCCACGCTCCCCGTGAGGGGAGCGACTCGGTGAGTGCGACTTAAATGTTCGCGTCGTTGATGTTTCAATCCACGCTCCCCGTGAGGGGAGCGACAAGCATCGACGGTTTGTACTGGCAGCGAGCCGAGTTTCAATCCACGCACCCCGTGAGGGGCGCGCCCCACGGGG